>NC_015391.1:1961029-2635294 GCF_000195575.1 Carnobacterium sp. 17-4 | reverse complement strand
AAATAAAGTTATCCACAAGCGATAAATTACAGTGTATAACTTTTTTCAGCAACAAGAAAACGTTTGATTTTGTGGATAACTATTTCGATACAAAGATGGCCCTGATAATACTTGTGAAGGTTATGCACAAAAGTAAAAGGGGTGTGGATAATATTTTTACACAGCGTGTTTGTATGTGGATAACCAGGTGATAACTAAGGGATAACAAAAATTAAAAAAAAGTCATACATGGCCTTGTGGATATCTTTATGCACTTGTGGATATCTTTATTTTGGATAAAAAAATAAATAAACTCTTATTAAGTCTTAATAAAGGAGAAGAAATTAGGGGTTTAGAAAAAGAATTTGCAAAAGATAGTTTCCTATTAAGTAAAAATATGCTATCATACTTGAGTGAATGAATAAAAATAGGGGAATTGTGCTTGACAAGACTATTTTTTCTTCGTTATAATAATCTAGACTGTCTTGGGATAATTTAAATAGAATAATGAGAGATAGTTTTTACAGGAGGTGTATCACGTATGAAAAGAACTTACCAACCTAAAAAACGTAAACGTCAAAAAGTACATGGTTTCCGTAAACGCATGAGTACTAAAAATGGACGTAATGTATTACAAAGTAGACGCCGTAAAGGTAGAAAAGTATTGTCTGCATAGATCACTGAACGTTTCAGTGGTCTTTTTTTTTAGGATTTGAATAAAAAAGTACTCAGTGGTTGTTTAAATGTAAACAACTACGGAGTATTTTTAATACTTATTCCATTAAATGGGAACGGGTTTATATCAATTTATTATAGAGATGAGAGGTTATTTTAATGAGAAAAACCTATCGTGTCAAAAAAGAAGCTGAATTTCAAAAAGTTTTTCATCATGGCAAATCAACAGCAAATCGTCAATTTGTCATTTACGTATTAGATAAGAAGGACCAACCACATTTTCGTGTAGGAATATCCGTTGGTAAAAAAATTGGAAATGCTGTTGTGCGGAACAAAGTTAAAAGAAGCATTCGACAAAGTTTAACAGAGTTGAAGCCACAATTAAAAGCTGAAAAAGATTTTATCGTAATTGCTCGAAAACCAGCAGCAGAGATGACCGTGCTAGAAACAAAAAAAAGCTTGATGCACGTGTTAAAGCTTGCTAAATTATTAAGATAGATAGATAGATTGATTTATTAGAGTGGGGGACAAGACGTGAATAAACGTAAGCGATTACTTCTTTTGTTAGGAACAGTACTGTTAGCAGTTGTTTTGGTGGGTTGTGGTACTTCACCTATTACAGAACAAAGCACAGGTATTTGGGATAAATATGTTATTTTTAATTTCTCTCGTGTTATTATTTGGTTATCTAATTTATTTGGTGGAAGTTATGGAGTAGGGATAATTGTCTTTACATTGATTATTCGATTAATTCTGTTACCTGTCATGCATGGTCAAACCAAAAGCACTAGGAAAATGTCAGAGTTGCAACCGCAATTAAAAGAATTGCAAACAAAATATGCTTCTAAAGATACAGATACTCAAAGTAAGTTAAAAGAAGAAACTTCTAAATTGTATTCAGAAGCAGGCGTCAACCCTGTAGCCGGTTGTTTGCCATTACTTATTCAAATGCCAGTACTGATTGCCATGTATCAAGCAATCAGCCGTACAGAAGTTTTAAAAACGGGAAACTTTTTATGGATGAATCTAGGAGCACCAGATCCATACTTCATCTTGCCTATATTAGCTGCTATATTAACATTTGCAACGACTAAGCTATCTACTATGAGTCAAGCAGAGGCTAATCCAACAACAACCACTATGCTTTACGTAATGCCCGCTTTGATCTTATTCATGGGTATCACATTACCTAGTGCCTTATCGTTATACTGGGTAGTTGGAAATGCGTTCTCTGTGGCACAAACATTATTATTAAATAATCCTTTTAAAATTAAAAAAGAACGTGATGAAAAAATAAAAACTGAACGAGATCGTCAACGTGCTCTTGAAAAAGCATTGAAACCGAAGAAAAAGAAAAAAAGATAAAGCGTTAAAAATGGGGAGAATGGAGGCAGGCATATGGATAAGTACACAGCTCAAGCTGAAACAATAGAGGAAGCTACTCAAAAAGCGTTGAAGAAACTAGGGATCACTAAAAAAGAAGCTTCTATTGAAATAATAGATCCAGGCAGAAAAGGAATTTTTAAAATAGGTAAGAAAGATGCAGTTGTAACAATTACTAAAATTGCAGTAGGTAGCAATACTAAAGAAGTCTTTCAAGAAACAGCTATTAAAGAGGAAACTTTTAGCCCATCATCTGATTCAATCCAAGTTGAAACTGGACAAGAAGAAGCACCTATCTTGTCAGAAGTGAATCATTTAGAAACGGATCATCTTTCTACCGCAATTAATACGGAACGAAATGATGAGCAAGCGATCAAAATGGTGGCAGATTACCTTCAAGACATTACGCAAAAAATGGGTATTTCTAGTACCATAATGGTAGAAGAAACTAAAGATCAAGTTGTTTTTCATATTGAAACAGAAAAAGCGGGTTTGATTATTGGCAAACATGGTAAAGTACTAAATGCTTTACAATCGTTAGCTCAAGTTTTGCTGCATCGTCATGCTAAAACAAAATTTAGTGCTGTTGTGAATGTTGGAGATTACCGTGAACGCCGTGAAAATGCTTTGAGAGAGTTAGCTGAGCGGACTGCCTTAAAAGTTCGACGTACAAAGCAACCTGTATTCTTAGAACCTATGCCTGCTTCGGAAAGAAAACAAATTCATTTTTATTTAAGTAAAGATGATTCTGTTATTACTCATTCTGAAGGCAATGAACCTCACCGTTATTTAGTCGTTGAATCAAAGTAAATAAATTTTTCTATAGAAAAAATAGTAAAAGAAAGAATTCGGTTAGCACGATCAGCCGAATTCTTTCTTTTTTTTGTAGTGTAGTTGCTGACTAAGGCAAAAGTCTCATAGGATGATTAAAAAAAATCCTGTATAGTATGTAGTAAATAATTAAAGATAAGTAGGTGCATAAAATGGTTAAAATTATGATTATTGAAGATGACTTGGTAATTGCTTCAAGTTTACAAGAAGAGTTAACGAAATGGCAATACGATGCGTTCCATATAACAGACTTTAATGGGGTTATGGATACTTTCACGCATGAAGCACCTCAACTAGTTTTAATCGATATTAAGCTGCCTTATTTTAATGGCTATTACTGGTGTACAGAAATTCGAAAAATCTCACAAGTACCGATTATTTTTATTTCTTCTCAAAGTGAGCGAATGGATATTGTGATGGCTATTCAAATGGGAGCAGATGACTTTATTAGTAAGCCTTTTGATTTAACCGTTGCCCTAGCGAAGATACAAGCGCTATTGCGCAGAACATATGATTTCACTGGCAATGATGCTTATTTAAGTTATCAGCAAGTCTATCTAAAAACGAGTGAATTAAAGATTCAATACCAAGATCAAGAAGTTGAGCTGACAAAAAACGAAATGAAAATTTTAGAAGTCTTATTTTTACAAAAAGGGGCCTTTGTTTCTCGAGAAGCAATCATGATGAAGCTATGGGAGAATGAGTCATTTATTGATGACAACACATTAGCAGTCAACATCAATCGTCTACGAAAAAAAATGGCAGAATTGGACTTGACCTCATTTATTGTCACTAAAAAGGGCTATGGATATGGACTACAAAAGGATGATGATACTATTGAAAACAACTAATAAAGGGATAGATATTATAAAAGCGTTTATAAAGGCTAACTATTCGTTCTTTTTAGCGTATGTACTTAACTTAGGCGTATTTAGTTTTATTTATGTATTAGGACAATTGCCATTGTACTTTTTAGTATTTAGTATCGAACTTTCGCTATTTATAGGCGGGTGTTTCTTCTTGTTTAAATTTTCAAGATATTACAAACGATTTCGATTGTTGGAACGATTAGATAATGATCCAATTGATACATTGAAGCAACTGTCGTCGAATCGAGATCCGAGTGAAGAATTCTTTCATTTTAAGATTGAAAATTTGATAGAAGAAATACAACAAATAAAAAAGAAGAGTCTGCAACGCAATACGTCTCAGATGGACTATTTTACCTTGTGGCTGCATCAGATTAAAACACCCATTTCAGCTATCAGCTTATTGATGCAACGGGACACTAAATCGAAATTTAGCCATCAAATGGAACAAGAGTTATTACAGATTGAAAACTATACACATATGGCGTTGAATTATTTGAAAATTGAGCAAAGTGGTTCTGATTTGGATTTTGTGCAAGTTTCGCTTGATCGAGTGATCAAAGAAACAGTTAAAAAGTTTTCAATTCTCTTTATCTACAATCATATTCAATTAGATTATCAAGAAACCAGCGAAACTGTTTTATCAGATGAGAAGTGGTTGAAGGTATTAGTGGAACAAGTTCTTTCTAATAGTCTAAAATATACTCCAGAAGGCGGTAAAATCCGCATTTATATGAGCTCTGCAGCTGAACAAGTTCTGGTAATTGAAGACACTGGCATGGGCATCCGTTCTGAAGATTTACCGCGTATATTTGAGAAAGGTTATTCAGGATTTAATGGTCGTATCCATGAAAAATCAACTGGATTAGGGCTATTTCTTAGCCGGGAAATCACAAAACGCCTTGGACATACATTAAAAATAGAATCAACTTTAGAAAAAGGAACCAAAGTAATGATCAATTTAACAAGAGAACCTTTAATAAGAGAGTATTAAGAGACAACCTTACAAAAGTGTAAGATTATCCTACCCATCTGTAAGAAAAGATAAAAGCAGACTTTGTTCATTTTTATTAAACTAGTAATAGAGATAAGGAAATGAACAGGAGGAAGTAATTATGACATTATTAGAAGTGAATCATTTAAAAAAGACATATACAGCAAGGTTCTCAACACAAGAAGTACAAGCATTAAAAGACGTGAATTTTTCAGTTGAAAAGGGTGAGTTCGTCTCCATCATGGGAGAATCAGGTTCTGGTAAGACAAGTTTATTAAATATTTTAGCCACACTGGATACAGCTACAGGTGGGGAGGTCTTGCTAGAAGGGAATGATTTAACAGAAATTAAAGACAGTGATATTTCTAATTTCCGTAGAGATTATCTTGGGTTCGTGTTTCAAGACTTTAACTTACTAGACAACTTCTCGATTAAAGACAATATTCTATTGCCGCTAGTGCTTTCTAATACGCCAATAACTGAAATGGAACATCGTCTGATGCCAATTGTTAAAAAGATGAAAATTGATGGGTTGATCAATCATTATCCTTACGAAGTATCTGGAGGACAAAAACAACGTGCAGCTGTAGCTCGTGCTTTGATCACTAATCCTAAGTTACTTCTTGCTGATGAACCAACTGGAGCATTAGATTCAAAATCCAGCCAAAGCCTATTAGAAACTTTCGAAACCATCAACAACGCTGGCCAAACCATTATCATGGTCACTCATAGTACAAGAGCTGCTGCTTATTCGAACCGTGTATTGTTTATTCAAGATGGTGAAGTGTACCACGAAATTTACCGTGGTGAACAAACGCCAGATCAGTTCATGGACAAAATTTCTCAAGCGTTGATCGTACTAGCTAATAGAGGTGAGCAGCATGAATAGAGGATTTTTTTCAAAGTTAGCTCTACGTAACCTCAAATCCAATAAGCAAATTTATTTGCCTTATATTTTTGCTTCTATTGCTACGGTAGCGATGTTTTATATGATGGTTGCTTTAAAGGGAAATGAATTTGTTCAGACAAGAAACGCGTCTTTACCTATGATGTTTACTTTTGGAGCCGTAGTCATTGGGGTATTTTCCTTTCTATTTATTTTGTATACTAACAGTTTCCTGATCAAACGTCGGAAAAAAGAAATTGGCTTGTATGCGATACTAGGTATGAAGAAGAAACATGTTTCTAGAATATTGACGATTGAATCAGTAGTAACCAGCTCATTTAGCATCATTGTAGGTTTGATTCTCGGGCATCTACTGGGAGAACTTGCTTTTCTTGTTTTAAATTATGCTTTGAAATTTGGCGTAAAAATGTCTTTTCCTTTTACATTGAATGCTGTAATGATTACGATTGGAATATTTGTTCTCATCTTTTTGGTGACGTTAATCTATAATATTACTCAAGTGACATTTTCTAATCCAATTCAATTGATCAAAGGGAAGCAAACAGGAGAACGTGAACCAAAAAGTTCTATTTTCCTTTTTATTCTTTCTATATTATTGATTGGATCAGGTTATTATCTGTCTGTAACGATCGATAATCCAATGGATGCAATGATTTACTTTTTCCTTGCGGTTCTTTTGGTTATTGCAGGTACATATTTCTTATTCATTTCGGGATCAATATTTATTCTGAAAGCATTGAAGAAAAATAAGAAATTGTATTACCGTCCAAGTCCATTTATTTCAATCTCTGGTATGCTTTATCGCATGAAACAAAATGCGGTAGGGTTAGCTAATATTACTATTCTAGCCACGATGGTCATCGTGGCAGTATCGACTACGATAGCAGTTTTTATTGGGATACAAGGTACTTTAGATATCCGGTTTCCTTATGAAAATAAAATAACTTATTATGCAGATGCTAATTTAGAAGAAGAATTTAAAGAGATCCAAAAAGAAACAGGAGCAATAGGATTAGAAGTAACGGGTACAGAAATCTATACCTATTATGACGTTTTTCCAATAGTAGAAGATAATGAACTGATTCTTGGCGAAACTGATTATTCTGTAAACGAAATTTTTAATACTACAATAATCGTACAAGAAGACTATGAAAAAATGACAAATCAATCAATTGATCTAGATGCTGATGAAATATTGATTTATGACTTAAAAGATAACTACGACTTTTCTACATTGCTTATAGGAGATGAAACCTATCAGATCAAGTCAAAGATAGAAAATCCTATTAAAATGGATGAAATGTTAAGCCCGAATATGATCCTTGTAGTTGAATCAAAAGAAGTTCTTCAGTCTATTATGGACTATAATATTAAGGCATCAGAAATTGAGTATGATGTTCCTATGGATGCAATGATTTCATGGAATACGACTGGGACACAAGAGCAGAAAAAAAGCTATTCTGAGAAATTGGCAGATAAATTAAACAGTAGAGAAGGTTTATACTTTGAGTCAAAAGAACTCTTAAGCGATGAATTGTATGATGTGAATGGTGGATTTTTATTCTTAGGTATTTTTCTTGGACTACTATTTACTTTTGGAGCAGCTTTGATTACCTACTTTAAACAAGTTTCAGAAGGTTATGATGACCGAGAAAAATTCCAGATCATGCAAAAAGTAGGATTAGACAAACAAACGATCCGTAAAACAACGCGTTTACAAATTATTTGGATGTTCCTATTGCCTCTAGTAGTCGCTGTGATTCATGTCGCATTTGCCTTTCCAATTATCCAAAAACTGTTACTCCTTTTTAATGTAGTAAATACAACACTAGTCTTTTGGTGTTTTGCAGGTGTAATTGTTGGCTATAGTGTGATTTATGGCATTATTTATCAAGTAACTTCAAAAGTCTATTATAGTATCGTTAAGTAACGGACTAAAAAGTAGAAGAGCGATTTAAGATTAGTTCTTAAATCGCTCTTCTTTTATTTTACTAAAAAACGAAGATAAAACGCTTGCATTTTCAAAAGAAAAAGGTTACATTGTACTTGTATATACAAGTTGCAATTATAACTTTTTCTTAGGAGGAAAAAAAATGGCAGATTACACGCAAGATGCAAAACAGCTTTTAGAAGACATCGGAGGTCCCGATAATATTTCTGCAGTCAGTCACTGTGCCACGCGCATGCGTTTCGTATTAAATGATCCAGCAAAAGCAGACAGCAAAAAAATCGAAGATATCCCCGCAGTCAAAGGTACCTTTACTCAAGCCGGTCAATATCAAGTTATTATTGGCAATGATGTTGCCACATTTTATAATGTATTTTCAAAAATTTCCGGAAAAGAAGGCGTATCTAAAGACGAAGTGAAAGCAGCAAGTAAACAGAATCAAAACCCTGTACAACGTGCGATGTCTGTTTTAGCAGAAATTTTCACACCCATTATTCCAGCAATCGTAGTTGGGGGTCTTATTTTAGGGTTCCGTAATATTTTAGAAGCTATTCCCATGGAATCTCTTGGTCAATTGATGGTAGATGGCGTAGCACAAGTCAATAATGCAGGAGAACCTGTATACAATACCATTGTTAATGTCAGTCAGTTTTGGAGTGGAGTTAACTCGTTCTTATGGCTGATTGGTGAAGCCATTTTCCACTTCTTACCAGTAGGGATCACATGGAGTGTTGCTAAGAAAATGGGAACAACTCAAATTTTAGGTATTGTTCTAGGGCTTACATTAGTGTCACCTCAATTGTTGAATGCATATGCAGTTGCCGGAACAGCAGCAGCAGAAATTCCAGTTTGGGACTTTGGTTATTTCACCATTGATATGATTGGGTACCAAGCACAAGTTATTCCTGCTATGTTGGCTGGATTTTTACTTGCCTATTTAGAATTAGGGTTACGTAAAATTATCCCGCAAGCTATTTCAATGATTTTCGTGCCATTCTTTGCTTTAGTTCCAACTGTTTTACTTGCTCATACAGTTTTAGGACCAATTGGTTGGGTTATAGGGAACTGGATCTCAAGTATCGTTTATGCAGGATTAGGAAGCTCATTTAACTGGTTATTTGGAGCCTTGTTCGGCTTCTTGTATGCACCATTAGTCATTACCGGATTGCACCATATGACGAATGCAATTGATCTACAATTGATTGCTGACTTTGATGGAACGAATTTATGGCCAATGATTGCTTTGTCAAACATTGCACAAGGTTCAGCAGTATTGGCTATTATCTTCTTACACCGTGGAAATGAAAAAGAAGAACAAGTGTCTATTCCAGCAATGATTTCTTGTTACCTAGGCGTAACTGAACCCGCTATGTTTGGGATCAATATCAAATACATTTACCCATTTGTGGCGGCTATGATCGGGTCAGGTATTGCCGGATTAGTAGCAACTATCTTTAATGTAACAGCCAATTCAATTGGTGTTGGTGGACTTCCAGGGATTTTATCAATTCAAAATCAATATTGGCTTATCTTCGCTATTTGTATGGTAATTGCAATAGTAGTGCCGTTTGTTTTAACAGTCGTTTTCCGTAAATACAATATTTTAAATAAATCAGATCAAGTCGTTGTTGCAGAACCAGAATTAGGAAAATAATTTTTTAGAAAGTAGGAATAAAATGAGTACCTTTCATGAGAAAGTCGTGTATCAAATTTACCCAAAATCTTTTAAGGATTCCAATGGAGATGGAGTAGGGGATTTAAGAGGAATTATTGAAAAAATACCCTATTTAGCTGAGTTAGGTGTTGATGTATTATGGATCAATCCATTCTTCATTTCTCCACAAAAAGACAATGGCTATGATATCGCTAATTATGTAGAAATCGATCCTTTATTTGGAACAATGGAAGATTTTGAGGAACTCATTGCTGTAACGAAGGAATATAAATTGGAAGTTATGTTAGATATGGTGTTAAATCATACTTCTATCGAGCATGAATGGTTCCAAAAAGCTCTTAAAGGTGAAAAAAAATACCAAGATTACTATATTTTACGTGAGCCAAAGGCAGATGGAAGTCACCCTACGAACTGGGTCTCCAAATTTGGCGGCCCAGCTTGGGCTCCTTTTGCTGATACTGGAAAAGAGTACTTGCATTTGTATGACATATCGCAAGCTGACTTAGATTGGCGTAATCCTGAAGTAAGAGAAGAAGTATTTAATGTAGTCAATTTTTGGTTGGAAAAAGGCGTAAAAGGATTCCGATTTGATGTGATTAACGTAATTGGTAAAGATGAAGAACTTTTAGATGCAGAAGATAATGTAGGGAAATCACTGTATACAGATCGCCCAATCGCGCATGAATTTATCCATGAAATGAACCAAAAAACGTTTGGAAGATATTCGGATATCATGACAGTCGGTGAAATGTCTTCAACAACGATTGAAAACGGAATTGCTTATTCTAATCCTGATAAACAAGAACTATCGATGGTATTTAGTTTCCATCATTTAAAAGTTGATTATTTAGATGGCGAAAAATGGAGCAAAACACCATTTGACTTTATAAAACTAAAAGAGTTGCTTAACGATTGGCAGGAAGGCATGTCTCAAGGAAATGGATGGAATGCATTGTTTTGGAACAACCATGACCAACCTCGTGTGATAAGCCGATTTGGAGATCCAGTGAATCATTTTGAAGCTTCTGCTAAACTCTTTGCTCAGTCAATTCATTTGCTGCGTGGGACTCCTTATGTTTATCAAGGAGAAGAAATTGGGATGATAGATCCAGAATTTCAAGAAATTACAGATTATGTAGACATTGAAACGCATAATGCATATAAAGAATTAAAAGCAAAAAATTTGCCGCATGAAGAAATTATGGAAATCATCAAAAGTAAATCTCGAGATAATAGCCGGACTCCAATGCAATGGACAAATGAAAAAAATGCAGGTTTTACATCTGGGGAACCGTGGATAAAATTAGCTGACAACTACCATCAAATTAATGTAGAAAAAGAACAAGCAGAAGGATCCATCTTTAATTTTTATAAAAAATTGATTCAATTAAGAAAAGAAATGCCGGTTATTTCTGAAGGAAGTTATCGCGGAATCATGATGGATCACCCGAGTGTTTATGGCTATGTTAGAGAATATGAAGGTGAACAGTTGCTTGTACTCAATCATTTTTATGCAGATTTGGTAACATTGGAAATTCCAGAAGAGTTTTTAACTAGACCTAGTCGTTATCTTATTGGGAATGGAAAAGAAAGAGACTTGACCACTAACCTAGAATTAGGTCCTTACGAAACAATTGCTTTTTATTTTGAAAAAAATAAAAAAGGGAACTGATAAATATGAACAAGTTTGAGTGGCGAAAACAATTAAAAGATCTCTATTTACCCCAAAAAAAACCTTCTACAATTGAAGTTCCAGAAATGAATTTTTTTTACAATAGAAGGTAAGGGAAATCCAAATAGTGAACCATTTAAAAAGCACATTGAAATTCTCTATGGGTTGTCGTATGCCATAAAGATGATGCCTAAAAAAGGACTAACACCTGAAGGATATTTTGACTATACCGTGTTTCCTTTAGAAGGACATTGGGATCTAGATAAAAAAGGTCGGAAATTAGACTATTTAAACAAGGATCACTTGGTATACAAGTTAATGATAAGACAACCTGATTTTGTCACAGAAGAATTGTTTCAATATGCACTAGAGAGTGTTAAACAAAAAAAAGCAACTACCCTTTTAGACGCTGTTCAATTTGAAACGATCACAGAAGGTTTATGTGTTCAATCCATGCATATTGGCAGTTATGATAATGAATCAGAAACATTCGATTTGATGGAACAGTATTGTTCACAGAATAATCTGAAGAGGGCAGAAAAAACACATAAGGAAATTTATATTTCAGATGCTAGAAGAACGGCCACTGAAAAATTAAAGACCGTTTTGAGATTTAAAGTAACTGAAATTTGATCAGTAGTCTAGCAGAGCTTGAACAAAAAGAATCATACACAAAAACGCTTAGGTTTATAAACCTAAGCGTTTTTGTGTGCTATTCATACTGGTTTCAAAAAATTGAATAGTTTTGCCTATAGAGTCTGGGTTCTACCTAAAGAGAATTTCGGCGTCTAGCAAAATCGACAAATCGAAAGCGATCCAAACGATGACGAGATTCGGTATGCTGAAATAGGGTTGTATCTTCTAAGTAGACATCGCTTCGCACAACTACAACATGGGTATCTTCTTGTAAATTCATCAATCGCTTATCTTCTTCGGTAATAGGATCTACCGTTATTTCTTTTTGAGCATACCCGATAGACAAACCCAATGTTTGTTCAATATAATGGTACAACGAATCTTCAGCTGCTTCATTCGGGATACTTGGAATAATAGAAGTTAATAAATAATCCTTATCAATGATAACCACTTCTCCATGTACTTTTCTTAATCGTTCAAGATACAAAACAGGAGTACCTACAGAAAGATTTAAGTGATTTGCTAACTCTTCTGAAACAGGTAGTAAGTTATTTGATACCACAATTGTTTGACTATTCATATTTTGTGCATCTTGGAGTTCTTTGTAACTGGTCAACCCTGATACAGGAAAATCGAAGCGTTTAATATCTAAAACAATAGAGCCTTTGCCTTGTATTTTTTGTATATACCCTTTTTCTAGAAGTAAATTTAGAGCTTTTCGAATTGTTTCACGGGAAACATTGTAGGTTTTGACTAATTCATTTTCACTAGGTAAAAGATCGCCTGAAATAAATCGCTGATTTAAAATAGCTGCTTCAAGATCTAAAAAAATTTCATTAAACTTGCTCATATAGATTCCTCACATTTCCTATCCTTAGCTTACATTCTAGCATAATCCATTGAGAAAAACTTGTAAATGCTAACACTTATTTAAGAAGAACAAGTAAAAAAACAGTAAGAAAAATTAGAAATAAAAGTTGTGTTTAAACCTTGCTAGTGTATTATTGGAAGAATATAAAAGCGAAATAGTGTATACGTTACAAGGGGGCAATTTATTTGAGAAATGTAGAAACTGGAACATTGGAAAAAAGAATCAAAGTAGCAGCAAAAAAAATACCAGCTGATCTAGTTGTTAAAAATGGAACGATCGTAAACGTATTTACGGGAGAATTTATGAGTGGAGATATTGCGATAACAGAAGGTATGATTGTTGGAATAGGCTCATATGACGGAGTTGAAACAATTGATGCTCAAAATAAAGTTATTGTACCAGGGTTTATTGACGGACATGTGCATATTGAAAGTTCGTTGCTAACACCAAAAGAATTCTCAAAAGTCGTACTGCAACATGGTGTAACTAGTGTCGTTACGGATCCGCATGAAATTGCTAATGTAGCTGGAGTGGATGGCATTCAATTTATGCTAGAAGAAGCCAAAAAATTGCCAATGGATATTTATGTTATGTTATCTTCTTGTGTCCCAGCAACAGCATTTGAAAATAACGGTGCACTATTGAACGCCGAACAACTTGAACCTTTCTTATCAGAGCCAGAAGTATTAGGCTTAGCGGAAGTAATGGACTTTTTCTCCGTTAAAAATGGCGATAGCGTTATGATGGATAAAATTGCCATGGTCCAAGAAGCAAATGGTTTCATTGATGGGCATGCTGCCGGTTTGACAAGGGAAGAACTAAATATCTATTTAACAGCTGGGATTCGGACAGATCATGAGAGTATTGATGCACAAGAAGCAAAAGACCGTTTAGATTTGGGTATGTACTTAATGATTCGAGAAGGAACAGTAGCTAAAGACTTAACGGCCTTATTACCTGCCATAACAGCAAAAAATGCTAGAAGGTGTTTATTTGTTACAGATGATAAATTGATTGATGACTTATTAGCAGAGGGTAGCATCGACCATATTGTACGATTGGCTATTCAAAAAGGACTAGACCCTATAACGGCTATCCAAATGGGAACGTTAAATACAGCAGAATGCTTTAATTTGAAACATTTAGGTGCTATTGCTCCAGGTTACCAAGCCGATTTTTTGATTTTGGATGATTTAGAAACCGTTGCTATTGATCAAGTATATAAAAAAGGAGTTATCATTTCAGACCAAGGTAAATTAAATGATGATTTATTTAAGTCCAATGTGGAAAAAAAGCTTATAGGTGCGGATTTAGCAAAAATAAACACCCAAGAATTAACAACAGCAGCGTTAGCGATACCTTTAGCAGATTCCTTGTGTAACGTTATCGGAATTATTCCTAATAGTTTAGTAACTAATCATTTAAAGGAAAATGTCACAGTTAAAAACGACTGTTTTGTCTCTTCAACCGAGAATGATCAATTGAAAATTGCTGTTATTGAACGACATAATGGGACCAATCATGTAGGCTTAGGTATCGTAAAGGGATTCCATTTAAAAAAAGGAGCAATTGCTACAACTGTGGCGCACGATTCACACAATATCGTAGCAGTGGGAACTTCTGATCAGGAAATACTAAAAGCAGTCGAACAAGTTATCAAAACCAATGGTGGTTTAGCTGTAGTAGCAGGACAAGAAGTACTCGCTTCATTAGCGTTACCTGTAGCAGGACTAATGACAGAATTGGATTATTTAGTTGTTGACCAAAATTTAAAAGAACTGAATCAGGCAGTTGCCACTATTGGAGAAGAATTAAATTTCAATCCATTTTTGACATTATCCTTTTTAACCCTTCCGGTTATTCCAAAATTAAAATTAACAGATCTAGGATTATTTGATTTTGAACAGTCTGCTCACATACCTATTCAAGTTATAAATAAGTAACAAAAAAATCCACCTAAAAGATTGAACTCTCTTAGGTGGATCTTTTTAATTATTCAACATCTGGGGGATATGAATAAGTTAAGTTTAATTTAGTGGTATTAGTTTAAAATTTGAACTTCCATTGATTGTCTACCAAAAGCTAATGCTTGGTTTAAATCAGTCATGTGAACATCAATACGGTTTCCTTTGATGGCACTACCAGTATCACCAGCAATAAATGTACCTTGTCCTGGAATGTAGACAGTTGAACCTAATGGAATAACACTTGGGTCAACAGCAATCACTTTTGGATTTTCATTCAAGTTGATTCCAGTTGCAGTAGTGTCACTTAATTCAGGTTGATTTGTTGAATAAGCTGTTGCTTCAACAGTAACTGTTTTACCAGCTGGTGCAGTTTCAGCAGCTTGTTCCTCAACGACTGGTGCAACTTCAGCAGCAGGAGCTTGTTGTTCTTCAACAACTGGAGCTTCTTCAGCAGCAGGAGCTTGTTCTTCAACAGCCGGTGCTTCTTCAGCAACAGGAGCTTGTTCTTCAACAACTGGAGCTTCTTCAACAGGCTCTACTTCTACAACTTCTGGAGCACTAACATCATAGCTTTTAGTTTCTTCAGGTGTTTCAATAGTAACAGTTGATTGGTCAGCAGATAAAGAAATAGTGTTGCCACTATAAATAGTGTTTGCATTATTTATATCATTTACGTTTACTAAATCATTAATAGATAAATCAGTTGCCAAGGCTACAGACGATAATGTATCGCCCCATTGGATAGTGTATTCAGTGCTTCCGTCTTCAGTGCTTTTAAGATCTTGTTTGATCTCATCTACTGAACGAGCTTCCCAAGTGCTAGAAGTATATTCAGCAGCAGAAGCCTCTGTTGGGTTTGAAACAGCCATGACACCTGTTAAAGCTAAAGTTGCGCTTGCTATAAAAAATTTCGACTTAAAGTTTTTCATGTTATATTGATCTCCTTTGTTGGTTAAATATAGTTTTTTTCCTACGTACTGTAAGAGAAGTTGACTGTGGATTCTAAGCGACAATGTTCCATACAATCTCTAAGTGCTGATGAAAATGAAGGGTTGTTCCTTCAACAAATGCTATCCTACCACGGTGAAAAAAAATTAAAAGCCCTTTAGGGTATTCGTCATCGTTTCTTATTCGTTCTGTATTATTTCAAGAGTTTCATTACCGAATGAATACAAAATAGGTGGAATCATGTAAAATATGACTTAATCTGTAATTCGAATTTATAAAATTTACATGAAAGAAGTATGATTAAGGTATATCTTAATAGCGGAAAATACTTACAAATAAAGGATTTATTGCAATGGGAGTGCTAAAATGACAGAAGAGGAAAATTACAATAAGATCAATGCAATCAAATGGATTGGAATTATTACAATGACAATCGATCATATCGGTTATTACTTGTATCCTGATCTAATTTGGCTTCGTATCATAGGAAGGATAGCTTTTCCATGCTTTCTGTACACAACGATTCAAGGGACTAAAAATACCAGCAATTTCAAAAGGTATTTTTTTCAATTGATTGGCACAGGTATTTTAACGATTCCAATCAGCTTTTATTCTGGAACAATGTTTAATATATTATTTACATTGGCTTTGGTGGCACTTTCTATTAAAGATAAGCGGTTTTTTGTTCTAACATTAATACTGAGTTATTTTTGTGAGTACGGAATATATGGTTTTTTATTGGGATGGGCTATTTATTGTATGGTATTCATTCATAAGCCACTTGGAGTAGTGCTCTTTCTTGCGTTGCATGTTTTTGTCTGGCCGTCTGTCCAAATTTTTGCCTGTTTAACCATTTTTCTACTATTAATAGACACTTATATAGGGACTAAAAAAATACCTAAACTTTTTGGTTACCTTTACTATCCATTGCATCAATTAATTTTATTAGCTATTAAATTTAGTTTATAAGAAAGGAGTACATATTATGAAAGCACAACAAATGTGGCAGAAATTTATTTCAGTATGCCCAGAGTATCAGAATCAATCGTATCAAGCTTGGAGCTACGGTGTAGCACCAGATGAATTAGCGCGCTTAACCATTGAACAGGTAAAAACTGCTACGGCTTCTGCCTATGAAGAATATGCGATAGAAAACGAAGCATTACCCCAAGTAGGAGCGTTAAATATCATACTTGATGCTAATGACGAGGCAGTCTGTATCACAAAGACGATCAAAGTGTCTGTGGTCCCTTTTTTAGAAGTATCTGAAGAACATGCATTTAAAGAAGGTGAAGGAGATCAATCATTACGGTACTGGAGAGAAGTTCACGAAGCCTTTTTTGAAAAATCTTATAAGCAAAGCGGATTAGCTTTTCATGATAATATTCTTGTCGTGTGTGAAGAATTTGAAGTAATCTATAAATAAGAGGAATTCAAAAATAATGGTATAATGAAAAGTGAAACGGTCGTCAAAAAGAATGAAGATTCTAGCTGATGGCTAACTGAAACAAATTGAAAGGGTGCATCAGTATGATTATTAGAGAACGGGAAAATGATTTTGTTATGATTGAACAAAAGAACCATGCTCAATTCGCTGGAGACGTTATAGCTCAATGGAAAACAACTTTATTTCAAGGTGAAGAGTTAAGGAAATCAGTAGATTATGCCATTCGCATGCATGACTATGGATGGGAATATCTTGATAAAAGCCCTTTTTGGAACGATAAAAAGCAAGTTCCTTATTCACTCTTTGATTTTCCGAAAGCACCGAAGATTATTTTTTATACTTATGGTATCGATGAAGTTGAAAAAATTGATGCTTATGCAGCATTACTTTGCAGCAGACATTATATTCAATTCTTTTTAAAAGATTCATCCAAAGAGTCACAGTTATTTCTTAAGCAAGAAGAAGAACGGAAAAATCGAATCATTGCTGCATTGGATCATTTTGATAAACGTATTTTTGATTTCCATTACGCTTTATTGGCATTAGGAGATACTCTTTCTGTCTATGCATGTGTCAACGAACCTGGAGCCACTAAAGAAACGATTCATCCCTTTTTTAAAAAAGGACTCTCATTATCTGAAAAACTTGGATTGAATGAAACAAATATGCAGCCAAGCTGGATCGATGAAGAAACGATTGCATTAGACATTTTCCCTTTTGAAGGCTCTATTAATAGTAGAATGATTCAAAAAGTGGTTTCTAAAGCAACAATTATGGAAAAGGGACTGTTAGATAGCTACAATGAAGCAGAGTACGAAGAAGTACAAATCAGTGTTAAATCATCAATGTAAATCATGAATAAAGTCAACTGAAGTTATTGACAAATAGTTAGAGAACTTGTATAGTCTTAACGGAACAACAAATTAACATTAACTATACTAAAAAATTAAATAACTTATCTGAATGATAAAAGTAGTCAAAGTGCTTTCCATTCCTTTTGTAAAAATCAAAAGGGTGGAGTGGGCACTTTTTTCGTGCAAAAAAATAGAAGGAGTGAGAGAGCGTGACATTAGAATTTGAAACAATTGCAGCTATTTCGACGCCTCCTGGCGAAGGGGCAATAGGAATAGTAAGGTTGAGTGGGGAACAAGCTATTGAAATTGCAGATCGCGTATATAAATCTGGTTCAAAAGCACTTGCTGAACAAAAGAGTCATACTATTCACTATGGCCACATTGAAAATCCAAAAACGAATGAAACGATAGATGAAGTAATGGTATCTGTTATGCGTGAACCCAAAACCTTTACTAGAGAAGATGTCGTTGAAATCAATTGTCATGGGGGGATTACCTCTGTCAATCAAGTTCTGCAATGTGTTTTACAAAATGGCGCTCGCTTAGCTGAACCCGGTGAATTTACAAAACGAGCTTTCTTGAACGGACGAATCGACTTGTCTCAAGCAGAAGCAGTAATGGATTTGATACGTGCTAAAACAGACAGAGCTATGCATGTTGCATTAAAGCAATTAGATGGAAACTTGTCTAATTTAATTCGCAATTTGCGTTTAGACATACTAGATACATTAGCTCAAGTAGAAGTGAATATTGACTATCCTGAATACGATGACGTTGAAGAAATGACTTCGAAATTGTTGATTGAAAAAGCTAAATTAGTTAAAGCTTCAATTCAACAGTTGCTAGAAACGGCTAGTCAAGGGAAAATTTTAAGAGATGGTCTTGCAACAGCCATTATTGGACGACCAAATGTTGGGAAATCAAGCTTATTAAATTACTTGTTGGATGAAGAAAAAGCCATTGTTACAGATATCGCTGGTACCACACGAGATGTTATTGAAGAATACATCAGTGTTAAAGGTGTGCCATTAAAACTGGTAGACACAGCAGGTATCCGTGAAACAGAAGATATTATTGAACGCATTGGTGTAGAACGTAGTCGTCAAGCCTTGAGCGATGCAGACTTAGTATTGTTAGTCTTTAACCAAAGTGAACCTTTAACAATAGAAGATAAAGCCTTAATTGAAGCAACAAGCCAACACCACCGTATTATTATTTTAAATAAAATGGATTTACCAAACAAATTAGATTTAACGGAACTAGAAGTGCTAGTAGATCCAGAGAGTATTGTGAAGACCTCTATTTTATCTAAATCAGGTGTAGATGTTTTAGAAAAGAAAATAGCTGCTCTCTTTTTTACTGGACAAACTGGTGAACGTGATGCTACTTACGTATCTAATGTACGTCATATTGCACTATTGAATGATGCAGAAGAGGCGTTAGATGAAGTCATCAATGGAGTAGAAGCTGGTATGCCAGTTGATCTTATTCAAATAGATATGACACGTTGTTGGGATCTATTAGGCGAAATTACAGGAGACAGTGTTCAAGACGAACTGCTGACCCAACTATTCAGCCAATTCTGTTTAGGAAAATAAAGGATGCGGAGTGTCTCGTTTATCCTCGACAAGAAAACAGGAAAAATTCGTAGGGGGTTTTTACCCCGAAGAAGTTTTATCTTTTTCTCGAGAGGATGAGACACGCAGCTCAACTATAAAAATGCTAAACTTCCCGTTAGACACTGGGAAGCGAAACTCAACTAAAAGCCACTCAAATCAATGAATAAAACAAAAAGTAAATTAGACGTAAATAGTTAAAAAAGAAAGACGCGAAAGAAGGGATTGTTTAAATGAATCATTATGAAGCTGGAAATTTTGATGTAATTGTTGTTGGTGCAGGTCATGCTGGATCAGAAGCCGCATTAGCCGCAGCAAGAATGGGAAGTCATACACTTTTAATTACCATTAATCTAGATATGGTTGCTTTTATGCCTTGTAATCCGTCAATTGGAGGACCGGCTAAAGGTGTCGTCGTTCGAGAAATTGATGCTCTTGGTGGTGAAATGGGCCGCAATATTGATAAAACATATATTCAAATGAGAATGCTGAATACCGGTAAAGGACCTGCTGTTAGAGCTTTACGCGCCCAAGCAGATAAATTTATGTATGCAAATGAAATGAAAAAAACCATTGAAGAAACAGAAAATCTTGTTTTAAGACAAGGAATTGCTGATGAACTAATTATTGAAGACGGTATATGCAAAGGAATCATCACAAATACTGGTGCAATCTATCGATCTAAAGCAGTTATTTTAACAGCAGGTACGTCTTCTCGTGGTCAAATTATCATTGGCGAACTGAAATATTCTTCTGGTCCAAATAACTCGCAACCATCTGTTAAACTTTCTGAAAGTTTACTAGAAAATGGTTTTGAATTAAATCGTTTTAAAACCGGAACACCTCCTAGAGTTAAATCTTCAACAATTGATTACAGTGTGACGGAAGAACAACCAGGTGATAAAAAAGCGAATCACTTTAGCTATGAAACACCAAACAGTTCTTATTTAAAAGATCAGTTATCGTGTTGGTTAACGTATACTAATGAATCGACTCATCAAAAAATTCAAGATAACCTTCACCGTGCACCAATGTTTACAGGAATTGTTGAAGGAGTAGGCGCTCGTTACTGCCCATCAATTGAAGATAAAGTTGTCCGTTTTAGTGACAAACCAAGACATCAATTGTTTTTAGAACCTGAAGGACGCGATACAGAAGAAGTTTATGTCCAAGGATTATCAACTTCTCTTCCGGAAGATGTTCAACAAGATATTATACATTCAATCGAAGGGTTGGAAAACGCAGAAATGATGCGTACTGGCTATGCAATTGAATACGATGTGGTCACGCCTCATCAATTACGTCCTTCTTTAGAAACAAAAGTAGTCGAAAACTTGTTTACTGCTGGTCAAATGAACGGAACTTCTGGCTATGAAGAAGCAGCAGGTCAAGGAATTATGGCTGGTATGAACGCAGCACTTAAAGTGCAAGGGAAAGAACCTTTTGTAATGAAACGTAGTGAAGGATATATCGGAGTTATGATTGATGATTTAGTGACAAAGGGTACAAATGAACCTTATCGTTTATTGACATCTCGTGCAGAATACCGTTTATTGTTACGTCATGATAATGCAGATTTTAGATTAACTGAAATCGGTCACCAAATAGGACTAGTAACAAAAGAACGTTACGATACCTTTGTAGCGAAAAAAGCTCAATTTGAAGGAGAAATAGATCGTCTAGGTTCTATTCGTTTGAAACCAACTGCTGAAATCCAAACGTATTTAACTGAAAATAACCAAGCACCTTTAAAAGATGGCATATTAGCTAAAGACTTCTTGCGTCGTCCAGAAGTTTCGTATCAAGATCTTTTAGCATTCGTTCCTCGAGACTATGAACTTCCATTAGCCGTAGAAGAACAGGTAGAAATTCAAGTGAAATACGAAGGATATATCGCTAAAGCTTCTCAAAAAGTGGATAAGTTAAAACGTATGGAAAATAAACGTATACCGGAAAATATTGATTATGCTGCTATCAATGGTATCGCTACAGAGGCAAAGGAAAAGTTGATTAAAATTCAGCCTGAAACAATTGCCCAAGCTAGCCGTATTAGTGGTGTAAATCCAGCGGATATTTCGATTTTAATGGTTTATGTAGAACAAGGGAAAATTGCAAAAGTACAAGTATAGATAGTAATTACGAAGAGAACCTAACAATTAAGCAGATGCTTAATTGTTAGGTTCTCTTCGATTATATAATTAGAGTTGTTAAAAAAATGTCTTACCCAACAACTTTTCTAACTATTATTTCCTGGGAAATAGAGGGACTGTAAAAATAAGTATAAAACTATATTTACGGAATCAATTGTTTAAGGTATACTTAATGATGTTGCAAACGCGAACAATAAAAGGTTCCTTAGCTCAGTTGGGAGAGCACTACCTCGACAAGGTAGGGGTCGCTGGTTCGAGCCCAGTAGGGACCATAAAAAAAGAGACATAAATCCTTTTAAGGATCTATGTCTCTTTTTCGTTTGCATAAGGATTCAAATGAGTTGAAGGCATAGCAACCATCAGATTATTCTACTACTAAAGCCATATCTCCTTTACGCAACCAACTAGCTTTTTCCAATACTTTGTTTACTACTACCGTAATAGCAATGGGAACCAAACAAGCAGTCAGGATATAAACAGCAAATGATCCACTTCCTTGAGAGACAAAAATATTTAGTGGAGCAATCAGTGAACAAAAACCTAATCCGGCTAAAGCGCTGGGTGCTGTAAAACCAAGAGCAACCGTTGAAATGGGAGCGGCCACTGCTGCAGCCAAAGTTGGACCAATTAAAATCCGTGGATTTTTAACGATATTCGGCAATTGTACTTTTGGTGTACAAACAAATTGTGCTAAGAATCCACCAAGATTATTTTGGCGCATAGAGACAAAAGAGAAACCAATATACATACTAGTCGTTCCTACCAACATAGCAGCACTTGAAACAGGATCAAGGTTTAGTGCAATTGCAATAGCGGCCGAAGAAGCAGGAGACATCAATACGAGCCCACCAATGACTGAAATCACGGCTGCGCCAATAATTGGTGAACCAGCAACGGAGGCAGAAATAAAAGCACTAACCATATTTAAGAATGGAGCAATAACAAGATTTAAGTAATAGCCAGCTACACCACCAGCTAAGACCGCTGTGATCGGTATAGCCATCATATCTAAAGGTGTTTTACCTGAAATACGTTTACCAACAAATGTAGCGATGGTAGCTGCAATGAGGCAACCAATTGGTTCACCTGTAGCGATAGTGATCATTCCATCTGCTGTCGTTTGAATAGCTCCGGCTCCAATTGCTCCAGCGGCCATAGCACTAAAAATTGTAAGTGTATTTCCACCTAACATCACGGCGATACCAGCACCAATAGCAGGAGCCATCAACATTTTAACGGCCGTTCCAATAATAACTAAAATTGTTAAGCCAGTCATATTTCCAATTGTTTCTAATAGCAAGCCAATCCCAATCGTTACAAAAATAGCATTCGCGATCCCCGATGATGCCTTATACATTCTTTCTGTTAGATAGTTCTTCATATTCAATCGCCTCCGTATTTTTGTTTAACAGACATCCAACACTTATGCTCCTTCGAATTTTCCAGATAAAAAGAGGCAAGCCTTTGTATAAAGGCTTGCCTCATCAGTTCGATGATTGAGCCCTAGATACGCAAACTAGGACTCAACTAAATGAATAGTTCGAATCCTGGGCTAAATTAATAAGTTAATAATGACTAAAGATACGTTCAATTGAGAACGCGAGCTAAACGATTCGACTGTAGTTTTCATATTGAACATCTCCTTTTCATTAATTGTTTTCTGACTATTTCCAATATTCTAACAAGCTCACAAGACAATGTCAACGAATCCTATCATTTATTTTTAATTTATTTTATCTGATTCTCATTTAATGCTGGATGTTATAAAATTTAATCCATTTATATAGCGGAAAAAATGCTTTAAAGCATTGCACTTCTAGTCAATTTGTTATACAGTTAAAACGATGGATTTGTGAAACAAATAGTGTTTCACGTTAGTAAAAAGGAGTTGAGTTAATGAATCCAGAAGAGTTTAAAACAGCCCTTGAAGACAAGGGATTAGTGGTTACTGAGAAGCAAATGGAACAATTTGATCAATACCTTAAACTGTTGCAAGAATGGAACGGAAAAATTAATTTAACAGCAATTACCCAAAAAGAAGAAGTGTATTTAAAACATTTCTATGATTCGATTACAGCTGGATTATATGTGGATTTTACTAAAGGGGTCCAAAGCCTATGTGATGTAGGTGCAGGTGCCGGGTTTCCAAGCATCCCCCTAAAAATCATTTTCCCACAATTAGAAGTCACTATAGTTGATTCATTAAATAAAAGAATTCAATTTCTAACATTATTAGCTCAAACGCTAGAATTAGATGGCGTTCATTTTTATCATGATCGTGCTGAAACGTTTGGCCAAAACAAACAATTTCGCGAATCATTTGATTTTGTAACTGCTAGAGCCGTTGCACGCATGAGTGTTTTGTCTGAATTATGTTTGCCGTTAGTTAAAAAAGATGGACTTTTTATTGCTCTAAAAGCCAGCAATACCAAAGAAGAAATGGCGGAAGGACAAAAAGCGATTGCTACATTGGGCGGAAAGTTTCGTGAAGAGTTTGTTTTTGAACTGCCACGTGAAGCTGGGGAACGACACATCGTTTTAATCGATAAAAAGAAAGAATCACCAAAAAAATACCCAAGAAAACCGGGAACACCAAATAAGAATCCATTGTAGTAGAAACCGCTACTTATCAGACAGTTTCTATTCGGATTCAACTACTCAATAAGAACGTTTTTTGATACAATAGAATCAAAGGACATATAGGACTGAGGGAGAGAAAAAGAATGGCGTTGTCTGATTTATTTGGTTCAGGAAAATCCAAAAAGAAAACTGAAAGCGGAGAAGATGTTTTGTTAGAAGTGTTAAAAAAACAAAAACATGTTCAAGAAATTGCTGTACAACAGATTGTTCCTAATCGTTTTCAGCCTAGAAAAGTTTTTAATGAAGAAAAGTTGGATGAATTAGCTCGTACAATTCATATTCATGGATTAATTCAACCCATCATTCTTAGAAAATATGAAGAAAACAAGTATGAAATTGTTGCAGGGGAACGCCGCTTTCGTGCGATGCAACTTTTGGAATGGAAAGAAGTACCAGCCATTGTTCAAGAGTTGTCAGATAACGAAACAGCTTCGGTTGCTTTGATTGAAAATCTGCAAAGAGAAGAGCTGACAGCTATAGAAGAAGCTGAAGCTTATCAAGGCTTGATGGCATTGAATGAGTTGACACAAGAAGCGTTAGCGCAACGCATTGGGAAAAGTCAATCTTTCATAGCCAATAAACTGCGGTTGCTAAAGTTAGCAGAACCTTTAAAAGAAGCTTTGCTTAACAGAACGATTACAGAACGACATGGTCGTAGCGTGTTAGCCTTATCATGTGAGGAACAGAGTAAATTATTAAATGTCATTATTGAAAAAAAACTAACCGTTAAAGAAACAGAGCGTTTAGTAAAGCAAAAAGTAGCTGAGAAAAACAATACTCAGGAACAGCCGAAAAAACGAATCAGAAAAATCTCCAAGGATCTTCGATTGGCTTTAAATACCATCAATAAATCAGTTGAACTGATAAAAGAAACAGGGATGCCTTTAGAAGCAATAGAAGAAGACCTAGAAGATGTTTACCGTATTACAATTGAAATTAAAAAAGATAAGTAAATAAAGAGCGATAAATGAAAAAATTCATTTTGAACAAATGCGTAGGAGAAAAATACGCAGAGTGTAATTTTTCTCCTATTTTTGTTTGTTGCACTTGAATCAGTGTTAAGAAAGTTATTAGAGGATATTAAACACAGATGGAGGAAATAGGATGGCACGAATTATATCAGTCGCAAATCAAAAAGGCGGAGTTGGTAAAACAACGACGACAGTCAACTTAGGTGCTTGTTTAGCGTATTTTGGTAAAAAAATATTATTAGTTGATATTGATGCACAAGGAAATGCAACAAGTGGTTTAGGCGTACGCAAGTCGGATGTTGAAAAAGATATTTATGATATTTTAGTAAACGAAACACTTGTTAAAGATGTCGTGCTGCCTTCTTCAAGAGAGAACTTGTGGGTCGTACCAGCTACAATTCAATTAGCAGGTGCAGAAATTGAATTAACCTCGCAAATGGC
Source organism: Carnobacterium sp. 17-4 (assembly GCF_000195575.1). NCBI lineage: Bacteria > Bacillati > Bacillota > Bacilli > Lactobacillales > Carnobacteriaceae > Carnobacterium > Carnobacterium sp. 17-4. The sequence goes on along the minus strand of NC_015391.1, from coordinate 2,609,820 downwards.
TAGAGAATCTAGGTTGAAACAAGCATTAGAAAAAGTAAAAGACGATTACGATTATATATTAATCGACTGTCCCCCATCGCTAGGACATTTGACGATCAATGCCTTCACTGCAAGTGACTCTATTCTGATTCCCGTTCAATGTGAATATTATGCTTTAGAAGGATTAAGTCAATTATTAAACACCGTTCGCCTAGTTCAAAAACATTTTAATCCTGAATTGAAAATTGAAGGTGTCTTATTGACTATGTTGGATGCACGTACGAATTTAGGGTATGAAGTAGTTGATGAAGTGAAAAAATACTTCCGAGAAAGAGTTTATAAAACGATTATCCCTCGCAATATCCGTTTATCTGAGGCTCCGAGTCACGGGTTGTCGATCATTGATTACGATGCGCGTTCTAGAGGAGCAGAGGTCTATCTTGAATTAGCAAAGGAAGTGCTAGCAAATGGCTAATAAAAATAGCAAAGGGTTGGGAAGAGGAATTGACGCTCTTTTTGGAGACTATGCAGAGCTTTCAAATATCAATGCAGCAAATGAACAAGTTCAGAAAATACCCTTAACCGATATCAGACCGAATCCTTACCAACCTAGAAAAACATTTGATGAAACAGCTTTAAACGAGTTAGCAGAATCCATTAAATTATCGGGTGTCTTTCAACCTATTATTCTTCGTGAATCTAAAATCAAAGGCTATGAAATCATAGCTGGAGAACGCCGTTTTAGAGCTTCTAAACTAGCCGGAAAAGAAACGATACCAGCCATTATTCGTGAATTTGATGAAGAAAAGATGATGGAAGTCGCGGTTCTAGAAAATCTACAAAGGGAAGATCTAACCTCTTTAGAAGAAGCAGAAGCGTATGAAATGATGATGAAAAAATTAAAATTAACTCAAGAAGAAGTGGCTACACGCTTAGGTAAAAGTCGACCATATATCGCCAATTATTTGCGTTTATTAGGGCTGCCAGATGCTGTTAAAGAGATGCTTCAAAAAGAAGAAATCTCAATGGGTCAAGCAAGAACATTGTTAGGCTTAAAAGACAAAAAACAAATCTCGAAATTAGCTAAACGAGTGGTCAAAGAACACTTAACGGTTCGTCAATTAGAACAATTAGTGAACAAGATGAACCAGTCTAAAGAAGAAATAGAACAGCCAAAAAAAGAAGCCAAAAAACCTTATTACATTCGTGAGAGTGAAGAACGGTTAATGGATAAGTTTGGCACCAGTGTCTCTATAAATGAAAAAAATCAAAAAGGGAAAATTGAAATTGAATACCTTTCTACTGATGATTTGACGCGTATTTTAGATATTCTAGAGATTCAATTTGATGATGAATAAACGCATAGGAGATTAACGATGGAAAAAAATTACGATTTGAATGATATTGTTGAAATGAAAAAACCTCATCCTTGCGGAGCAAACCGTTGGCAAATCATTAGAATGGGTATGGATATTCGCATTAAGTGTACACAATGCGGCCATATGGTTATGATGCCAAGAAGAGATTTTGAGAAGAAAATGAAAAAGGTTTTAGAAAAAGCAGAAGAAAACTAACAACAAAACTATTAAAAAAGGAAGAGTGAATTTAAACATGCCATTAACAGCTGGAATCGTAGGTTTACCAAATGTAGGTAAATCAACATTATTTAACGCCATTACAAAAGCAGGAGCAGAAGCTGCAAACTATCCATTTGCAACTATTGACCCGAACGTGGGAGTTGTAGAAGTTCCTGATTACCGTTTAACACGCTTGACAGAATTGGTTTCACCAAAGAAAACTGTTCCCACTACTTTTGAATTTACAGATATTGCCGGGATCGTAAAAGGAGCAAGTAAAGGGGAAGGACTAGGAAATAAATTCTTAGCTAACATTCGCCAAGTAGATGCTATTTGTCATGTCGTTCGTTGTTTTGAAGATGATAATATTATTCACGTTGAAGGAAAAGTTGATCCAATCTCAGATATTGAGACCATCAATTTAGAGTTGGTTCTAGCTGATTTAGAGTCAGTTGAAAAACGCTATACTCGTGTATCGAAAATTGCACGTACGAAGGATAAAGAAGCTGTAGCTGAGTTAGCTGTTTTGGATAAAATCAAACCAGTTTTAGAAGAAGGTAAGTCAGCTCGTTCAATCGAATTTAATGAAGATGAAGAAAAAATCGTTAGAAGTTTATTTTTATTAACAACAAAACCTGTATTGTATGTAGCAAATGTTTCTGAAGATCAAGTAGCGGATACTGAAAATGATGAGCTTGTCAATCAAGTACGCAAATTTGCTGAAGAAGAAAACGCAGAAGTTATTGTAGTTTGTGCGAGAATTGAAGAAGAAATTGCAGAACTTGAAGACGAAGAAAAAGAATTATTCTTGGAAGAATTAGGAATTGAAGAATCAGGATTAGATAAATTAATCCGTTCAACATATAATCTTTTAGGTTTGGGAACGTACTTTACAGCAGGTGTTCAAGAAGTTCGCGCATGGACCTTTAAAAAAGGAATGAAAGCTCCTCAAACGGCTGGAATTATTCATAGTGATTTTGAGCGCGGATTTATTCGTGCAGAAACAATCTCTTATGAAGACTTCGATAAATACGAAAGTGAACAAGCGGCAAAAGAAGCAGGTCGTATGCGTTCTGAAGGAAAAGAGTATGTTGTTAAAGACGGAGATATCCTATTATTTAGGTTTAATGTATAAGTAACAGTTAGTTTCAAAGAGCAAGGCCTAGAAAGGGGCAATTGATTCATGGAAGAAGTACAACCAAGTTCAACTCAGACAAAAAAAGAAGAAAACAGCGTATTAATTAAGAAATTAACAAAAAAGAACGAACAGTACATGATGAGTTTGAATAAAGCTCTAGTGGAAAGAAACGTTCCTGAAACTAAAAAAGAAGAACTAGTTAATGAGATGCTTCATAATTTAGTCGAACGCCAAAAATCAGGAGAAACGGCTCGCCAATTATATGGAACTGTGACTGAGTGTGCAGACAAAATAGTTGCAAAACCAACTAAAGCTCAAGAAGGCCCTTCTGAAAATTGGAAGATTGCTCTAGATGGTGGATTAATGATAGGTGGATTATTTTCACTTATCACAGGTCTTTCTGGCTTGTTTAATAATGTAGAAGGATCATCATTGGGATTGATCACTACGTTACTGAACTTTATCGTCGGTGGATTAGTCATACTTTGGATTTCAAAAAATATGCCGGATAGAAAAAACCCGAAAAAAGGTGGTATGTTCCGCTATATCCTAGTCTCCACTGTTGGAATGCTATCTCTAATGATGGTCATGACGGGATCAATGATAGTCATTCCCCCAGTTGTGAATATCCCCTTAAATGCAATAAGTAACATTGTTATTGGTGCACTTGCTTTTGTGGCCAAATATTTTGCAAAACGCAAATTAAATATTCGCGGCGGATTATTTTAAGATTAACGTATAATTGGCAAGAATTTAAAAGCTCGAATCGACTAAATCAACTTTAGGCGGTTTGAGCTTTTTTCTCATGCTTTTTTCATCGAGAACACTTTATATGCTAATATGCTTGAAGGAAAGACTGAAGTAATCAATGATTTTCAATTCAGCTCTTGACTAAGCCCGCTATCTCTGTTATTTTTGTAGATAAAATTATCGAACAAATTAAGTGGAGAAAAAGGAGCGGATGGTTGTAATGTCTAATTGGGAAACAAAATTTGCAAAAAAAGGGTTCACTTTTGATGATGTATTGCTAGTACCTGCTGAAAGCCATGTTTTACCAAATGATGTAGATTTAAGTGTTCAATTAGCTAAAAATATTAAATTAAACGTACCTATCATGAGTGCGAGTATGGATACTGTAACAGACTCAAGAATGGCAATTGCTATGGCTCGTCAAGGCGGCTTAGGTGTTATTCATAAAAATATGACTATCCAACAGCAAGCAGATGAAGTTAGAAAAGTAAAACGTTCTGAGAGCGGCGTTATCCTGGATCCTTTCTTTTTAACTCCCACCCATTCCGTTTCAGAAGCAGAACAATTAATGAGTCGCTACCGCATTAGTGGTGTGCCGATCGTAAATACTATGGATGAACGTATTCTAGTGGGGATTTTAACAAACCGTGACTTGCGATTTGTCGCAGATTACTCTATTCAAATTGATGAAGTAATGACAAAAGAAAACTTAGTTACTGCGCCAACAGGAACATCTTTAAAAGAAGCAGAGCAAATTTTGCAACAGCATAAAATTGAAAAATTACCAATTGTCGATCAAAATGGTCGTCTTAGTGGCTTGATAACCATCAAAGACATCGAAAAAATTCTTGAATTTCCAAATGCTGCAAAAGATTCTCATGGTCGTTTACTTGTTGCAGCAGCAGTTGGCGTAACAAGTGACACGTTTGAACGTGCACACGCGTTAATTGATTCTGGCGCTGATGCAATTGTTATTGATACAGCTCATGGTCATAGTGCAGGCGTTATTCGTAAAATTGTAGAAATTCGTGAAGAGTTCCCGGAAGCTACTTTAATCGCTGGAAATGTAGCAACAGGTGAAGCGACTCGTGCGTTATATGAAGCAGGTGTCGATGTAGTTAAAGTAGGAATTGGTCCTGGATCAATTTGTACAACACGTGTGGTTGCTGGAGTTGGTGTTCCACAAATTACAGCTATCTATGATTCAGCAGCAGTGGCTCGTGAATATGGACGTGCGATTATTGCAGATGGTGGAATTAAGTACTCTGGAGATATTGTAAAAGCATTAGCCGCTGGAGGACATGTTGTTATGCTAGGTAGTATGCTTGCTGGTACAGACGAATCTCCTGGTGAATTTGAAATTTTCCAAGGTCGTCGCTTTAAAACATATCGTGGTATGGGAAGTTTAGCTGCTATGGAAAAAGGTTCAAGCGATCGTTATTTCCAAGGTGGCGTAAATGAAGCAAATAAACTAGTTCCAGAAGGTATTGAAGGACGTGTTGCTTATAAAGGAGCGGTTTCTGATATTGTCTTCCAAATGCTTGGTGGATTACGCTCAGGTATGGGATACGTTGGAGCAGGAAACTTAGAGCAACTACGCGAAGAAACACAATTTATTCAAATGAGTGGAGCCGGTTTACGCGAATCTCACCCTCATGATGTACAAATTACAAACGAAGCTCCAAATTACTCTGTTCAATAAATAGACTGTTAACTAAAGGAGACCAATAAAGTTCGATTCAGAACTTTATTGGTCTTCTTTTAATAAATTCTTTAGTATTTTCTGATATGATTAGTAAAATCGGAAAAAATATGTCTAAATGAGGGATATTATATGAAAATTTTAGTAGTCGATGATGATAAAGAAATTGTAGAGCTGTTAAGTATTTATATCCAAAATGAAGGATACGAAGTAGAAAAAGCTTATAATGGAAAAGAAGCCTTAACAAAAATTAAGACCATTAAAAACATAGATTTAATGGTGCTAGATGTGATGATGCCCAACATGGATGGAAACCAAGTTGTAAAAGAAGTTCGCAAAGAGATGCAATTGCCAATTCTTATGCTTAGTGCTAAAACAACAGATATTGATAAGATTAAAGGCTTAGTAACAGGAGCGGATGATTATGTAGCTAAACCCTTTAATCCTTTAGAAGTAATGGCTAGAATCAAATCTTTATTACGTAGAAGTAATTATATGACTAACTCGCAAGAACAAAATAAACTTGAGGTTGGTCCATTGTTAATTGAAAAAGAATCACATGAAGTTCGAACAATTAATGGAGAGTTTATTCAATTAACAGCTTTAGAATTTGGGATTTTATACTTATTAGCCAGTCATCCAAATCGCGTTTTTAGTGCAGATGAAATATTTGAACGTGTATGGCAGCAAGAAAGTCTCGTTTCAGCTAAAACGGTCATGGTTCATGTCAGTCATTTAAGAGATAAGATCGAAGAAGCAACTGGCGGAGAAAAAGTGATTCAAACGGTTTGGGGAGTAGGGTATAAAATTGGTGAGCGGTAATACCGTTTGAGAAGATTGAAACACGGGAGTTGACTAGTTACTTGAAACTAACAAGGAAAGAAAAAAGTAAGTTGATCGTTGAAGGATTTATTACTATTGGATTGATCTTGATTTTGTATTATGCTGCTTTTCTTATTTTTAATCGCATGCTTGTGGATTCTCCTGAAATTATTAGAGGATTTTGGTTCTTTGGTGATGCTATTATTAGCGTTCGCGGAAATCAAATTATTTCTCTCACGCCGTTTTTTATCATTTTTTTAACAACGGTAGCAATAGGAACGATTTATTGGCGTTTAAAAAGACGCTACAAACAGATGCAGTTAAATCATATTATTAGTGAGTTGCATTATATCGCAGAAGGTCATTACGAGCATCGTATTACAACAGATTTTGGCGGAGATATGGAAAAAGTAGTAGACAGTATACATGTTTTGGTAGATAGCACAGTACAAGCAATGGAAGATGAACGCCAAATAGAACAGTCTAAAGATGAACTGATCACGAATGTTAGTCATGACATTCGGACACCATTAACTTCTATTATAGGCTATTTAGGTTTGATTGAAGAAAGACGTTATCAAAATGAAGAAGAATTATTGAAATATACTCATACTGCCTACACGAAAGCGAAACAAATGAAGGTTCTTGTAGAAGACTTATTTGAATATACAAAAGTGCGTCAAACCACTACGCCTTTAAATCTATCTGAATTTGATATGGTGCAATTATTAGAACAGTTGGTAGCGGACTTTGAATTGGAAGCAGAAAAAAGAAATATGGTAATCGAAGTGGTTACTGCTTATGAGAGTGTCCTAATGGAAGCTGATACTGAAAAATTAGTTCGTGTATTCAATAATTTAATTTCAAATGCTTTAAAGTACGGAAAAGGTGGTAAAAAAGTATTTATAGAAGTCCAAAAAGCTGGGAAAGAAGCGATCATTTCAGTAAATAATGATGGACAGCCTATTCCGCAAAAATCATTGGACCAATTATTTGATCGTTTTTACCGTGTGGAAGAGTCTCGGTCACAAGAAACAGGAGGCACCGGTTTAGGGTTGGCAATTGCTCAAAGTATTGTAGCTCTTCATGGAGGGTATATTTATGCCTCTTCTGATAGAAATTTAACTCGCTTTGTTATGCACCTGCCTCTAAAACAATTAGCTGAAAAAAATAACGACTAAATTTAAAAGGATTTTAGCTAAAACCTTTTAAAAACAACCGTCTTATATTAGTTTTAGACAAAAGAGGGTTGTTTTTTTTTGTTTATTTCGCTAACATAGAAAACGCATGTAGTCATTTATTACAAAACATCAATTAACAAATACTTAAAGAGAAAATCAAACGGACTGAGGAGACAATAAAAATCATGAAGAAATCAGCTAAAATTAGTACCTTATTTGTCACAATGCTATTGTTGGGAACTTTTTCTCCATTAATGGCTAGTACAACTGTATCGGCAGCAACAATAGAACAACCTGCTATAGAGGCAGCAGCAGCGTTTGCTATTGAACCAACAACTGGAAAAGTGTTGTTAAATCAAAATGGCGATGAAAAACTAGGTATTGCTTCAATGACTAAGATGATTACCGAATATATTTTGTTGGAAACCATTAAAAATGGCGACTTGGCATGGGATGATCAAGTTAACATTAGTGAGTACGCTCATAACATTAGTCAAAACTATGAATTATCAAATGTTCCTTTACGAATAGACGATACATATTCAGTAGAAGAACTTTACCAAGCAATGGCAATTTATTCTGCAAATGGAGCAACTATTGCACTTGCTGAACATATTGCTGGAGATGAAAAATCATTTGTCGATATGATGCATGAAAAAGTTGAATCATGGGGCATTACAAACTATGAATTGTACAACACAACAGGTTTATCTAATTCTGATTTACAAGGTAACATTTATCCAGGTAGCACTGAAGACAGTGAAAATTCGATGACTGCAAGAGAAATGTCAATCGTAGCTCAACGTCTACTGGTAGATTTTCCTGAAGTGTTAAAGACTTCTAGTATTAGTGAAAAGAAATTCAGAGAAGGTACATCAGATGAAATTTCAATGCAAAACTTTAACTGGATGCTTCCAGGATTGATTTATGAGCGTGAAAATGTTGATGGATTAAAAACGGGTACAACTGATTTCGCTGGAGCTTCAATGACAGGTACTGCTGAAGAAGAAGGCATGCGTGTTATTACAATCGTAATGAACGCAACTAATGGACAAGAAAATTTGAGCAAACGATTTGCTGAAACAGACAAAATAATGGATTGGGCATTTGAAAATTGGGATATGGTTCCTGTCTTTAAAGAAGGCCAAACGTTAGAAGATGTAGAGCCTTTAGCCGTGGATAAAGGTAAAGAGGATACTCTAAATGTAGCCGTTCAATCGGATGTGTCTTTATTGGTTCCAACAAATGCGGATAGCGAAAAGACAACTGCGACTGTCCAAGTCAAAAAAGATTTATTAAATGAAGCGGGTAACTTAACTGCACCAATTAAAAAAGGCACAGAGGTAGGAACTGCACAAGTAATCAGTGAAGGCGATGAGTTAGGATACGTTAATGGAGATAAAGGAGAAGAAGTTACAGTTGTAGCTGCTTCAACTGTTGAAAAATCCAATGTATTTGTTTTAGCGGGTCGCTGGGTGAAAGCTTTTATCAGCAACTTATTCTAAAGTGCGCCAATTAGAAATCTAATTACTTTTATAGTGAAAGGCTGGGGAAATTTTCCAGTCTTTTTTTTATTGACTTAAGTAAAGGGATTGGGTAAAATGTAAGCAACTGAATGAACACGAACGTTAGTAGTACGAACTAGTAAAATAGATTGAATACACAAAGAGAGTCAGTGGTTGGTGAAAACTGATGGTTTAATCTTTTGAATCCATCGTATGAAGTAAACAATGAACTCAATTTTTTTGATAAAATTGTTTCGGATCCAGACCGTTATCTGATTGAAAAGAGTAGAGGATTCATAGGCAATCTTCTAAATTTGGGTGGTACCGCGAACGTTGAGGCCATTTCGTCCCATGAATAATGGATCGGAATGGCTTTTTTTGTACAATCGATTAGGGATTAAAAGAAGAAAGGAAGATTGAGATGTTAGATATTAAACAATTAAGACTAGATTTTGATGCAACGGCTAAAAAGTTAGAAGCACGTGGAGTTAAACATGAGCTATTAGAGGAATTCATTACTTTAGACAGTGAAAGACGTTCTTTAATTGTCACAACAGAAGAATTAAAAAGTTACCGTAATGAAGTATCTGGTGCAATTGCAATGCTAAAACGCAGTAAAGAGAATGCAGATGAAAAAATAAAGGAAATGCGTGATGTTGGAGAAAAAATAAAAGATTTAGATGAACAATTAGCAGCAATTGATGAGAAAATAGAAACAATTGCTACTGGATTGCCAAATTTACCGCATGATTCTGTGCCAGTAGGGGCAGATGAAGCAGACAACGTTGAAGTCCGCAAATGGGGAACGCCTGTAGAAGTAGCGTTTGAAGCAAAAGCGCATTGGGAAGTTGCTGAAGAGTTAGATATTTTAGACTTTGAACGAGGAGCAAAAGTTTCTGGAAGTCGTTTTGTCTACTATAAAGGACTAGGTGCTAGATTAGAACGAGCAGTATACAATTTTATGCTAGACTTGCACACCGGTGAACATGGTTATACAGAAATGATGACACCTTATTTAGTTAATAGCGATTCAATGTTTGGTACAGGCCAATTTCCAAAATTTAAAGAAGACGTTTTCCAAATTGAAGGAACAGATCTAACACTGATACCAACAGCAGAAGTTCCTTTGACAAACTATTACCGCAATGAAATTTTAAAAGAAGAGCAACTCCCAGTATACTTTACTGCATTAAGTCCTTCATTTAGATCAGAAGCAGGTAGTGCAGGAAGAGACACTCGCGGATTGATACGCCTGCACCAATTTAATAAAGTTGAAATGGTGAAATTTAGCAAACCAGAAACTTCTTATGATGAATTAGAAAAGATGACGAACAATGCTGAAGCAGTATTGCAAAAGTTAAATCTTCCTTATCGTGTACTAGCATTATGTACTGGAGATATGGGATTCTCTGCTGCAAAAACCTACGACCTAGAAGTGTGGATTCCTGCACAAGAAACGTACCGTGAGATCAGCTCTTGCTCAAATACAGAAGCATTTCAAGCTAGACGAGCAAAAATACGTTACCGTAATGAAGAAACAGGTAAATTAGAATATGTCCACACATTAAATGGTTCAGGATTAGCAGTCGGACGAACAATAGCGGCTATTTTAGAAAACTACCAACAAGCAGATGGCTCAGTTAAGATTCCAGATGTATTGGTTCCGTATATGGGTGGCGTAACTGAAATTCGTAAAGCAGATTAAAAAGAGAGCAATTCAAAATAATGTAAACCAATAAGGTTGAGTGCTATACTCTAATCATTAGGAATAAAAGGGGGAATCGATAGTGAGTGAACAACAATTTGAACAAGCAACATTTGCAGGTGGGTGTTTTTGGTGCATGGTAAAACCATTTGAAACCCAACCAGGTATCGAATCAGTTGTTTCAGGTTATACAGGTGGTCACACGGTTAACCCAACTTATGAAGAAGTATGTAGTGAAACCACTGGTCACACAGAAGCGGTTCAGATCACGTTTGATCCTGAAAAATTTAGCTACAAAGATTTAGTAGAAGTTTATTGGCAACAAACAGATCCAACTGATGCAGGTGGACAATTTGCTGATAGAGGTCCATCTTATCGTCCTGTGATTTTCTATCATAATGAAGAGCAAAGACAATTAGCTGAAGCTTCTAAAGAAGCATTGCAAAATAGTGGTCGTTTTAAACAACCCATTTTAACTGAAATTCAACCTGCTGAACCTTTTTATCCAGCAGAAGAATACCATCAAGGGTTTTATAAAAAGAATGCAGCTCATTATTCAAGGTATAGACAAGGGTCAGGAAGAGCAAGTTTCATAGAGACAAATTGGATTAACAGTTAAATAAAAAATAATTAAGGGTAGTTTTTCATTGGAATCAATGAAAAACTACCCTTTTTGATTGATTAGTAAAAAAACTATCGAAATCTTTATTTATAAAAAAACAGTATACTGCATAAAAAGATCTAACTAAATGTAAAAAACAAAGGTAATAGTTCGTGTTTTTGTGGACAAAATAGCTTTTTGGATAAGTTTTCAAAACAATGTTCAGTTACGGAAATTTATTTATTTTATTTTCCAAAAAAGATTGACGAAACGCTAAAAACTTGTTATATTTATATACGTCGCTGAGGCAGGTTGAAACAAACCGCTAAAGTGAAGAAATAAAAATTTAAAAAGTTGTTGACAGACAACGCTGTACATGATATTATGTATAAGTTGTCACGAACAAAACAACACACTTTAGACCTTTGAAAACTAAACAAAGTAAGACGAACCAAATGTGAGGGTGACTTAGCAGTGCTAAGTCAACAGTAACAAAATTAGTGAATAATTATTCGCTAGCAATCAATATGAGCTTCAAGCATCATTTTATATGAGAGTTTGATCCTGGCTCAGGACGAACGCTGGCGGCATGCCTAATACATGCAAGTCGAACGCTTTGATTTCACCGGGTGCTTGCACCCACCGAAGTCAAAGAGTGGCGGACGGGTGAGTAACACGTGGGTAACCTGCCCATAAGTGGGGGATAACATTCGGAAACGGATGCTAATACCGCATACTTCTAATCGCCTCCTGGCGAATGGAAAAAAGGTGGCTTCGGCTACCGCTTATGGATGGACCCGCGGCGTATTAGCTAGTTGGTGAGGTAATGGCTCACCAAGGCGATGATACGTAGCCGACCTGAGAGGGTGATCGGCCACACTGGGACTGAGACACGGCCCAGACTCCTACGGGAGGCAGCAGTAGGGAATCTTCCGCAATGGACGAAAGTCTGACGGAGCAATGCCGCGTGAGTGAAGAAGGTTTTCGGATCGTAAAACTCTGTTGTTAGAGAAGAACAAGGATGAGAGTAACTGCTCATCCCCTGACGGTATCTAACCAGAAAGCCACGGCTAACTACGTGCCAGCAGCCGCGGTAATACGTAGGTGGCAAGCGTTGTCCGGATTTATTGGGCGTAAAGCGAGCGCAGGCGGTTCTTTAAGTCTGATGTGAAAGCCCCCGGCTCAACCGGGGAAGGTCATTGGAAACTGGAGAACTTGAGTGCAGAAGAGGAGAGTGGAATTCCACGTGTAGCGGTGAAATGCGTAGATATGTGGAGGAACACCAGTGGCGAAGGCGACTCTCTGGTCTGTAACTGACGCTGAGGCTCGAAAGCGTGGGGAGCAAACAGGATTAGATACCCTGGTAGTCCACGCCGTAAACGATGAGTGCTAAGTGTTGGAGGGTTTCCGCCCTTCAGTGCTGCAGCTAACGCATTAAGCACTCCGCCTGGGGAGTACGACCGCAAGGTTGAAACTCAAAGGAATTGACGGGGACCCGCACAAGCGGTGGAGCATGTGGTTTAATTCGAAGCAACGCGAAGAACCTTACCAGGTCTTGACATCCTTTGACCACCCTAGAGATAGGGCTTTCCCTTCGGGGACAAAGTGACAGGTGGTGCATGGTTGTCGTCAGCTCGTGTCGTGAGATGTTGGGTTAAGTCCCGCAACGAGCGCAACCCCTATTATTAGTTGCCAGCATTCAGTTGGGCACTCTAGTGAGACTGCCGGTGATAAACCGGAGGAAGGTGGGGATGACGTCAAATCATCATGCCCCTTATGACCTGGGCTACACACGTGCTACAATGGATGGTACAACGAGTCGCAAGGTCGCGAGGCCAAGCTAATCTCTTAAAGCCATTCTCAGTTCGGATTGTAGGCTGCAACTCGCCTACATGAAGCCGGAATCGCTAGTAATCGCGGATCAGCACGCCGCGGTGAATACGTTCCCGGGTCTTGTACACACCGCCCGTCACACCACGAGAGTTTGTAACACCCGAAGTCGGTGAGGTAACCCTTTTGGGAGCCAGCCGCCTAAGGTGGGACAGATAATTGGGGTGAAGTCGTAACAAGGTAGCCGTATCGGAAGGTGCGGCTGGATCACCTCCTTTCTAAGGAATATAACGGAAACCCACACATTCGTACTTACTTTGTTTAGTTTTGAGAGGTCTAATCTTCTCAAAAAACGCAACTTTGGTTGCGGCAATACGTTGTTCTTTGAAAACTGGATAAAGTTAAAAAGTGTAATTCAAGTAACAAACCAGAAACACACCGAAAAGTTTTAAAAATGAGTTTTTTTAAGGTTCTCATCGAAAGATGAGGTTTAAAAATTAACTGTTAACCATAGGTTAAGTTAATAAGGGCGCACGGTGAATGCCTTGGCACTAGGAGCCGATGAAGGACGGGACTAACGCCGATATGCTTTGGGGAGCTGTAAGTGAGCTTTGATCCAAAGATTTCCGAATGGGGGAACCCAGCATCTTTTATAGGATGTTACTGCTGACTGAATACATAGGTCAGTAGAGGTAGACGCAGAGAACTGAAACATCTAAGTACCTGCAGGAAGAGAAAGAAAAATCGATTCCCTGAGTAGCGGCGAGCGAAACGGGAATAGCCCAAACCAGAAAGCTTGCTTTCTGGGGTTGTAGGACTGAACACATAGAGTCATAAATGAGATTGGTAGAAGAAGCGACCTGGAAAGGTCTGCCGAAGAAGGTAAAAGCCCTGTAATCGAAACCAATTTCACTCTGATCAGTATCCTGAGTACGGCGGAACACGAGAAATTCCGTCGGAATCCGGGAGGACCATCTCCCAAGGCTAAATACTCCCTAGTGACCGATAGTGAACCAGTACCGTGAGGGAAAGGTGAAAAGAACCTCGGAAGAGGAGTGAAATAGCCCCTGAAACCGTGTGCCTACAAATAGTTAAAGCCCGTTAATGGGTGATAGCGTGCCTTTTGTAGAATGAACCGGCGAGTTACGATCCCATGCGAGGTTAAGTTGATGAGACGGAGCCGCAGCGAAAGCGAGTCTGAATAGGGCGAATGAGTATGTGGTCGTAGACCCGAAACCAAGTGATCTACCCATGTCCAGGTTGAAGGTGCGGTAATACGCACTGGAGGACCGAACCCACGTATGTTGAAAAATGCGGGGATGAGGTGTGGGTAGCGGAGAAATTCCAATCGAACTTGGAGATAGCTGGTTCTCTCCGAAATAGCTTTAGGGCTAGCCTCGGAATTAGAATCATGGAGGTAGAGCAACTGTTTGGACTAGGGGCCCTTCTCGGGTTACCGAATTCAGATAAACTCCGAATGCCATTGATTTATATCCGGGAGTCAGACTGCGAGTGATAAGATCCGTAGTCGAAAGGGAAACAGCCCAGACCACCAGCTAAGGTCCCAAAGTTTATGTTAAGTGGAAAAGGATGTGGAGTTGCTTAGACAACTAGGATGTTGGCTCAGAAGCAGCCATCATTTAAAGAGTGCGTAATAGCTCACTAGTCGAGTGACCCTGCGCCGAAAATTTACCGGGGCTAAACATAACACCGAAGCTGTGGATAGAACCATTGGTTCTATGGTAGGAGAGCGTTCTAAGGGCGTTGAAGCTAGATCGTGAGGACTAGTGGAGCGCTTAGAAGTGAGAATGCCGGTATGAGTAGCGAAAGACGGGTGAGAATCCCGTCCACCGAATGACTAAGGTTTCCTGGGGAAGGCTCGTCCTCCCAGGGTTAGTCGGGACCTAAGTCGAGGCCGAATGGCGTAGACGATGGACAACAGGTTGAGATTCCTGTACCAGTTTGTTTTGTTTGAACAATGGAGGGACACAGTAGGCTAAGGAATACGCGCTGTTGGATATGCGCGTCCAAGCAACAAGTTTTGAAGTGAGTCAAATGCTTGCTTCTTTAAGAACAAGTTGTGATGGGGAGGGAAATTAAGTACCGAAGTTCCCGATGTCACACTGTCAAGAAAAGCTTCTAGTTAGAAACAAACTGCCCGTACCGCAAACCGACACAGGTAGTCGAGGAGAGAATCCTAAGGTGTGCGAGAGAACTCTCGTTAAGGAACTCGGCAAAATGACCCCGTAACTTCGGGAGAAGGGGTGCTGACCAATTGGTCAGCCGCAGTGAATAGGCCCAGGCGACTGTTTATCAAAAACACAGGTCTCTGCAAAATCGTAAGATGACGTATAGGGGCTGACGCCTGCCCGGTGCTGGAAGGTTAAGAGGATGGGTTAGCTCTCGGGCGAAGCTCAGAATTGAAGCCCCAGTAAACGGCGGCCGTAACTATAACGGTCCTAAGGTAGCGAAATTCCTTGTCGGGTAAGTTCCGACCCGCACGAAAGGCGTAACGATCTGGGCACTGTCTCAACGAGAGACTCGGTGAAATTATAGTACCTGTGAAGATGCAGGTTACCCGCGACAGGACGGAAAGACCCCATGGAGCTTTACTGCAGTTTGATATTGAGTGTTTGTACAGCTTGTACAGGATAGGTAGGAGCCATTGAAGCCAGGACGCCAGTCTTGGTGGAGGCGTTGGTGGGATACTACCCTTGCTGTATGACCACTCTAACCCACAGCCCTTATCGGGCTGGGAGACAGTGTCTGACGGGCAGTTTGACTGGGGCGGTCGCCTCCTAAAGAGTAACGGAGGCGCCCAAAGGTTCCCTCAGAATGGTTGGAAATCATTCGCAGAGTGTAAAGGCATAAGGGAGCTTGACTGCGAGACCTACAAGTCGAGCAGGGACGAAAGTCGGGCTTAGTGATCCGGTGGTTCCGCATGGAAGGGCCATCGCTCAACGGATAAAAGCTACCCTGGGGATAACAGGCTTATCTCCCCCAAGAGTCCACATCGACGGGGAGGTTTGGCACCTCGATGTCGGCTCATCGCATCCTGGGGCTGTAGTCGGTCCCAAGGGTTGGGCTGTTCGCCCATTAAAGCGGTACGCGAGCTGGGTTCAGAACGTCGTGAGACAGTTCGGTCCCTATCCGTCGCGGGCGTAGGAAATTTGAGAGGAGCTGTCCTTAGTACGAGAGGACCGGGATGGACACACCTCTGGTGTACCAGTTGTTCTGCCAAGGGCATTGCTGGGTAGCTATGTGTGGACGGGATAAACGCTGAAAGCATCTAAGCGTGAAGCCCCCCTCAAGATGAGATTTCCCATCACGTAAGTGAGTAAGACCCCTGAGAGATGATCAGGTAGATAGGTTGGAAGTGGAAGTATAGCGATATACGGAGCGGACCAATACTAATCGGTCGAGGACTTAACCAAAGCAATACCCGGTGTACGAAGGTAAGCAAACGAATTACACTTTAAACTTTATCCAGTTTTGAGAGTCCAACGGACTTTCGATTGAAATTGTGTGGTGATGATGGCAAGAAGGTCACACCTGTTCCCATGCCGAACACAGAAGTTAAGCTTCTTAGCGCCGATGGTAGTGAAGGGTTTCCCTTTGTGAGAGTAGGACGTTGCCACGCAAATCAAAAAGACATCATCCTCGGATGGTGTCTTTTTTGTATTTGTTGTTAAGTTTGATTAACAAATGGTTGTTTGACAAATCGTGTGGATGCTTCAAAAAAAATTTCTTCGAAGTGCTAACGGTTTCTAATTCTCATTGAATCCTATTAAGGCTACAAGCAACCTTATTCCTCTAGAAATTTTTGGTGAATAGTTTGATTCATCTATCAACACTAAAAATTATAGACCCTAACAAATTGTGTCACGTGAAACAATTTGGAAAATACAACTAGAGGCTGGGACAAAAATCCCAGCCTCTTCTCTATATACGAATATCTAGTCTAAAACGTGCTCCAAAAAGCAGACCCGACGTCCACTTCACAAATAATGATCGATGGTCGATGACCATACTGCACTTATTCGTGAAGTGATTCAGGGCTAAACGCTTTTTGTCCCACTTTCTTTATACGATAAATAGATAGAGACGATCCCTAGTGAAAATAAACAAAATGCATAAAAATTAAAAACATTATTGAAGCCTGCAGAAGAGGATTGTTCTAATCCATATATATAGACATGCAGCCACAAAGCACAACAAATAGCAATAACGCCACTTAAAAATTTTATGTCACGGGGAAACTCCTTTCCTGGAAAAAATGATAGGGAGCAAACTATGTACTACATTTAAACAAAAAAACACACTCCCAAAGTCAGCTTTTTTACACTAACATTGGGAGTGTGTTACTATTTATTTTGAGTTTACTATCTATTCATTAATAGTTAATGACATCTTGAGTATCTGTATCAAAGAAATGTGCTTTGTTTAAATTAAAGGATAAATCAATAAATTCCCCAGGATTATGGAAGTCTCTAGCATCAACTTTTGAAATGAATTCTGTGCCATCAACTTTAGTATAAAGCATAGTCTCTGCTCCAAGTAATTCAGACACGACAACCTCAGCATGAACGATACTATTTGGATTAGCATCTAAAACAATTTGTTCACTATGAATGTCTTCAGGACGAATACCAAAAATAAGTTTCTTACCTTCATATCCTTTAGCGGCAAGATTTTTTGCATTTCTTTCGTCAAGTGTAATAGACAACCCTTTACCATTAGAGATAATATTATTCGTTAAAGTAACATCGAAGAAGTTCATTGCTGGAGAACCAATAAATCCTGCAACAAAGACGTTAACTGGTGTATTATAGACTTCTTTAGGTGTTCCGATTTGCTGAACGAATCCGTCTTTCATGATAACGATACGATCTGCCATCGTCATTGCTTCTGTTTGGTCATGTGTTACGTAAATCGTAGTTGTGTTTAAACGACGGTGTAATTTTGCAATTTCAGCACGCATTGCTACACGTAATTTAGCATCTAAATTTGATAAAGGTTCATCCATTAAGAATACTTTAGCATCACGAACAATAGCACGTCCTAATGCTACACGTTGACGTTGTCCACCAGATAGAGCAGCAGGTTTACGTTTCAAGAACTCTGTTAGCCCTAAAATTTCAGCAGCTTCTTCAACACGTTGTTTGATTTCCTCTTTTTTGTATTTACGTAATTTCAAACCAAAAGCCATATTATCATATACAGTCATATGAGGGTATAAAGCATAGTTTTGGAAAACCATTGCGATGTCACGATCCTTAGGAGCAACATCATTAACTAGTTTATCTCCAATATATAATTCTCCTTCTGAAATATCTTCCAGTCCAGCAACCATACGTAAGGTAGTTGATTTCCCACATCCTGAAGGACCAACAAATACAATGAACTCACGATCCTTTATATTTAAATCAAAGTTTGTTACTGAATAATTTTCGTTATTCTCATATTTTTTATTAATATTTTTAAGTGCGATTTCTACCATTTGGTTCACTGTTCCTCTCTATTAATAGAATAGTTAAGTTCTTATAATGTAATCATAATGTAAACGCTACCTTTCCAAAAGGGGAAACTGCACAAAACAAGCAAGCGTTATTTGTGCAAGTTGCCCATAGAAAGACCAGGGAGAAATAAAATAGAGTGAATCGCTAGTTGGCGTATTTTTTGTTATAATTAAACAGTTAATGAATAGGATATGAAATGAGGAAATTTATAATTATGGAAAAGAAACGTGGATTTGAAGTAATATCAGCTTATCAAACAAAAGGGATTCATTTACCAGTAAGAGCAACAAATCATGCAGCAGGTTATGATTTTGAAGCAGCGGAGGATATCATAGTGCCTTCTATTTGGAAAGTTGTAGTAAAAAGCATTGCCCGGGTAATAAAACAAAAGAAATCAGATTTAACATTTATAGAAGAAGATAAAAAGTATTTAAAGTCAACCTTAGTCCCAACCGGTATTAAAGCTTATATGGGAGAAGATGAGTACCTACAATTGGCCAATCGTTCAAGTAACCCAATTAAACATCAATTGATTTTACCAAACGGAGTCGGTATTATTGATTCAGATTATTACAATAATGAAAACAATGAGGGGCACATCTATTTCCAATTTATTCATTATGGATTAACCGATCATGTAATAAAAAAAGGAGATCGAATTGGCCAAGGTATATTTATGCCATTTTTAAAAGCCGATACGGACAAAGCGAATGGAAAAGTTCGTTCAGGCGGTTTTGGTTCTTCGGGTAGATAATAGAATCATTTGAATAGATGGATGATTTGGTTTGTTGAATAATTGAAATGTTGAATCGATTTATGAATAGGTACAAGGAGTTAAAGCAAGATTATGAATTTCAGTTGAAGAATGCTTGAATTAATCTGCCTTTTATCTGTTTCAATGCCTATTCTAATCGCATTTATGTTAAAATAAAATAAATCGTTTTTAAAAACTCAGAAGGTGAGGCTGAACAGGTGGCAAAAAAGAAAATTACTAAATTTGTCTGCCAAGCATGTGGTTATGAATCACCAAAATGGATGGGACGCTGTCCAAACTGTGGTAGTTGGAATCAAATGGAAGAAGAGATAGTAGCGGATAAAAATGATCGTAGAAGTCGTGTAAGTATGACTGGTAAAACCGCTAAAGCTGAAGCAATTCAAGACATCACAGTATCTAAAGTTCCTAGAGTAAAAACAAAGTTAAAAGAATTAAACCGTGTTTTAGGAGGCGGAGTAGTACCGGGCTCGTTGGTTTTAATAGGTGGGGATCCTGGTATTGGAAAATCTACACTCTTGCTGCAAGTTTCAGCTCAGTTAAATTTAGCTGGCGGAAAAGTTTTATATGTAAGTGGTGAAGAAAGCTCAAGTCAAATTAAAATGCGTGCGAACCGTTTGGGTGTAAAGGGTGCAGATTTTTATATTTACCCTGAAACGGATATGGGTGCAATAAGGCAAACAATCGAGGACTTAAAGCCTGATTATGTTATTATTGATTCTATTCAAACCATGAACCAAGCCGATATTACAGGAGCAATAGGAAGTGTTTCCCAAGTTAGAGAAAGCACAGCTGATCTATTGAAAATTGCCAAAACGAATAATATTGCTATTTTTATTGTAGGACATGTTACAAAAGAAGGATCTATTGCTGGTCCACGGATGTTGGAGCACATGGTAGATACGGTATTATATTTTGAAGGAGAAAGACATCATACTTTCCGTATTTTAAGAGCGGTTAAAAATCGCTTTGGTTCAACTAATGAAATTGGGATTTTCGAAATGCGCGAAGGCGGTTTAGTAGAAGTACTGAATCCTTCGGAAATGTTTCTCGAAGAACGTTTATCTGGAGCTACAGGTTCTGCTGTAGTGGCTTCAATGGAAGGTTCACGTCCCATTTTAGCTGAAATCCAATCGTTGATTACACCGACTGCTTTTGGAAATGCTCGTCGGACAGCTAGCGGGTTAGATTATAACCGTGTGTCTTTAATTATGGCTGTTCTAGAGAAGAGAGCAGGGCTAATGCTGCAAAACCAAGATGCCTATTTAAAATCAGCAGGTGGCGTTAAATTGGATGAACCAGCAATCGACTTAGCTATTGCTATTAGTGTGGCATCCAGTTACCAGGAAAAAGAAACAAAAGAAACCGATTGTTTTATTGGTGAAATTGGGTTAACTGGAGAAATTAGACGAGTCAGCCGGATTGAACAACGGGTAAATGAGGCTGCTAAATTAGGGTTTAAACGGATTATGATTCCTAAAAACAATATTGGTGGTTGGACGTTCCCTGAAAATATAGAGGTTATTGGTGTTATGACGATAGCTGAAGCTATAAAGAAAGCTTTTTCTTAAGTACAAATAAGCAATAGAAAATAAAATGGCAAGTTCCTGTTTTTTCGTATAAGACAGGAACACCATTTATGAAGGAGGAATCGTTTTGGTTAAAAAAATCATAACCGGTATCTTTATTCTTATCGGTGGAAGCGTTGGAGCAAGTTTAATGCCAATTGCTTGGAATATGGCAGGGGTTGAAAATCCATATGTTAACAATGTAGTCACGAATATTCTGATTGGTGCTATTATATTTTTATTTATTTCTTTTTTATCGGTGACGTACATTGAACAAGCATTTAAAAAGATTGAAACTTTTTTAAGTCAACAAAGTGTAACCTATTTATTATTTGGGAGTTTAGGAACGATTATAGGATTGGTGTTAGCTTGGCTGATTAGTGTTGTTCTAATTGGTATGAATATTCGAGTTATTAGTGACGTGATTCCTTTTATCTTAGTTATTGGTTTTGCTTATTTAGGATTTCGGGTTGGAACGACTCGACGGGATGAATGGCGTAAGCTGTTCCAAATAAAAACAAAAAGGAATACCGAAGATGAAGATGGAAAAGTATTAGATCGCCTAGCAGATGAAACGTTTCGTAAATACAAAATACTAGATACTAGTGTGATTATTGACGGAAGAATTTACGATATTGCCAAAACAGGTTTTCTTGAAGGAACGATCTTGATCCCTAATTTTGTGTTACAAGAATTGCAATACATTGCAGACTCATCGGACAGCTTGAAGCGAGTGCGTGGACGTAGAGGATTAGACATATTAAACGCTTTGCAAAAAGAAGATGATATGCAAGTTGAAATGTACGATGGCGATTTTGAGGATATTTCCGAAGTCGACAGTAAATTGATTAAGCTGGCAAAATTATTAGATGGGGTTGTAGTCACGAATGATTACAATTTAAATAAAGTAAGTGAATTTCAAAATGTTCCCGTACTAAACATCAACGAATTGGCTAATGCAGTAAAACCAGTCGTGATTCCCGGAGAAAATATGACGGTCATGATTGTTAAAGCTGGAACAGAACGAAGCCAAGGAGTAGCCTATTTAGATGACGGAACAATGATCGTTGTTGAAGAAGGCCAACACTTTATGAACAAAACAATTGAAGTTGTCGTAACTAGTGCGCTTCAAACGGCAGCTGGGCGAATGATATTTGCAAAACCGGTTCACTCTCAAAAAGGCATTAAAGATAAAGATTAGGAGCTGGTGCGATGAACAAGGACTATGAGCTGATATTACTGGCAGCTGGTCATGGAAGACGCATGAGATCTTCTAAGAATAAAATTTTATTACCTTTACTAAATAAGCCATTGATTGAATACCCATTGACTCTATTTTTGAAAGATGAGAATTGCAACCATATTATTCTAGTTGTAAAAGAAGATGAGGTTGAGCTGATTAAGGATTTGTTGCAACAAGAACAAATGTACAGCGAAACGGCGATTACCATTGCTATAGGTGGTACAGAGCGACAGCATAGTGTCTATAAAGGACTGCAAAAATTGAAAAATAAAACAGCCTCAGGTCTTGTCATGATCCATGATGGCGCAAGACCATTCATTGAACAGCAAGCTATTGATCGATTAAATGAAGCTGCTCAAAAAACTGGAGCAGCTATTTTAGGAGTTCCAGCAAAAGACACCATTAAAGCTGTGCACTCAGACCATACAGTTAAAGTTACATTGCCAAGAAGTGAGTTATGGCAAATCCAAACTCCTCAAGCATTTAACAGTTCATTGGTTCTGCAAGCACATGAAAAAGCTAGAATAGATGATTTTTTAGGAACAGATGATGCTTCATTAGTCGAACGATTGGAAAAGGCTGTTTTAGTAGTAGAAGGTTCTTATGACAATATAAAAATTACCACTCCTGAAGATATGGTAACTGGAAAAGCCATTTTGCTCCATAGAGAACGATAAGATAAGTAGTATAAGAAGGAAGGTTGGCTTATGATTCGTGTAGGACAAGGGTATGATGTCCACCAATTTGTCAGTGATAGACACTTAGTTATTGGTGGAGTAAATATTCCTTTTGAATATGGACTGGAAGGTCATTCTGATGCCGATGTACTCATTCATGCTATTATAGATGCTCTTTTAGGGGCTGGGGGTAAAGGAGATATAGGGCACCATTTTTCCGATACTGATGCTCAATTTAAAGATGTGGATTCGAGAGAGTTGCTACGTAAAGTATGGAATGAGCTAAAAATAGAAGGTTATACGATTGGCAACATTGATGCAACAATTGTGGCTGAGAACCCCAAGATGGCTCCTTATTTAGAGGAAATGAAAGAAAACATAGCTTATGATTGTCAAACAAGTATCCAACATGTTAACGTTAAAGCGACAACTTCTGAAACAATGGGTTTTATTGGACGAAATGAAGGTATTGCAGCAATGGCAATTTGCTTATTAGAAAAGCAAGATAATAAGCCATCACCCCTTTAATTCTAGTTAGTAAAGTTAGATTTAGCAGATATAAAAAAATAGAGAGAAAAGAGGATATAAATTATGACAAAAAAAGTTCGAGTACGCTATGCGCCAAGCCCAACAGGACATCTACATATTGGGAATGCTCGTACAGCATTATTCAATTATTTATTTGCACGACACAATGGTGGAGACTTTATCATCCGTATTGAAGATACTGATTTAAAACGCAACATTGAAGGTGGAGAAGCTAGCCAGTTAGAAAACTTGAAATGGTTAGGGATGAATTGGGATGAAAGTCCGGATAATCCAGGAGAATTTGGTCCTTATCGCCAATCTGAACGTAGAGAAATTTATGATCCATTAGTTGAACAATTATTGCTAAGCAATCGTGCGTACAAATGTTACTGTTCAGAAGAAGAGTTAGAAGAAGAACGTGAAGCACAAAGAGCTAGAGGAGAAATGCCTCATTACAGCGGGAAATGTGCAAACCTAACAGCTAAGGAACAAAAAGAAAAAGAAGCAACAGGCATTGAGCCAGTTATTCGTTACCGTGTGATTAAAGAAAACACGTACAATTTTGAAGATATCGTAAAAGGCCACATTTCATTTGAAGCAGAAAGTATTGGCGGAGATTTCGTGATTGTAAAACGTGACGGTATGCCGACGTATAACTTTGCAGTGTCTGTAGACGATCACTTTATGGAAATTACACATGTGTTGCGTGGAGATGACCATATTGCGAATACACCAAAACAATTAATGATCTATGAAGCATTTGGATGGGAAGCTCCTCAATTTGGACATATGACACTAATTATCAACAGTGAAACAGGTAAAAAATTAAGCAAACGTGATGGCAACATTCTTCAATTTATTGAGCAATACCGCGAATTAGGCTACTTGCCAGAAGCTATGTTTAACTTTATTTCTTTATTAGGATGGTCGCCTGTAGGAGAAGAAGAGATCTTTGATCATAATACATTTGTTGAAATGTTCGATCCTGCACGTTTAAGCAAATCACCAGCGGCATTTGATGCTAAAAAATTAGAATGGATCAATAATCAATACATGAAGCAAGCTGATTTAGAAACAGTAACAGCATTAGCTTTACCACATTTGATCAAAGCTGGGTATGTTGAAGAAAACGCATCACCAGAGAAATTGGAATGGGTTCAAAAAGTTGTTAGCTTATACCATGAGCAAATGAGTTATGGGGCAGAAATTGTTGAACTATCAAGTTTGTTCTTTAGTGATGAACCCGCAATCGATAGTGTAGCAAAAGAAGTTTTAGAAGGTGAAACAGTTTCAGAAGTTTTAAAAGCTTTCTCTAAACAATTAGATGAAATTACGCCTTTTGATGCAGATGAAATCAAAAAAGCGATTAAAACAGTACAAAAAGAAACCGGAATTAAAGGGAAAAATCTCTTTATGCCTATTCGAGTAGCTGTAACAGGACAATCACATGGACCAGAAATTGGACCAACGATCGAACTACTTGGCCGCGAAAAAGCTCAAGCACATCTACAAGCAGCATTAGCAAAACTATAATCTTAAACCAAATAAAACAATTTAAAATAAAAAATAAATTAAATAAAAATGAAAAACAATGATGAGAAAGAGTATCCCAATCAAAATCTAAAGAGAGTCTGTAGTGGTGGAAGCAGACGATGGCTATTGGGTGAAGTGCGTCTCTGAGTTATGGGGTTGAAAAGTAGTAGACTCTTATCGGTTAACACCCGTTACAGTGTCAAAGGTTGCCTAGTCTAATTAATAGGAATAAGGCGATAAAGAAAAGTGGAACCACGCAACAGCGTCTTTTATAATATAAGAGACGCTGTTTTTTTGTAAAAAAAAATAAGGTGGAATAATCTATGAGGAGATTAAGAGAAGACATTCAAACGATCAAACAGAATGATCCTTCAGTTAAAAGTACACTTGAAATCCTATTAACGTACCCTAGTTTCTATGCAATCATTTTTCATCGAGGGGCACATTTTTTATATCAGCGGAATGCATTTTTATTGAGTCGTATGATTGCAAATTTTTCTCGTTTTTTAACGGGAATTGAAATTCATCCTGGAGCTACAATAGGCAAGAGACTCTTTATCGATCATGGTATGGGTGTTGTGATTGGTGAAACGGCTAGTGTTGGAGATGACGTCATTATTTTTCATGGGGTGACATTAGGTGGAACAGGAAAAGACAAAGGAAAACGGCATCCAACAATTGGAAATAATGTATTATTATCTGCACATGTGCAGGTTTTAGGGCCTATAACGATCGGCAATCATTCAAAGATAGGCGCATCAGCTGTCGTCTTAGAAACGGTGCCGCCTAACTCAACTGCAGTAGGTATTCCTGCTAAAGTAGTGAAAATAAATGGAAAAAAAATCCCTCATTAATTTTATCTTTAAGTAGAAAAGGAGAGTAGCTATGCTAAAAATTTATAATACGTTAACAAGAGAAAAAGAAGAGTTTGTTCCAATAGAAGAAGGAAAAGTAAAGATGTATGTTTGTGGACCAACAGTCTATAATTATATTCATATTGGAAATGCACGCAGTACCGTTGCATTTGATACGGTCAGACGTTACCTTGAATATCGCGGATATGATGTAGCGTATATTTCAAACTTTACCGATGTAGACGATAAAATTATTCGTACAGCAAAAGAGTTGGATTTAAGTGCTCAAGAAGTAGCTGATAAATTTATTGAAGCCTATCATGAAGATACACATGCGTTAGGAGTAGAAAAAGCCACACATCACCCACGTGTAATGGAAAACATGCCCGAAATTGTTGATTTTATAGCAGTACTGATCAATAAAGGGTATGCTTATGAAGTAGAAGGCGATGTTTATTACCGTACGAGAAAATTTAAAGATTATGGTAAACTAAGCGACATCTCAATTGACGAATTGGAAGTTGGAGCAAGTAATCGTTTAACTGTTCAAGAAAACAATAAAAAAGAAGATCCATTAGATTTTGCTTTATGGAAATCAGCTAAAGCAGAAGAAATTAGTTGGGAATCACCTTGGGGAGCTGGTCGTCCAGGCTGGCATATAGAATGCTCTGTTATGGCTACAAAATATTTAGGGGACACGATTGATATTCATGCTGGAGGACAAGATTTAACATTTCCACATCATGAAAATGAGATTGCTCAAAGTGAAGCTAAAACAGGACACCCATTTGCTCACTACTGGATGCACAATGGTTTCGTAACTATGGATAATGAAAAGATGAGTAAATCGATAGGGAATGTTGTTTTGGTTCACGATATTATTAAACAAGTAGATCCTCAGATCGTTCGTTTCTTTATGGCAACAACTCAATACCGCAGGCCCATTAGCTACAATGAAACAACTATCGAAGAAGCTAGAGCCAATTTATCAAAAATAAAAACAGCTTATGATAATGCAATGTACCGTTTGAAAGATGCAGTAGAAACAGAGACAGATGACCAAGAACAATTGAATCAGTTCACATCATTCAAAGAAAACTTCATAAAAGAGATGGATGATGACTTTAATTCTGCCAACGGTATTACAGTGGTTTATGAAATGGCTAAAGCGATGAATATTTATAGCGAACGTTCCGTTGTTTCTAAAGTTGTTCTTGAAGCTATGTTGGATCAGTTTCAAGAACTAGTCCAAATTTTTGGTATTGCATTTGCTGCAACAGAATTATTGGATGAAACAATTGAGCAGTTGATCGAAGACAGAAATGCAGCTCGTGCGGAGAAAAATTTCCAACGCAGTGATGAAATTAGAGACCAGTTAAAAGAAGAGGGCATTATTTTGGATGATACCCCTCAAGGTACTAGATGGAGAAGAGGATAATAAACACATGGCAGAAAAAAATTGGGCATTATTAAATGGATTAGCACTAGCTTATGTAGGAGATGCTATATATGAAACCTACATTCGCGATTATTTAGTCGGACAGGGTTTCACGAAACCAAGTCAATTGCACAAAACGGCTACACATTTTGTTTCGGCAAAAGCACAAAGTTTCTTGATGCATGAAATGTTAGCGGTAGAAGGCTTTTTGACAGAAGAAGAAGTTACAATGTATAAACGAGGTAGAAATTCTAAAAGTTACACTTCAGCAAAAAATGCTGATATCACAACGTATCGTGTAGCTACTGGATTTGAATCATTAATGGGCTATTTGCATTTAGCAAAACGAACGGAACGTATGGAAGAATTAATTCAATGGTGTATAAAAAAAGTGGAGGCTACAAGAGATGACAAGAGATAATAAAAATTTTGGTAAACGTAATAACCAACCAAATAAACAATCCTTTACGAAAAAACCAGCTAGACAAACAGTAAAGCCAGTTGAGGATAGAGTAGAAGAGCAAGAGACCGATCGTGATTTAGTAGCTGGTAGATTACCAGCTATTGAAGTGTTGAAATCAGAACGTGACATCAATAAAATTTTTCTACAAGAGGGTTTAAGCGGATCGAAAATGGAAGAGATTCAAAATTTAGCTAAAAAACGCAGTGTTCAAATCTCATTTGTGCCTAAGTCTAAATTGGATCAACTAGTAGATGGTATGAATCACCAAGGAGTAGTTGTGGCAGCGTCTGCTTTTCAATACGCAACAATTGATGATTTATTCGCAGTAGCTGCTCAAAAAAATGAAGATCCATTTTTTATTCTTTTGGATGGAGTTGAAGATCCGCATAACTTAGGTTCGATTATGCGAACAGCTGATGCTATCGGAGCACATGGGATCATTATTCCAAAAAGACGTGCTGTTGGTTTAACGGCTACAGTTGCAAAAGCTTCAACAGGAGCGATAGAACACGTACCGGTTGCACGTGTAACGAATCTTGTACAAGCAATCAAAGAATTAAAAGAGCGTGGATTATGGTTGTATGGAACGGACATGGAAGGACAAGATTACCGTCAATGGGAGACTACTTTACCTATAGGATTAGTGATGGGGAACGAAGGAAAAGGAATTTCTCGCTTAGTCAAAGAACAAATGGACGGCATGGTTACCATACCAATGACTGGTCACGTTCAAAGTTTGAATGCTAGTGTAGCAGCAAGCTTATTGATGTACGAAGTGTACCGTGGACGAAATAAAATCTAACTAAAAAGCTAAAAGGGAAGGGGGTCAAATATCATGAAAAAAGAGTTGTTAATTGTTGATGGGTACAATATTATTGGGGCATGGCCGCATTTAGTAAAACTAAAGAACCAAGATAAATTGGAAGATGCTCGAGACTCTTTGTTGCACGAATTATCCAATTACCAAAAATATACTGGTATAGAAATTCATGTGGTATTTGATGCCCAATTTGTTCCTGGAATTCAACAATCGTTTAAGAAGTATCAATTATCGGTTATTTTCACGAAAGAAGGAGAAACTGCGGATAGTTATATTGAACGCATTGTTGGCAAGGAAAGTACGCTATTAACACAAGTAACCGTTGCAACAAGTGATCTTGCAGAACAATGGATTATTTTCCAAAAAGGTGCTTTAAGAAAATCGGCTAATGAACTTTTTAGTGATGTTAAACGCATTAAAAAAGCTATTGAGGTAGATGCACAACAGTACCGTTTACAGAATTATCGAAGAAATTCGCCGTGGTCGCATAATCAAATAGATAGATTAGAAAAATTGCGAGATGACTTAACAAAATATTAGAATAAGAGATATGCTATTTTGAAAGTTTTCGAGAATGGTAGACAATCGAAATAACTTATGTTATCTATTGAAACACACTAATATAGCCACTAGAAGGAGGGTCAGACTTGGCAGATGAAGATGAAAAAATTTATTTTTTGAGTGACGAAGAATTGATTCACATGATCAAAAATGGAGATGGGTATCCATTCAAAATTTTATTTGAGCGTTATCACCCCTTGGTAACAAAATTGACGAAAGAATACTTTCTAAAAAGTTATGAGTTAGAGGATTTATGGCAAGAAGCGCGAATAGTTTTCCACAAAACAATTCAAACGTATGATAAAGACAAAGGGCACACATTCGGAAACTTCTACAAATTAAATTTTAAACACCATATTTTTAGCTTGATTCGAAAAGATATGGCTAAGAAACGAAGAATTGAAAAGATTGCTGAGTCACTAGATGGTATGTTAGAAAAAGGAATGAGTCCTCAATACATAATGAATGGAAAAGAAGGACTATCCGCGCTAGATATCTTACAAGTTAAAGAAAAATTAGCAGGCTATCACCTTACATTGTCCAAGCTAGAACAAAAAGTATTTTCTCTTTATTTAAAAAATATAGATGTAGATGAGATTGCTAAGCTCTTGCAGTGTGATAGTCTGCAAATAAAAAATGCGTTAGATCGTTGCAAGCGCAAAATGAAACAAATACTAGAATCCTAGTTGGTTCTTAACATAACAAAGAGGAGTACAAATAAATTTAAATGATAGCGCTTTCTGAAATAATTGGATACATCCATAACAAATAGTCTACCATTCTCGTAAGATTTTAAATAAAAAGACAAGCTATCGGTTTTTTGCTGATAGCTTGTCTTTTTATTTTTTACTCTAGAGAGAAGTAAACGGCTAATCAATAGGTAAAATCAAATCGTTCTTTCTAATAATGACAGGGTTAAGTTACGGATTATTTCTTTTTCTGAACTATCCGGTAACTGACCAATTAGTTTTAAGGCTTTATCGGTGTACTTTCCAGCCAAACGTTTTGCTTCATCTAAACCACCAGTATTTATGACAAGTTGTTGGATTTTTTGTGTTTCTTCATTTGTTAGCTGTTCTTTTTTTTCAAGCAGTTCTTTGAAAGTAGCATTCTGTTTACGCATAGCATAAATAAGAGGAGCAGAATAAATTCCTTGTTTTACGTCTTCTAAAACAGGTTTTCCAAAAACATCAGTGGTTTGGGTATAGTCTAAAATATCATCCTTGATTTGAAAAGCCATTCCAATATGACTTCCGATATAATAGCAATTTCGGGCAAATCGCTCAGTTTGTCCACTCTCTAAGGCTCCTGAGTAACAAGAAAGAGCAAATAATTGAGCTGTTTTACCAGATATTTGAGTCAAATAATTACGAATCGTTATTTTTTGATTGTATCTTAAATGCATTTGATCAATTTCACCCATTAAGATTTTTTCCATGCCTTTAGTGTTGATCTGCATTTGTTTCATAGAATTAGAATAGTCTGTTATTAGTTTAAACGAAACAGTAAATAAATAATCGCCAGCATAAACAGCAATATCTTTGCCGTATTTTGATTGAATCGTTTGTTGGCCACGCCTTTTAGGTGAATCATCAATAACATCATCATGGATTAAAGTTGCCATGTGCAACACTTCAATAGCCGCAGCAAAAGCACGTGCTCGGTTAGGGTCTTGATCTTCTCCAAAAGTTGAAAAAAGCAAAGTATAAGCTGGGCGAACCAATTTGCCACCTGTGTTCATCATATCAACTAAAGCATGTTCAATAGATTTATTTCGCAAGTGAATTCTTGAATCTATTAATTCAATGGTTTGTATTAATTCAGATTGTAATTCAGGGTAGGCTGCCCACATAGGATGAATCTGCATGTGTATTCCCCTTTCGTTTCATAGAGTTAAGGCGTATTTAAGAATTTGCATAAGTAGTGTTACTGCGATTTTTCTTAGTGGGTTGTTGAGTCTGCTGTTGGAAGTTTTTTAAGGTACGTACATGAGTCATTAAATAATTAGCGGCAATACCGATAGCGATACCAGATAGAATTCCCATAAAAGATAGGATCGGTAAGTACAGCATAACCGTCCATGTTTGAGCAATCCAGCTTGCAACAGCTAGTTGACCAACATTATGCAAAATACCTCCTGTAGCACTTATTCCGATGATACTGACGCGTTTTGGTCCAAGTTGTTTGACTAGTAACATGCCAACATAACTGAGTAAAGCTCCAGCACAACTGTACATAAAGGTTGACAGTGTACCACCTAAAAGAGTGGTCATAATAAGTCTCATCCACACTACTGTGAAACTATCCTTTAATGGTAAAGTGAAAATAGCGACAATAGTGATCAGGTTAGCAATACCAAGTTTTGCACCTGGAGCAAAGGCAAAAGGAAAGGGAATACTTCGTTCGACTAAGCTTAAGATAACAGCTTGAGCTGCCAATAATGCAATATACACAAGTTTTTGATTTCTAGTCATAAACACCAGCCCTTATCTACTATAAAATGATTTTAACTAAATGATTGCTTGTTTGAGTAATTGAATAAAAATAACAAGAGACAAAGAAGAATAACGCTTGAATTCTTCTTTCTATCTTAACATTTTTTCTATTGTTACACATGAGTTTTAGTGACCTTTTAAGACATAATAAAATGAGTGGAGGTAGAAGAGACCTACCTTCACTCACCCATTCTACTTTATAAAACTTTTTTTTCTTATTTATATAGGGATCTTGGTGTACCATACCACCATTTGCCAGCTACTTTTTGAATCCATGGAATCACATAGTAGTCTAAACCAAAGGCACGACCAGAACCATTCATCAAAGCGATAGCTACAAATACGAACCAAATGTTAACCCAGTAGAACATACCAGATAAAGCAAAGCTGACAACTAAAGCAACGGTAGCTGCACTAGCCAACCAAGTGAATAGTCCAGCAATTAAAGCTAATCCTATCGCAAGTTCCACGCAAGTCATGAATTTTTGGAAGAACAAAGCCACTTCAGGAGTTGGAATCATAAATTCCATGATGCTGTTAAACCAATCAGGAGCCTTAGAAAAAATCATCATAGGTTCTTCGCCATAGACATAGTTTAAACCAAAGATCGGTTTAGCAACTTCAGCAGCTTCTTCAACAACTTCTGAAGCTCCACTAGTAACATCTTGTAACCATGCGAATGGCAAAGTAACGGTATCGCCAAACCAACTTTGAGAATCGAATAAACCAAAGGCTTTTTTCAAACCTTCAATAAACCACATGCTACCGTAAAAGACTCTTAAAGGGACACTCCATAAAACATTCCCGTAACGAGAAAGGTGACCGCGGAAAATATTTCTTTGATTTTTAATATGGAAGAATTCATGGAATAGGTATTGTACCATGTAGTAACCAGAACGAATGTCAAAGAAGTATTTTAAGTTAACAATGTGTTTCATCAACATAGCAATAAATCCGCTAAGATGGAATTTATCCATCAAGTAAGCAACACCATATTTTGAACCGATAGAAACCATTGTTCCTTGGTAATTTGATTTAAATTTGTGTTTTTCTTTTCCTTCAATAGCTGCAATAACGTTAACAGCAGCAGTATGTCCAGTTTGTTCAGCAGCTTGTACGATTTGAGGAGTCGGTTTTCCTTCTTCTTCCTCATAGTAGACAAGATCGCCAATGACATAAACATCTTCTAAATCTTTAGCTTCCATGAACTCGTTCGCAACTAACCGTCCAGCACGAGCTTGTTCCATTCCAAATTCTGCTGTATCAGTATTAGCTTTAACACCTGCAGTCCATACTAATGTTTTAGTAGGGATCTCTTCACCAGATTTCAATAAAACGGATTCAGCTCCAACACTAATGATTGGAGAATCTTTCATAATTTTGATGCCTTTTTTCGTCATGAATTTTTCAGCTTTATCTGCATCTTGACGAGGAAGGGTATTTAAGATAGTTGGAGCAGCTTCAACAACGATTAGTTCGATCTCTGAAGCGTCAAATTTGTACTCTTTAGCTAAAACATCTTTCCAATCTAGCAGTTCGCCGACCATTTCGATACCTGTAAATCCAGAACCACAAATTACAAAGCGCATCATAGCGGCACGTTTTTCAGCATCGTGTTCAATAGCTGCAGCTGCAACAGTTGTTTCAATGTGGTGGCGTAGACGAACGGCATCTTCTAAAGACCAAAGAGTGAATCCATGTTCTTTAACTCCAGGTGTTCCGAAGTCGTTTGGTTCTCCACCCATACCTAAAACTAAATAGTCATAAGAATAAGATCCATTTTCAGTTGTTA
Organism: Carnobacterium sp. 17-4; assembly: GCF_000195575.1. Classification (NCBI taxonomy): domain Bacteria; kingdom Bacillati; phylum Bacillota; class Bacilli; order Lactobacillales; family Carnobacteriaceae; genus Carnobacterium; species Carnobacterium sp. 17-4. Next base: position 2,576,767 of record NC_015391.1, on the reverse strand, counting down.
CCACTTTTTTATCATGATCAACTGCTGTAACATTATCCGTTACTAAGTTAACATTTTTTTTACGAGCAAATAATCGTTGTAAATCATATTGGATAGCTTCAGGTTCAACACGTCCTCCTGCTACTTCGTGTAACTCTGTCATATAAGTAAGGTAAGAGTGGCGATCGATTAACGTAATCGTTACCTCTTTATTTTTTTTGAGTTTTTTTGCGAGCTGTTTTGTAGCAGCAACCCCTGCAAAACCAGCACCAACAACAACTACATTTGTTTGAGTCATTTTTCTAGCTCCTTTTTTAAACCATTTTTTAAAACATATACTATAAAAAACTGAATAATAATAATAAGTTCTTATCAAGTTAGTTAAAAGTTTCACAACTATCTGATAACCATATTATACAAAATAAAAAAAATATGTCTACGTTTTAAAGGTTATTTTTTGAAGAAAAAAAATTACGAATAAAAAAACAGTTTAAAAAAATGATTTTTAATGAAATAATTCTCAATCTTCTTTTGTGAATCGTATTAAATCAAAGAAAAATACAAATTAAAAAAACAAAAACAGTTGTCACATTATTGACAAATTCAGTATCAGTAGTAAAAAAAGCATATATTTTATTATTTTAAAAAGTAAACTTAAGAAAATAATTGGTTAAATGAACAGATCAGCGTTGAAAGCTTGATGCATAAAGGAAAGCAAATTAATGTATGAAAGTTTGTGAACAGAATATTAAGTATTTCGTAGTAAAATCTAGTTGCTGATATATAAAAAAGAAACTCGAATAGTTAATAGATAGACATTAATTCATTGGTTGGAATATATAAGAAGAATTTCTAAAGCTGAAATTATAATTTCATGTGAAAACATAGACAATATAAAATAAAGTAGTTATACTATTAGTAGATAGTCTACCAAATGAAGTAGCCGTATTATTCTTTCGTTAGGAAGACTAGACTATAAAAATAGGGTGGGTATATATAATGGAATTTAAAACCGGTTTGAAATTAGCGTCAGTTATTTTGGCTTCAACATTTGTACTAGCAGCATGTGGTTCTGACGATGCAACTAGTAAAGAAAGTTCAGCAGTTGTTGAATCAGAGGCAACAAGTTCTGAATCAATGAGTTCAACTGAAACTGTTGCCTTACAAGATGGAAGCTATCTATTAGAAGAAAAAAATCTTGACGATAATGGTTGGAGCGTTGTTTTTGGGATGACCGTTGAAGGCGGACAAATTACAGAATCTACTTATGATTATGTTAATGATGCTGGAGAGTTAAAAACGAAAGATACAGAATACCAAAAAGCTATGAAAGATAAAGTGGGAACTGGTCCTGCTGAATACATTCCAGCTTACAACCAAGCTTTAGTAGATGCACAAGATCCGTCAGCTGTAGAAGTCGTTTCAGGTGCAACTCATTCTCACGAATTATTTGTTGAATACGCACAACAGCTAGTTGATGCAGCAGCAGAAGGTAAAACAGAAACCATCGAAATTGATAACTAATACAATTTTTTAATCATTCTTTAGCAGAGGTGTCTCTTTGATAAAGATTGAAAAACTCAGTTAGAAATGGCATAATATGAGGGTCTTAGATGTATTTCTAAGACCCATTTATTTTTAAAAAAAGTTAGTGAAAACATATACAAAAGTTGTCTAACAAGGAGTATGCAGAATGGAAAAAAATAACATAGTGAAAGTAATGATCTCCCTACTAGTGGTATTATTCGTGCTTATTGGTTGTGGAAATAAGGAAGACGCAAAAGAGCGTGCGTTAGCTAAAGAACCCTTTGAACGAACTGAATTTTTGATGGGGACCGTTGTGAAAGTTACCATCTATAATCAAGACAAACAAGAAGCGTTAGATGCGGCTTTTAATCGAATTGAAGAGCTAGCGGGTTTGATTACGGTTGATGAGGGAAACGGAAATTCAGAAATTGAAAAAATTAATGAACAAGCCGGGATCGAACCGGTCAAAGTATCGGATGATTTATACTATTTATTGCAAGCGGCATATGATTATAGTGAAAGTACTGCAGGTAGTTTTGATTTAACAGTCGGACCCATTACAGAACTATGGCATATTGGTTTTGATGATGCTAGGAAACCAGAACAATCTGAAATTGATGAAACTTTGAACTTAGTAGAGTATTCAAAGGTGAAGTTTGATGATGAAGCTCAGACAGTCTATTTGCCAGAAGAAGGTATGCGTTTAGATTTAGGAGCGATTGCTAAAGGCTTTATCACTGATGAAGTGGTAGAGATGTTAAAAGAACACGAAGTAGATACTGCAATTATTGATTTAGGTGGAAACGTGTATGTTATGGGAGACAGTGCAAGAGGTGAAGGAGCAGCTTGGAATGTAGGGATTCAAGATCCGTTTGAAACACGTGGAACGATCATAGGATCTTTAGCCTTAAGTGACAGGTCAATCGTTACTTCAGGTATTTATGAACGGTTCCTTGAAGTTGACGGAGTGAATTACCATCACTTGATGAATCCAGAAACAGGGTATCCATTTGATAATGAGTTAGCAGGAGTTAGTGTAATCACTAAAAAATCGATTGATGGTGACGGACTATCGACTTCGCTTTTTTCTAAAGGATTAAAAGAGGGATTAGAATACGTGAATACATTAGAAGATGTTGATGCAATATTTGTAACAAAAGATAAAGAGGTTTATGTGTCAGAGGGGTTAAAAGAATCCTTTAAATTAACAAATGATGCATTTACATTAAAATAAAAATCAAAGAGGGATAACGATGTCGATAAAGACCTTTTTTACATTAGTAGAGATTCAAACAAAGTTAGCAAGTCTATTTCCTTTTTTATTAGGAACATTATTTACAGCTTATTATTTCAACGCGTTTAACTTTGTTAATACACTTCTATTCTTTATAGCGATGTTAATTTTTGACATGGCAACAACAGCTATTAATAATTTGATGGATTATCAAAAAGCTAAAGATAAGGGCTACCGAGATGAAGTAAACGTTATTGGACAAGAAAAAATTTCAGAAAAACTCGTTATTCGTCTCATTATCGGAATGGTGATTATTGCAATGCTGCTAGGCTTTTGGCTAGTCTATAGAACCAATATCGTGTTGCTGATAATAGGAGCCCTCTGTTTCTTTATTGGGATTTTTTATACTTTTGGACCGGTTCCCATTTCAAGAATGCCATTAGGAGAACCTATTTCAGGTTTGACTATGGGGTTTGGTATCTTTTTTATTGCAGCCTTTGTGAATGTTGGAGAGCTTAGTTTATTAAGTTTAGTGTTTAAAGGCCAACTTTTTCTGTTAGAAGGAAATATGGTTTCTGTTCTGGTATTATTCTTTGTGTCGTTACCAACAGTATTCTTGATAGCCAATATTATGTTGGCGAATAATACCTGTGATTTAGAACAAGATATCCTTAATCACAGGTACACATTACCGTTTTACATTGGCAAAAAGCGAGCTGTCCAATTATTTAATGCGTTGGTCTACATGAGTTATGTAGTAATTGTTTTAGCTGTTTTAATGGGTTTGTTACATCCTATTTTATTGCTTTTATTAGTAACCCTTATACCTATGAAGAAAAACTTAGCTGCATACAACAACAAGCAAGTTAAGTCAGAAACATTTGTTATCGCTATAAAAAACATCATTTTATTTAGTGCCAGCGAAGTTGTGCTGTTAGCAATAAGTTTAGTATTTAAATAAAATTTAAAAAGAGGAATTGACATGTTTCCCGAGTGATGGTAAATTTAGTAAGATGTCATTCGTCCGTATAATAGAGAGAATAGGTGAAAAAATGAGTGGAAAAAAAACATCTTTAGCTTGTTCTGTTTGTGGGTCTAGAAATTATTCTAAAAAAGTAAATGAAGGAAATCGCACAGAACGCTTAGAAGTAAAAAAATTCTGTAAATACTGCAATCAACATACATTGCATCGTGAAACGAAGTAAGAAAAAGAAGTCTCGATACCAATTTGGAGGGAATAAACATGAAGAAAATAAAAAACTTTTTTGGCGGTGTACGTCAAGAAATCAAAACAGTCACATGGCCTACTGGTAAAGAACTTAGAAAATATACATTGACTGTTTTTGTCGTCTGTCTATTATTTGTTCTTTTCTTTGCGGTTGTTGACTTTGGGATAGGTGCACTCTTAGATTTGATTTTATAAGAGATCTGAGAAAGAAACCACTGGCATGAAGCTCTGCATGATGGTATAATGAACTCATGAATAAATGCACAAAACCTTCTTTAAAAGTAAATGAAGGTTTTTTTGTATGTTTAAAAACAGATGAGCCAACTAACCAATGTCGAAAATAACTAAGAACAAAAAATGAAGAGGAGTGATACGCGTGGAAGAAATAGAAAGTGCGAAACAGTGGTATGTGCTACACACATATTCTGGATACGAAAATAAAGTGAAACAAAATATCGAGTCTAGAGCAAATAGTATGGGTATGGGGGATTATATTTTCCGAGTAGTTATCCCTGAAGAAGAAGAAAAAGAAGTGAAAAACGGTAAAGAAAAAATAAATATGAAAAAAACGTTTCCTGGATATGTTTTAGTTGAAATGATCATGTCTGATGATTCTTGGTACGTTGTTCGTAACACGCCAGGTGTGACTGGATTTGTTGGTTCTCATGGAGCAGGTAGTAAACCAGCACCACTTTTAAATTCTGAAATAGAAGTTATTTTACGTCGTATCGGAATGAGTGCTCGTCATCAAGAAATCAACTTTGAAGTTGGCGAAACCGTAACGATTATTGAAGGTGCATTTAGTGGACTTACAGGTAAAATTACTGAAATCGAAATGGAAAAAGCAAAACTTAAAGTGAATGTTGAAATGTTTGGTCGTGAAACAAGTACTGAATTAGACTTTGAGCAAGCAGATAAACTTTAAGTTAATGAGCGTCATAAAATAGAGTAGAAAAAGGGTTAAGACAAAGTAAGTTGTCTTAACCCTTTTTTGTGGATTTGAATCTCAAAAACATTCATGGTACGTTGTTAATGGCTAAGAAAAAGCGATGACCAACTCTTAAAAGAGGAGGCCTGAAGATTACAATGTATGCAAATTAGCGATTGATTAATTGATTTCTGAAAAGTATAGGAGTACTTATTGTATATAAGGTTGTCGGTTATAATAAGGAACAATAAATAAACAAAGTGTTCTTATCAGTGCTTAAAGCAATGGTGTTAAAAACTGGGAAATTAGCCGAATGAAAAAAAGTGGAATGCTTTTTAATATACATGGAGGAAAATATGATAAACGTAAAATCTATTGGAATCATTCTGGGATTATCTACTGCTTTAATGCTAGGTGGATGTGCAGATGGTAAAGAGACAGAAAATAGTACTAATGAAACGGTAAGCGAACAGGTGAACTATACCGTTACGGGCATTGAACCTGGAGCGGGAATAACTGAAATGGCACATCAGACTTTAGAGGGTTATGAAAACCTAGAAGGTTGGGAACTTGAAGAAAGTTCAACTGGTGGTATGCTAACATTGTTGGATCAAGCCATCTCTAATGAAGAACCTATTATTTTTACAGGCTGGGCTCCACATTGGATGTTTTCAGAATATGATTTAAAATACTTAGAAGATCCAGAAAAAACCATGGGGGACATTGAGAGTATCCATACTATTGCAAGATTGGATTTTGAAGCAGAAATGCCCAATGCCTATAAAATTCTTGATGCTTTCCAATGGGAAGTAGAAGATATGGAAGCTGTAATGTTTGAAGCGCAAGACAGCTCTTTTGAAGAGTCTGCGGCGAATTGGATCGAAGCGAATAAAGATAAAGTGGATATGTGGTTGGAAGGCACTGAAAAAGTAGATGGGAAAGAAATCGAACTTGTGTCAACACCGTGGGATACTGAAAGAGCGTCTAGTCTTGTGGTAAAAGCTGTACTAGAGCAACAAGGCTATGAAGTTACCGTAACAGATGTTGATCCTGCAGTTTTGTTTGAAGCAATTGCAAATGGATCAGCAGATGTATCGCTTGCGCCATGGTTGCCAACAACACATGCTTCTTTTTATGAAAAGCACCAGGATAGTATCGTTGATTTAGGTGAGAATTTAACCGGTGCTAAAAATGGGTTAGTTGTTCCTAGTTATATGGATATTGACTCTATTGAAGAATTAGAACCAAAAGAATAGAAAAACAGTAAGACTCGGTCCGTTTATTTAATAAAGCGGACCGAGTCTTTTTTTGATGGACAGTCAGTTAGTGAATCTCAAATGAATAGTGTACTTCGCCAGTAAAACCTTCTTTACTGTAACTGCGTTCGATAAACGTAACAATATTATCGTAATCAACTAATAAAACAGTTGTGGAGACTGTTCCGTATTCTGGAGTCTTGATAAAAATAGGTGGAGTTTCTTTTTCTAGTTTTAAAGAAGTAGTGGTAGTGAGTGATGCATCTTTTCTTGATGGTAAGCTAGTGTCCATAAAAGCTGTTAACAAGTCATTTGGGTCAAAGAGTGTACTTTTTGAATTAAGTTGTTGGAGATGAGATTTTACTTTTAACACTTTTGGCCATGGATCATTCAAACTAGCGTTGCTCAAACCGTGTATCCCAGTTTTAAGTGAGCTAACTTGATTTGTATGATTATTAAAATGCCAAAGATGGTCGATGTCGCCTAGTAATATGTTGAAACCGGCGTAGTCTAAACGTTTATCTTGCAGATCGGATAAGAAGCCCGATGCAGATTGAGTAGTCGATAAATAATCACGCACAATCTGCCCTCTTGAGACAGGGTTTTCTGGTACGCTTATAGCAGAATCGTAGATATTCGTTAATGCTGCAAAGCGTCCTTCTTTCGTAATACCTAACCAGGTTCCCATTTGTAGCAGATCTCTACCAGCTAAAACGTGTGGGTGGTCTTTCCAAAAATCGGCAACTGCAGTCGGACGTGTGTATGCCTCATCTCGATTGGCAACTAGAATCATTTTGTAGATTGGGTGTTCATGAAGTTGAAGGGCAATTAGGCACATAGTGGATTCACCTGCTTTATTTACAATTATACGCTAAAGAACGGGTTAAGAAAAACAAGCAGCCTATGTTATAATAGGAAAAAATGAAATAAGTAGGTGACGACTAATGAAAGAACTTATTCTACTACTGACAGCTATTGTAAATGAGGTGCACGACGTTCTTAATCAGTTGTTTGGGATGAGTATGACGGATAAAGACATGCACTTTTGGGTTATGGGTATTATCGGTATTATGCTCTTTTTAGCGGTTTATCTTGTCATTAAGATTATTGAAAAAATGAAATTCAGTGCTACGATTCTTTCGTTCATCTTCACGTTTACAGGGATGACCGTGTTAGTCTTTGCTATTGAAATCCAACAAGCTATTACGAATAGAGGAAATATGGAATTTGCAGATGCTGCGATGGGCTTGTGGGGATTTGTTGTCTTCTTTGCTATTTATGCCATTGTTATGGGTGTACTTTATAGTGTGTATACTCGTATTAAAAAGAGGAATAAGATGACTCAAGTTCCAATAGAAGAAAAAAGAGAGTTAATTTCGAACGAACCAGCAGAGGAACCAGCTATTTACCGATCTCAAATGAAAAAGACAAATAAGTTAAAAAGATAGTTGCAAAACAGTTTTTTGAATGGTATAGTGTTTTGGTACGTTTTACGTATGCGTTAAATGTGGGAGGGGAAATATTAACCCCATTAACCACATCACGGACTCAATCAAGGAGGTATGTCACGTGGCTAAAAAAGTAGTTAAATTAGTTAAATTGCAAATTCCTGCAGGGAAAGCAACTCCAGCTCCACCCGTAGGTCCAGCTTTAGGACAAGCACAAATCAATATCATGGGATTCTGTAAAGAATTCAATGCTCGTACTGCTGAGTTAAACGGATTAATCACTCCCGTTGTTATTTCTGTATATGAAGATCGTTCATTTACATTTATTACAAAAACTCCACCTGCTGCTGTTTTACTTAAAAAAGCTGCTGGTGTTGAATCTGGTTCTGGTGAACCAAACACTAAAAAAGTTGCAAAAGTAACTCGCGACCAAGTTAGAGAAATTGCTGAAACAAAAATGGCTGATTTAAACGCATCTGACGTTGATTCTGCTATGTTAATGATCGAAGGTACTGCACGAAGCATGGGATTCACCGTAGAAGGTTAATTCTATATTCACGCTTCTCAGTATACCTTATGCGTAACAGTGTAAGGATTAAGTGGGAGGTAAAACCGTTATAACCACAATCAAGGAGGAAAAAATTATGGCTAAAAAAAGTAAACAATATTTAGCAGCGGCTGAAAAAGTTGATGTTTTAAAAGCTTATTCTTTAGAAGAAGCTGTAGCATTAATTAAAGACGTTGACTACGCTAAATTCGATGCAACTGTAGAAGTTGCTTATAGACTTGGCGTTGACCCTAAGAAAGCTGATCAACAAATTCGTGGAGCAGTTGTTCTTCCAAATGGAACAGGGAAAACTCAAAAAGTATTAGTATTTGCTAAAGGTGAAAAAGCTAAAGAAGCTGAAGCTGCTGGAGCAGATTACGTAGGAGAAGCTGAATTAGTTCAAAAAATCAATGGCGGATGGTTTGATTTCGACGTTGTTGTTGCAACTCCAGACATGATGGCTGAAGTTGGTCGTCTTGGACGTGTTTTAGGACCTAAAGGCCTAATGCCAAACCCTAAAACAGGTACTGTTACAATGGATGTTACTAAAGCAATCAATGAAATTAAAGCTGGTAAAGTTACTTACCGTGTTGACAAAGCAGGAAATGTTCATGCTCCAATCGGTAAAGTATCATTTGACAATGCTAAATTAGTTGAAAACTTCAGAACAATCAACGATACAATGTTAAGAGTTAAACCTTCAACTGCTAAAGGCGAATACATCAAGAACATTACAGTAACTACTACTTTTGGGCCTGGTGTTAAAGTTGATGCAGGATCGTTTTAATAAATAACTATTAAAAGTCTTGACCTAGACGATGGAAATTGTTAAAATCGTCTAGGTTGAGAAATATTACCGAAGACAGTAGGTGGCGTATGCCTTAATTTCCTGCCGAGGATGAATATGTGAAAGCATACAATTATCCCTCTATGTCTAAGGTGACGTAGAGTTTTTTGCGTTTAACGGGCTTAAGGGTTCGTAAAAACAAAAAATTCTAGCCAATCGATCAGGAGGTGAAAAATTAATGAGTCAAGCAGCAATCGCAAAAAAACAAGAACTAGTTGATTTAGCATCAACTAAATTCAAAGAAGCAGCTTCAGTAGTTGTAATGGACTACCGTGGATTAACTGTTGAAGAAGTGACTAATTTACGTAAACAATTACGTGATGCAGGAATTGAAATGAAAGTTATCAAAAATTCAGTTTTAAGCCGTGCAGCAGAAGCAGCAGGTTTAGAAGGAATGAACGATGTTTTCAAAGGACCTACAGCTATTGCATTCAGTAATGATGACGTTGTAGCACCTGCAAAAATTATCGCTGAATTTGCTAAAGGTGCAGCGGCATTAGAAATCAAAGGTGGCGTAATTGAAGGACGTGTTTCTTCAGCTACTGAGATCAATGCTCTTGCAACGTTACCAGACCGCGATGGTTTGTTATCAATGTTGTTATCTGTACTTCAAGCACCAGTTCGCAATACTGCACTTGCTATCAAAGCAGTTGCAGAATCAAAAGAAGAAGTAGCTTAATTAAGCCATTTTTTCTTGAAAAAAAAGCAAGTTGAACCAAAAAAAACTAACCAATAATGGAGGAAACCAACAATGGCATTAAACATTGAACAAATCGTTGCTGACTTGAAAGAATCAACGATTTTAGAATTAAACGACTTAGTAAAAGCAATCGAAGAAGAATTTGGCGTAACTGCAGCAGCTCCAGTAGCAGCAGCAGGAGCTGGAGAAGCAGCAGCAGCTGAACAAACTGAATTTACAGTAGAATTAACTTCTGCTGGAGACTCAAAAATTAAAGTTATCAAAGCTGTACGTGAAGCTACAGGCCTTGGCTTGAAAGAAGCTAAAGGATTAGTTGATGGAGCACCAGCAGCAATCAAAGAAAACATTTCTAAAGAAGATGCTGAAGCATTGAAAGAAGCTTTGGAAGCAGCTGGAGCTTCTGTAGAAGTTAAATAAATTTAACTCTACTAAGCTTTAGGAGAAGACACGCAGTTTTTGCTGCGTGTCTTTTTTCTCTTTATTAAGATTTCTAGAATGACAATGAGTTGTTCAGAAGTTGAAATAAAGATACATTGAGGAGGAACGCACATGTCAGATCATTATTTTACAAATAATCCAAAAATTGCCAGCGAAACAGCAGCTTGGACATACACGCTACGTGGTAATGAATTTAAATTTGTCACAGATACAGGAGTATTTTCGAAAAAAACAGTGGATTTCGGTTCTCGACTACTGATAGAAACGCTTGATTTTTCAAAAATGACTAATGGTGATATTTTAGATGTAGGGTGTGGGTATGGCCCAATGGGTTTAGCGTTAGCGAAAGAAGATCCTGAACGCAACGTAGAAATGGTTGATGTAAATGAGCGAGCATTAGGATTAGCTAAGCAAAATGCATCAAATAACCGGTTATCTAATGTATTGATTCATACCTCAGATATCTATGAATCTGTAGAAGGTAAAGAGTTTGCAGCTATTGTTAGCAATCCTCCTATTCGTGCTGGAAAAAAAGTAGTACATGGTATTTTAACAGGCGCTTTTGATTTGCTTAAAAAAGACGGTGCTTTAACAATAGTGATTCAAAAGAAACAAGGTGCGCCAAGTGCGCAAGCGAAAATGGAAGAAACGTTCGGCAATGCTAAAGTGATCGTCAAAGATAAAGGTTATTGGATTATTCAAAGTTTCAAAGAGGAAGAGAAATAAGAAATCTCCTTGACTTACACACGCAAATAATGTAAAATAATCTAATGCATATAGTGTGTCTTAAAGAAGAAAAATTTGTTCTGAAATATTGTCCAGAGCAAGTTTGAAGAGGAAAACAAAAGAAATGGATTTTTATTTTAAAAGTTCACGAATCTTTTGGTTTTTTTTTGTCAAAAAATAGGCAAACTTTCAACTTGTTACTTATTTTTAATAAATGTAACATGAATGAAATGTATTGATTTGTTTGAAGTGACCACACTAAAAACAGTTTGAGGGGTGAACAGGTTGGCAGGCCATTTAGTAAATTACGGTAAGCACCGTACACGTAGAAGTTTTTCACGTATCCATGAGGTTTTAGAGCTTCCAAATTTAATTGAAATTCAAACTGATTCTTACCAATGGTTCTTAGATGAAGGATTACGTGAAATGTTTAAAGACATTTCTCCAATCGATGACTTTGCTGGAAATCTATCATTAGAATTCACAGATTACCAATTGCAAGAACCTAAATATACCGTTGAAGAAGCTCGTTCACATGACGCAAATTATTCAGCACCGATTTATGTTAAGTTACGTTTGATCAATAAAGAAAGCGGAGAAGTGAAAGAACAAGAAGTCTTCTTCGGTGATTTCCCACTAATGACAGAAATGGGAACTTTTGTTATCAACGGAGCAGAACGAGTAATCGTATCTCAATTAGTCCGTTCACCAGGTGTTTATTTCCATGGTAAATTGGATAAAAACGGAAAAGAAGGATTTGGCTCAACGCTTATCCCGAACCGTGGAGCATGGCTTGAATTCGAAACTGACGCAAAAGACCTGTCTTATGTTCGTATAGACCGTACACGTAAAATACCATTAACAGTATTGGTTCGTGCATTAGGATTTGGATCAGATGACCAAATTCTTGAAATCTTTGGAGATAACGAAAGTCTTCGTTTAACAATGGAAAAAGATTTGCATAAAAATGCTGGAGATTCACGTACAGAAGAAGCATTGAAAGATGTTTATGAACGTCTACGTCCAGGTGAGCCTAAAACGGCTGACAGCTCAAGAAGCTTGTTAACAGCTCGCTTTTTCGATCCAAAACGTTACGACTTAGCAAATGTTGGTCGTTACAAAGTCAACAAAAAATTAAACTTAGTAACACGTTTGTTCAATCAAACACTAGCTGAAACTTTAGTTGATCCTGAAACAGGCGAAATCATCGTTGAATCAGGTACATTTTTAGACCGTGATCAAATTGATAAATTAACACCATATCTAAATGATGGTTTAAACAGTGTTACGTATTACCCATCAGATGACAGTGTCGTTCCAGAACCTGTAGAATTACAAGTTGTAAAAGTCTTTTCTCAAAGAGACCCAGAACGTGTTGTAAATATGATTGGAAATAAAGTAATTGCAGACGAAACTAAAAATGCAACACCGGCTGATATTTTAGCTTCTATGAGTTATTTCTTTAACTTACAAGAAGGTATCGGTAACGTAGACGATATTGACCATTTAGGAAACCGTCGTATTCGTTCAGTAGGTGAGTTGTTGCAAAATCAATTCCGTATTGGGTTATCTCGTATGGAACGTGTGGTTCGTGAACGTATGTCTATCCAAGATATGGCTACCGTTACACCGCAACAATTGATCAATATTCGTCCTGTTGTAGCATCAATCAAAGAGTTTTTTGGTTCTTCTCAATTGTCTCAATTCATGGACCAAACAAACCCATTAGGTGAGTTAACACATAAACGTCGTCTATCTGCCTTAGGACCCGGTGGTTTAACTAGGGACCGTGCTGGATATGAAGTTCGTGACGTGCATTATTCCCATTATGGCCGTATGTGTCCGATTGAAACACCAGAAGGTCCAAACATTGGATTGATCAATAGTCTATCAAGTTATGCTAAAGTAAATAAATTTGGTTTTATTGAAACTCCTTATCGTCGTGTAAACCGCGAAACAGGCCTTGTTACGGATCAAATTGATTACCTAACAGCCGATGAAGAAGATAACTATGTCGTTGCTCAAGCAAATGCTCCGTTGAATGAAGATGGCACATTTGCAAATGATATTGTACTTGCTCGTTATGTGGAAGAAAACTTAGAAGTTCCTATTAGTCGCGTTGACTATATGGATGTTTCTCCTAAACAAGTAGTAGCAGTTGCGACAGCTTGTATTCCTTTCTTGGAAAATGATGATAGTAACCGTGCTCTTATGGGAGCAAACATGCAACGTCAAGCTGTTCCGTTGATCCACCCTCAAGGTCCACTTGTAGGAACTGGTATGGAACACGTAGCTGCTCGAGATTCTGGAGCTGCATTGATTTGTAAAAATGATGGTATCGTTGAATACGTAGATGCAGATCAAATTCGTGTACGTCAAGAAAACGGTGCTTTAAATAAATACGCTGTAACAAAATTCCGTCGTTCAAATTCAGGTACTTGTTATAACCAACGCCCAATCGTAGAAAAAGGCGATCGTGTTGAAAAAGGCGAAATCTTAGCAGATGGTTCTTCTATGGAAAACGGCGAAATGGCATTAGGACAAAACCCATTAGTAGCCTTCATGACATGGGAAGGGTACAACTATGAGGATGCCATTATCATGAGTGAACGTTTAGTTAAAGATGATGTATACACTTCTATTCATATTGAAGAATTTGAATCAGAAGCACGTGATACAAAACTTGGACCTGAAGAAATCACGCGTGAACTTCCAAACGTTGGAGACGACGCTTTGAAAGATTTAGACGAAATGGGAATTATCCGTATTGGTGCTGAAGTAAAAGACGGCGACTTGTTAGTTGGTAAAGTAACTCCTAAAGGGGTAACAGAATTATCCGCTGAAGAACGTCTATTACATGCAATCTTTGGTGAAAAAGCTCGTGAAGTTAGAGATACTTCTCTTCGTGTGCCACATGGTGGCGGCGGAACAGTTCATGATGTGAAAATCTTTACTCGTGAAGCTGGAGATGAATTATCACCAGGTGTAAATATGTTAGTTCGTGTTTACATTGTTCAAAAACGTAAAATCAACGAAGGGGATAAAATGGCCGGACGTCATGGTAATAAAGGGGTTGTCTCTTTAATCATGCCGGAAGAAGATATGCCATTTATGCCTGACGGAACACCAGTTGACATCATGTTGAACCCATTAGGGGTACCATCACGTATGAATATTGGACAAGTATTAGAATTGCACATTGGTATGGCTGCTCGTCAATTGGGTATCCACATTGCAACACCAGTATTTGACGGAGCTTCCGATGAAGATGTATGGGATACCGTTAAAGAAGCTGGAATGGCAGCTGATGCAAAAACTGTTTTATATGATGGTCGTACAGGTGAACCGTTTGACAACCGTATTTCAGTTGGAGTTATGTACATGATTAAATTGGCCCACATGGTCGATGATAAATTACATGCTCGTTCAACAGGACCTTACTCGTTAGTTACACAACAACCATTGGGTGGTAAAGCTCAATTTGGTGGACAACGTTTTGGAGAGATGGAAGTTTGGGCTCTTGAAGCATATGGGGCAGCTTATACGTTACAAGAAATCTTAACTTACAAATCCGATGATGTTGTTGGTCGTGTGAAAACATACGAAGCAATCGTCAAAGGCGAAAAAATTCCAAAACCAGGTGTTCCAGAATCATTCCGCGTATTAGTAAAAGAACTACAATCATTAGGTTTAGACATGAAAGTGTTAAATGAAAATGATGAAGCGATTGAACTACGCGATATGGATGACGATGATGACATCGTGAACCCGGATGCGTTAAACAAATATGCTGAAGAGCAAGAAAAAATCCGTGCTGAAGCAGCTGAACAAGAACGATTAAAAGAAGACTAAGACTGGTATCTCGACTGGCCTTTAAGTGAATATTACTTAATTGGCCTTTCGAGGATCCATTTTAAGAACGTTCGACGAATGACAACCAAAGATAGATACCACTATCTATAAATAAAACAATAGAGCAGGTAGGGCAGCTCACAAAAATAAAGGGAGGTTAGCCCCTTGATAGACGTTAATAATTTTGAAAGCATGCAAATTGGTTTGGCTTCTCCAGATAAAATCCGTAGTTGGTCTTATGGTGAAGTAAAAAAACCTGAAACCATTAACTACCGTACCTTGAAACCTGAACGTGATGGTTTGTTCTGTGAACGTATTTTTGGTCCTTCAAAAGACTGGGAATGTTCTTGTGGAAAATACAAACGTATTCGTTATAAAGGAATTGTTTGTGACCGTTGTGGAGTAGAAGTTACACGCTCAAAAGTACGTCGTGAACGTATGGGCCATATTGAATTAGCGGCACCAGTTTCTCATATTTGGTACTTCAAAGGTATTCCAAGTCGTATGGGTCTTGTATTAGATATGAGTCCTCGTGCTCTTGAAGAAATCATTTACTTCGCTTCATATGTAGTAACTGAACCAGGAAGTACACCATTAGAAAAGAAACAATTATTAACTGAAAGAGAGTACCGTGAAAAACGCGAACAATACGGCAATGAATTTAATGCCGAAATGGGAGCAGAAGCGGTTAAACAACTCTTGAATGATGTTAAATTGGATCAAGAAGTGGAAGAATTAAAAGAAGTCTTAAAAACAACTACCGGTCAAAAACGGACACGTGCGATTCGTCGTTTAGACATTTTAGAAGCATTCCGTAATTCTGGTAACCAACCTTCATGGATGGTTATGGATGTTGTTCCTATTATTCCGCCAGAAATTCGCCCAATGGTTCAATTAGAAGGTGGCCGTTTCGCTACAAGTGATTTAAATGACTTGTACCGTCGTGTAATCAACCGTAACAACCGTTTGAAACGTTTATTAGATTTAAATGCGCCTAATATTATTGTGCAAAATGAAAAACGTATGCTTCAAGAAGCAGTAGATGCATTGATCGATAATGGTCGTCGTGGCCGTCCAGTTACTGGACCAGGTAACCGTCCGTTGAAATCATTGTCACACATGCTTAAAGGGAAACAAGGTCGTTTCCGTCAAAACTTACTAGGTAAACGTGTCGATTATTCAGGACGTTCAGTTATCGTTGTTGGACCATTCTTGAAAATGTACCAATGTGGTTTACCAAAACAAATGGCTATTGAATTGTTCAAACCGTTTGTAATGAAAGAATTAGTTGAACGCGACATCGCAAGCAATATTAAAAATGCTAAACGTAAAATTGATCGTCAAGATGACGCTATTTGGCCAATTTTAGAAGAAGTGATTCGTGAACATCCAGTATTATTGAACCGAGCACCTACTTTACACAGATTAGGGATTCAAGCATTTGAACCTGTTCTTGTTGAAGGTAAAGCTATCCGTCTTCACCCATTAGTGTGTGAAGCTTATAATGCCGATTTCGATGGTGACCAAATGGCTGTCCATGTACCGTTAAGTGACGAAGCGCAAGCTGAAGCACGTATGTTGATGCTGGCTGCACAAAACATCTTGAATCCAAAAGATGGTAAACCAGTTGTAACACCTTCTCAAGATATGGTCTTAGGTAACTACTACCTGACTATGGAAGAAGAAGGACGTGAAGGAGAAGGAATGCAATTTAGTAGTTTGAATGAGGCTATGCTTGCTTACCAAAGCGGATACGTTCATTTGCACTCTAGAATCGCAATCAAACCAACCGACATTCCAAACAAACCATTTACTGAATGGCAAAACGAGAAGTTAATGATCACGACTGTTGGTAAATTGATCTTTAACGATATCATGCCGAATGAATTCCCGTACATGAATGAACCAACACAAAGCAACTTGGAAGTTCAAACTCCAGACAGCTATTTTGTTGAGCCGGGTACAGACATTCTTGCACATATTCAAGCGCAAGAATTAGTTAAACCATTCAAGAAGAAAAATCTTGGAAATATCATTGCTGAAGTATTCAAACGATTCAAAATTACTGAAACGTCTAAAATGCTAGACAGAATGAAAGATCTAGGATACAAATATTCTACTAAAGCTGGTATTACAGTTGGGATTTCCGATATCGTAGTACTAGAAGAAAAACAAGAAATTCTAGATAATGCTCACATACAAGTTGATAAAGTAATGAAACAATTCCGTCGTGGTTTAATTACGGATGAAGAACGTTATGAACGTGTTATCGATATCTGGAACAAAACAAAAGATCACATTCAAATCAAGTTAATGGAAAGTTTGAATGACCTTAACCCAATCTTTATGATGAGTGACTCAGGTGCCCGTGGGAATATTTCCAACTTTACTCAGCTTGCTGGTATGCGTGGATTGATGGCTGCACCGAATGGTCAAATCATGGAATTGCCGGTTACTTCTAACTTCCGTGAAGGATTGTCTGTATTAGAAATGTTTATCTCTACCCATGGAGCTCGTAAAGGGATGACCGATACAGCCTTGAAAACAGCTGACTCAGGTTACTTGACTCGTCGTTTAGTTGACGTTGCGCAAGATGTTATCATTCGTGAAACAGACTGTGGTTCTGACCGTGGACTAGTGATTCAAGCAATCAAAGAAGGAAACGAAGTTATTGAACCACTTGAAGAACGCCTATTAGGACGTTACACTCGTAAAACAATCTTTAACCCTGAAGATGGAACATTGATCATTGGTGAAAACCAAATTATTACTGAAGACATTGCCAGAGAAATTATTGCTGTTGGTATCGAAGAAGTAACGATTCGTTCCGTGTTTACATGTAATACTAAACATGGTGTATGTAAACATTGTTATGGCCGTAACTTAGCAACAGGTTCTGAAGTTGAAGTTGGAGAAGCAGTTGGGACAATTGCCGCTCAATCAATCGGAGAACCCGGTACTCAATTAACAATGCGTACGTTCCATACAGGTGGGGTTGCCGGAGATGACATCACTCAAGGGCTTCCTCGTATCCAAGAAATTTTTGAAGCTCGTCACCCTAAAGGTCAAGCTGTGATTACTGAAGTTACTGGGGAAGTCGTATCGATCGATGAAAATCCAGCAGCTCGTACGAAAGAAGTTACGATCAAGGGAGAAACAGATACTCGTTCTTATCAAGTTCCATTTTCTGCACGTATGAAAGTAGAAGAAGGAGATATTATCCACCGTGGTGAAGCATTAGACCAAGGTTCAATTGATCCTAAAGAATTGTTACGTGTTCGTGATGTGCTTGCAGTTGAGAACTACTTGTTACGTGAAGTGCAAAAAGTATACCGTATGCAAGGGGTAGAAATCGGCGACAAACATATCGAAGTTATGGTACGTCAAATGCTACGTAAAGTACGCGTAATGGATCCAGGTGAAACAGATATTTTACCAGGTACATTAATTGACATTCATGACTATACAGATAAAAACTTTGATACATTGGTATCTGGCGGAATTCCTGCTACAGCACGTCCTGTATTGCTTGGAATTACAAAAGCTTCCCTTGAAACAAATAGTTTCTTATCTGCTGCATCATTCCAAGAAACAACACGTGTCTTAACAGATGCTGCGATTCGCGGAAAACGTGATCCTTTATTAGGATTGAAAGAAAATGTTATTATCGGTAAAGTGATTCCAGCTGGTACTGGAATGGCTAAATATCGTAAAATGAAACCTAAAGGCGTTGGCGTTGTAAGTGAAAATGTTTACAGCATCAATGATCAAGTGGAACCTAAATAACACGAGAAAGAGCTCTTCATAGTTATATGAGGAGCTCTTTTTTTTGTACTCTTTTGTAGGGATAGGAGAAGAGCAAATAGTTTAGGATTTTTTTGAGATATGTTAAGGTGAACATTGAAAAGAAGTAGACACCACAATTTGAAGGAGTGATTTTAGTGGCAAACACGCAAGCAAAATTACCAGAAATTCAAACGGGACTTTACATCAATGGCCAATGGGTCGAAGGATCGCTAGAAAAAAAAGCGGTCAATAATCCAGCAACTAAAGAAGAACTGATACAAGTGTCTCAAGGCGGAGAAACAGAAACACTACAGGCGATTCAGGCAGCTAAAGAAGCTTTTCCAAAATGGTCAGGCATGGAGCTAGCTGATCGTGTGAAACTTATCCATGCAATTGCAGATAAAATTGAAGAAAAAGCAGATCAATTAGCCTTAATTATGACACTAGAACAAGGGAAACCATTAAAAGAAGCTAAAGGAGAAATCCTGACAAATATTCAAAATTTGCATTGGAATGCAGAAGAAGCGCGACGTATTTATGGAGAAACGATTCCTGCTCCTAATCAACACAAGTATGAAGTGAAAAAACAACCTGTTGGCGTCGTAGGAGCAATTACTCCGTGGAACTTTCCGTCAAATATGATTGTACGTAAAATCGCTCCAGCTATTGCAGCAGGCTGTACCGTCATTTTAAAACCAGCAAGTAGTACCCCGTTATCTGCTATTGCGATATTTGAAATTTTCCATGAAGTTGGCTTACCAGCAGGAGTAGCAAATCTCGTTATCGGACCATCAAAGGAAATCGGAAAAACGCTAACCGATAGTGATGATGTGCGAAAATTAACCTTTACAGGCTCAACTGAAGTAGGAAAAATGCTCTATGAACAATCTGCCCAAACAATGAAGAAAATTTCGTTTGAATTAGGAGGTCATGCTCCGTTTATTATTTTTGACGATGCAGATATTGATCAAGCTGTAGACGGGCTTGTTGCTATGAAGTTTAGAAACAATGGGCAAGCTTGTACATCTCCAAATCGTATTTTTGTGAGTAAAGCCGTTAAAAAAGAATTTGTTGAAAAGTTAGAAGTCGCAGTTGGAAAAGTAACGGTCGGTAATGGTTTAACTGATGTCATGGTAGGACCACTTATTAATGAAGAAGCGATTGAAACGATCCAAGCTCAAGTCGACGATGCAAAAACTAAAGGAGCTACTGTGCTTGCAGGTGGCGAAAGACTCACTGAGGGAGACTACGCTAATGGTTACTTTTACGCGCCGACTATCTTAGATGGAGTGACCACCGAGATGGATATCTTCTATGAAGAAACGTTTGGTCCGGTTATTCCGTTAATTGATTTTGAAGATGAGGAAGAAGTTATCAAAATGGCAAATGACAGCATCTTTGGATTAGCGTCTTACTTCTTTACAGCTGATTTAAAACGAGCTGAAAAAGTCAGTGAAGCTTTAGAATATGGTTTAGTTGGCGTCAATAATACAGCTATCTCGACTTCTGAGGCGCCATTTGGCGGTGTAAAACACTCAGGAGTTGGCCGTGAAAATGGAAGTTATGGAATACAAGAATTTTTAGAAGTGAAATTTGTTCACACAAAATATTTAGATTGAGAACACCAAAAGCTGAGGCATTGTCCTCAGCTTTTTTTTGTATAGTAGCCAGTGCAAATACTTAAAGTATTATAAGTCTGGTTCTAAAAAAAATCCTGCAAGCAGTAAGCAATGAAAGTTCCTAAAAAAATAAAAGGAGCAAAAGGAATCGGGTGGTTATAAGAAATTCTTTTACTGAACATTAAGGGAAGGCAGACAAGAATAGCGGATAAAGAGGCAAAAAGAAGGGCAACTAAGCTTGAGTGATAACCTAGTAGTAAGCCAATGATTCCTAATAACTTCACGTCTCCACCGCCTATAGGAGTAGAAGAGAGTTGATAAAACAAGTAAAAGAAACTGAAAAAACCTAACCCGCTAAAGATATAAAAACTAATAGGGTAGGGATGAATGACCAGCCGACCTAAAAAGACCCATAAAAAGAAAGGTAACATTAAGTTATTCGGTAGAAGTTGATAATAAATATCAGAGACAATAAAGATGAGGCTGAAGGCAACAATTCCTGTAATAAATAACCCTTCTGCTGGAAAAGATAGATAAGTAGAAAAGATAAATAGGAAAACAAATCCCATGAAAAATTCCACTAACGGATAAAGAATAGAAATCTTTTGTTGGCAATCACGACATACTCCTTTTTGGATGAGGTAAGATAAAATAGGAATCAATTCAAAAATATGTAAGGTATGATGACAATTTGTACAATGAGAGCGAGGAAAAACAATGGATTGATGGATGGGGACCCTAGATCCTATGACCATCAAAAATGAGCCCAAACAACACCCTGTAAACCAAATCAGTAAAGACAAGCTACCTATCAGCATTTTTTTCACCTCAAATGAACGACTTATAATAAATATATGTTAATTAAGAAAGAAAGCTTTAAAAAAATAAAGAGGAGGAGTATACTAGTAAAAGTGCCAAAGAGATAAAAAAACTTTTTGCATTTTCAACTCAACTTGTTGACAATAAAATCAGACCATGTTATGATTCAAAAGGTGCTTTTGTACGCAGATTCCTGTCTATCAGTCGTGCTGACTGGTACATTGGCCTTAAACTATACAGACTGGTTGGTTGCAGTTTTGCAGCACTTATTTTTTTGCTGAAAAAAGAACCGCCTGGATGTGTGGACTAGAATAATAACATAGGGAAGGAGGAAACAATCGATGCCTACTATTAATCAATTAGTACGTAAACCTCGTAAATCAAAAATTGAAAAGTCTGAATCTCCGGCTTTAAACAGAGGTTACAACAGCAAAAGAAAAAAACAAACAACAGTAAACTCACCTCAAAAACGTGGTGTTTGTACTCGTGTGGGAACTATGACTCCTAAAAAACCTAACTCAGCGTTACGTAAATATGCACGTGTTCGTTTGTCTAACTTAATTGAAGTAACTGCTTATATCCCAGGTGAAGGTCACAACTTGCAAGAACATAGTGTGGTTCTTTTACGTGGAGGACGAGTGAAAGATTTACCAGGAGTTCGTTACCATATCGTTCGTGGAGCTTTAGATACTGCTGGTGTTGCAGATCGTAAACAAAGCCGTTCTAAATACGGAACTAAACGCCCTAAATAATAAGCTTATTGCTTAAATGAAATAAAAAAACTATTCTAAAAGATAATTATTATCGAAAGGAGGAATTTGGATGCCTCGTAAAGGTCCTATTACTAAACGTGATGTTTTACCTGATCCACTTTATAATTCTAAACTTGTAACTCGTTTGATCAACCGTATCATGGTTGACGGAAAACGTGGGAAAGCTGCTACAATTCTTTATAATGCATTTGACATGATTAAAGAACAAACTGGCAACGAACCTATTGAAGTATTTGAACAAGCAATGAAAAATATCATGCCTGTTCTTGAAGTTAAAGCTCGCCGTGTTGGGGGTTCTAACTACCAAGTTCCGATCGAAGTTCGTCCAGAACGTCGTACGGCTCTTGCTCTTCGTTGGTTAGTAAGCTACTCTCGTCTACGTGGAGAAGATACTATGGAACAACGTCTTGCTAAAGAAATCATGGATGCTGCTAACAATACTGGAGCAGCAGTTAAAAAACGTGAAGACACTCATAAAATGGCTGAAGCAAATAAAGCTTTTGCTCATTACCGTTGGTAAGATTTTTTCTAGAGGAGGCTTGGGTGCATATGTGCACCTTAGCCTTTAAAGGAAGAATTGAAGTTTCTTAGTTCAAATTAAATTAAGAGAGGTGTTATTGCAAGATGGCAAAAAGAGAATTTTCTCTAGAGAATACACGTAATATTGGAATCATGGCTCATATTGATGCTGGTAAAACAACAACAACTGAACGTGTTCTGTATTATACTGGTAAAATCCATAAAATTGGTGAAACCCATGAGGGTGCTTCACAAATGGACTGGATGGAACAAGAACAAGAACGTGGTATTACAATTACATCAGCTGCAACAACAGCTGCTTGGCATGATCACCGCGTAAACATCATCGATACTCCTGGTCACGTTGACTTCACTGTTGAAGTAGAACGTTCTCTACGTGTGTTAGATGGTGCTGTTGCTTTACTTGATGCACAATCAGGTGTTGAGCCTCAAACTGAAACAGTTTGGCGTCAAGCAACAACTTACGGCGTACCTCGTATTGTATTTGTAAACAAAATGGACAAAACAGGTGCAGATTTCTTGTATTCTGTTGGTACTATTCTTGATCGTTTACAAGCAAATGCTCATCCGATTCAATTGCCAATTGGTGCTGAAGATAACTTCACAGGTATCATTGACTTGATCAAGATGAAAGCTGAAATGTATACAAATGATTTAGGAACAGATATCCTTGAGGAAGAAATTCCTGAAGAATACGCAGAATTAGCAGCAGAATGGCGTACAAAATTAGTTGAAGCAGTAGCAGATACAGATGAAGCTTTGATGGAGAAATATCTTGAAGGCGAAGAAATCTCTGAAGCTGAATTGAAAAAAGCTATCCGTACTGCAACAGTTAACGTTGAATTCTACCCAGTTCTATGTGGTTCAGCATTTAAAAACAAAGGTGTTCAATTGATGCTTGATGCAGTCATTGACTACCTACCGTCACCACTTGATGTAGCTGCAATCCAAGGAATCTTACCTGATTCTGAAGAAACTGTAGAACGTCATGCTGATGACAGCGAACCATTCTCAGCATTGGCATTTAAAGTTATGACTGACCCGTATGTAGGTCGTTTAACTTTCTTCCGTGTTTATTCTGGTACGTTACAAGCAGGATCTTATGTACAAAACTCAACTAAAGGAAAACGTGAACGTGTAGGACGTATCTTACAAATGCATGCGAACTCTCGTAGCGAAATTCCTGAAGTATTTGCTGGAGATATTGCAGCAGCTGTTGGATTGAAAAATACGACTACTGGTGACACTTTGTGTGATGAAAAAGTACAAGTGATTTTAGAATCAATGGACTTTCCAGAACCAGTTATCCAAGTAGCTATTGAACCAAAATCAAAAGCTGACCAAGATAAAATGGGTGTTGCGTTACAAAAACTTGCTGAAGAAGATCCAACTTTCCGTGCTGAAACTGACCACGAAACTGGCGAAACAATTATCGCTGGTATGGGTGAGTTACACTTGGACATCATTGTTGACCGTATGAGACGTGAGTTCAATGTTGAAGCTAGTGTTGGTGCTCCACAAGTTTCTTATCGTGAAACATTCCGTGGTTCTACTCAAGCTGAAGGTAAATTCGTTCGTCAATCAGGTGGTAAAGGTCAATACGGTCACGTATGGATCGAATTCTCACCTAATGAAGAAGGAAAAGGTTTTGAATTTGAAGATGCAATCGTTGGTGGGACTGTTCCTCGTGAATACATCCCAGCAGTAAAAGCTGGTTTAGAAGCTTCATTAGACAACGGAGTTCTTGCTGGATATCCATTAGTTGATATTAAAGCAAAACTTTATGATGGTTCATACCATGATGTCGATTCAAATGAAACTGCCTTTAAAGTTGCTGCTTCAATGGCATTGAAAAATGCTGCTAAAAAAGCAAATCCAGTTATCTTAGAGCCTATGATGGGTGTTGAAATTACAGTTCCTGAAGATTATTTAGGAGACGTAATGGGACACATCTCAGCTCGTCGTGGACGTATCGAAGGTTCTGAAGCTCGTGGAAATACTACTATTGTTAAAGGTATGATTCCATTAGCTGAAATGTTCGGTTATGCAACTGCATTACGTTCAGCAACACAAGGTCGCGGTACTTTCTCAATGACATTTGATCATTATGAAGATGTACCAAAATCTATTTCTGAAGAAATTATCAAGAAAAATGGCGGATCAGCAAACTAATCTTAATTTGCTCTCCAACCTTAAGTATTGATTTTCTAATGAATAATCGTTATAATTTTTACAAATGATTAGGGACGGAACAAATTTATTCTGCTCCTATCACTAAAAAAGAACTCACTATGAGGAGGAAATTACTAAAATGGCAAAAGAAAAATTCGATCGCTCAAAAACGCATGTTAATATTGGTACTATTGGACACGTTGACCATGGTAAAACTACATTAACTGCTGCAATCACAACTGTACTAGCTAAAAAAGGTTTCAAAAGTACTGCAACGGACTACGCTTCTATCGATGGAGCTCCTGAAGAACGCGAACGTGGAATCACGATCAACACTTCTCACGTTGAATACGAAACTGCAGAACGTCACTATGCTCACGTAGACTGCCCAGGCCATGCTGACTATGTTAAAAATATGATCACTGGTGCTGCACAAATGGATGGAGCTATCTTAGTAGTATCTGCTGCTGATGGTCCAATGCCACAAACTCGTGAACACATTCTATTGTCTCGTCAAGTTGGTGTTCCATACATCGTTGTTTTCTTAAACAAAGTTGACCAAGTTGATGATGAAGAATTATTAGAATTAGTTGAAATGGAAGTTCGTGATTTATTGTCTGAATATGACTTCCCAGGCGATGACACACCAGTTATTTCTGGTTCAGCTCTTAAAGCTCTTGAAGGCGTTGCAGAATACGAAGATAAAATCATGGAATTGATGGATGCTGTAGATTCTTACATCCCAACTCCAGAACGTGATACTGACAAACCATTCATGATGCCAGTTGAGGATGTATTCTCAATTACTGGACGTGGAACAGTTGCTACAGGACGTGTAGAAACTGGACAAATCAAAGTCGGTGAAGAAGTAGAAATCATCGGAATTCATGAAGCTACTACTAAATCAACAGTTACTGGTGTTGAAATGTTCCGTAAATTGTTAGACTTTGCTCAAGCAGGGGACAACATTGGTGCATTATTACGTGGGGTTGCTCGTGAAGACATCCAACGTGGACAAGTTTTAGCTAAACCAGGTTCAATTACTCCACATACAAAATTCTCAGGTGAAGTTTATATCTTATCTAAAGAAGAAGGTGGACGTCACACTCCATTCTTCGCTAACTACCGCCCACAATTTTACTTCCGTACTACTGACGTAACTGGTGTTGTTGAGTTACCAGAAGGTACTGAAATGGTTATGCCAGGAGACAACGTTACAATCAACGTTGAATTGATCGCACCTATCGCTATCGACCCAGGTACTAAATTCACTATTCGTGAAGGTGGACGTACTGTTGGAGCCGGCGTTGTTGCTTCAATCGAAGCTTAATCAACTCTAAAAATAAACATTAAAAATTGACTCTATCTGGTATAGAGCGTGATCATACGAGAAAAAAGCCCTGTCATTGCGACAGGGCTTTTTTATTTGGCAACTAGTATTGGTTTTCAAAATAAAATTGTTATTGATAGAGTATAATAGATAATAAGACTAGCAGACTATCTATTCACTAGGAGTTGTAAAGATGGATTCAAAACTAATTATTTTGCGTGGGAATTCTGGAAGTGGTAAAACAACAACGGCTTTAAAGTTACAAGAACTATTGGGAGAAGCTACTTTAGTCGTTTCTCAAGATGTAGTTAGACGAGACATGCTTAAGGTCAATGATCGAGAAGGTAATTTATCTATCGGTTTAATCAAGCAAATTGCTGAATATGGATTAGGAAAATGTCCTGTTGTCATTGTAGAGGGGATCATGGTCAACGAGAGGTATAAAAATATGTTGTTAG
Organism: Carnobacterium sp. 17-4; assembly: GCF_000195575.1. Taxonomy (NCBI): domain Bacteria; kingdom Bacillati; phylum Bacillota; class Bacilli; order Lactobacillales; family Carnobacteriaceae; genus Carnobacterium; species Carnobacterium sp. 17-4. The sequence continues at coordinate 2,550,560 of NC_015391.1, read as the reverse complement.
ATTTAATAAATACGTTTAAACCGAATGTTTATGCTTACTATTTTGATATACCTTTTGATGAAACGCTTGATAGACATAAAAAAAGAACAAAGGTAAATGAATTTGGTGAAAAAGAAATGCGTAGTTGGTGGAATGAAAAAGATTATCTAGGTATTCCAAATGAAAGAATGATTTCAAAAGATTCGACACAAGAAAAAGTTGTGCGATTTATATTGAATGATTTAGGAAAGTGAGAAAAATAGACATACATATTAGTAAAATTTGTACAATAGTAAGAAAATTCTCATAATTTCACCATTGATATGTTACACTAAAGAGCATTAGTGATAAGGAGTGATAGAATGACAAAAACTGTAGATATTGACTGGAATAATTTAGGTTTTAGTTACATGAAAACCGATTATAGATATATTTCGTTCTGGAAAGATGGAGAATGGGATGGTGGAACTTTATCAGAAGATAATAAAGTTCATATCAGCGAAGGGTCAACGGCCTTACACTATGGACAAACTGTTTTCGAAGGTATGAAAGCTTATCGAACAAAAGATGGTTCAATCAATTTGTTCCGACCGGATCAAAATGCTGAACGTATGCAACGCAGCTGTAGAAGATTAATGATGCCGGCTATACCGACAGATATATTTATTGAAGCTGTTAAAAAAGTAGTAAAAGCGAATGAACAGTATATTCCACCATATGGTACAGGAGGTTCGTTGTATCTGCGTCCTTACATGATTGGTGTGGGAGATAACATCGGAGTGAAGCCTGCAGAAGAATATTTATTTTCTGTTTTTTGTATGCCTGTTGGAGCTTACTTCAAAGGTGGTCTGAAGCCAACTAACTTTATGGTCTCTGATTATGATAGAGCTGCTGGAAATGGAACTGGAGCAGCAAAAGTTGGCGGAAATTATGGAGGTAGTTTGCTTCCGGGAGCTGAGGCTCATAAACGCAACTTTAGTGACGCAATTTATTTAGATCCGACAACGCATACTAAGATAGAAGAAGTAGGTTCAGCAAATTTCTTTGGAATTACAAAAGATAATAAATTTGTGACGCCTGTATCTCCTTCAATTTTACCAAGCATCACAAAGTATTCATTGCTTTATCTAGCAAAAGAGCGTCTAGGACTTGAAGTTGTCGAAGGAGATGTATTAATTAATCAACTAGATGATTTTAAGGAAGCTGGGGCCTGTGGAACAGCTGCTGTTATTTCGCCAATTGGTGGGATACAAAATAAAGATGATTTTCATGTCTTTTATAGCGAAACAGAAACGGGACCAGTGACAAGGAGATTGTATGAAGAACTTACCGGAATTCAGTATGGCGATGTAGAAGCACCAATTGGTTGGATTCAAAAAATAGAATAAAGTAAAAGTGTTGGAATAATATATAGAAGAAATAAATAAATCAAACAAATAAATAGACAAACAAAACAAAATAAGCTAAGATGGGAAACGTTGATGTATTCCTGACTTAGCTTATTTTTTTCATGAGACAAGATAAATGAGGAAATTTGCAAAAATAGATAACTGTTTTTTAGATAAGAATAAATTAATTTAGCAAACATCAAAAAAAGCTTGATTAAAAAAGTGTTTTTTTGTATAATTAAACAGGTGCTGATTTCATAAGTGGAATCGTGCTAGGGGTATTCGAAAGAAACCCAATGGCTATGAAACGAGAGGTTACGACACACCCGGCCGCTTTGTCACGGCGCGTATGACGGAAATTTTCGTGGAGCAATGTCTAATTTATAAAAAATAGGCGAAGGAGGGAAAATAATGGCAAAACAAAAGATTCGTATCCGCTTAAAAGCATATGAACATCGTATCTTAGATCAATCAGCGGAAAAAATTGTAGAAACAGCAAAAAGAACTGGTGCTAGTGTATCTGGTCCAATTCCATTGCCAACAGAAAGAACTCTTTACACTGTGATTCGTGCGACTCACAAATATAAAGATTCTCGTGAACAATTTGAAATGCTTACACACAAACGTGTGATTGATATTGTTAATCCAACATCTAAAACTGTTGATGCTTTAACAAAACTAGATTTACCATCTGGCGTAGATATCGAAATCAAGCTTTAATTTTAAAAAAAATAATGGAGGTGTACTCATGACCAAAGGAATCTTAGGAAAAAAAGTAGGAATGACACAAGTCTTTACTGAGTCTGGTGAATTAATTCCAGTAACTGTAATCGAAGCAACTCCAAACGTTGTTTTACAAGTTAAAACAATCGAAACGGATGGTTACGAAGCAGTTCAATTGGGTTACCAAGATAAACGTGAAGTATTGTCTAATAAACCTGCAATGGGTCACGTAGCAAAAGCAAATGCTACTCCTAAGCGCTTCATTCGTGAATTTGACGATGTTGAGCTTGGGGACTACGAAGTAGGACAAGAAGTGAAAGTTGATGCTTTCAAAGCTGGAGACATCGTTAATGTAACGGGGACTACCAAAGGTAAAGGATTCCAAGGTGTTATTAAACGCCACGGACATAGTCGTGGACCAATGTCCCACGGATCTCGTCACCACCGTCGTCCAGGGTCAATGGGTCCTGTAGATCCTAACCGTGTGTTCAAACGCACATTACTACCAGGTCGTATGGGCGGAAACCGCGTAACTATCAAAAATCTTGAAGTTGTTCGTGTTGACGTTGAAAAAAATGTAATTCTTATTAAAGGGAATGTACCTGGGTCTAAAAAATCCTTAATCCAAATTAAATCAGCTTTTCAAAAAGCTAAATAAAAATTAAGAGAGGAGGAACAAAGGAATGCCAAACGTAGCCTTATACAAACAAGATGGTACACAAAATGGTGAAGTTACTTTAAACGACGCTATTTTCGGTATCGAACCAAACGAAAACGTTGTTTTTGATGCAATCATCATGCAACGTGCTTCATTAAGACAAGGAAATCACTCAGTTAAAAACCGCAGTGCAGTACGCGGTGGTGGACGTAAACCGTGGGCTCAAAAAGGAACTGGTCGTGCTCGTCAAGGGTCAATCAGATCTCCACAATGGCGCGGTGGTGGAATCGTCTTCGGACCAACTCCACGTTCATACAGCTACAAACTTCCTAAAAAAGTTCGTCGTTTAGCAATCAAATCTGTTCTTTCTACTAAAGTAGTAAGCGGAGATTTAATCGTTGTTGACGCATTGAACTTTGATGCACCAAAAACTAAAGAATTTGCACAAGTGTTAAAAAATCTAAATGTTGATTCTAAAGCGTTTATCGTAGTAGAAAACGACAATGATTTCGCAACATTATCTGCTCGTAACCTTCCAGGAGTTAAAGTTGTTGCTTTTGATAATGTTACTGTGTTAGATGTTGTAGCGCATGAAAAATTGATTTTTACACAAACTGCTCTAACTAAGCTAGAGGAGGTTCTTCAATAATGGATGTACGTGACGTAATCTTGCGCCCAATTATCACTGAAGCAGCAATGGCTGCTCAAGATAACAAAAAATACACTTTCGAAGTGGATGTTCGCGCAAATAAAACTCAAGTAAAACAAGCGATTGAAGAAATTTTTGACGTAAAAGTTTCTAATGTTAACATCATGAACGTACGTGGAAAATTAAAACGTATGGGTAAACATACTGGATACACTAAAAAACGTCGTAAAGCAATCGTAACTTTAACAACTGAATCAAAAGAAATCGAATTGTTTGAAGCTTAATTAAAGCTTTGAAAATAAACATCGGGAGGTAAAACACGTGGGTATTAGAAAGTACAAACCTACCACAAACGGCCGTCGTAATATGACTGGTTCTGATTTCGCAGAAATCACTTCAACAACGCCTGAAAAGACATTGTTGGAACCAAACAAAAGAAAAGCCGGACGTAATAATGCTGGTAAAATCATGGTACGTCACCGTGGTGGCGGACATAAACGTAACTACCGTGTTATCGACTTTAAACGTAATAAAGACGGTATCGTGGGTATCATCAAAACTATTGAGTACGATCCAAATCGCTCAGCTAACATTGCTTTAGTACAATACGTTGATGGTATTAAAACATACATCATCGCACCTAAAGGAATCCAAGTAGGACAACAAATTTTTTCAGGTGAATCAGTAGATATCAAAACAGGAAATGCTCTTCCATTAGATAACATTCCTGCTGGTACTGTAATCCACAATATTGAAATGAAACCAGGTAAAGGTGGACAATTAGTTCGTTCGGCTGGAACTAGCGCGCAAGTGTTAGGTAAAGAAGGCAAATACGTATTAATCCGCTTAAACTCAGGTGAAGTTCGTCTAATCTTAGGAACTTGTCGTGCAACAATCGGTTCTGTTGGTAACGAACAACATGAATTGATCAACATTGGTAAAGCCGGACGTTCTCGTTGGTTAGGCAAACGCCCAACTGTTCGTGGATCTGTAATGAACCCGAACGATCACCCACACGGTGGTGGTGAAGGTAAAGCTCCAATCGGACATGCTGGTCCATTGACTCCATGGGGTAAACCTGCTCTTGGATTGAAAACACGTAACAAGAAAGCTCAATCTAATAAATTTATTACACGTCGTCGTAAAACAAAATAAACCTAGGTTAGTTGGTTTTTCCAACTTTCCTAAAGAATGGAAGGAGGTTCACCCATGGGTCGTAGTCTTAAAAAAGGACCTTTTGTCGATGAACACTTAATGAAAAAAATGAATGCAATGGCCGAAGGCGAAAAGAAATCTGTCGTTAAAACTTGGTCACGTCGTTCAACAATTTTCCCGAGTTTCATTGGTTACACAATCGCAGTCTATGATGGTCGCAAACATGTACCAGTTTACATTCAAGAAGACATGGTCGGACACAAATTAGGTGAATTTGCACCAACAAGAACATACCGCGGTCACACTGCGGATGATAAAAAAACTAAACGTTAATTTTGAGAGGAGGATAACTCGATATGGCAGAACAAATTACAGAAGCTAAAGCAACTGCTAAAACTGTTCGTATTGCAGCTCGTAAAGTTCGTTTAGTTGTCGATCTTATTAGAGGGAAAAGCATCGGAGAAGCAATTTCAATTTTGAAATTCACTCCACGTGGTGCTTCGCCAGCAATCGAAAAAGTTTTAATGTCAGCAATTGCTAATGCAGAACATAACTACGATTTAGACGTAGAAAATTTGGTAGTAAGCGAAGCTTATGTTAACGAAGGACCAACGATGAAACGTTTCCGTCCACGTGCAAAAGGATCAGCTGCACCAATCTTGAAACGCACAAGCCACATTACAGTAGTGGTATCTGAGAAAAAGGAGGGGTAATCTGTGGGTCAAAAAATTAATCCAACAGGCTTACGTGTAGGTATTATTCGCGATTGGGATTCTAAATGGTATGCAGAAAAAGATTTTGCAAACTTTTTACATGAAGATATCGCTATCCGCGAATATATTGCAAAAAAACTAAGCGAAGCTTCTGTTTCTAAAGTTGAAATTGAACGTGCCGCTAACCGTGTTAATGTTTCAGTACACACTGCTAAACCAGGAATGGTAATTGGTAAAGGTGGTTCTGAAGTTGATGCATTACGTAAAAAATTAAATGATTTAACAGGCAAACGAGTTCACATCAACATCGTTGAAATCAAACGCCCTGACTTAGACGCTAAATTAGTTGCCGAAGGAATTGCTAGTCAACTAGAAAGCCGTGTTGCTTTCCGTCGTGCTCAAAAACAAGCTATCCAACGCACAATGCGTTCTGGAGCTAAAGGAATCAAAACAATGGTTTCTGGCCGTTTAAACGGTGCAGATATCGCTCGTAGCGAAACACATTCAGAAGGAACTGTTCCTCTTCATACATTGCGTGCCGATATCGACTACGCATGGGAAGAAGCAGCTACAACTTACGGTAAACTAGGCATTAAAGTTTGGATCTACCGTGGAGAAGTTCTTCCTGCAAAAAAGAACACTGAGAAAGGAGGGAAATAATCATGTTAGTACCTAAACGTGTAAAATTCCGTCGTGAATTTAGAGGTAAAATGCGCGGTGAAGCTAAAGGTGGGAAAGAAGTAACTTTTGGTGAATGGGGTTTACAAGCCGTAGAGTCAAAATGGATTACAAACCGTCAGATTGAAGCATCTCGTATCGCAATGACACGTTACATGAAACGTGGTGGGAAAGTATGGATTAAAATCTTCCCTCATAAATCATATACGTCTAAAGCAATTGGAGTTCGTATGGGTTCTGGTAAAGGAGCACCTGAAGGTTGGGTTGCACCAGTTAAACGTGGAAAAATCATGTTTGAAGTTGATGGAGTTTCAGAAGAAGTAGCTCGTGAAGCACTTCGTTTAGCTTCTCATAAACTACCTATTAAAACTAAGATTGTAAAACGTAAAGAAATTGGTGGTGAATCGAATGAAAGCTAATGAACTTAAAGAGTTAACCACTGCTGAAATGGTTGAGAAAGAAAAAGCATTTAAAGAAGAGTTATTCAATCTAAGATTCCAGTTAGCTACTGGCCAACTAGAAAATACTGCTCGTTTAAGTGAAGTTCGCAAATCGATTGCACGCATTAAAACTGCGTTACGTCAAGCTGAATTACAAAAATAGTTGATTGTCAAAGGAGGTCACCAAACAATGAGTGAAGAACGTAATCAACGTAAAGTATACCAAGGCCGAGTTGTTTCAGACAAAATGGATAAAACAATTGTTGTCGTAATAGAAACTCAAAAGAAACACAGCCGTTACGGTAAACGTATTAAATACTCAAAAAAATATAAAGCACATGATGAAAACAATGTTGCCAAAATTGGCGATATCGTAAAAATTATGGAAACTCGTCCGTTATCATCTACAAAACATTTCCGTTTAGTAGAAGTTGTTGAAGAATCTGTTACTATTTAAGGTTTTCCAACAAATAACATAGTTTTCAAATCTGGAAGGAGGATACCACAGTGATCCAAACAGAAAGTCGTTTGAGAGTTGCAGATAACTCAGGAGCTCGTGAAGTCTTAACTATTAAAGTATTAGGCGGATCAGGCCGTAAAATTGCTAACATTGGTGATGTAATTGTTTGTACTGTAAAACATGCAACACCAGGTGGCGTTGTCAAAAAAGGTGAAGTCGTTCGTGCAGTTATCGTTCGTACTAAATCAGGAGCTCGCCGTTCAGATGGTTCATACATTAAATTTGATGAAAATGCATGTGTAATTATCCGTGACGATAAGAGCCCACGTGGAACTCGTATCTTTGGACCAGTTGCTCGCGAATTGCGTGACAACAACTTCATGAAGATCGTTTCACTTGCTCCAGAAGTTCTTTAATAATCAACCATCCACAAAGGAGGTGCGTGAAAGACATGTACATTAAAACAGGCGATAAAGTAAAAGTTATTACTGGTAAAGACAAAGGAACTGAAGCTGTTGTATTAAAAGCTTTTCCTAAAAAAGATCGTGTAATCGTAGAGGGCGTTAATGTTATGAAGAAACATCAAAAACCTAACTCAGCGAATCCACAAGGTGGAATCATTGAAATGGAAGCCCCTATCCACGTTTCAAATGTTATGCTTATAGACGCTGCAACTGGCGAACCAACTCGTGTTGGCTTTAAAGTTGAAGACGGCAAAAAAGTACGTATTTCTAAAAAAACCGGTGAAGTTTTAGATAAATAATAGATAAGGAAGGAGGTATGAACTTCATGAACCGCCTTAAAGAAAAATATAACCAAGAAGTAACACCTTCAATGGTAGAAAAATTTGGTTACAAATCAATTATGCAAACTCCTAAAGTAGATAAGATCGTTATCAACATGGGTGTGGGTGATGCTGTATCAAATGCTAAAAATTTAGACAAAGCTGTTGATGAGTTAACTGTTATTTCTGGTCAAAAACCATTAATCACTAAAGCAAAAAAATCAATCGCTGGCTTCCGTTTACGTGAAGGTATGCCGATTGGAACTAAAGTAACATTACGTGGAGACAGAATGTATGATTTCTTAGATAAATTAGTTTCTGTTTCACTTCCTCGTGTACGTGACTTTCACGGTATCAGCAACAAGTCTTTTGACGGACGTGGAAACTACACGTTAGGCGTTAAAGAACAATTAATCTTCCCAGAAGTTGACTACGATAAAGTAGACAAAGTCCGCGGAATGGATATTGTTATTGTAACTACTGCTAATACAGACGAAGAATCTCGTGAATTGTTAACACAACTTGGAATGCCATTCCAAAAATAAGAATAGGAGGCGAACTACGTGGCTAAAAAATCACAAATTGCTAAAAACAAACGCCCTGCTAAATTCTCAACTCAAGCATATACTCGTTGTGAACGCTGTGGACGTCCACACTCAGTTTACCGCAAATTTAAACTTTGCCGTATTTGCGTCCGTGAACTTGCCTATAAAGGACAAATTCCTGGCATGAAAAAAGCAAGCTGGTAATACGATACTCGCATAAAGGAGGCTAAATTCAATGGTCATGACAGATCCGATTGCAGATTTTCTAACTCGTGTACGTAATGCTAACCAAGCACGTCACGAACAACTAGAAGCACCTGCATCAAAAATTAAAAAAGATATTGCTAACATTTTGAAACGTGAAGGTTTCATTAAAAATGTTGAATACATGGAAGATGACAAACAAGGCGTTATCCGCGTTTTCTTAAAATACGGAAAAGACAACGAACGTGTTATCACAGGATTGAAACGTATCTCTAAACCAGGTTTGCGTGTATACGCTAAAGCTGGCGAAGTGCCTAAAGTTCTTAACGGACTTGGTATTGCGATCGTATCAACTTCTGAAGGTGTCATCACAGATAAAGAAGCAAGAGCAAAAAATATTGGTGGCGAAATTATCGCTTACGTTTGGTAATAAGAAAGACTAATCAAGGAGGTGTATTGCTGTGAGCCGTATAGGTAATAAAACAATCACTATCCCTGAAGGCGTAACGGTTACTCGTAATGAGGACATCGTTACTGTTAAGGGACCAAAAGGTGAATTGAGTCGTTCTTTCAGCCCAGTTATCACAATGAATGTAGAAGGTAACGAAATTAACTTTTCTCGTCCAAACGACTTGAAAACAAATCGTGCACTACATGGCACAATGCGTGCTAACTTAAACAACATGATTGTTGGTGTAACTGTTGGTTTTGAAAAGACATTAGAATTAATTGGTGTAGGGTACCGTGCTCAATTACAAGGTAACAAACTTGTATTGAACGTTGGTTACTCTCATCCTGTAGAATTTACTGCAGAAGAAGGTATTAACATTGAAGTTCCTGCTAACACTAAAGTAGTTGTTAAAGGAACAAACAAAGAAAAAGTTGGCGCTTTAGCTGCTAACATACGTGGCGTACGCCCACCAGAGCCTTATAAAGGTAAAGGAATTCGTTATTCTGACGAAATCGTACGTCGTAAAGAAGGTAAAACAGGTAAATAATAGCCTGGCTGCCTAATTTTCAACCATAAAATTAAAGAGGTGACAATTGTGATTACAAAACCAGACAAAAACAAACTACGTCTGAAAAGACATGGTCGTGTACGTTCTAAAATTTCTGGTACTGCAGAGTGCCCACGCTTAAACGTGTTCCGTTCTAATAAAAACATCTACGCTCAATTAATTGATGACGTAGCGGGTGTAACGCTAGCAAGTGCATCTTCATTAGACAAAGAAGTTTCAGGAGAAACAAAAGTAGCTCAAGGATCAGCTGTTGGTTCAGCTATCGCTAAAGTTGCTACTGAAAAAGGTATCAAACAAGTAGTCTTTGACCGTGGTGGATACCTTTACCATGGCCGTGTGCAAGCTTTAGCTGAAGCTGCTCGCGAAAATGGACTAGAATTTTAAAAAAAGGAGGAATACCACACATGGTTTACATCGATCCAACACATTTGGAATTAGAAGATCGTGTCGTTTCAATCAACCGCGTAACTAAAGTTGTTAAAGGTGGACGTCGTCTACGTTTTGCTGCTATTGTTGTTGTCGGAGATAAAAACGGACACGTAGGTTTCGGTACTGGTAAAGCACAAGAAGTACCAGAAGCTATCCGCAAAGCAATTGAAGATGCTAGAAAGAATCTTATTGAAGTACCTATGGTAGATACTACGATTCCTCACGCAGTTATTGGTCGTTTTAGCGGCGGTAACATTTTAATTAAACCTGCTGTTGCCGGTTCTGGGGTTTCTGCTGGTGGTCCAGTACGTGCCGTATTGGAATTAGCTGGAGTTGCAGATGTAACAAGCAAATCATTAGGTTCAAGCACACCGATCAACATGATCCGTGCTACCGTTGATGGCTTATTACAATTAAAACGCGTTGAAGAAGTTGCAAAACTTCGTGGAAAAACTGTAGAAGAAATTATAGGATAAGGAGGACATTAAGAAATGGCTAATTTAGAAATCACTTTAAAACGTAGCGTTATCGGACGTCCTCAAAACCAAAAAGATACAGTTCAAGCTCTTGGTTTAAGAAAAATCAACAGTACTGTAGTTAAACCTGCTAATGAAGCTATCACTGGTATGGTTAAAACAATCTCACATTTAGTGGACGTTAAAGAAGTATAAAAACATATGTAAGTAGACTTTTATTGAAGGAGGTGCCTAATCTATATGAAACTTCATGAATTACAACCCGCTGAAGGATCTCGTAAAGTGCGTAACCGCGTTGGACGTGGGACTTCATCAGGCAATGGTAAAACATCAGGTCGAGGCCAAAAAGGACAAAACTCACGTTCAGGTGGTGGCGTACGTTTAGGATTTGAAGGTGGTCAAACACCATTATTCCGTCGTGTACCAAAACGTGGATTTACAAACATTAACCGCAAAGAGTATGCTATCGTAAATCTTGATACATTAAACCGTTTCGAAGATGGTACTGTAGTAACACCAGCGTTGTTAATTGAAACAAAAGTCATCAAATCTGAAAAATCAGGGATTAAAGTTTTGGGTAACGGACAAGTTGAACGTAAACTTACTGTTAAAGCAAGCAAATTCTCCCAAGCAGCTAAAGAAGCTATTGAAGCTGCTGGTGGTTCAATTGAGGTGATCTAATGATCAAACTGCTTATAGAGTCCTTTAAAACAAAGGAAATTCGTAGTAGAATCCTCTTCACTTTAGGTATTTTAATCGTATTTAGACTAGGAACTCATATAACGGTTCCTGGTGTTAATGCGGCTGCTTTACAAGATCTATCCTCAAATAGTTCTTTGTTTAGTTTGTTAAATACATTTGGTGGAGGAGCATTAGACAGTTATTCTATTTTTGCACTCGGTGTTTCTCCTTATATCACTTCTTCAATTGTTGTTCAACTGTTGCAAATGGACATTATTCCTAAGTTTGCCGAATGGGCAAAACAAGGTGAAGTAGGCCGTAGAAAATTAAATCAAGTTACAAGATACTTAACGATTGGTTTGGCTTTTGTTCAAGCAATCGGTATCTCGTATGGCTTTAATGCTCTAGTGGATCAAGGATTGGTTATCAATCCTAGTACAACTACTTATCTTATGATCGCTATTCTGTTAACTGCCGGAACAATCTTGGTTATGTGGCTGGGAGAACAAATTACAGTTAAAGGATTTGGTAACGGGATCTCAATGATTATCTTCTCAGGTATCATTGCTCGCGTACCTTCTGATTTAGGAGACTTTTATAATTCGCAAATTCGAAATGCTGGAGACGATATGGCGCAAGCTATTCTCTTTGCCGTTTTGATTGCCATTGCTTTTTTAGCAATTGTTGTAACAGTCGTTTATGTCGAAAATGCAAGAAGAAAAATTCCTGTTCAATACTCAAAACGCTCAGCTGGCTCAGGTCAGGACACTCACTTGCCACTGAAAGTAAATTCAGCTGGTGTAATTCCAGTAATCTTTGCAAGTTCATTTATTATGACACCACAAACAATCTTAGGATTCTTTAGTGCTACGAATGCTGATGCACAATGGTATATCATTTTAAATAAGATTTTTAATTTGCAAGAACCGCTTGGAGCAGTTCTATATACTGTTTTAATCGTAGTCTTTACTTTTTTCTATGCATTTATTCAAGTGAATCCAGAGAAAGTTGCTGAGAACTTACAAAAACAAGGCGGGTATATTCCTAGTGTGCGACCTGGAAAACCTACTCAAGACTTTATCTCTTCAACGTTAACGCGTTTGAGTACAGTCGGAGCAGTATATCTAGGAGTTATCGCAATACTACCAATAATTGCGTCGAACGTTTGGAACTTGCCTCAATCTGTTTCTCTTGGCGGAACCAGCCTACTTATCGTAGTTGGTGTAGCTTTAGAACTGATGAGACAACTTGAAGGCCAAATGTCTAAGAAAAATTACCAAGGCTTTATACAATAAGAAGAAAGTGTTGAGGATTATCCTCGGCACTCATTCTTACATTTAAGGAGGAAAAATTTTGAATCTCATTTTAATGGGTCTTCCTGGTGCAGGGAAAGGAACGCAAGCTGAACAAATTGTTGACACATACCATGTGCCACACATTTCTACAGGGGATATGTTCCGAGCTGCTATCAAAAATGAAACTGCCTTAGGATTAGAAGCTAAAACTTATATGGATAAAGGCGATTTAGTGCCTGATGAAGTAACAAACGGGATTGTAAAAGAACGTTTAGCTGAAGCAGATACTGAAAATGGATTCTTGCTAGATGGTTTTCCAAGAACGCTTAACCAAGCGCAAGCTTTGGAAGAAATCTTAAAAGATCTAAACAAAGAATTAGATGCTGTTGTTTACATCAGTGTTAACAAAGATATCTTAATGCAACGTTTGACTGGACGGATTATCTGTCGTTCATGTGGTGCTACGTATCATAAAATCAATAAACCACCAGTGGTTGAAGGTACTTGTGATCGTTGTGGTGGACATGAATTCTATCAAAGAGATGACGATAAACCAGAAACTGTTGAAAATCGTATTAGTGTTAACCTTGAGTTAACCGAACCTCTGTTAGACTTTTATAAAGAACGTAATGTGTTGTACACCGTAAATGGTGAAGATGATGTGAAAGATGTTTTCAAAGACATCCAAAACATAATTGAAAACACTAAGTAATTGAACAGAGCAACAATGACTTCAAGATTTTCTTGATAGAAGTCACAGCCAGCTAGCTCATGATTAAAATTGCTTGATCAGTTAACGAGCGAGGCTACTTGTCACTATATTTAATTTGTGGTACAATATTCGAGGTGTTGTGTTTTCAATGCTGATATATTGTATTAGTAATAAGAAGATTAAAAAAATAGAAGGTGAGGGCTAAGTGCGCTCACTGTTTATCGCGTATTAAACGCGAAACAATTTTAAGGAGGTACTAGGCGTGGCGAAAGACGATGTCATTGAAATTGAAGGAACAGTCGTTGAAACTTTGCCGAATGCAATGTTTAAAGTCGAACTTGAAAATGGCCATGTTGTATTGGCTCACGTTTCAGGTAAAATCCGAATGCACTACATTAGAATCCTACCAGGAGACAAAGTCACAGTTGAGTTGTCACCTTACGATTTATCACGTGGTCGCATAACTTATCGCTTTAAATAATTGTACTCCGTCAATAAAATAGGAGGTATAGTTCATGAAAGTAAGACCATCAGTAAAGAAAATTTGTGACAAATGCAAAGTTATCCGTCGTAAAGGACGTGTTATGGTGATTTGCGAAAACCCTAAACACAAACAACGTCAAGGATAATCATTTAAAAAAACAGGAGGTGTAATTGTTAATGGCTCGTATTGCAGGTGTAGATATTCCGCGTGACAAACGTGTAGTAATTTCTCTAACTTATGTATATGGAATCGGTAAAACAACAGCTCAAAAAGTCTTAAAAGATGCTGGCGTATCAGAAGAAATTCGTGTACGTGACTTGTCAAATGATCAATTAGACGCTATTCGTGCGACAATTGATACATTAAAAGTTGAAGGTGACCTTCGTCGTGAAGTAAGCCAAGACATCAAACGATTGATTGAAATCGGATCATACCGAGGCATGCGCCATCGCCGTGGTTTACCAGTTCGTGGACAAAACACGAAAAACAACGCGCGTACTCGTAAAGGCCCAGCTAAATCAATTGCAGGCAGAAAAAAATAAAACATTAGTAAGGAGGTAACCTCATGGCAAAAAAAGTTACACGTAAACGTCGTGTTAAAAAGAATGTAGAAAGCGGAGTTGCACATATTCGTTCTACTTTTAACAATACAATCGTAATGATTACAGATGTACATGGAAATGCGATTTCATGGTCTTCAGCAGGAGCTCTAGGATTCCGCGGATCAAAAAAATCTACTCCATTTGCAGCACAAATGGCAGCAGAAGCAGCTGCTAAAGTAAGTATGGAAAACGGAATGAAAACTGTAGAAGTTGCAGTTAAAGGACCAGGTTCTGGTCGTGAAGCAGCAATCCGATCTTTACAAGCTACAGGATTAGAAGTTACAGCTATTCGTGACGTAACTCCAATTCCACATAATGGATGCCGCCCTCCAAAACGCCGTCGTGTTTAATTGAGAGCCGCTTCACTATGTCGGGTAGCACTCAGTAACATGAATTTAACGTTTTGAAAGGGGTATAGATAGAATGATCGAAATTGAGAAACCAAGAATTGAAACGATTGAGATCAGCGATGATGCCAAGTTTGGTAAATTCGTTGTAGAACCACTTGAACGCGGTTATGGTACAACGCTAGGAAATTCTCTACGTCGTATTTTGTTGTCTTCTCTTCCAGGAGCAGCAGTAACTACTATTCAAATTGATGGTGTATTACATGAATTTTCAACTGTCGATGGTGTTGTTGAAGATGTAACATCAATCATTTTAAATATTAAAAAACTTGCTCTCAAGTTATATTCTGGTGAAGACAAAACGATTGAAATTGATGTGAAGGGTCCAGCAGTAGTAACAGCAGCTGATATCATTTATGATAGCGATGTTGAAATTCTAAATCCTGACTTGTACATTTGTACAGTTGCTGAAGGCGCACGTTTCCACGTACGCATGACAGCAAAATCAGGCCGAGGGTATGTACGCGCTGAACACAACAAACAAGATGATATGCCAATTGGCGTATTACCAATCGATTCAATTTACACCCCGGTTAGTCGTGTGAATTATCAAGTCGAAAACACTCGAGTGGGTCAGAAAAATATTTCTGACAAGTTAACACTTGATGTTTGGGCAGATGGTTCAATTAGTCCAGAAGAGGCTGTTAGTTTAGCAGCTAAAATTCTTACAGAACATTTGAATGTCTTTGTAAATCTAACTGATGAAGCTCGTAAAGCTGAAATCATGGTAGAAAAAGAAGAAACTCATAAAGAAAAAATGCTTGAAATGACGATTGAAGAACTTGATTTATCTGTCCGTTCATACAACTGTTTGAAACGCGCTGGAATCAATTCTGTTCAAGAGTTAACTGATAAAACTGAAGCTGAAATGATTAAAGTACGTAATCTAGGACGTAAATCACTTGAAGAAGTGAAATTTAAGTTAGCTGAATTAGACTTAAACTTACGCCAAGACGACTAGTACTGTAACAAGGGAGGAAATGTACAATGGGTTACCGTAAATTAGGACGTACAAGTTCACAACGTAAAGCAATGCTACGCGACTTAACTTCTGATTTGATCATCAACGAACGCATCGTAACAACTGAAGCTCGCGCTAAAGAAGTCCGTAAATCAACTGAAAAGATGATTACTTTAGGTAAAAAAGGCGATTTACACGCACGTCGTCAAGCTGCAGAATTCGTACGCAATGAAGTCGCTTCTGTTAAAGAAGAAGGCGAAGATATCGTTGTTCAATCAGTTTTACAAAAATTATTTAGCGATGTTGCTCCACGTTATGCTGAGCGTCAAGGTGGATACACACGTATCATGAAAACTCAACCACGTCGCGGCGATGCTGCACCAATGGTTATTATTGAATTAGTTTAATTTTAAAGTGGTGCTAAAATGACGAGTTGCCGCGTGTATTTAGTACTTACAGAAATTGTTTGAAATTCAATGTGTTTCACTTTTTAGATGTATGCAAAGAGTGTTATGATGATGGGATCAATTTTATTGGTTTCCAAGTCTAGCTCGAAACTTCTCCTGATTTGAGTTTGCTCATTCAGGAGAGGTAAATTCATCAAAAGAAAGTGATTTTTTTTGTCTTAAGAAAGGAAGCAAATAGGTGGGGGTGTCCATATATTTGTTTCCTTTTTTAATACAAAAAGATAAGTGAAATAAATAGTGATGGTGCTATTAAAAAATTTCTTTTGGAATGGACGAGGTTGCTTGTGGAGAGCCATGGGACCATCTGAAGCCTTGTCTTCAGACTTTCAAGCCTCAAACAAAGCTTAGTCGCTAAAGCGATAATGCTTTGTAATTTGCATTGAATCCTTTACACGGCTACAAGCAATCCCTATTCCTCCAGAAATTTTAACTAAGCTAATTTTTATTCTGTTGTATCTATTAATTAGACTGTAGTGTGCTACACAAAAGCGGCTTTCTTGATTGTGTCCTAATGAATAAGGTCATAGAATGTCCTTTAACGGACAAGTGGAGTAAAAAAAGTCGCCACTCTTCCATGAAAAGGGAATTAATTTGAGAATAAATTATATTTGTTTCAAAAAAAATGAAAAAAGAGTTAAAAGTTCTGTGAAATAGTGTCAAGACACCCCCAAAAAAGATTGTGTAATGTTATACTATAAAGCAGTAAGTATTTAAGTCTGAGGAAAAGCAGCATTCGTTGAGTGTATTGCAACGCAGCTTATTTTTTGTTAGTCTTAACTAAATTTGTACTTAGAAAGCTGGAAAAGAATCGATTCTTTTTTAGTATATAGAACGTGAGGAATGTTCAGTGAATAAAATCATAACGTTAAAAGATATTTCTTATCAATACCATGAAACTGATGATCGACCAGCGTTAAAAAATGTCTCTCTTTCCATTGAGGAAGGCGAATGGATTGCTATTATTGGTCACAATGGTTCTGGTAAGTCTACGCTTGCAAAAACAATCAATGGGTTGGTTGCTCCTAGTCACGGTGAAGTAACCGTTGGCGGGCTTATTTTAAGTGAAGAAAACATTTGGAAAATTCGTGAGATGGTCGGAATGGTTTTTCAAAATCCGGATAATCAATTTGTAGGCTCAACGGTTCAAGATGACGTCGCATTTGGATTAGAAAATCAAGGAATTCCTAGAGATGAAATGATTGAACGCGTAAAAAGTGCTATTACACGAGTGAAGATGCAAGATTTTATGGAAAAAGAACCGGCTCGTTTATCGGGTGGACAAAAACAACGAGTAGCGATTGCTGGAGTGGTTGCATTACGTCCGCAAATTATTATTTTGGATGAAGCAACGAGTATGTTAGACCCTCAAGGAAGACAAGAAGTTTTGGCAACGGTCAAAGAGATCAAAGAAAGAGCTAATTTAACGGTTATTTCGATCACTCATGATATCGATGAAGCAGCAAATGCCAGTCGTGTTCTAGTGATGAAAAATGGGGAATTGGTGCAAGAAGGAACGCCGGAAGAGATTTTTTCTTATGGAGATCAACTGATTGAAATGGGTCTTGATCTGCCATTTGCTGAGAAGCTGAAAAGCGACTTACGTGATCGCGGGATTGACGTTCCAACAGAGTATTTAACCGAAGAAGGGATGGTGGACTGGTTATGGACATTACTTTCGAAAAAGTAGGCTATACCTACCAAAAAGGGACACCTTTCCAAAATCGGGCACTTTTTGATATTGACTTACACATTAAAGAAGGCAGTTTTACGGCTTTAGTAGGTCATACAGGTAGTGGGAAATCTACAGTACTGCAACACTTGAATGCCTTGATGAAACCGAGTGAAGGAACGGTGACAATTGGCGACCGTGTCATTACATCACAATCCAACAATAAGAACTTGAAAGGCATCCGTAAAAAAGTCGGGATCGTCTTCCAATTTCCAGAGTCACAGCTGTTTGAAGAAACGGTTGCTAAGGATATTGCTTTTGGACCGAAAAACTTTGGAGCTACAGAAGAAGAGGGTCTTGAGTTAGCGAAACGTATGCTGCCTATAGTGGGCTTAGACGAGTCTTACATGGAACGCTCACCGTTTGACCTGTCTGGTGGCCAAATGCGACGTGTGGCAATTGCCGGCGTTTTAGCGATGGAACCTGAAGTCTTAGTCTTAGATGAGCCGACTGCGGGCCTTGATCCACAAGGACGCAAAGAAATGATGGAGATGTTCTATCAGTTATACCGTACGCAAGGGTTGACCATTATCTTAGTAACTCACCAAATGGATGACGTAGCAAATTACGCGGATCATATGGTTGTTCTTGAAAAAGGGACAGTCATCAAAGAAGGTGCTCCGCAAGACGTATTTAAAGACTCTGATTGGCTTGAATCAAAGCAGTTAGGTGTTCCTGCTGCCGTTTCGTTTGGTAGCCTCTTGAGCGAGAAAACGGGCCTTATCTTTAATGGCTTACCGCTAACTACTAATGATTTAGCAGATGTGATTGCGACATCTTTGAAACTGCAACCCAATGAGTCAGAAGCAGGTGATGCCAAATGATGGATAAATTGATTTTTGGTCGTTACATTCCTGGAAATTCTTGGATTCATAAATTAGATCCAAGGGCTAAATTACTTGGAACGGTTATTTTTATCGGAATTATTTTCTTAGCCAACAATTGGATGACGTATTTGCTATTATTGGCGTTTGCGCTAACAGCGATTCGCTTATCAACGATCAAACTAAGTTTCTTTATTAATGGAGTCAAGCCACTGATCTGGCTGATACTCTTTACCGTAATCTTGCAAGTACTATTTACCGGGGGAAGCACGGTGTACTTTGATTGGGGTCCAATCATTATTTCGCAAGAAGGATTATTGAACGGGGTCTTCATTTTTTGTCGCTTTGTCTTGATCATCTTTATGTCGACATTGCTGACATTGACCACCATGCCATTATCGTTGACCGATGCAATTGAATATTTATTGCGTCCTTTGAAAGCAGTTAAAGTACCGGTTTATGAAATTGCCTTGATGTTGTCGATTGCCTTGCGCTTTGTACCAACATTGATGGATGAAACTGAAAAAATCATGAACGCACAACGCGCTCGTGGAGTTGATTTTGGAGAAGGCAATATTTTCCAACAAATGAAAGCTATTGTTCCCATCTTGATTCCCTTATTCGTCAGCTCATTTAACCGCGCGGAAGAATTAGCTACGGCTATGGAAGCCAGAGGGTACAAAGGTGGCGAAGGACGAACAAAATACCGTCAGCTCGAGTGGGCGTCACGCGATACCGTAGCGATGCTAGGTTATGCTGTATTGACCGTCGGGTTAGTCGTATTGAGAAATTGATGCAAGAAGAAAAAGAACCTTTCTGCTAGGTGCGAAAGGTTCTTTTACTTTTAATACCCCTAGAACAAGTTAGTGTAAAGGAGTCAAACAAATGAAATGGATACGTTATAAATTGATCGTGCAATACGATGGGACACACTTTGCTGGGTTCCAGATCCAACCGCATGATCGGACAGTGCAAGGTGAGATTCAAAAAGCATTAAAAATTATGACCAAAGGGATAGAAGTGATCATTCATGGATCTGGAAGAACCGATTCCGGGGTACATGCTAAGGGGCAAGTCATTCATTTTGATTACCCATTTGTGATTCCAGCTAAAAATATGAAGCGCGCATTGAACAGTTTAACGTCGGATGAGATTTTTGTAAAAGATGTCTCGATTGTCGAAGATGAGTTTCATGCACGGTACAATACTTCTGGAAAGAAATACCAGTACCGCGTTGATTTAAATGAGATACCTGATCCGTTTAAGCGGTTATATACGTTACACCATCCGTATCCACTTGATATGGACAAATTGAAAAATGCACTGAAAGACTTAGAAGGCGAACATGATTTTGCTAGTTTTTGTGCCAGCCACAGTGGCAGAGAAAATAAAGTGCGCACCGTATATGAAGCCAGTGTTGTGAAAGACGATTTCAACAATGAATTGCTTTTTACCTTTAGAGGGAACGGCTTTTTATACAATATGGTTCGTATTTTTGTGGGTACATTATTGCAAATCGCAAATGGATTGCGCCCAGCAGATGAGATTCAACGCCTGTTGGAAGTTAAAGACCGCAATGAAGCTGGCCCAACGGCTAAACCTCAAGGATTGTATTTGATGGAAGTTTATTACAAAGCATCAACCGCTAAAAAAGGCACAGATTACCAAGAAATCAGTGAATTAGGAGAGCAGGTGCAGCATGAATTGGATTATACGGCCAAGTAAACGAAGTGATTATCCTCAACTGATGGCTATTGAAAACCAAATCTGGCATTTAGGTAACACGCCTCATGTCACAACTTATGTAACAGTAGAGGACTACGAGAAGCACTATACCGAGGGTTCGCAATTGGTAGCCGTAGCAGAAGAGAATCAGCAAATTGCAGGATTCTTAGGGTTTCATACTCCTAGTAGATTAGCTCCTCACCAGAAGACGTGGAGCATTGATGTAGGCGTTAATCCGGATGCAGAAGGTAAAGGGGTAGGATCAGCTTTACTAACGGCTATTAAGGCCTTAGCGGCTGAACAAGAGATCCATAAATTAAGCCTACGAGTATTATCTACGAACCCAGCTGCGATTCACTTGTATCAAAAAAATGGCTTTGAAGTAGAAGGTCGTTTAAAAGATGAATTCTTGATCGAAGGACAGTTTATTGATGATTTATTTATGGCGTACTTTATTCTAGACCCTAAAGTGTAGAGCAACCAGAATGTAAAATAATAGTATTGATGAAAAAAAGATTTATTTCTATTAAAATAATTGACAAAAACCAATATTAAGGTTAAAATATTAAATGGTATTGTTTGCCACCACGATGAGCCCCGGAAACTTATTGTGCATTCAAACAAACAGATAAGAATATGGAGGAATAAAACGTGCGTACAACTTATATGGCAAAACCAAATGAAGTAGAACGTAAATGGTATGTGGTAGACGCAACTGATATCCCTATGGGACGTATGTCAAGTGTAGTCGCAGCTATTTTACGTGGTAAAAATAAACCAACTTACACACCAAATGTTGATACAGGTGATTTTGTAATTGTAATCAACGCTGACAAAACGAAATTAACTGGTAAAAAAGCAACTGACAAAATCTATTCTCGTAACATCGATGGTAACCCAGGTGGATTGAAACAAATCTCTGCTGGTGACTTACGTGCTAAAGATTCTCGTAAATTAATCGAATTATCTGTCAAAGGTATGCTTCCTAAAAATACTTTAGGTCGCGCTCAAGGCATGAAATTACATGTTTACGGTGGAGCAGAACACAATCACCAAGCGCAACAACCTGAAGTATTAGACATCACAAACTTAATTTAAGGAGGGAATATCTATGGCACAAGCACAATATATCGCAACAGGAAGACGTAAAAATTCAACTGCCCGCGTACGTTTAGTACCAGGTACTGGAAAAATCATCATGAATAAAAAAGATATCACTGAATACATCCCATTCCCATATTTACACGAAGTTGTTAAACAACCTTTAGCTCTTACAGAAACTTTAGGTAGCTACGACGTACATGTAAACGTAAATGGTGGTGGATTTACTGGACAATCAGGAGCAGCCCGTCATGGGATCTCTCGTGCGTTATTACAAGTTGATCCAGACTTCCGTGGCCCATTAAAAGCTGCAGGTCTATTAACTCGTGACCCACGTATGGTTGAACGTAAGAAACCAGGTTTGAAAAAAGCGCGTAAAGCTTCGCAATTCTCAAAACGTTAATCAATTCTTTATTGTATCAACGTTTTCAGACGTTTTTTGTCCAAGATGGTTTAATTACCAACTTGATAAAGAATTTATAGATTTAAAGCATCGGCATCTTGCTGATGCTTTTTTTCTGGGATTGATTCAAAATACAAATGTAGCAATCAAATATAATCTCATATGGCAAATTAGGTTTTTATCATTACAAGTATAAAGGTGGTGTGATAAGTGAATTCAAAAGAGAAAATGTTAGAGATAATTAAAAAGAAACAAGCAGGTGGCGGAAAGTCTAAACAAACAACTGATCCAAAGAATGATATGAAAAACATGCGCAAAGGTCCGAAGATTTTTAATAAGTAATCTTTGGTATAGCAAAAGAGCAGCAGCTGAAATCAGCTACTGCTCTTTTTTGATAAGTCAAATTTTAAATTAAAATAGTTAAGAGATCAATTCAACACCCTTATGATTACATTTATTCCCAATATCATTCTTGTCCAGCTTCCAAATAACGATATAAATTCACATCAATTGGTTCTGAAAACTTCAAAAACATTTCGACAACTTTTTTCTTTTCGCCATTTTGAAGTGGTTTTTTCTAACTCTATAATAGATTCTTTGACTGGTTTTACTTCTCCTAGATAATAAAATTCAGTACCTTCGTTATCCGATTTCTTAGCAAATACACGGATAGAGTATCTAATAACTATCAAAAATAATTATAGACCTGAATGATACAGTATTAAGAAAAGAGATTAACTTTTCTAGATATCATTGCTATACTTAGAGCGTTAAGAAATCTATGGAAGACTAAACATTAAGAGTTCTTTTGAGAATTAGGAGGAGTTACATATGAGTCAGAATGAAGTGCTAATTGCTTCTGCTCAAGCTGAAGTTGATGAAAAAATTCAAATTTATAAGGGGAAAAAAGTTTCTGAACTGAAAGAATTATTAGGTATGGCACATAAAGATAATAAAGCGTCCTTTGTTCAATTAGCATTAAAGTTAATGAGAATCAAAGGAAATAAGTTTGAACTTTGTGATGGACAGATAAATGCTCTTTTGAAAACTGTTCGTTTAACTGGAATGGAAAAGCCCGCGGAAGCAATGTCTTTTATGCCAGTAAATTTTGAAGAATGGGTTAGCGATACTTACTGGGAAAGTAGTTCGTTATTTACATACTTTAATGAGAAGGTATTAGTATTCTTTATATTTCAACAATATCCAAGTGGTAAACGAGTTGATGATGATGAAATGACTTTTTTAGGTGTGAAAGTTTGGAAGATGTCTGACTACGATTTAACTCATGGTCTCAAAGAAATCTGGTCAGAAGTAAGATATTTGATAAAGCAGAACAAACTTGAAATTACTTCTTTAGAGCAAAGAAATGGTCGAATTGTTAATAAAAACAATTTGCCATCTAGTAAATTTAATGAGCTGGGCCACTTGAGGCCAGGAGCTAAGAATGGCAGTGATAAACTTTTATTGCCCACAGGTCAAAGAATCGTAAAACAAAGATTTTGGTTCAATGTAAAGTATGTAGAAGAAATAATTAGTTGATAGGAGATTGTTGATAATGAGGAATGTTGATTTATTAGACTTATATAAGTCTGGAATTGTAAAAGAAGGCGGACATAATATAAGTGTGCAGATTGAAAAGCCTAATGGAGAAAAATATAGTGGTAAAACATATGCAATTCCATTAGATTATTTATATTATAACGAACAAAATGGACGTATAGGTGTAGCACTATCAGATTATGAAAGTACTAATGGCAAACTAACTCCCGGACATAATGAAGAGTACAATATGGTTATTCAAAAGTTTTTAGAAAATGATGGAGAAAGTAAAACTAAAGATGGAATGAAGGCTCTCAAAAGAAATATTAATATTCAAGGACAAGACGAACCTGGATATGTATTGAATGATGGACGTGTAATTGATGGCAATCGTCGCTTTACAGCAAAAAGATTACTTGAACAAGATCCTGAGATAATTGGGCAACAATATTTTGAAGCGGTTATACTTGATGATTTGTCTGTCCAAAATCAGGATGATCTTAAGAAAATTAAATCATTAGAACTGAAAATTCAATTTGGGAAACTTGATAAGGTGGATTATAACGCAATAGACCGAGCGATAGATGCGTATAAAACGATAGTCGTAAATAACATAATGACGGCTAAAGAATATACTGAGTATGCAAACCTACCTAAAAATGAAATACCTAAGCGTCTAACTGAAGCAGAACTTATAGTTAAATTTTTAGATTTTACCAATGCGAACCCAGAAAATTATTCATTAGCTAAAGAATTAGATTTAGATGGTCCTATACAAGATCTAATACCTCAATACAAAAAGTTTAAAGGTGCTGTTAATTCAGATCAACTATTAAATAGTTTGTTCGCTAAGATACTGCAACTTAGAGCTACAAAAGAAGACTATAAGGGTGATTTTAGAACCATAGTTAAAAATGTTGTGGGTACTAAAGCTGAAAATACATTTATTTCAGAGATGGAAGATGCAACAGATGTTATTGTAGATGCATTGGATTCAAAAAAGGTAATAATGAATAATGTTGATTTATTTGCTACGTTAAAAAATAATGAAGAGACTGTCAAGGCGTTAGCAGAGGTACAATCAATTTATACCAATCATTCTGAAAAAACTAAAAATTTAAAAGAAAGAACTGAACCAATAAAGTTAGTTGGAAAAGCTATTAACAATATCAGTTCTATTGATAGAAGCATAATTAAGTATTTATCAAAATCCGAAAAAGATAAATTATTGAGTGAACTTGAAAAATTACAAAAAGAAATCACTTACATACTTTTAGAGGAGGAATAAAAGTTGCTTAAAAGATTAGACGGCGTACTTAAATCAAGTTATAACTCATTGAAAGACAATGTTTCCGAAGAATTTTATAACAGGACATTAAAAGAGTCAGTTAGTTATAAAAGAGTCAGTGGCTACTTTTCTTGTAAAGCATTATCTATGTATGCTGAGGGATTGGATAGATTTTCTGAGAATGATGGTTATATCCAATTTATTATCTCTCAAAATATTTCTGAAAAAGATTTTAGTGAAATTCAGTCTGGATATAAAGAGCGCTCTAAAAGTGAAAGTATAACGCAACTTGATAAACAACGGTTAGGTAATCTAGCATTTCTAATTTCCAAAAATAAAGCCGATATAAAGTTTGGTTTAGTTGAAAATGGTTTATTTCATACCAAGTGGGGAATATTTGAAGATTTACAAAAAGATGCTATATATTTTAATGGATCCTTAAATGAGACAGCGAATGCAATTGAAAATAATTTTGATTCATTCGATGTTGATTTTTCTTGGGATGTAAGCACGAATGTTAGAAGTAGAATTAAACAAAAAAGAGTAGAATTTGAGAGTCTATGGAATGATGAATATCCAGGTGTAAAAGTTATTGATGCAAATAAAGCTATTTATTCGTTAATTCAAGAGTATGATATAGGTAGAATTCAAAAAATACCTAATCCAGAATATAATTCTGTAATCTTGGATATGAATGATGAATATATATTTTTTATTGATAAGAGTGATGAAGAAATAACTTTAAAAAAATCTTTTAAAACTAAGTTTGTAGCATATGTCGATCAACAAAGAGGTTATCCCTATTTTAGAAGAGACTTGACGTATAGAGATGTGGAAAAAATTGTAGACTTAGCAAATAAGCAATCTAATAAGCATAATTTTAATTTTAAAGTTACTTCTCGAATCGAAAACTTTGTGAGCAGTCAAAAGTATTCAATTGAAGAATACCGTAAATCGGGTTTAACTTTGAAAAATCAGGACCCACGATGGCAGAATGAATTTCATGAATTTAAACGAATTGTAGAGAGAGAAGTAGCTAGGCCCCTCAAGCCACTGCAACTTGAGTCAGCAATGTATATGCTGACTCAAAAAAGAGCAGCTAATTTTTCTGTTCCTGGTTCTGGAAAAACAGCAATGTTATTAGGTGTTTTTGCATATCTAAATAGCAAAAACAAAGGGCAGCCTATTAAACGGTTATTAGTGATTAGCCCTCTTAATGCGTTTATGTCTTGGAAGGAAGAATTTGAAGAAGTATTTAAGAATAAAAAAGAATTAAAAGCAATAAGCATTCATGATGAAATAATAAATGGAGACAAACGTATTTTAGAAGCATCGTGGTCAACAGCAAATATGATTCTAGTCAATTATGAGTCACTTCCTAAGTTTCAAGAGTCTATTATTAAATGCTTATCCTATGATTCAAATACTATAATTGTTTATGATGAGGTCCATCGTGTAAAAGGGATACAAGGAAAAAGGGCTATAGCTGCATTAGAAATTGCAGGTAAAGTTGATTATCGATATGTTTTAACAGGTACTCCCATTCCAAATAAATATTTAGATATATATAATTTTCTACATATTTTGTTTGAAAAAGAGTACAGTGCATACTTTGGATTTGAGCAAAACATGCTTAAGAATCCTGATAGTTGGGAAGTTGAAGAAATAAATGAAAAACTTGCTCCTTATTTTTGGAGAACAAGCAAAGAAGACTTGGGTGTTCCACCAGCAGACGAAGATAATTTTATAAGAGTGCCGCCTTCTGTAGAGCAGTTAAGACTTTCTGAAATAATTTATACAACTGCACAGAATCCTTTAACGGTTTGGATTAGAATGATACAACTATCAACAAATCCTGAATTAGTAAATCAAACTATAAATTATAGTGATTTAGGATTTAGCGAGGACGACACTATTGATAATGACTCATATGATCAAATCAGTATAAAAGCACGAAAAGAGCTAGAGGCAAGTATTCAAGACTCGATAATAGATGAAGTAGCAAAATGGGATTTAGCAAAAGTAGAATCTCCAAAATTCAATGCAGGGATACAACTAGTTATTGATATTGTAAAGAAGCACGGGAAAGTAGTCGTTTGGGGATTATTTGTTAATACATTAAAGAAAATTACTGATGTCCTTAATCAACAAGGAATCAACACGAAGTTAATCTATGGAGGTACTACACGGCAGGAGCGTGAAGATATTATCCATACATTTAAAGAAGATACAAATGAGATACAAGTACTAGTATCAAACCCTAATACTTTGGGGGAATCAGTGTCACTGCATACAATTGTACATGATGCAGTTTACTTTGAATATAATTATAACCTTACATTTATGCTTCAATCGAGAGATCGAATTCATCGTCTAGGTTTGCAGCATGATCAGCATACTAGATATCATTATTTGATGACAGTTACTGATATGAAATTGTTTAATTTTATTGACCAAAAAATATACAATAAATTATCAGAAAAAGAAGATAGAATGAAAAAAGCTATTGACGGTGGTTATCTTACTCCGGAATTTGAAGATGATGAGATAGAAGAAATGAAAAAAATAATTGATTCAGAACGTCGTTATTAATTGCGTAGACAAGATTATGGAGGTCTCAATCTATCTTATCTATAACTCAATAGACTTGTCTCAAAGCTAAAACCACCTATTATTGTCACTTATAAGGACAATAATAGGTGGTTCTTAATAGTTTTGTTAAGTTAGTTAATCTTCATGAGTTATGATATTTTGTAACTCATCAGCAATTCTCTTTACGACACCTGTAACTAAAGCATTCCCCATAAAGAACATACGCATACGATCGGGTACTTCTACTATTTCACCAGTAGAATTTTTTTTATATTTTGTCCAATCATCAGGAAATTCTTGTAGTCTTTCTGCTTCAATAGGTGTTATTAATCTATATTTACCATTTACATTTAAAAAATGAGTTGAGCGATTAACGGTTCCTTCAGAAGTTAACATAGTTCTTCCAGGTAATGATAAATCATCTGTTGGAGCCATACTTCCTTCTGAATAAATATAAGAATGTCCATCTACAGAAATACGTTCGATTTTTTTAGAACCTCTTAAGTATTTAAACTTCTCTAATTTATTTTGGTCAGTAACATAATATTTTTCTGGAACATTCTCTTCATCTACCAATATTTCTCCTAAAGTAATAGGTTGTTCTTCCTTTGTAGGTACTGTGTCAATAGTAAAATAACGTCCATGTCTCATGACTCCTGTGTTCCAAACAGTACCTATAAAATTGTCGGATATGTCTACAATGTCATTTGATAATGTATAAGTAGCATGACGGTTTTTTACTGGTGTTGGTAAAACCGGAAATTGACGTGCAAATAGACCTTTATTAAAGATGTAATCATCATACAATTGGCTGTCAAAAAATAAATCTAATTCTTCATTCTCAAATTCTTTATCCATTTTTTTTGCAAAGTCAGTATCGTTCCGATATACGAAAAAGAAAACACGGCGACGACGTTGACTGCCTCCGTATTCTGCGGCGTTTATGACACGCCATTCTACAGAATAGTTTAAATCGTTAAATGCAGCTAGCATGATTGCGAAATCTCTACCTCGTTGTTTTGAAGGAGCTTTTAATAGACGATCTACATTTTCTAAAACAAGATATTTTGGTTTTATTTGAGTAACTGCTCGAATGATTTCCCAGAATAATACGCCTTTTTTTCCTTGGATACCAAGTTCGTTCTTTTTGCTTCTAGCAACGGAGTAATCTTGGCAAGGAAAACCTCCAACTATTATATCTGCATCCATACTTTGAAAAGCTTCATCTGAAATTTCTTCTATATTTTCGTTTATATTCATACTCTCAGGATAATGATAATCATACACTTCGAAGGCGTCTTGACTCTTTTTAGCAGGCTCCCATTGATTTGCCCATTTTGTTTTAAACATGCTTTCATTGGAATTTTCAAAACCAACGCGAAATCCACCAACTCCAGCAAATAGTTCTAAAATATTAAACTGTTTACTCATAATACGAACACCCTTTCGGTAAGCTAAGATTTATTATACAACAATTCACGGAAAAGATCCAGTGTTTTGTACAAAAAAATGGTACTATTAGACCATAAAATAAATTATTGCATATCTGTATAAATTTTTTGGAGGGTAAAGTATGAGAGAGCATGGACACGTTTTTGCTAAAGATGAACTAGAAGATATTTTAGATAGTACTATTGGTAAAACCTTAGGTGATGTTGATCAAAATAATGTTTTTTATAAAACAGTTAAACATCCTAAAATCACTGGTATAGCAGGAAGTGTTGTAGAGGAATCTATATTGGGGTATCCAGCTGATTCTTATCAAAAACCAGATTTGTATGTCGATGGGAAAGATGTGGAAGTAAAAACAACAGGTTTAAGAAAAGTAAAGAAATCAGTAAGTGGAGAACTTGAAGCTAAAGAACCGATGTCTGTAACAGCTGTTTCTCCAGAAAGGATAGTGCACGAAAGTTTTGAAAATTCAAGTTTCTGGCATAAACTTGAAAGACTTCTTTTAGTTTATTATCTTTATGATTCGGAAGTTACTGTTCCTGCATCAGAGTACGCAAAATTCCCCATTGTCGGTTATGATTTCTTTGAATTTGATTCTTTAGATAGAGAAAAGTTGAAGAATGACTGGGAGATAGTCAGAAGTTTCATACATAACTTGCAGCTTGTTCATCAAGACCCTACAGAACATTATCCAAGAATATCATCTGAGTTACGACCACAGTTGATGTTGATTGACACTGCACCTAAGTGGCCCAACCGCCCTAGATTTAGATTGAAAAGGTCTACTGTAACAACTATGGTTCAAAAGTACTTTGGAAAAAAATTCGAACAGTTAGAACAAGAATATAATACATATGAAGAACTAGACGAACAATTGAATCAATTCACTAAACAATACAAGAATAAGACTATTCAAGAACTTCTTCAGATTCTAAATATTCCTATGAAATTAAATCAAACTGGAGATGTATCAAAATCAGTGACTGAACAAATCGTTACACGAATGTTTGGAGCAAAATCGAAAAAAATCGGTAAAATAGAGTTATTCAGTGAGATTGGTTTGATTGCAAAAACAATCACTCAAACTAAGCAAGGAACGCGTACTGAAGACACTAAATTATTTAAAGTTGATTTTGATGAATGGTTGGATGAGAAGATAAATTTTGAAGATTCGTCACTTTATAGTGATTTTAGTGAAAGACAATTTCTATTCATTATTTTTGAAGAACAAGATAAGTCAGAAAAGCTCTTAACAAATAAGTTGTTAGGCTTTAAACGTGTAATCTTTAGTGAAGATTTCTTAGAGAAACAAGTGAAATTTATTTGGGATGACGTTAGAAATAAAGTCTTTAATAATAATCTTCATGAGGAAGTTATGCTTAATAAAAACGGGGAACCTGTTATAAATAAGAATGGAACAATAAAAACGTCTGTCAGTTTTCCAAAATCTAAAGACTATGATGTTTTTTTCCGAGGCACTGGAAGAGATTCCAGTGATAAAACTATAACGATAAATGGAATCGACATGTACAGACAGAATGTTTGGATAAAAGGGAGCGTAATAAACCATATGCTCAATTCAGTTGATTTCATTTAATGAAGCCTAACAAATGGGTTACCTCACTAGGAATTTAATTTCTTTATTACTGTAGTTGCTTTAGATGTAGTAGGGTTTGAGACAGTTTATGAAAATGAATTTCTAATACACAAAATGTTTAGTAAAGTTAGCCTAGTAAAAAGAGACAGGGGAATATTGAATGGAAAATAAAGAGTTATCTAATGTTGTTGCTAATATGGAACTATTTAAGAAAGAAAACACACAAATTCTTAGAAAGAACATCAATAATGAAATCTCAAGTTATCGAAAATCTTTACCTATTGAAACTATACCTGATGATTTAGAGTTCCAAATTGAAAACGAAGTTAGCAATAAATTATCAGAATTCAATAACGGTATCGATTTAAAACCTACAGCTTTATATTATTCGTTAAAATCTGAAGTAGAACTTAATGAAAATATTTCCGAAAAAGAACTGACCTATTCAGCTTATGACTTTTTAGAAAAAACTACAAAAAGTAAATTCCTGAAAAAAATTCTGAAAGAGTTGAAAAGGGAGACTAAAAAATGAAAAAAGCAGTTTCAGAATTAGTAGTTAAAACTGGCAAAGCAATTATACTGATGATTACAACACAAATAGTTAATTATCTTTCCAGTGAAGAGTTTAGCAACAGAGTAAAAAAATTCATACAAGAAATGGTTAATAAAATAGTGAAATTAGTAATGTCAGAAAAGATATCTGATACACCTAAATAACAACAATTTAAAAACTAAAAATGCCCTCTATAAAGTAGACTCTTAATAAAAAACTACTTTATAGGGGCCATTTATATAGTCAAAAATCAAAGGCTATGGCTGTTATTTACATTGCAAGTAATGATTCAATAGATAGTCAATAACTAGTTGAATAGGATCTTTTTGACTTTTCATATTTTCTAAAGCTTATTGTATAACATTTCCATATGTGGAATACCATCTTCCAAATACACCTGCGAAACCTTCACAAACCCTAAACTCAAATAAAATTTTAGCAAATACTCCTGTGCAGATATTCTTATTACTTTTTCATTTAAATTGTCCTCAATAAATTCTAGTGCACGTGACATCATTTCTTTTGCAAGACCTTTGTTACGATATTTTTTAGTAACTAATACTCTTCCTATAGATATCTCATTAAATGAAACACCCTTCTCGAGTATCCGTAAATATGCAAGAATTTCTCCATCTTTTTCCCAAAACAAATGATAGGCTTTTTTGTCTTTGCCATCATATTCTTCATAAATACACTGTTGCTCTATTATAAACACTTCACTTCTAAGTTTTATAATTTCATACAACTCGTCGTTACTCAATTCGTTAAATGTTTTTATTTTCCACTCCACAGTTTCTTTTCTCCTTTTTTAATCTTTTATTTCTTGATTCATATATTTTTAAGACTAACATAAAAAAATTTAGCTAAATACATGAAGTTCTATGCATTAATGTATGGGAGGACTTAATTTTAAAAGGGTTCCTATCTTATATTTTTAGTCAAAAAAGATAGAAACTTAAAGGATTATTTTTTATAAAATAGTGTATTTTAATAGTTCTTCAAGGAATATCTTTAAGGTGTTTTTATTTTTAAATATCCTTTTAGGTATTATATAAGCTGAAATGGAGGAATTATAGATATATACATACTCACTTGTTTCGTCTACTTTATTTACTTCATTCCATTTTGTGTTTGTTTCACCATTAGCGCTGCTTTCGGTTATTCCCTTATCTGTTACTACCATTTTTCTTTTTTTAAATAAATGTTCATTATTTCCTTCTTGAAGCATCTTTACTATTCTTCTTCTCATTTCCCAATCAAAGTATCTTGGGTAAAAAATAAGCCAAATTAAGCTAGTAATACTAAACACTGTCATCCAATACCCTATAGATATTGCTGAAAACCTTATAACTATAAATGGAGTTATTAAGAATACTATAGGTCCTACTAGTCTTTGGGCGATTAAACTTCTTTTTAGAGAAGGTGATTGTTTAGCATGATTAATATTAAAGTTTATGTAATCTTCTTCCAATAACTCAAATTCAATTTCCATTTGTTGTCCTCCTAAGGATATTTATTAAAATATATCTTCTGTATTTAGAACCTTTTTAATACAAGGTTCTTTTCATTGAAAAGTTCTTTATCTGTTTTTAAAATAAGGTAGTGCCATAGCAATAGAGTAAAAGAAGTTCTGATAATACTGGCTATTAAATAACTATAAATAGTTTTATCAGGATAAAAAAAGTAAAAAACAATACAAATAAAAATAAAAGCACTTAAAACTTCTCGTTTCACTATTTTTTATCCATAAGTTCTCCTTTTATAAAAACAATAAACTATGATTTATTTTATCATTTTATGGGTTCTAAAAATATAACCTAATCATTTATTTAAATATATTTCCTATGCATCAATAAATACATGAAATTTCATAAAATCATGTGTTCAAAATCCTGCTAAATAAATATTTCTTTCTTGAAAATATGTAGCTATAAACTTAATAGATTGCTTTTTATTGAAAAAATTGGTAAATACATTTTAAATAAAAGTATAGACATGTAAAATTTAAAATGATAACATTAGTATGTAATCGATTTCAAAAAAACTGAAGAAACCTATTTTTAATTTTCTTTAAAAAGTACTACCCGTTAAACTTGCTTAGAATTAAAAATGAAAAGAGGAATGCTAGTGAATGGATTTATTGATAAATTAGGTGAAAAATTACTTCCTATTGCCGGAAAACTTGGTGAAAATCGTTACCTTAAAGTTTTACGTGATGCATTTATGCTTGCTTTTCCAATTACCATGTTTGGATCAATTGTAGTTGTATTAAATAACTTGCCATTTTTTAGCGATGCATTACAAGATAACTTAGGAAACTTATTTGGAAATGGACAAAATGCGACAATGTCGATCTTGACCATTTTTGTAACGTTCGGTATCGGTTATTATTTAAGCAAGTCCTATGATGTTGAAGGCGTCTTTGGTGGTGCTGTATCATTAGCTTCTTACTTGATATTAACACCATTTACAATAGTAACAGAATCAGGAGAAGCAGTAACTGGAGTGTTATCATTAGATCGTTTAGGTGCAAAAGGTATGTTCATCGGTATGATTGCAGCCTTTCTTGCTGCTGAAATATACACACGTATCGTTAAAAAAGGTATTGTCATCAAAATGCCTGATGGTGTGCCGCCAGCAGTTGCAAATTCATTTGCCGCTTTACTACCAGCTATTATTACTTTAGCAATATTCTTATTACTTAATGCAGCCATTTCTGGGTTCTTTGACGCAAATTTGCATGATGTTGTTTATACAGCGATACAACAACCGCTTACAGCTCTTGGTAGTGGATTACCAGCTACATTGATTGCCGTATTCTTTATTCAATTCCTATGGTTCTTCGGATTACATGGACAAATTATTGTGAACTCTGTAATGGACCCAATCTGGAACACTTTAGGTTTGGAAAATCTTGCTGCTTATCAAGCTGGAGAGCCTTTACCTCATATCGTAACGAACCCTTTTATGGATGTCTATAATGTTGGTTTGGGCGGATCTGGAGGCACATTAGTCGTTGTCTTATTACTAGCATTTGTTATGAAAAGCAGTCAAAACAAAGAAATTGGTCGTTTAGCCGTACTACCTGCGATTTTTAATGTAAATGAACCGTTGATTTTCGGGTTCCCTTTAGTATTAAATACTTCAATCTTTATTCCTTGGGTGATTGCTCCAATGGTAACAACAGCATTCAACTATGCGGTGATGGCTGCTGGAATATTTCCAATTCCAACAGGAGTTGCAGTACCTTGGACAATACCTGTTATTATTAGTGGATTTATGGCTACCAACTCATTTATGGGTGGATTACTACAAATCATAGATATGGCGATTATCGGATTGATCTGGTTCCCATTCCTTAAATTAGTTGATAAAGTAAATCTAAACACTGTTTCTATGGCTGATGAATAATAATATGAAACCATAAAACATTAAATATAAAAAGAACTTGCCTCTTTAGGCAGGTTCTTTTTTAGTATAAATTTTTGAGGAGAAATAATCCTTTCTGATCATCATTTCTTTTGGAATAGATTGTGGTTTTGTCACTTTTACTATACCCAAAATAATTTTTTGTCTGGTAGAGCTTTGATAATAAAGAATAATATAGATGAAATGATTTGGGCTACCCAAAAAGCAATTGCTGTTTTATTTGACGTTGATAGAACTTCAATCTTGCGACATTTAAAGAATGTTTTTGAAATAGACTAATTATATGAAAAAGTGGTATGTACAGAAATTGCACATACCACTCAACATGATGCTATAGAAGGTAAAAGTCAGAATAAAGCTGTCAAATATTATAACTTAGATGCCATCATTTCAGTTGGTAATCGTGTTAATTCTCAAAAATCGACAAAATTTAGAATCTGGACAACTGATGTTTGAAAGATTATTTCCGTGAATTATTGAAAACTGGTTGTTCGTTTCGAGCAAGCGAACGTAGAATTTGGCAACAAATTACTGATATATTTGCGGAAATTCCTTATGATTATGATAAAACTCAGAGATAACGAAACATATCTTCTTATTTTGATTATGTAGAACGGTTATTGGAAAATGAAATCCGCTTTCTATGCAAGCTTTTGCTAACAGTATTGATGAGTTTTTGAAGTTTAACCGTTATGAAGTACTAGAAGATCACGGAAGCATATCTAGTAAAAATGCAAAACAAAAAGCTTTATCAGAGTATAAAGAATTCAATAAAGATCAGAGAATCATTTCAGACTTTGATAAAGAAATCGAAAAAGTCCAACGGAAACCAGACTGAGGTTCAATTTTATTGAAGAAGCATACAAGGATAGAGTATCTAACAACTATCAAAAATAAGTATAGACCTGAATGATACAGTATTAAGAAAAGAGCTTAACTTTTATAGACGTCATTGCTATACTTAGAGCGTTAAGAAATCTATCAAATTCAAAAATGATTCTGACGTAACTTGGGTACCAGGAGAGCATGGTATCTTTACTTTGCTAAGTAAAAAAAACGAAGGCAGAAAATACCGTTTGTTTTCAATAGCTTCTATACCAGATACCGGATTCTCTTTAAGAGGATCCGGTATCTTTTTGATGGAAATTTGCGCTGTTTATTAATAGTTATCTGCTATAGTTTAGTTTATATTGTAATTAACAACTTAACATAAAATTCATTTTCACTAACGAATATTGACTTTCTTTCTATATTTTTTGAGTAAAGTGTTTTAATGATATGATACAAATTTTGGCAATTTTGAAAATACACCTTCATAAGCGAGACTTTAGTAGGATGACAATAATAAGACTTATGTTTATTATGATTGTAATAGAAGATAGCCTTTGTTCTATTTTATTAATTACATAGTGTTTCCATACACAGTCTTTACCTATTTTTAAAGAAACTAAAGCAGAACATAAGGTATAATTACATAGACTAAGATGACTAGATTAAATACACGTAGAAAGGAGTATGAAGATGAGAATTCTACTTGCAACGGATTTGTACACTCCAGCGATTAACGGAGTTGTTACGTCAACCGTTTCATTGAAAAATTCCTTAGAGCAAATTGGACACGATGTACGTGTATTAACACTTTCTGAAGACGAGTATATTGATATCGAAGAAGATATCTATAGCGTTTCTTCCTTTAACATCAATAAAATTTATCCAGGTGCTCGCATTAAATTTTTTAAAGATCGAGCTGTTTTAAGAGGAATTATAGACTGGAGTCCGGAAATTATTCACACACAAAGTGAATTTAGTACGTTTCGCATGGCAAAATATATTGCCCAATATCTTTCGATTCCGATTGTACATACATATCACACAATATACGAAGACTACACACACTATTTTTCTCCCAACAAAACAACGGGTCGAAAAGTAGTCTCGCTTTTATCTAAAAAGTTGCTAAGCGATGTTGAATACGTAATTGCGCCAACAAACAAAGTTAAACGCATGCTGGATGGCTATGCAGTTAGGCAACCGATTAAAGTTATTCCCACTGGGATTCAGTTAGATCGATTTACCAAAAGATTAGAGTCAAAAAAAAGGAGCCAAATGCGAGAGCATCTAAATATTCCAGAAGATGCCTTCTTACTCATTTCATTAGGTCGTTTAGGAAAAGAAAAAAATGTAGAAGAATTACTTCTCTTCTTCTCGTTATTGAAAATTGATGCCCATTTATTAATTGTTGGTGACGGGCCAAACCGATATCGGTTGAAGGAATATGCAAAAGAATTAGAAGTGGATCATAAAGTTACCTTTACCGGGATGATAGATCCACTTGAAGTACCGCTATATTATCAGACTGCAGATTTGTTTGTTAGCGCGTCAACAAGTGAAACACAAGGTCTGACATATATTGAAGCATTCGCGAGTGGAATCCCAGCTTTATGTCGTGCAGATGAATCCATTGAGAATGTTATTATTGATGGAAAAATGGGTTATCAATATCACTCGTTTAAAGAATTTGAATCTTGTCTGTACGTTTTAATTCATAGTAAAGAACTGTATCATACAATGGTGGGTGAAGCAGAAGAATTCGCTTTTAAACATTATTCTTCTGAATCTTTCGGAGAGCACGTGAATGAAATTTATAAAAAAGCGATCAACTCCTACCAGTTAAAACATGTCATTCGTTACAAGCATTCAAAGTAAATGTCGAACAAAATAACCATTGAGGAGGTACAATCAATGAAAAAAGAGCATTTTGATGGTTCTCTGAAATCAATGGTTAACTCATTCTTAATTAAATATAAAAAAAAATTTCGGTTTGGGTTGCACATTTTAAACATTGTGGGTATTCTTGGAACGATTTATGGATTTTATTGGTGCTACCAACAGCAAATTTTCACTTCTGAAATCGCTCTACGAAATCTTTTGAATTCTATGGGTCCGATGGCTCCGTATGGATTTATGGGGATTCAAATTATTCAGACCGTTGTCCCTGTTGTGCCCGGTGCTTTGACCATTCCCATGGGGACGATGATTTTTGGTGTAGGTTATGGATTCTTTTTAAATTTCGTAAGCATTATGATCGGGTCAGTACTTAATTTTGCGATTGCTCGAAAAATTGGTCGTCCATTCGTGGAGTTGTTGGCTGGAGATAAAAAAGTTGATAAATATATCCGTTGGTTAGATGATCCTCATCGATTTGATCGGTTATTTACTTTTGGGATGTTCTTTCCATTATCACCTGCTGACTTCTTATGTTACTTAGCCGGACTTTCGAGTCTATCGTTTCGGAAATATTTCGTTATCTTAGCTCTTGGAAAACCGATTACCTTGCTTATTTATTCGTACGGTATGACCGAAGTGTTAAATGTTGTCTTTCAAGTATTAGGATAGTAAAGGGGAATGAAATGCAGATCTATTTATGCAGTGATTTACAAGAATACATTAAACAAAGTGGTGTTGGTCGTGCGATTGAACACCAACAAATGGCGTTAACTGAGGAGAATATTTCCTATACATTAACAGGTGAAGAGCCCTACGATATTATCCATATCAACACTATTTTTCCACAGTCTTATCTGAAAGCAAAGAAAGCAAAAAGAGCTGGAAAACCTGTTGTTTTTCATGCGCATTCGACTATTGAAGATTTTCGAAATTCCTATTTTTTTGCGAATGCTCTTGCATCACTATTCGGATGGTGGATTAAGAAATGTTATGCATCAGCAGATTTATTGCTAACTCCATCTGCTTACTCAAAATCTTTAATCGAAGGTTACGGGATAGAAGTACCGATTGAAGTCATTTCAAACGGTATTGATCTGTCGTATTGGAGTAGTACCAATGAAGAAATACTCCTTTTTAAAAAGAAGTATGGGGTCGCTCCAGATGAAAAATTAATTCTGTCAGTTGGTTTACAAATCAAGCGCAAAGGAATTTTAGATTTTGTTGAAATGGCAAAACGATTACCTGACTATCAATTCATTTGGTTCGGTCATACGGACAAAAAATTATTGCCCAAAGAAGTTGTTGATGCCATTGAAACAGAGTTGCCCAATCTTCAATTTCCTGGTTATATTGAACGCGATGAACTTCGTGTAGCTTACCAAGCCTGTGATTTATATGTATTCCTGACCCATGAAGAAACAGAGGGAATCGTCTTATTGGAAGCCTTAGCAAGTAAAACAAATACGCTCGTGCGGGATATTCCTGTATTCACCCCCTTTTACACACATGAGGAAACTATTTATAAAGGACGTTCAATTGATCAATTTATTGCGCTTGGTCAAGCAATCATCGAAGGTGAAGTTCCTTCATTAGTGGACGCAGGTTATGGTAAAGTATCTGAAAAAAGTATTCAAAATGTGGGCAAGCAGCTCAAAAATTTCTATCAGCAATTAATGCCTGTAAACTTGCTTCCATAGAGTAGAAGCGTCGCTAGTCTATAGATAAAATAATTTATTAGATCTCTCCTATTGTTGATTTTAAATGATAGAAGAGATTTTTGTATGGATTATAAATGTCTACTAAGTGTGTTTAAAAAAGCGTGAAAAAATGGAAATAGGCTATGTACGTATATCCAATCCACCGACCAAAAATTAATCCACGGATTGAAAAATTAGACAGAGTAGGGGAGCTTCCGGATAAAATACCTGGAAAAGTATGACTCATTTAAGAAGAAATTTTGTGAATTATCAAATATGTATTTTAACATGATAATATTAATTATTACTTTTAAACAAGCATTTATAGTAAGGGCGCAATCCTTTGTTACAATTATATTTGGAAATATAAATAAGGTTACTTACAAAGGGAGGCAAGTAACCTTTATTTAGTATTATTAAAATGGGCATTATATTTTTCTTATTTATTTTTGTTAATACTATTGTATAACTGATTGATAAAAAAGATATCGTGTCACTAATCAAAATTTTTTTTACGATAGCGGATATAAATGCGGCTTGGCAATATTAGAGCAAACGCTGCGATAAGGATGCTGTACATCACAGCTGGAGGAAAAAACAGTGCAGAGATAACCATACCCAAAATTTTAATGCAGATATCGATATATAGAAAGTGAATATACGTTAATAATTCTTTTTTTAGTAACAGATTAGTTCTATCTGCTTGAATAAGTGTATAATAATTCCACGTTACACAAATTGTAACCATAATTGCAATAAAACCATACATCATTTGTGCAAAACTATTATAATGATCAATAGCAACGATACTGGTCGTATACGGAATAAAAGAGGAGAAAAACAATAGAAACATGATCGAAATGACTGTTTGATTGGATATAGTTTTAACATCTTGCCAAGTATTATGGATACCTATCCACATAAAGCTTAACCAGGCAAACGAGAGTGTGTAGGCAAAAAAGTTAGGTGTTAAATCAATTAAACCATGTAAATTAAGTTCTTTTGGTTTTTCTAACTCCAAAACTAAAATAGTTAAAATAATGGCTAGGACTGCATCAAAAAAAGAAGATAATCTTTCTTTATTCATAATATGATTCTCCTAAACTTTAATATTTATTCTATAATTATACCCTAGTATGTTATTTATTGGTAATCTACAAGCCGGTTAGAATAAGAAAAAAGTGCATTAAGTTATTTTAATTCAGTAGTTTCTATTAGGACACTTAAAATTTGTTTTGAATCCCGCTCTTTGATTTTCCTTTATAAATACCATTGAGAGGTACCAGTGATTCTTATAATATCTTTAACCAAATAATGACCTGAATCATGTAAGCGTAAAGCATCTTTCACCTTTGGATTATACATTATCTGCCGACCAAACTTTACTCCACGTGCTTTAGCATAAGCGATCCGCATAATTCGACCTCTTAAAAAATATTTTCTATTCTATATTGATTACAGTTCAATCGTTTAACAAAAAAATTCAACGGGGTTACTTTTGGTAATCTCTTGATTTGAATATAATACACGTGGTGGAATCGAACCACCATAAGGCTCCTAGCCGTGCATTGATGCAGGTGTTTAAATGATTATTCTGAATCGTCTGTGATGATTGGTTCTTCAGCTACGATTGTTGTTTGAGCGAAGGTTTCGTTCAAATTACTGATTTGACGACCCACATTCTTTGTTCCAGCAAATGAGCTGATTAAATTATTGATGTCTAAGCCTGTTGCGTCTTTAAATGCTTCTTGTGAAGCTGCTAGTGTGTTTAAAGCTGTTTTGGTAATAGCTGATGCGCCATTTCCATTTCCGCTGTCTACAACGGTGATTTTGTCAATATTACCTAGTGGTTCAGCAGCAGCACGAACAATTGCAGGATAAGCTTCAATCAGTAAGGTTGCAATAGCTTCATCGCCGTATTGTTTCAAGGCTTCAGCCCAAGCGGTCTTGCTGTCTGCTTCAGCTTGACCGATTAAACGAATACTTTCGGCTTGAGCCATACCATTTAATTCGATTTCTTTGGCTCTCGCTTCAGATTCAGCAATGGCTTTGTTTTTATCGGCTTCGGCACGTTGCTCAACAGAGTAACGTTCAGCATCAGCTTTCTTACGAACAGTTGCGTCGTATTCGCGTTCTTGCTTGATGGTTTCTTTTTCTTGTAATTCGATTTGTTTTTCACGTTCAATAATTTGAGCGTTACCTTCTTCGATGATAACTTTTTTCTTTAATTCAGCTTTCTTTAAGTCATATGCACTTTCAGCTTCAGCTTTTGCGATGTTTTGTTCTCTTCCGTATTCAGATATGCGAAGACTTTTTACTTTTTCAGCTTCGGCAATCTCTGTTTGTCTTTGCAATTCAGCTTCTTGAGACAGTTGTTCAGCTAGTGCTCGTTGAATACGTGTTTCTTTATCCGCATTTGCTGTTTTGATATCTGCATCTCGTTTGACTTCGGCAATACGTCCTTGACCTAATGAATCTAGGTAACCATTTTTGTCCGTTACTTCTTTTACTGTAAAAGATAAAATAACCAATCCCATTTTAGCTAAATCGCCAGATGCTTCATCTTGGACATTTTGGTTGAATTTATCACGGTTTTGATAAATGTCTTCAACAGTCATGCGTCCCAAAATTGAACGCAAATGTCCTTCTAGAACTTCTTTTGCTTCGCTTTCTAGTTGTTCGGTTGATTTACCAAGGTATTGTTCAGCGGCAGTTGCGATATCTTCTGATGTAGATCCAATTTTGATAATAACGGTCCCGTCAACTGCGACCGGAACACCTTCTTCGGTATATACTTCAGGTGTGCGAACGTCTAATTTAGACGACAGTAATGACAATTTATGAACGGATTGGATGATTGGCCAAACGAATGTCCCGCCTCCGCTAACAATTTTCATTTTATTGCCTGTATTGGGATCAATATAAACATTTTTATCGCCCAATGCTGTACCACTAATAATTAATGCTTCTGCTGGAGAGGCTGTACGATAACGACTAACCAATGCGACTAGTAAAACGACTGCGATGACGACTGCGCCAACGGTTGCAAATAATGTTGAGTTCATGTATATATTCCTACTTTCTCGTATCTGTTTTTGATGGTGGAGTTATTTTTTTTGTTTCTTATTCCATGTCGGCGTTGGTTTTCCAATGGCTTTAATACTGTTTGTATAAGGAAGGACATAAAGAATGTTGTCGTTGACATCCATGATTAATACATTTTCATTTTTTGGAATATCGGTTATGTTATCAGTATTGTCATAGATTTTAGCCATTTTATTAACTCGTGTAAAACCAGTAGAGACGATAACTTCGCCTGTTCCATTGAGTGTGATTGGAATGGATACTTTTGCTTCTTTGCCTTCTAAATCATGAATTGACGTAATATTTGAATTTTCTGCACGACTCTTAAAGGGCAGGATAACGAGAATGTTCATGAGCATAATGACAACCACAATAACAAAAAAGATACTCAAAAACAACCAAATGGTTACGGTTGCACGATTGGTCACTAGAACCCCATATGTAATGAAAAAAGCAATCATCCCTGTGACAAAGAAATCACTGATGTCGTAAAAACCGACACTGATAATATCTTTTAGTGGTAATGTCAAAATGGCTAATGCTATGCAGCCTGCAAAAGCGAATTGTAAGTACAGTGGGTCTTCTAAGATAGTGGTTAGCACTTCATTTTCACCTCCTTTCAGTGATGAGTTATCGTATTACAGCTATCGAAGAAAACCCAAAATTAGAGATCGATAGTTGCTTTTAACGTCTATCATGGTCACACCTATTTGTTTAATGCAGATCGAGAGTATAGTAGATTTTCATAGGAAGAACCTTTCAATCTCAACCCTTTTATTGCACTAATATAGATGATTCCATAATACTCTACTTAGAGGAATAAAAAAAGAGTGTAATATAAAAAACAACGGCTTCTAACAGTTAGATGGGGCTAACTTTCTGTACCCTTGGTGTTATAAGTAAACGAACGAGAATCTTCATATAGCTGCATTTGGTAAACCGACCGGAAGCAGATAGAGTTTTTCTAACGGCAGAAAAATCATTTTCCATCATCAAAGAATCAAAAGTGCTATTTTTACAGATAGCTATCGAAATTGACCGGATAAATTGATTTGATAGAATTAAAAGGTTTAATGACGAATGATAATTCATGAATATAATTAAACGTTTGTAAAAGTTTGATGGGTTGTGCTATATTGAACGTGAGAAATTAGAGTGGAGGGAAATGAATGGACGCCATTGTTTCTGTTGTTATGGGAAGCACTTCTGATTGGGACACGATGA
Organism: Carnobacterium sp. 17-4; assembly: GCF_000195575.1. Lineage (NCBI taxonomy): Bacteria > Bacillati > Bacillota > Bacilli > Lactobacillales > Carnobacteriaceae > Carnobacterium > Carnobacterium sp. 17-4. Next base: position 2,507,687 of record NC_015391.1, on the reverse strand, counting down.
AAGACTGCTGCGCGATTTTGGATGAATTTGATGTAGCGTATGAAAAAAAGGTGGTATCAGCTCATCGGACGCCAGATTTGATGTTTAGCTTTGCTGAACGAGCAAGGGGATTGGGAATAAAAGTAGTCATTGCAGGGGCTGGAGGTGCGGCTCATTTACCGGGCATGATCGCAGCAAAAACCACATTGCCAGTCATAGGCGTACCAATACAATCTCGAGCGCTTAATGGAATGGATTCGTTATTGTCTATTGTACAAATGCCAGCGGGTATACCTGTTGCTACTGTGGCGATTGGGAAAGCAGGAGCTGCGAATGCAGGACTTCTTGCGATTCAGATTCTTTCTATTGAAGATGAAAAGTTAGCAAAAAAATTGGAAGCAAGACGTAATCAGCTTAAAAAAAGTGTAATGGAAAGTAGTGAAGAGCTTGTATAAAACACTCAAACCAGGAGATGCTATTGGAATTATTGGAGGCGGACAATTAGGGAAGATGATGGCTCAATCAGCAAAAAAGATGGGGTTTACTGTTGGTATCTTGGATCCTAATGAAAATTGTCCAGCAGCTCAAGTGTCTGATTGGAACATCCGTGCCGATTATGCAGACAAAGAAGCCTTGCGTGAGTTTGCAAGAAGAGCAGCTGTTCTAACGTTTGAATTTGAAAATATTGATGCAGAAGCATTGCAAGAGATGGGAAAGTTGTCAGCTATCCCGCAAGGTAGTGAGGTAATAGCCATTACGCAAGACCGAATCAAAGAAAAACGATTTTTAAAGTCTAGTGGGGTTTCGATTGGAGCCTTTGAAATTGTGGAAACAACAGACCAACTGAATATTGCCGTTAAAAAAATTGGCTATCCCTGCGTCTTGAAAACAACACGTTTTGGATACGATGGTAAAGGGCAGGTTGTTTTGAAATCAGAAGCGGATAAACAAGAGACAGAAGCGCTGATTGCTGATAATAGCTGTATTCTTGAAGCGTGGGTACCTTTTTCGAAAGAATTATCGGTCATGATTGTTCGCAATCAAAAAGGAGAAACGACCATTTTTCCTGTTTCTGAGAATATCCACGTCAACAATATTTTGCATGAAAGCATTGTACCTGCTCGGATTTCTCCAGTAGTAAGCGAAAAAGCAGTGCAGGCGGCTCAACAGATTGCTGATGCGTTGGAATTGGTTGGAACATTAGGAATCGAATTGTTTTTGACAAAAGACGATGTCATCTTTGTCAATGAACTGGCACCTCGTCCGCACAATTCAGGGCATTACACGATTGAAGCAATGTCTCTTTCGCAATTTGATGCACATATCCGAGCTGTAGCTGGGCTGACGATGCCAAAAGCACGCTTACTTTCGGATGTCGTTATGGTCAATATTCTAGGACAACATATGGAAGATAGTTTAGCATTCCGCGATAAAAAAGCGGACTGGTCGTTTCATTACTATGGTAAAGAAGAATTACATACAAATAGAAAAGTCGGGCACGTCACGATCTTGACAAATGATGTAGAAAAAACCTTGATAGAAATAGAGGATACCGGGATTTGGAATGAACCGCGAAGAAATTAGGACTGAATTAACCCAGGTAGACCGGAGCTATTGTTCCGGTCTTTTTTTGATGAAGTAAGATAGGTTTTGTTCATTTATCATTTGAAAAAATAATGGATATTCCATTGACAATCAAAAGTTGAGTGCTACAATTAAAGCGAATGATTTAACCGTTTAATAAATTAATGTTCGTAAATAGAAAGGAAGAGATAATGGAAAGGAAAGAATTGCTCTATACCGGGAAAGCTAAAAAGATCTATGCGACAAATCAAGAGACAGTTCTTTTAGCAGAGTATTTAAACCAAGTAACTTCGTTAAATGGCGCTAAAAAAGAAAATGTTGAAGGGAAAGGAGAATTGAACAACCAAATCACGGGTCTGATATTCAAGTATTTAGCTGAAAAAGGGTTTGTTAGTCACTATATCCAAGAAGTGTCTAAAACCGAACAATTGATTAGAGAAGTTGAAATGATTCCTTTAGAAGTCGTTGTCCGTAACACGTCGGCCGGCAGTTTTACAAAAAGGTTTGGTATGGAGGAAGGAATCGATTTGCCTTTTACTATTATTGAGTTTTATTACAAAAATGATAAGCTGGATGATCCATTTATCAATGACGCACACATTAAGATGCTAAACGTTGCGAAAGACGAAGAGGTGATTGAAATTAAAAAGCAAGCATTAGAGATCAATGTTGCCTTAGTGGAGATGTTCAATAAAATTGATATTCGCTTAATTGACTTTAAAATTGAATTTGGAAAAACGATTGATGAGAAAATCATTCTCGCTGACGAAATATCCCCTGATACTTGCCGTTTATGGGATATAAATACGAAAGAACATTTGGACAAAGATCTTTATCGCCGTGATCTAGGAGATATCATTCCTGTTTATACAGAAGTTTTGGAACGGCTAAACAATTTGCGAATAAATGAATCATCCATTCATGCAGATACAGACTAATGAAAATTCAACCACTATAAATCAAAAGAGAAAAGTGAGGCGTTTCAATCGTGTATAAGGTAACCGTTTATGTCACTTATAAAGACTCCGTTCTAGATCCGCAAGGGGAAGCAGTCAAAGGTGCGGTTCATCGCATGGGATATGAATCAATTGAAAATATTCGTATTGGAAAATATTTTGAAATCCAAGTTTCTGAAGATGAAAAGGATATCGAGCACGTAATTGAAGAAATCTGTGACAAACTTCTAGCAAATGTAGTAATGGAAACATACCGGTATGATATTCAGGAGGTTGGAATGTAATGAAATTTGCCATCATTGTTTTTCCTGGATCCAATTGCGACTTAGACATGTATACAGCTGTAAAAGATAGTCTTGGGGTTGACGCGGAATATGTTCAACACTATGAGAGCAGCTTGCAAGGGTTCGATGCAGTATTACTCCCAGGAGGATTCTCTTACGGCGATTACTTGCGTACAGGATCTATTGCCCGATTTTCCACTATTATGGCTGAAGTGATTCGATTTGCTGAAGAGGGAAAGCCTGTTTTTGGAGCATGTAATGGATTTCAAATTTTGACAGAAGCGGGTTTATTACCGGGAGCGTTACGGCGCAATGAATCGCTGAAATTCATCTCTAAGCAACAAAATCTAAAAGTAGAAAATGGACATACATCATTTACATCAGGCTACGGACGAGGAGAAATCATTACTGTACCTATCGCACACGGTGAGGGGAATTACTATTGTGATAAAGAAACGTTACAGCAATTGAAGGACAACAATCAAATTGTTTTTACGTATGCGAATGATAACCCAAATGGAAGCATCGAAAATATAGCGGGCATTATCAATGAGCAAGGAAACGTATTGGGTATGATGCCTCATCCTGAACGAGCTGTTGAAGCGTTATTGGGTTCAAGTGATGGATTGAAATTATTCCAGTCTATGTATAAAAATTATCAGAAGGAGCTGTGTCAATGATGGTTTTTTTGGAACCAACACCCGAACAAGTAAAAGAGTTAGAAGTCTATCGTGAATGGGGATTAACTGACGAAGAGTACACCATTATCAGTGAGGATATTTTGCACCGTTTACCGAACTACACCGAGACGGGATTGTTTTCTGTTATGTGGAGTGAACATTGCTCTTATAAAAACTCAAAATCGATTTTGCGGAAATTTCCTACTTCAGGAACACAAGTGTTGCAAGGACCTGGTGAAGGTGCGGGGATTGTTGACATTGGTGATGGGCAAGCGGTGGTCTTTAAGGTAGAAAGCCATAATCACCCATCTGCGGTTGAGCCATACGAAGGAGCTGCGACTGGTGTTGGAGGTATTATTCGCGATATTTTTAGTATGGGAGCTCGTCCAATCGCGATTCTTGACTCTTTGCGTTTCGGTGAGTTAGACAACGAACATACAAAATATATTTTCGAAGAAGTTGTAGCTGGAGTGAGTGGTTACGGTAATTGTATCGGTATTCCAACGGTGGGTGGAGAAACTGTTTTTGATCCTTGTTACAAAGGCAATCCTTTGGTGAATGTAATGTGTGTAGGCTTGATCGACCAAAAAGATATCCAAAAAGGGCAAGCTAAAGGGACTGGGAACACAATTATGTATGTGGGCGCAAAAACGGGACGTGATGGTATTCATGGAGCGACGTTTGCATCTGTTGAATTCAAAGAGGAAGAAGAAGCGCAACGTTCTGCTGTCCAAGTGGGAGATCCATTTATGGAAAAACTATTGATGGAAGCTTGTCTAGAATGCATTTATGATTATTCTGATGCATTAATCGGAATCCAGGATATGGGAGCTGCAGGGCTTGTTTCATCAAGTGCTGAAATGGCTTCAAAAGCGGGTAGTGGATTGATTTTAAATTTGGATGATGTCCCACAACGCGAAACACATATGACCCCTTATGAAATCATGCTTTCTGAATCGCAAGAGCGGATGTTGTTGTGTGTCAAGAAAGGCGAAGAACAACGGATTATTGAGTTGTTTGAAAAATATGAATTAGCAGCTGTTACTATCGGGGAAGTCACAAATGATGGGTTGTATCGTCTATTTCATGATGGAAAAGAAGTAGCTAATGTACCAGTTGATGCTTTAGCAGAGGATGCACCAGAATACCTTAAACCGATGCAAGAGCCTGAGCGCATTGCGTTATTTGCTGCAATGGCTGACTATCAGCCAACCTTTACGTCTGCTGCAGAAACACTGGTTAAGTTGTTGCAACAACCAACGCTTGCTTCAAAGAAAAACATTTACCAAACCTATGATTCGATGGTCCGTACGAGCACAGTTGTGGGACCAGGAAGTGATGCCGCCGTTATGCGCATACGAGGAACTGAAAAAGCAATCGCGATGACGACTGATTGTAATAGTCGTTACATCTATTTAAATCCTGAAATTGGTGGACAGATGGCAGTATCAGAGGCCGCGCGTAATATTGTGGCTAGTGGAGGAAGACCGTTGGCTATCACAGATTGTCTGAACTACGGAAATCCTGACAAACCTGAAATTTTCTGGGAATTAAGCACTTCTGCAGATGGCATATCAGAAGCCTGTCATTTATTGGGTACCCCAGTGATTTCGGGTAATGTATCGCTCTACAATGAAACGGATGGCGAAGCTATTTATCCGACACCATTGATCGGCATGGTCGGTTTGATAGAAGATTGCGAGCATATCACGACCCAAGCATTCAAAAATGCTGATGACCGAATTTTCATCATTGGCGATACAAAAGCAGATTTTAATGGTTCCGAATTACAAAAATTAGAATTGGGAAAAATCGAAGGGAAACTAATGGACTTCGACTTGACGACCGAAAAAGGGAACCAAGACACTGTTTTGAAAGCCATCCAGGCTGGATTGATTGAAAGTGCACACGATTTATCAGAAGGTGGATTGGCTGTCGGTTTGATGGAGAGCGTCTTTGATACGGCATTGGGGTTCGAGGTAACAGTTGAGATGGATAAAAAATGGTTGTTCAGCGAAACTCAATCGCGTTTTATTTTAACAGTCAAACCTGAAAATGTCCTTGCATTTAAAGCGCTAGTCAAATCGACTGCAACAGAAATCGGGACAGTGAAAAATAATGGACTGGCAAAAATAGCTACTGAAAACGAAACAATTACGTTGTCCATAAAAGAGGTAGAAATGAAATGGCAGGAGGCTATCCCGTGTTTGCTGAAACAAAAAGTTTAAATGAAGAGTGTGGGGTGTTTGGTATTTGGGGAGATCCAAGTGCTAGCCAACTGACTTATTTTGGATTGCATAGTTTACAGCACCGCGGACAAGAAGGAGCTGGAATTGTTTCTTGTGATAATGGGAAACTATTGGTCCATCGCAATCTTGGGTTGATTAGTGAAGTCTTCAAAAATGGAGACGATCTTAAACGGCTGTCAGGAGATCGTGCTATCGGACACGTGCGCTATTCCACATCTGGACAGAATAGCATCGAAAACGTACAGCCTTTCTTGTATCATTTTTTCGATTTAGATATCGCGATCTGTCACAATGGAAACTTGGTGAATGCCAAGAGCTTGCGACGTAATCTGGAAGAAGATGGAGCAATTTTTCATTCGACATCAGATACGGAAGTGTTGATCCATCTCATTAGACGTAGCCAGAAAGACACGTTGATCAATAAAATAAAGGAAAGCCTGAACCTTGTAAAAGGTGGTTTCACTTATGTGCTTATGACGGATGAAAAAATGTTCGGTGCTGTTGATGCGAACTCTTTACGCCCACTTGTGATTGGACGATTGCCAAATGGTGCCTATGTGATGGCAAGTGAAACGTGTGCAATAGATACAATTGGTGCAGAGTTTGTCCGTAATGTTAATGCCGGTGAGTTAGCAATTATTGATCGCAATGGCTTAACGATTGATAAATACACAGAGGATACCAGTATTTCCATTGCGGCAATGGAATATATTTATTTTGCTCGACCAGATTCAAACATAGCGGGTGTGAATGTACATACGGCTCGCAAAAGAATGGGAAAGCGGTTGGCGCTAGAATCCCCTATGGTGAATGCAGATATCGTTATTGGCGTTCCTAACTCGTCATTATCCGCAGCTAGCGGTTATGCTGAAGAGAGCGGTATACCTTATGAGATGGGGCTTATTAAGAATCAATATGTAGGGCGCACTTTTATCCAACCGACACAAGAACTGCGCGAATTGGGTGCGAAAATGAAGTTATCCGCCGTCAAAGGAGTCGTGCAAGGGAAAATTGTTGTCATGGTAGATGACTCGATCGTCCGAGGTACAACAAGTAAACGAATCGTCACGTTATTGAAAGAAGCCGGAGCAAAAGAAGTCCATGTTCGCATCGCTTCTCCCCCTTTGATGTATCCAAGTTTTTACGGAATCGACATTAGCAAGTCAGCTGAATTGATTGCTGCAAGAATGACAGTTCCTGAAATGTGTGAGTCTATCGGAGCAGACAGTTTGTCATTTCTCAGCCAAGAAGGCCTAATTAATTCCATTGGATTGAAATTTGATAGTCCTTACTCAGGTTTATGCATGGACAGTTTCAATGGGGATTATCCAGCAGGACTGTACGACTATGAAGAAGACTACCTAAAGAATATGACCGAAATTCAAAAAGAAAATCTTAGGGGAGGGTAATGATGGGAAATGCCTATGCGAAAGCGGGTGTAGATGTCACAGCGGGTTATGAAACAGTCAAACGCATCAAAAAACATGTCAACCGTACGAAACGATCGGGTGTTTTTGGTGAAATCGGTGGATTCGGCGGTCATTTTGATCTTGGTGAGCTCAACTATAAAAAACCCGTTCTTATATCTGGGACAGACGGCGTTGGTACAAAATTAATGTTGGCCATTGAATCTGGCAAATGGGACACGATTGGAATCGATTGTGTCGCGATGTGTGTCAATGATGTTGTGGCACAGGGTGCAGAACCTCTTTATTTCTTAGATTATATTGCGGTCGGGAAAAACCATCCTGAAAAAATCGAGCAAATTGTAGCTGGTGTAGCAGAAGGGTGTGTCCAATCGGGAGCAGCTTTAATTGGTGGTGAAACAGCTGAAATGCCGGATATGTATGATCCAGAAGATTTTGATTTGGCTGGATTTACAGTTGGTATTGCTGAAAAAGATGCTTTATTGTCCGCTGCATTAGTCAAAGAAGGAGATACTTTGATTGGGCTACCTTCAACGGGAATCCATTCAAATGGTTATTCGTTAGTACGAAAAATTTTCTTTAAAGATCATGCGTATAGATTAACGGATAAAGTGCCTGGATTGGGTAATCAAGAGTTGGGCGATATTTTATTGACGCCAACAAAAATTTACGTTAATGCTTTACTGCCATTGATAAAAAAGCACTTGCTTCATAGTGTTGCACATATCACAGGGGGCGGATTCGTTGAGAATATTCCGCGGATGCTTCCTGAAAACATGCAAGCTCAAATTCAGTTAGGGAGCTGGCCAGTGTTGCCAATCTTTCAAACGATGCAAACAATCGGTAAAATTCCAGAAGTTGACATGTATGAAATATTCAACATGGGAATTGGCATGGTTTTATCTGTTGCTCCTGAAAAAGTACCTGAAGTATTAGCCATTCTTGCAGAGAACAACGAAAAAGGCTATGTGATCGGTTCGGTACTTTCAAAGGAATCAGAGGAAAAGGTCATTTTGAAAGAGAAGCAACTATGAGAATAGCTGTATTTGCTTCAGGAAATGGTTCTAATTTCCAAGCGATAGCAGAGGCGATCGCCTCCAAACAAGTCGATGCAACCATTTGCTTCCTGTTTTGCGACAATCCGAAAGCCTATGTCATAGAACGCGCAAAAGAAATGGGTATCCCTTTTAAGGTCTTCAGTCCGAAAAACTACGAGAATCGAGCAGTCTATGAGTCTGAACTATTGAAACAACTTGAACTAAATGCGGTTGATTTGATTGTATTGGCAGGATACATGAGAATTATTGGACCGACATTGCTAATGGCTTATGCAAATCGTATCTTGAATATCCATCCTTCATTATTGCCACATTATCCTGGTAAAAGCAGCATTCAAGACGTATTTGAAGCAAACGAAAAGGAAACTGGTGTGACGGTACACTTTGTTGATGAAGGGGTGGACACTGGACCGATTATCGCACAAGAGAAGGTGGCTATTTTACCTGAAGATACACTAGACTCTCTGGAGATCAGAATACATCAGGTAGAACACCGTCTTTTTCCGCAGGTCATTCAAAAAGTGATTGAAAATAAAACCATTAAAAAGAGTGAATAAAAATTGAGGAGTGGCGTAGAGTGACAAGAGCATTAATCAGCGTTTCAGACAAAGCAGGTATTGTACCATTTGCACAAGCATTAGTGGCAAAAGGCATCGAAATTGTTTCAACTGGTGGAACCAAGAAGGTATTAGAAGATGCCGGTGTCCCGACCGTTTCTGTTGAAGACGTGACTGGATTTCCAGAAATGATGGGTGGTCGTGTCAAAACCTTGCATCCACTTATCCATGGTGGTTTATTGGGGAGACGTGATCTACCTGAACACATGTCGGCAATGGAAAAACACAAGATCATACCGATTGATTTTGTGGTGGTAAACCTGTACCCATTTAAAGAAACGATCAGCAAAAAGGATGTTTCTTTAGAAGAGGCCATTGAAAATATTGATATTGGCGGCCCAAGTATGCTGCGCAGTGCAGCTAAAAACTATGCGAGTGTGACTGTTTTAACGGATCCAGCTGATTATAGTAATGTCATCAGTGAGTTGGAAGAAAAAGGAGCAACAACGATTGAAACACGTCAAGCTTTAGCTGCAAAAGTCTTCCGCCACACCGCGAGCTATGATGCATTGATTGCGCAATATTTGACCACTAGTGTTGGTGAAAAAGAACCTGAAAAATTAACGTTGACCTATGATTTGAAACAAAAACTACGCTATGGTGAAAATGGACATCAAGTCGCTACGTTCTACCAAGAGTCGCTTACTGTACCATTCTCGATTGCAAATGCTCGTCAATTACATGGAAAAGAATTATCGTACAATAACATTAAAGACGCAGACGCTGCTATTCGTATCATACGCGAATTTGATGAACCGGCAGTGGTTGCTGTCAAGCATATGAACCCCTGTGGAGTGGGTATTGCTGAAACGATTGAAGAGGCTTTTGATCGCTGTTACGCAGCTGATCCAGTCTCAATCTTCGGAGGAATCGTAGTTGCCAATCGTCAATTGGATCATGTGACAGCAGAAAAGCTGAATAGTATGTTTTTGGAAATCGTTCTTGCGCCAAGTTATACAAAAGAAGCGTTAGCTATTTTATCAAAGAAAAAAAATGTTCGGATTATGACCTTGGATTTCTCAACTGCAAAAGTAGGCGGCAAAGAAGTTGTTTCTGTGTTGGGCGGTATATTGGAACAAACACAAGATATCAGTACCGAAGATACAGCGGCTAACTGGGAAGTACTGACGAACCGTAAACCAACCGAAGAGGAAATGAAAGCTATGGATTTTGCCTGGAAAATAGTTAAGCACGTAAAGAGCAATGCTATCGTTCTGGCAAATAGCAAACAGACCGTTGGAATTGGGGCTGGTCAAATGAATCGAATCGGAGCCGTTAAGATTGCCATCGAGCAGGCTGAAGCGAGTAACGCTATAGAAGGTGCTGTACTGGCTAGTGATGCTTTCTTTCCTATGAATGATAGTGTGGAATACGCAGCACAACATGGCATCAAGGCAATTATTCAACCAGGTGGAAGCATCAAAGATAAAGAGTCTATTGAAATGGCGAATAGATATGGAATGACCATGCTAAAAACAAGTGTACGTCACTTCAGACATTAAAAAATAGATTAGAATGCAACGCATTACTGAACAAATCCGAACTACAGCAGAAAATGATTGATCTAATAAAAAAGTTGGAGGATTTCGTAGATGAAACTTCTTGTTATTGGTAGTGGCGGCCGTGAGCATGCCATCGCAAAAAAATTCAAAGAAAGCTCATTAGTGGAAACTGTTTATTGTGCTAAAGGAAATATTGGGATGGAAAATGATGGCATCCAATTGGTTAACATTGCAGAAAATGATCATCAAGCGTTGATTCATTTTGCGAAATCAGAAAAAATTACTTGGACGTTTGTTGGACCGGAAATAGCTTTGTTTGAAGGATTAGTAGATGCATTTGATAGAGCTGGATTAAAAGTCTTTGGACCAAGCAAAAAAGCAGCAGACTTAGAATGCTCAAAACAATTTGCAAAAGAATTGATGAAAAAATATGCTATTCCAACCGCAACGTATGAAATATTTGAAGACCATGATGTGGCTTTAGCTTATGTGGAAAAAAACGGTGTACCAATTGTCATCAAAGCAGATGGGTTAGCAGCCGGAAAAGGTGTAGTCGTTGCGATGACTATGAGGGAAGCTACAGATGCTTTAAGTGAGATGTTAGTGAAAGGGAAGTACGCAGCGGGGAAACCAAAAGTGGTTATTGAAGAATACCTCGAGGGTGAAGAATTTTCTTTATTTGCGCTTGTAAATGGAACGAACTATTATTATGCCGGTGTTGCCCAAGATCATAAACGGGCCTATGATGGAGATAAAGGACCGAATACGGGTGGTATGGGTGCTTATTCTCCAGTACCGCAAGTTTCTGAATCCTTGATTCAAGAAGTTTTGGAGACGGTCATAAAACCAACTGTGAATGCAATGGTTGCTGAATCATGTCCGTTCAAAGGGGTTATCTACGCTGGATTGATGATGACAAAAAAGGGTCTGAAGGTTATCGAGTTTAATGCCCGGTTTGGTGATCCTGAAACCCAAGTCATTTTGAACCAGCTGGATTCTGATTTGGCACAAGTGATTGATGATATCTTAAATGAAAAAGATCCAGTTATCAAAATGCACACGGACCGCTACACGCTGGGTGTTGTTGTTGCAGCTGAAGGTTATCCTGAAAATACGATAAAAGATATTCCGTTACCGCAAATGACTACAGCAGGTTCAGGTTGTACTATTTATACTGCGGGTATGAAGAAAGAGGAAAGCAGTCTTGTTTCTGATGGAGGGCGTATTTTATTTGTTGCAGCACAAGGTTCAACGCTACAAGAAGCCAAAGACAAGGCATACCACTACTTAACGAATAATCCAATAGCGCTTACGTTCTATCGTTTCGACATCGGGGAAAAAGCCATCCAGTTTACAAAATAAGATCACTGCAGAAAAACAATCCAGTTACTAAAGCATTTTACTATTTTGAATCTTTTAGTAGATTGTAAAAATAAGCTAGATAACTCAAAAGCCAAGAATTCAAATATCTTGGCTTTTTATTCTTGCTGAAATTATTAAGTCTGTATTAGAATCTATTTTACAAAATTCTTTTATATCAATAAGTTCTTAAAATAAAACAACATACGGTGCGATACCGTGTGTCATTTTCACATCGTGGTCTTTTGTGATAATAAGAGCTTCGATGCCAGGAATGTTGTCGATATAATGGATAGCCTCAGTGGGACTGAGCATAAACAACTGGGTGGTCCATAATTCTCCGTCAATAGATTTATCCGAAACTATGGTTACACTGGCTAGTTCATTTTCAACCGGGTAACCTGTTGTTGAATCAAAAATGTGGTGGTATTTTTTTCCGTTTACCTTAAGGGAGCGTTCATAAACGCCAGAGGTAACCACTGATTTGTCTTTTACTAATATGGCTCCCACTAAATCCCCACGTACCGGTGAAGGCTTTTGAATACCTACACGCCAATAGCCATCTTCATATTTTGGATTTTCCCCAATAGTCAGCACATTTCCGCCCAAATCCACTAAACCACTTTGTACGCCTTCATTTTGAAAAAAACTTTTGAGTTTATCGGCAAAATACCCCTTTGCTAAGGCACCGAGATCTATTTCCATTCCTTTTTTTGTTAAGTATACGGTTTTTTTATCCACATCCAATTCAATGTCAGTTGGATCAAGTAGCTTTAACCGTTCTTCGATTTCTTTTTGTTCTGGTACACGCGCGCCTGTAAAGCCAATTTTCCATAGTTTAACGAGTGGTCCGATTGTGATGTTTAGCGCAAGGTTAGAAGACAAACTATAGTCCTTACCGATTTGAATTAACTCATATAAATCTAAATCAACAGGAACTGGCTGTACTCCTGCTTGTTGGTTCACTGTCATTAAATCACTTTTAAGATTGTTCGCGCTGAATCGTGCTTCGTAGTCTGTCAGCAGGTGGCTAGCTTTCTCCAATAGTTTTTCTGCCTCCGGATGCACGATGGAAAGGCTAATTCGCGTCCCCATTCGGTTGATAATTTTCTGTTTAATTTGTTTCACCCGCCTATCTATAAATTTGAAAAGCCCATATGGTGTAGATGTTTGCATTTTAACATACTCTAAAAATTATTTAAGATTTTTTCTATAAATCTTAAATAATTGATTTAGATCAATTTTTTTAAATGTTTTTCTACTTATACTAAGAATGTAAAAATGAATTGTGAAATTAATAACAATATTAAGGAGGCTAACATGAATAATCTTAAACCGGGAACGTACAAAGGAAGAGCAACTGGGTACCATGATTATATTAATGTGGATGTAAAAGTAGACGAGGAAAAAATTTTAAAAATTGATTATTCTGAAAATGAGACACCTAATAAAGGTGGGGTAGCCGTTGCGAAAATGGTAGAAGAAATTATTAAACGACAATCAATAGAAATTGATACAGTTTCTGGCGCGACATACGCTTCAGAAGGTACTTTGCGGGCCGTAGATTATGCGTTAGGAGTGGCGCGGGGTGAACGAGCACCTATTGACGGTGAATTTAATGAAGTCACAGGGACGATTGATCATCATTTCACATCCGGAACATATAGCGGAAACGGAGATGGGTATAAAGGTGAAATTAATCTGAATGTAACAGTAAGTGAAAATAAGATTGAAAAAATTGAGTACCAAGGAAAAGAAACTCCTGATATCGGTGGTAAAGCGATGGATGAGATTATTACTAGTATTTTACGAAGTCAATCTTCTCAAATTGACACGATTTCAGGTGCAACCTTTTCTTCACGCGGAGCACAAGAAGCGTTGGATTACGCTTTAGGTATAGCTAGAGGTGAGATTGATCCGGAAGCTGAACCAAAGTTGGAAGACTTAGAACCGCGTATCCAATTTAGAGGAGGATCCCTGACAATTGAACAAATTGAAGCTGTTTTGAATGCGCTACCAGTTGAGATTACATTTGTCGGACCGGATTTGCGCTTTCAATATTTCAACGAAGATCATCATGAGTTTCATCGCTCTCAAGCGAGTTTAGGAAGCCACTTTATTGATTGTCATCCGCCTCATGTGCGTGAATTTGTTGGCAAATTAGCTGGAGAACTGGCAGATGGGACACGCAAGAGCGAAACGCATTGGTTCACACGAAAAGATGGAGATCGCAAAATTTTTGTTTCCTATGTTCCTGTTTTCAATCGTAGAGGTGAAAGTATCGGGTTCATGGAATACGTCCAAAACGGAACGCCCTTTATTGATACGATAAATGAACCGAACCGTCGTGGTGAATTAAGTAATCCAGCTGAACCGAATCCGTTTGCCCGCGAAAAATGGAATTGAAATGACCGGGATAAGAATTCATTACAGTTTAGTTGAAGAAAAGGAATGATGCAGATGAAACGCCATTTTTTGATTAGTGTTGGAATCCTTTCTTTTCTTTTAGGTTCAGCAGGTGTAATTCTACCAGTGCTGCCAACCACACCATTTCTTTTGTTATCTGGCTATTGTTTTGCACACAGTTCCAACAAGTTTAACGATTGGCTAAAAAAGACTAAATTATATCAAATATACGTATCAGATTACGCTGAAACGAAAACCATTCCTAAAAATAAGAAATGGAAAATACTGGTGAATATTTATATTCTGATGAGCATATCAATTTTTCTTGCCCCGGTTCAACTAGTTAAAGTAATGTTGGCGTTGCTGACACTTGGTTTAACTGTTGTAGTATTATTCGTTATCCCAAATCGTAAGGATCATCTTGACACGGAAGAAGAAAAAAACACAGAGATACATTAAATCGCTGGAAAGGACTACACACATGTCAAACAAACTATTCGAAGAAATAGAACTGAAATCAGGAGCAACACTGAAAAACCGCATTATGATGGCTCCAATGACCATTCAAGCCGCCTATTTCGATGGTACAGTCACACAAGAGATGATTGATTATTATGCCCATCGTTCTGGAGAAGCAGGCGCAATTATTGTGGAGAGTTCATTTGTGGAAGACAAAGGACGAGGATTTGCGGGGGCTTTAGGCAACACTAAAGACTCTCAAGTGAAAGAATTGCGAAAATTAGCTAGCGCGATCAATGAAAAAGGTTCCAAAGCTATTTTACAAATTTATCATGCTGGGCGGATGGCGGCTCCAGAACTCAATGGCGGAGCTGCGCCCATCTCAGCTAGTCCTGTGGCAGCATTGCGACCAGATGCTGTCACACCCCGTCAAATGATGCCAGTGGACATTGATAATATGATTCAATGTTTTACAGACGCAACTCGGCGCGCGATTGAAGCTGGATTTGACGGAGTTGAGATCCACGGAGCCAATACGTACTTGATTCAGCAATTTTTCTCTCCTCATTCGAACCGTCGCGAAGATAAATGGGGCGGCAACCTGGAAGCACGCGCTAAATTTCCGGAAGCAGTGATGAAAGCCGTACAAGAGGAAGCAAAGAAACTGCAAGCAGAGCACTTTATTGTGGGTTACCGATTCTCTCCAGAAGAAATTGAAGAGCCAGGTATCCGTTTTGAAGATACGATGTACTTATTGAACCGCTTAGCTAAATTGAAGCCGGATTACTTCCATATTTCAATGGGTAAATGGAACCGAACATCGATCAGAGACAAAGAAGACAGCCAGCTGCTGCTCAAGAAGTATGCCGAACAACAGTCGGAAGAGTTAGCTCAGATTGCTCTCATCGGTGTAGGGGGAATTGGTCAGCGCAGCAATGCAGAAGCTGCACTTGAAGCAGGATATGATTTAGTTGCCGTTGGGAAAGCGTTTTTGGTCGAACCAAATTGGGTTGGAAAAGCAGAGGCAGGCAAAGAAATCAAAAACTTTGCAGATATCAATGAACAAAATCGGTTGCATGTCCCCGAACCATTGTGGGACGTGATGGATTTCATGATTAAAGATGTGCAAGCTGAAGAACAAAAATATGAACATTTGAAAGAATTGCAAAATGTAAAAATTACTTTCAATCCTGGAACCTATGTTGCTTCTGTTGAAGGTCATGATGGAAATGGTATCTTAATGAAAGTAACATTCTCAGATACCAAAATTTTAGCAATAGAATTGGACGGCCAAGAACAGCCAGATGCCGTTGCAACTTCCGTTTTTAAACGGTTACCGGAGGAAATAATTAGCGGGCAAACGTTGCAAGTGGATGTTATCTCAGGAGCAACGGTAACCTCAAAAAGCCTTATTGATGGAGTGGCGGATGCAGTGGAAAAAGCAGATGGAAATTCCGAAGCCCTACGTGTACGTTCAAAAGCTACTGTTCAGTGGAATAGTACGGAAGAAAAATAAGCTTTTCTATAGAGTTACTAAAACAAGTCAAGGAATGCTGTGAGCAGACCTGGCTTGTTTCTTTGTATATTGATATGACTGAGAATGTGTACGCCAAAAGATGTAAGGAGAGGTTTTTTCTGTTTTATGGATTAGAAAAAAATGAAACACTAGTAGTTGAACTTGAGATGTTGTTTTTTAAAAAGTATCTGCTTAGCCTTTTCAATCATCAACATAACAAACAGGGCTACAATTGAGGACATAGAATGATAGCCATCGAGAAATTTTACTTTTTTAGTGATAAATTATTTTAAATGATAGTTAAAAATCGGATATTTTAATTCTGTCAAGGAATCATAGTGGAGTCAACGCAAAGATATGTAGATTAGAGAAAACAAATTAAATCTACTGAGTATTTTTTTCACTTTCCGAAAGGTAGGGAAATCTTAATATTTGAAAATGGTTATTTGTTAATTTGTTCAATTAATAACAAATTATTTATTTGGAAAAAAAGACTAATACACCTGTTTTTAGTCTCTTTCATTATGTTTTATTCATAGTATATTATTGTTTTGGGGTAAGATTGATTGTTTGTTCACAAATGCTGTGTTAAAATAGAAAAGTTGTTAAGGGTAGTTTGTTTTATAGATTTTAAGGAGGAAATTATGAAAAAGAATTCTTTTTGGTATGTTGTACTTATGTTTTGTGTTGGTATTTTTTTGGTATCCTGCGGAGTATCTGAAGCAGATGAGCAATCAAAAGATAGTGAAGCTGAAGAAAGCTCTGCTAAAGAAACCGAAGTCGAATCAGGGGCTTCAGAACAGGTTTATACGGATATTAGTGAATTAGAAGATAATTATGACATCGTTATTGTTGGTGGAGGTGGTGCTGGGATGACTGCAGCCATTGAAGCAAAAGATGCTGGTTTGAATCCAGTTATCTTAGAAAAAATGCCGGTTGCTGGAGGGAATACTTCGAAATCATCAAGTGGTATGAATGCTTCAACTACCAAAGTTCAAGAAGCGGAAGGCATTGAGGATAGCAATGATGCTTTTTACGAAGAAACGTTAGAGGGCGGACAGGGGACTAATGATAAAGAGTTATTACGTTACTTTGTGGATAACTCTTCTGCAGCAATTGATTGGCTAGATGAGAACGGGATCATATTAGATAACTTAACAATAACTGGTGGGATGAGTCAAAAAAGAACCCATCGTCCATCAGATGGTTCGGCAATTGGTGGTTATTTAGTTGAAGGATTATTAAAAAATGTTTATGAACGAGAAATTCCAATATTTGTAAATGCAGATGTGACGGACATCAAGGAAAACGACGGCAAAATTAATGAAGTAACAGTTGAAATCAATGGAGAAGAACCTAAAACTCTAACAGGTAAAGCGATTATCGTTACCACCGGAGGGTTTGGAGCAAGTGAAGCAATGATTGAAGAATTTAGACCAGACTTATCAGATTATGTAACAACTAATCAAAAGGGTAGTACTGGTGATGGCATTACAATGATTGGAAATATAGGCGGACAAACGATCGATATGAAACAAATACAAATCCATCCCACAGTTCAACAAGACAAAGGGATCTTAATAGGCGAAGTAGTTCGTGGCGAAGGAGCTATCCTCGTAAACCAAGAAGGAAAGCGATTTGTTAATGAGTTAAATACGCGGGATAAAGTTTCTGCAGCAATTACTGATTTGCCGGAAGAATCGGCTTACTTGGTTTTTGATCAAGGAGTACGTGACCGAGCAAAAGCAATCGATTTTTATGAAAAACAAGGGTATGTTGTGAGTGGTAAAAATATAGAAGAGTTAGCGGAGCAGATTGATGTACCTGCTAGTCAATTACAGAACACTATTGATACATGGAATCAAAGTGTTGCTAGTAAGACAGATGAAGAATTTGAACGCACTACTGCAATGGAAAATGCCTTAGCTAAACCAAGTTATTATGCGATACAAATTGCTCCAGGAATTCACTACACAATGGGTGGCGTAAAAATAAATACTCAAACCGAAGTGTTGAATAAAGATAGCCAACCAATTGAAGGCTTATACGCTGCTGGTGAATTAGTTGGAGGATTACATGGGAATAATCGGATTGGTGGAAACTCTGTTGCAGAAATTATTATTTTTGGACGCCAAGCTGGTCAGCAAGCTGCTGAATATGTGAAAAGTCAACAGCAATAAATTAATTCGGCAATGTACTATTTTAAATGGGAAAATATAACTCTTCACCGAAATGAAGTTTGAATAGCAAAGCCGTATAGGCTAGGTATGAGGTCAACTGCTAACAAGGTGGTTGGCCTTATTTCTTATAAAAAAAATCTTTACAGAGGAAATGTCTAACCTGCCTTTGAGCTGTCTGTTGGGATGAAGTACCGCATTTTTTGTATCTTATTCTGAAAAACTATCCGGTGAAATTACCCTATTGAAGAAGGAGTGGTTTCATGACACTAAAAAAGATGACTCTGTATAAACAGTGGAATGCAGATTTTTCTTTTATTCTTAATGCCTTTTGTTTTGGACATTACCTTTTGTGTTATATGATGTTTATAGAGATATTTATGCAACAGGTAGATGGCAAAATGGAGAAACAAAAATTGAAAGGAGCACGAATAAAATGAAAACATCAAAATTAATCAATATGGGTAAGGATTATGGACATGACGCATTTGATATGGCCAAAGACTATCTTCCATCAACACATCAGCTAGCTAAATCAAAGATGAAGACAGATAAGATACTTGCTAAGGGAGTCACTAAAGCAATGCCCAAAAAAGTAAAACGAATGGGATTAGCAAAATTAATTATTTTACCTCTAGTAGGAGCGGTAGCTGGGTTATTGTTTGCACCCAAATCTGGGAAAGAATTACGGACAGAGATAAAAGATAAGTTCATTGATGCAAAAGATACTGGCATCGAAAAAGGGGAAGAGTGGAAAGAAAAGGGAGTAGAAAAAGCTCAAGACTTAAAAGAAAACTACATGGACAAAACGGGTACAGAACATAAGAATGCTGATTCCGATGAATCAGGATCAGCACATGGAAATGTTCATGGTACACCGGCGGAACCAACCGAAGATCAAACCATTCCAGCTGATAAATTGGCTGAAACATTAGATGATCTAGGCTATGATTCTGAAGAAGAATTAGCAGAAGAAGAAAAATAATTAAATGAAAATAGGCCACCCTTTTTTGTCATCTTTACATGACAGAAAAGAGTGGCTTTTTTTTTGAAAATCGATATATAAGTCTAATATTTACCTAATCATGATTTTCCTAGTTCACTCTGTTATTTGGTCAACTAAAATACCATTTATACCTTTTTATATTGACTGTTTATGAACGGAATGCGTTGATAGCGACTTTATTTTGAATCTAGAAACTGATGGAAGGTTTCTCCCCAATCACAAATCGCTGTTACAATAGGCTCTAAGCTTAAGCCAATATCAGTTAATTTGTAATCAACCTTTGGGGGTACGACCGGATAAACAGTTCGTTGGATAATTTTGTCTTCTTCTAATTCTCTTAATTGACGGATCAGCATTCTTTGATTGACATCTGGTAATAATCTTTGAAGTTCACTTAGACGAAGTGGAGTTTCTTGCAACAGGGCCCAGACGATAGCGACTTTCCAACGGCCACCAATCACAGACAGCGCCAGGTCTTTATCCGTATAAAATTCCTTTCCTTTATGAATAATCATCTTAATCATATCCTCTCATATTTAAAATGAATTATTTGTTAAATTCATTAGTGACAAAAATGTCAGTATTAACATTTCTAACAGTATACAATACAATAGGATTATAAGAAAGAGGGTATAGATATGAAAAGTAGAGCAGCAGTAGCGTTTGGTCCAAATGAACCACTTAAAATTGTTGAGATCGATGTAGAAGAACCAAAAGATAATGAGGTATTAATTAAAATATTGTATACATCTGTTTGTCATACAGATGCATTTACATTGTCTGGAAATGATCCAGAAGGAGTTTTTCCAGCAATTTTAGGCCATGAAGGTGGAGGAGTAGTTGAATCTATAGGTAAAAATGTCACTTCTGTAAAACCAGGAGATCATGTTATACCACTTTATACAGCAGAATGTGGAAAGTGTGAATTTTGTCTTTCTGGCAAAACAAATTTATGCAGTGCAGTCCGTGAGACGCAGGGTAAAGGGTTAATGCCTGATGGAACGACTCGTTTTTCATATAAAGGAGAGCCGATTTATCATTATATGGGGACCAGCACTTTTAGTGAGTACACAGTAGTAAATGATATCAACTTAGTGAAAGTTGACGAAAATGCTCCTTTGGACAAAATTGCTTTACTTGGTTGTGGAGTTACTACAGGTCTGGGAGCGGTTAAAAATACTGCAAAAGTTGAAGAGGGCGCTGTAGCAGCTGTATTCGGTCTTGGTGCAATTGGTTTAGCCGCTATTCAAGGATTGAAGAAAGCAAATGCCAAACGCATCATTGCAATAGATATAAATCCTAGCAAATGGGAATTAGCTAGAAAGATGGGCGCAACTGACTTTGTTAATTCAAAAGAATATGATCGCCCAATCCAAGAAGTTATTGTAGAAATGACAAATGGTGGTGTAGATTACAGCTTTGAATGTATTGGTAACGTTGATGTAATGAGATCCGCACTTGAATCTTGCCATAAAGGATGGGGTGAAAGTATTATTCTTGGTGTAGCAGGTGCTGGCAAAGAAATCCAAACACGTCCATTCCAATTAGTTACTGGTCGTGTATGGCGTGGGTCAGCATTTGGTGGAGTAAAAGGAAGAACTGAATTACCAGGAATGGTTTTAGATTTCATGAATGGTGAAATTGATTTAGATTCATTTATTACGCACAACTTAGATTTTAAAGATATCAATGAAGCATTCGACCTGTTACACAAAGGTGAATCAATCCGTACTATTCTATCTTATTAAGAACTAAATTCCTTGATAAGTGGATTTCAACAGAAGAAATGAGGAGGAAGTGACATGTCAGAAATGGAACTTCTCGAAGAACATCGTATTTTTGACGGGGTACAGTATAAGTATCGTCATAATTCTAAATTATTGGATTGTCCGATGACATTCAGCTTGTTTTTACCAAATAAAGACAAATATCCTGAACCGCCTTTGCTATGGTGGCTGTCAGGGTTAACGTGCAATGATGATAATTTTACTCACAAAGCTGGAGCTCAAAGAGCAGCAGCACGTCTGGGAATAGCAATGATTATGCCGGATACTAGTCCGAGGGGTGAAGATATAGCTGACTCAGAAGACTATGATTTAGGGCAAGGAGCAGGCTTTTATATCAATGCTACTAAAGAACCGTGGGCTTCTCACTATAAAATGTATGACTATATAATGCATGAATTAACTTTTTTAGTACGGGATAAGTTTCATTTGAATGGATATGAGTTTATTTCAGGTCATTCTATGGGTGGTCACGGAGCATTGGTTTTAGGATTACGAAATCCAGAGCGATTCCAATCGATTACAGCATTTGCACCAATTGTTAATCCTAGCCAAGTACCATGGGGGATAAAAGCTTTTGAAAACTATCTCGGAAAGAATAAAGAAACTTGGGCTGAATGGGATGCATTGGAATTAATGAAGCACTATTCAGGTGAAAAAATACCAATCTTGATTGATCAAGGCGATGCAGACCCGTTCTATAAAAGAGAATTAGAGCCTTATAGGCTAGTCGAAGCTGCGAAAGAAAGTAATTACCCGTTAAATATTCGAATACAAAACGGACATGACCATAGTTATTATACAATTTCAACATTTATAGAAGAGCATCTCGAGTTTCATATGAATGAATTGAAAAATAATAAAACCAAGGAGTGAAGTATATGACAAACATTAAATTACACCCAAGATTAGATAATGGAATTCAAGATTATCCAGTAATAGAAGGATTCGTTGGGGGAACATTAACGTGTCTATGTGAGTCAAATAAAGTAGAAGTTAAAGTAGCTTCACAAACATTACACAATCATGCATGTGGCTGTTCTCAGTGTTGGAAACCAGAAAATGCTAGATTTTCTTTAGTGGCTGTAGTCTCTCGTGATACAGTTGAAGTTGTTAGCAATGAAGATAAGTTAGGAATAGTTGATGAAACAGCTGCAATTCAAAGACATTATTGTAAAGATTGTGGTGCTCATATGTATGGCCGTATAGAAAATACGGATCATGCATTTTACGGCTTAGACTTTGTTCATACAGAATTATCAGAAGAAAAAGGATGGTCTGCACCAAAATTTGCAGCATTCGTTTCATCTGTAATCGAAACAGGGACACCAGCTTCTAGCATGGCGGATATCCGTAAAGAATTAAATAATATGGGACTACCTACTTACGATGCCTTGTCTCCTGAGCTAATGGATTTAATCGCATCTAAAACTGCAGAACTAAAGGGAACCCTACAAGAATAAAAAATCCCTTTTCAAATACTAAGAGATAAGTTTTATTTAATTGAATCATTCATAGGTTTTTTTTGTTAAGAAGCTCTCAACACTCGAATAAGGAGTGTTTAAAGAGCTTCTTTTAATTTTAGAACGAAAAAATGTCATCCTATAACCCACCACTTCTTTAGTTATTTTGTCGATGAATGTGAGTTCTAATTTTAAACTAACCGCAATTTTTGTAATGGTCTTTATCCGTATATGTGTAAATTGGCACTTGGTGTCCATCAGCGATTTTTTGCGTGAACTCGTACTCTCTAAGTTCATTTGCTTGTTTCGGAGTAAACCTAATCGGGCTTAAATGACTGAGTAAAGGTATACGACTGGATTTTATTGTCTTTTCCATATCTGGTTCAACTCCTTTTGTACGGGTTGTAATTCAGCTGAGTGTCCTCAAAAATCTCTCGTTCACTCAACGTTCCACTCACTGTTTTTCTTCTCTGTCGTTCAGAAATTCATCTTACCACTAGAATGCTTTCGGTTTCCAGTAGCAAGATGGGTTTAAGGGCTTTGGACAAGCTATCGGTTTCGCCTTTAGGGCCAATAATTTCAAGAAATATAGAAAAATA
Source organism: Carnobacterium sp. 17-4 (assembly GCF_000195575.1). Lineage (NCBI taxonomy): Bacteria > Bacillati > Bacillota > Bacilli > Lactobacillales > Carnobacteriaceae > Carnobacterium > Carnobacterium sp. 17-4. Next base: position 2,484,582 of record NC_015391.1, on the reverse strand, counting down.
AAGATCAGTTAATCTAAAGAACTTACTTAATTACTTAGAATAGACAAAAAACGGTAATTGCATTTTTGCAATTACCGTTTTTCAGCTACTGGGAGGTTTTGTCCCAGCCTCTTCATAGTAATATTTATTTAGAAACGACAGAGTGTTCTTTGTTGTATACCTTACGAACAAGCACAGGTGTCAGCAAGGCTGTAATGATTGTTGCCGTAACAATTTGTGCTGTGGCTCCTGCCACAAAAGGAGATAGAGCAGGATTCGCTTGAGCAATGATTGCTGGGAAGGACGCTGAAACTCCTGCCACAGACGTCATGGATAATCCTACTACTCCATCTTTCTTTAATAAATTCTTATCGGTTAGATATAACGGACTCATGAAGAAATAGAATACAAAAACAAGAAGCAATCCATAAACTCCGGATTGCACTCCTTCAATCAAGTTCATCCCTTGACCAATGTTCCAGCCAAGTATCGGAAGCAGTACACCAATTGCAGGACCAAACAACTTCGGAAAGTCTTTGTCTAAATTACCTAAAATAATCCCTAAAATAAGTGGCAAGATTGTTGAAATAATTGGCATCCAATCGATGGCACCTTGACCAGAAATCGCATAAATAAACATTGGAGCTGCCGGGATTCCGAATAATCCTATTAATCCAAATGCAGCTACGTCGATTTCGTCTCCAAAATCCTTTGTCAGTGAAATGTAAAGAGCTGGATTAATACTACAAAGGGCTACAATAAAAGCCAATGCACTAATGCCAAAAATACCCGATTGTCCAAAGAATGTAACATATAACAAGCCTAATACTACACATAAAATGAACTTCACGAGCAATAACACTCCATGATGTTTAAGGAGTTTCCCAATCGTTTTGAAATTAATGCCCATTCCCGAAACAAAACTCAGCATTCCTATTATAAAAGCTGTTCCGCTCCCACCAAGGAAAGCATCTGTCACTCCACCAAGGTTACTAAATAAGTTTGGCCATATCGTATATACGAGGGCGCTTAATATCATCGGGACCAAAAATGTTCCGGCCGGGATTCTACTCATAAACTTTACCATCTTTTGTCCTCCTTTTAATTTTTATATCCTATTTTTGTGGTTCCTGATCAGTACTTACCAAGTATACCGCCTTTAAAAAATAAAAATAGGGCGTTTATTACGAAAAACGTCCGTGTTTTTGCTGTCATCCAATAAAATTAAACCTGAAAGCAAATAACAAGGGGACATTTTCGTCCTAAAACCCTTTCATCGCTTTATAACTACCAGATATTCTGTATAGAGGCACAAAAGATGTCCACCGTTCAACTTTTGAACGGTGGATGTCTTTTGCATCATTTAATGTGGTTTTTAACAGGGCTGGCAAAATAACGAAATGAAATAGCTCTTTTCCTTTCCTTTCTAAACGATTGTGATTGCTCTGCGAAATTCGATTAGTTGGATGGCATTGCTTGTCAATGAAGCAAAGAAGCCCCAAGTAAGAATCCAAAAAAGCAAAAAAGATAGCACTTGAAAAAAACATTTACGTAAACTAAGAGATGACCTTTTATCGTGCAAGAAGAAATATAGAGATCACGATCAAGTATTTAATTCAATAAATGAAATCATGTATTGATCAAAAAAAGGGCTCTACTGATTAAACAGCGGCAGAGTCCTTTTTTATCTGGATTGTAAATGGAATCCAAATAAAGAAGCGCTCTACAAAAATGTAGAACGCTTCTATTACTTACAATTAATTAAAAAGTCCAAAGCCACCATTCCAGCTAATTTTTCAGAACCATCTAGAGTCAATTGTAGGAATCCTAAAGCTTCCAATTCGCATGCTCTCTTCAAAGAATCAGCATCAAGAGTTGCTAAACCACTACCATCTAGAGCATCAAAAATTTGATTCTTAGCGTCAGCGTCGTCATCTGCAACTAAAACAGTTGTTTGGTAATCCTCACCAATAGTTTTGCTTGTTAAAGTTCCAGCAAAAGTTGTATTGAAAGCTTTCAATACTTTAGAGTTTGGAAGTACTTTTTGAACTTCAGCTGCTATCAAGGTATTTGAAAGCTGAGGAGTGAAACAGGTTTATGGGTTTCCAGCTGGATTGTTGAACTCGTAAATTGATGCTTTAAAGATGACGATTATGCTAAAATCGATAAAACGCAAGGAGTAGTCGGATTCACGGTCACTAAAATCATAGAATAATTCATCTAGTTTAGAAAGTTATAAACAAACCCGAAAAGCTTTATTTTTAAATTGACTAGGAAATACTATTATAAGGGATTATCTTAAATTTCTTACCTTATTTGGAGTGGTTTCAAAATATTCTCGATATTTTTTGTAAAACTGTGTTTTATTAAAATATCCTACATATTCTGCAATTGACTCGATATTTGCATTTGTTGAAAGAATTAATCTATGAGCTTCTTTCAAACGTTGTTCAGTGACCAATTCTTTAAAATTTTTACCTGTTTTTTCTTTGATTGTATTCGATAAATAATTTTTATTATATCCCAATTCAGCTGCTAGACTTGATAAAGTGATGTCTCGATAGTTGTTCTCAATTTTTTGAAGAACTCTCAGAGGTAAATCAACATTAGTAATACCCTCATAAATTTTAGACAGTTGTGAATGATAAACTCGAGAAAGTTGTAAAAATAGAACTTGAGAGTATGAGTTTAGCAATTCTTTTGTTAAATTATGTTGAGAAAAGAATTCAACAATCATTTGTTCAAAAGTTATTTGTATTTCTAAGTGATTATTAATATCTAAGATCAAAAAATTATCTTGATAACCTGAGCCTAAAATAGCGCTCATCAAAAAATTATAAGTAAGACTGGAATTTTGGTTATCAATATTTTTAAGCATATCAATATTCATATCACTTGTACGGAATAAAAAGTTGATTAATAAGTCTTTTTCACCTAATGGCAGTAACTCATGTTTGCTATTAGTATCTAAAAGAAGAACTTGTTTCTCTTTTAAAATAATTTTTTCCCCGTTGACTATTTGCTTAGATTGACCAGAAAGCATGTAATTGAATTCCAAAAATTGATGAGAATGTAATGGATAAGAAGCAAATCTACGGTGTTTTCTAATAATAATACTTTGTGAATCATAAAACAATTTTTCGCGAATAACTAAATGTAACTGTTTTTCTATCTCGTATTCTTCTGTAAATTCTTCAATGAATTTTCCTGTTCTTTTCTGCTTGGTCTCTAGTAGATCCAAAGGTGAAAAAAAGTCTTCAATGTTATCTTTCAATATCATCATCCCCTGTAAAAGTGATACTTATAGTATGACTTTTTGATATTGTTTGCCTGATGTAAGCGTTCTATACTGTAAGTGTATCAAAGAGATAACATGAATGCAAGAGAACAACTGTCTCCTTATCAATGTTGGCAGGATATTTAAGAGAGTTCCTCAGTTGTCCGTATATATATTTTTCATATGATAATGTCTGTAAAAACGTTACTTTTTTTTACAACTAGTCATATAGGAATATCTTCTCCTGCAATACATTATTATTTTTCATGTAGGTTACAACCATGCACACAGGTTTCTTATTCTGTCTAATCTTTAAGAAATTAAAGTTAACTACTTTACCAGGTTTGTTTTTTTTCAGATGATAATACTAGTGATTATCATCACAATACTAGCTATTAAAAAGAGGAGCGGATACTAGTGGCTTAAATATGAGTTTTAACTAAAATAATTCTAGGAGGAAATAGTAGTGGATTACATTGCAATTGATATTGGTGCTTCTAGTGGTCGATTGATTCACGCGAACTTTCAAAATTTAGGTGGATTTAAACTAGAAGAGATTCATCGTTTTAAAAATGAGTTTCAAGATAAGGACGGAACTGACTACTGGAACTTTAACAATCTTGTTTCTGAAATCTTGAATGGTTTAGTAGAAGTAAAGAGAAAAGGCATTAATGAATGTTATGTAGGCATTGATACTTGGGGTGTTGATTATGCCTTAGTTGGTGAAAATAATAGCTTTTTAAGTGATCCTGTCAGCTATCGAGATAGCCGTACTAAAAGTGTTTTACAAGATTTTACTTCAAAAATGTCATTAGAAAATTTATACAAAAAAACTGGTATTCAATTGCAACCCTTCAACACAGTATTTCAACTCTTCGTAGAAGATAAAGAAAAATTGGGAAGAGCAGATAAATTATTATTGATACCTGATCTTTTGGGTTACATCTTTACAGGTAAAGCAGTAACAGAAAAGACAAATGCTTCAACTATGCAACTGCTGAATTTGAAATCTCGTAAATTGGACAGTGATGTGTTAGATGTCTTAGGAATAGATGAAGAAATTTTCCCACCCCTGACAGAGCCAGGACAAATATTAGGTGAGATTCAATATGATAAATTTCCTAACTATGATTTACCAAAAGTTACTTTCATTAATGTTGCTTCTCATGATACAGCTTCTGCTGTAGTGGGAACACCAGGTGAAGGAGAAGAATGGGCCTATATTAGTTCAGGTACTTGGTCATTGATGGGTGTAGAAATTCCTGAAGGGATAGCGACCAAAGAAGCCTTTGATTCCAATTTTACAAATGAGTGGGGAGTTCAAGGAACCATACGCTTTCTTAAAAACATTATGGGAATGTGGTTGATTCAAGAAGTAGCGAGGATGCAAGATTATAAATACAGTTATGCAGAATTAGCAAAAATGGCCAGTCAAGAAGCAGCATTCCAACAATTTATCAATGTGAATGACAGTCGCTTCTTAAATCCAAAAAATATGATTGAAGAGCTACAAACATATTGTCGCGAAACGGGTCAAAAAATTCCTGAAACACCAGGAGAGTTGGCTCGTTGTATTTATGATAACTTGGCATTGTGTTATGCGGTGGAACTGGAAAATCTAGAAAAGATCACTGGACGTAACCTTTCTAAGCTTCATATAGTAGGTGGGGGTTCAAACAATAAATTTTTGAACCAATTAACAGCTGACATATGTAATATCGAAGTGGAAGCAGGTCCAGTGGAAGCAACTGCAATTGGTAATTTAATAGTGCAAATGATTGCTACGCAAGGATACGGCACTTTAGAACAAGCACGAGAAGATATCCGAAACTCGGTAGATTTAGAACGTTATTTTCCGAAGAATCCTTTAGAAATTAAGGAAGCAATTAAAGGTTATAAAAATTTTATTGATAAAAAACAATTAGTTTAAAGGAGAATGAAAATGGAAAACAAGGTAGAACAACGTTATGAAGATGCAAAAGCAAGATATACAGAAATAGGTGTGGATACTGATAAAGCGTTAGAAAAATTACAAAACATTAAAATTTCAATGCATTGCTGGCAAGGTGATGATGTAACAGGTTTTTTAAACCCAGAGGGAGAACTGACTGGAGGAATTATGTCAACTGGAAATTATCCTGGTGCAGCGCATACCCCAATACAATTACGACAAGATTTAGAAAAGGCATATTCACTTATTCCGGGAAAACATAAATTGAATCTACATGCTATGTATCTAGATACAGACGAAAAAGTTGACTTAAACGAAATTGAACCAAAACACTTTAAAAAATGGGTAGATTGGGCAAAAGAACAAGGTGTAGGACTTGATTTCAATCCAACATTCTTTTCACATCCAATGATGAAGGATGGTTACACGTTGGCACATCCGGACAAAGAAGTTCGTAACTTTTGGATTGAACATGGTAAACGTTGCCGGAAAATTGCTGAATATTTTGGCAAAGAATTAGGTCAAGTAAGTATCGATAACTTCTGGGTACCAGATGGTATGAAAGATAATCCTATTGATCGTTATAGTCCGAGAAAGCGCTTGATGGAATCATTAGATGAAATTTTTAGTGAAGAAATAGATGAACGCTTTACACAAGATGCTGTTGAAAGTAAAGTATTTGGTTTAGGTGCTGAAGCTTATACGGTAGGTTCTCATGAATTTTACATGGGTTATGGGTTGACTCGCGATAAGCTAATTTGTTTGGATGCAGGGCACTTCCATCCAACAGAAGTAATCTCTAACAAGTTAACTTCAGTTGCTTTATTTAGTAAAGGGATTATGTTACATGTTAGTCGACCAGTTCGTTGGGATTCTGATCATGTGGTAATTATGGATGATGAATTACAAGAGATTGGTAAAGAATTAGTTCGCAATAACCTTTTAGAAAAAACAAATATCGGTCTTGATTTCTTTGATGCTTCGATTAACCGAATCGCAGCGTGGGTAGTCGGAACTCGTAATACACAAAAAGCTTTACTTAAAGCGATGCTCGAACCTACTCAAGAATTAAAAGATATGGAATTAAAATTTGATTATACTTCACGCATGGTTTATACAGAGGAGTTAAAAGACTTTCCCTATGGAGATGTCTGGAATTATTTCTGCTACAAAAATAATGTTCCAGTTGGGATGGATTGGTTAAATGAAGTTCAACAATATGAGGATGGCGTATTGAACAAGCGTGGTTAAGTTTATATAGATAGCTAACCGTAATATTTAGAATATAAAAAATGGAGGCACTACTACTATGAAAGTAAAAGACATTTTAGAATCAGTATTCGTAAAAGAAATGATAGAAGTGACAACAAACTTGTACAACCATGGTTGGGATGAACGAAATGGAGGCAATGTTAGTTATTTATTAAAGGAAGAGGAAGTCACTCCTTATATTGATATAAATAAAGTTATTCGTGAAATTCCAATGCAATTTGACGCAAGTGAGCTAGCCACAAAAATCTTTCTAGTAACAGGATCGGGAAAATATTTCAAAAACGTTGAAAATGCCCCAGTTAAAAATATCGGCTTGATTCGTATTAAAGAAGATGGTAGGTCTCTAGAATTACTTTGGGGGCTTGAAGATGAAGCTGTTCCTACCAGTGAATTGCCAAGTCATTTAATGACTCACATATCTCGTCTTTCTGTTGACCCAAACAATCGAATAGTTATGCATTGTCATGCAAGCCATTTATTAGCAATGACTTATTCGCATGATTTAGATGAAAAATCATTTACTCGTACTTTGTGGAAGATGTGTACTGAATGTTTAGTTGTTTTTCCAGAAGGAGTTTCTATAATTCCTTGGTTAGTACCAGGAACAAATGAAATTGGAGAAGCGACAGCTGAAAAAATGAAAGAAACACGTCTAGTAGTGTGGCCTCATCATGGTATCTACGGTGCCGGTAAAGATATGGATGAAGTTTATGGATTAATTGAAACAGCTGAGAAAGCAGCAGAAGTGTACACTTATGTTCAAGCTCAGGGAGGGATAAAACAGACTATTACAGATGAACAACTGTTAGATTTGGCAGAAGCATTTGGAGTTGTCCCTAGAAAAGAATTTTTAGAAAGTCCAATAGCTATACACTAATAGCCAATTGGGAAGGAAGCCGAATATTGAAGAATAAACTTAGAATCTAATTTTATCTAATTATTCTTCATATCTATCGGTAAGAAATTCAATGAAATAATGGAGAAGAGGTAAAATAATGGAAGAAAAGTATTTAGAGTTAGCACGTTCTGTACCCCGAGAAGACCGTCCAGTATCTAAGAATAAATTATCTGGATTGGGTAATTTCTTTGGTCTTTATGGTGGTGAACATATTGCAGCTACTGAGTTTGTAATCGGTGCGACCATGGTTACTTGGGGAGTGACGACACGAGAAATCATTGTTGGATTACTAATAGGAAACCTGTTAGCTACATTAACTTATGCGTTCCTGTGTGCCCCCATCGCAGTCGATACACGTAAGACACTTTATTCATACTTACGTGAAGTACTTGGTCCTTATATGCAAAAAATCTACAATGTTGTTTGGGGATTAGCTTCTATTGCCATGGCCAGTTCGATGTTAAATGTGTCAGCTTCTGCATTAAGGGTAATATTTGGTATCACCCCTCAATTAGAATGGTATCCGACTAGTTTTAAATTTATTTTGTTGGTACTCCTATTAGGGGTTATCGTAACTATTGTTGCAGCAAATGGTTTTGAAGCGGTAGCTAAATTTTCTGCAATATGTGTTCCTTGGATGATTGCAATATTTTTTGCTGGTGCAATGATTAGCCTACCAGTGTTGGCTGCCCAAACTGGTTACGGAGAGATCAATTCCTTGAAAGATTTTCTAAATATAGCTGATGCTAGTATTTGGACCGGTTCTGCTGTTGGTGGTGGTGAAAGGTTGGGTACTATTCATGTGATTGGGTTTGCATGGATGTGTAATCTTGCATATCATGGCGGATTAAACGATATGTCGTTACTTAGATTCGCTAAGCGTTCTAGTTATGGATTTGTAACCGGTTACGGAATGTACATTGGCCATTTTTTTGCATGGATAAGTGCTGGGGTCATGGGTGCAACTGCTGCTAATGTATTAGGACAATCATTATCAGTCCTTGATTCAGGAGCAGTCATGAGTACTATTTTTGGGTTAACTGGCTTGCTTGCTGTTGTTGTAGCGGGGTGGACCACAGCAAATCCTAATATTTATCGTGCGGCATTGTCATTTGGAACCTTTTTCCCTAAAACAAGTATAAAAAAGGTTAGTTATATTGTTGGTATTGTGACTACTTTAATTGCAATGTTTCCTATAGTTGCCAATATTATGGTAATTGTTAATGTTATTGTACTTGTTGTTCCAACTATAGGGGCTATTGTTCTTGCTGAGCACTGGATTCTTCCTAAACTAGGTGGGACTCGTTATTGGTCCAAGTATAAGGGATGGAAAATAAATTATGCTGGGCTTATTGCTTGGGGAATCTCTCTAATGTTCGTAATTACTGTCAGTGCAACTGGATTGATCCATTCTTACTTATTGTTCCTACCAAACTATTTGTTAGCAATGGGTAGCTACATCTTCCTTGCTCTTAGGATGGGTGCTCGAGAAGATTATGCAGAGCAAGTGGAAGAAGATAAAAAATTGTCAGAAGCGATAGATATAATTAATGATGAAGAAAATCCTGTTAATGATAGTGAAACACAGACTCTTCCAGGATTAATAAAGGGAATAAAATGGATTTCTTATCTATTCTTAATTATTTTGATTGTACTCTCCATATTTACTTTTAATGGTAATTATTCTGTTGAAAGTATGAAAGCTACATCTATATGGCTTACACTCCTTTACTTCATTTTCGGAGGATTCCCAACCATTTATAAGTTCCGTTTAAAAAATAAAAATAAACTAACAGAAAATTTAGAAAGACAAATTGAGTGATTTATAGAATCAGTAAGATCTCTTTCGTTTAATATAAACTATAGACACTTAAGGTTATTACGGCAATATATAAATTCTAATGGAGGAAATATAGATGCTAAAAAAAGGATTCAAAATGAAAATTTATCCAGACAAGCAGAAAGAATATGAAAAAAGGCATGGCCAACTGTGGCCTGAAATGAGACAAATGTTAAAAGAGCACGGTGCCATCAGTTACTCAATATTTATAGATCCCGAAACGGATTATTTATTTGGTTATCTTGAAATAGAAGATGAAAACAAGTGGACAGGCACTGCCGAAACCGAAATTAATCAAAAATGGTGGAACTATATGAAAGATATAATGGAAACCAACCTAGATAACTCACCAGTTACAATTGATTTAAAACAAGTCTTTGAATTATAGGAAAAGTAACATTTATTACTTTTTATTATCAGATTATATGAGCAAACACACAAAGGAGAGAAAAAAATGTCAGTAAACCGTATGGTATTGAACGAAACTTCTTATTTTGGTAAAGGAGCAATCAAAGAAGTAGCAATTGAGGCAAAAAAGAGAGGATTTAAAAAGGCTCTAGTTGTTACGGATAAAGGATTAATGAAATTTGAAGTGGCAACAAAGGTAACAGCAATTTTGGATGAAGCTGGTTTAGACTATAAAATTTATGATGGGATTGTACCGAATCCAACAATTGGTGATGTACAATCGGGAGTAAAGGCTTGTAAAGATGCAAAGGCTGATTATATTGTAGCTATTGGTGGCGGATCGCCAATTGATACAGCAAAGGCAATCGGTATTATAGTTAAGAATCCTGAATTTGAAGATGTCCTTAGTTTAGAGGGTGTAGCAGATACGAAAAAAAAAGCACTTCCAATTTTGGCAATACCAACGACCTCTGGAACAGCTGCGGAAGTAACGATTAACTATGTAATCACTGATGAATCCAACCACCGGAAATTCGTTTGTGTTGACCCTCACGATATTCCTATTGTCGCTTTTGTAGACAGTGACATGATGATGGGAATGCCAAAAGGTCTATGTGCTTCTACTGGTATGGATGCATTAACCCACGCCATTGAAGGATATGTTACTAAAGGCGCATGGGAAATGACTGATATGTTGCACATTAAAGCAATTAAAATTATTAGCCATTCATTACGTGATTCGGTTGCTGGAAAACAAAAAGCACGTGAAGAAATGGCATTAGGACAATATATTGCTGGTATGGGATTTTCTAATGTCGGTCTAGGATTAGTACATGGTATGGCTCACCCATTGAGTGCTTGGTATAACATACCTCATGGGGTTGCATGTGCAACACTGCTACCACTTATTATGGAGTACAATAAAGAATTTACTGACGAAAAATATCGAGACATTGCAGTTAATATGAGTGTTGAAGGAGCAGAAGATATGTTACTATCCGAAGTTCGCGATGCTACTGTTCAAGTGGTAAAACAACTAGGTATTGATGTAGGGATTCCACAAAACCTTTCAGAATTAGGTGTTAAATCAGAAGATATTCTACAAATTGCTGAAGATGCTTTTCGTGATGTTTGCACATCAGGAAATCCACGTGATACTTCTGTAAAGGAAATTATTGAACTTTATAAATCAATGTTTTAATTTTAGCTCGTTAACAATTATTTTTGAAAAACCAACCAGCATAGATAAGATGCTAGTTGGTTTTTTTGTTCTCCATATAGATTTTGGATTGTTCAACTAATTAGAAGACTATAGTCAAAACTACATTGCAGCGAATATCTTTTTATCTAGTTTATTTACTTTTTTTGATGTGTAAAACCTAAGATGGGAAGTAACATGGATAGTTTGCTTCTATTGATATTTTCAAGATAATATTGGTCTATAAAATCTATTTTGGTTCAAATATTGTTAATATGGTAAGATACAGTGTCACCTAAATTAAGGAGGAAAGGCCTTGGAAAAAAAGTTATATGGTACTGTACTTATTAAAGCTGCTAAAATTATTGATGTATTATCAGAGAATGGCGAACAAACCATCCAAATGATATCTCAAAAAACTCAGATAACAGCTTCTACAGTTACTAAAATTTTAGAAACATTAATCTTTATCAGTTATGTAGCTAAAAATGAAGATACAAAAAAGTATCGTTTGGGAACCAAATTTTTACACTATCGATTTAGTAAAATAGCTGAGCAAGAGTTAGTCGATATAACGGAACCTTTTTTAGAAGAACTGCAGTCAAAAGTTGATGAAACCATTCATCTGGCAATTCCTTTAAAAAATGAAGTAGTGTATTTAAATAAATTAGAACCTAAAAATCAAAATATCTATATGTCCTCAAAAATTGGAATGACCAGATCTTTATATAGTTCAGGAATGGGGAAAATTGTTCTCAGTTCTTTTGATGATAAGGATATAAAAGAATATCTCAATAATACTATTTTAGAAGCTAAGACATCGTACACAATCACAGATCCTAAAGATCTTTGGAAAGAAATCGAAAAAATGCGTAGTTTAGGCTATGCAATTGATGATGAAGAACAAGAACTTGATTGTTACTGTATCGCTACTACTTTAAAAAAAGAGGGTAAGGTCATTGGTGCAATGAGTATGAGTGTGCCAAAATTTAGAATGACTTCCGATTATCAATCAAAAATTATACGAAGTCTTATGGAAACAAAAGAGAAAATTGAGGACATACTTTAATGGTTCTACATCAATTGAGTTCCTCCTAGGGGAGTTTTGTCTAGTATCATTTTATAAGAGAACTTATTTATTATACAAACGCGTTCATATAAAAAATCAGCGTCTGATCCTTATTTACTAAGGATCAGACGCTGATTTTTATTCATGGATAGGAAGAGTTAACTAACGCTTGATTTCGCATCCATCTGAATTCATGATTTCTTCGATTTCTTCAACTTTAAATTGGTTACAATCTCCAAAAATTGTGTGTTTTAATGCAGAAGCCGCTGTTGCAAAATCAATTATTTTTTGTTCCGGTAGGTGATTAAGTAGTCCATGCAAAACACCTGCTGCGAAGGCATCTCCACCACCAACACGATCCACAATCTGGGGAATATCGATAGTTTTAGAGTTATACACCTGATTATTGATAAAGAGGTGACCCGTTAGTTGGTTATGTTTTGCATCATAAACTGTTCTAGTTGTTGAATACAAGACCTTGATGTTTGGAAATATTTCGACAATTTTTTTATAATAATCAACCAATTCAAAAGAATATTTTTCTTCGATACCAAAAAAATTAATCGCATCTAAAGAACCAGCAGAACAATAGTCAATATATTTTGCCACTTTACCAATGTATTCAGCGCAATCTGATACTGACCATAACTTACTTCTGTAATTAATGTCAAAGCTTACCAGAATATTACGCTTTTTAGCTTCTTTTACTATATCAAGTATCATATCTTGCCAATGTGATGAAAGTGCTGGAGTAATTCCTGAAATATGAATTAATTCAACATCTAAGAATAATTCATCCATAGCCCACTCGATTTCTGTCATCATAGAAAAGCTAGAAAAGCAGCGATCGTAAATCACTTGAGAACTCCTTAAACTGATACCTTGTTCTAAATAATAAGTACCTAAACGTTGTCCGCCAATTAGTAAATTGCTACAACCTACTTCATATTTTTGAAGGTGTTTTATCGCTGCTGCACCCAAAAAATTATCGGGTAGTTTGCTTGCAAAATTGACCTCATGTCCAAAATTTGCAAGGGATATCGCAACATTTGCTTCTCCACCTCCATAGCAAGTAGCAAATGCTTTGCTTTCAACGATCCTTGTATTGTCTATGTTAGATAAGCGCAACATAATTTCGCCTAATGTTAAAACTTTAGCCATTACATTTCTTCCCTAATTCTGTTTAATTCTGTCATATATTCTTTAGCTGCTTTTTCTACACCTTTGTAATCGCCTTTTTCAGCAGGTTTCAAAAGATTACCGCCAACACCTACTGTAACGACACCTGCTTTAAACCAGTCAGCCATATTCTCAAGACTAACACCACCAGTTGGCATGATATTGACTTGTGGAAGAGGTGCTTTAAAGGCTGATACAATTGAAGGACCATAGGCTGATCCAGGAAATAGTTTTACAATATCCACTCCAACTTTCATTGCATTCTTAATTTCAGTAATTGTCATACATCCTGGTAGATAAGGAATTTGATAAAGATTACATAATTCAGCGGTTGATTGATCAAAAGTAGGACTGACAATAAATTCAGCGCCAGCCATAATAGCTAGACGTGCTGTAGTAACGTCTAAAACAGTACCTGCACCAATGACAACAGTAGAATCGGTATTTTCAGCAATTAGCTCAGCAATAACTTCGTCTGCTTTTGGTAAAGTAAAAGTCACTTCTAAACCTTTCACACCACCTTTTATTAGAGCCTCACAAGATTTCTTACCTTGATCCTTTGATTCGCCTCTAATTACTGCTATTACTCCAGCTGTTTCTAATTTATTTAGTAGTTGTACTCGCTTCATTTAAATTAACTCCTTTTTTTCCTAATACTTGTTTTGTAATTTTTGAACGATTAAATACTGCAAATAGAATAGTCGCTATGCCAAGAATGGCAGCCCCAATGATTCCAAGATTAGTAATCAATTGATAGATGATCCATGAAAATGGACTTGCTGCAAAATCGATTGAAGCAACAGCAGTTGTTCCTTGAGGAATTAAACTAGCATCCACAATATTAACAGCTGCAGTAAAGATTTTTGATAGGGAAGTCGCAAATAAAATACCAGTAACTAATGTCAAAATACCGGTAATCATTGAACGTAACACATTCCCTTTTGTATAGGGCAATACTAGTGGGAAAATATAGATCAACCCTGATAATGATGCTAATGGTAAAAATTTATTTCCAGGTATAAGAATAGATAAAAACAAAATAATTGGTACTAACAACAATGAACAAACTAAAGTAACGGGGTGTCCAATGACTAAAGCAGGAGTCATTCCGATATTTAGTTGACGTCCCCCTTTTAATTTTGAACCAATCAATACTTGAGATCTTTTAGAAATAGGATTCAATCCTTCTATAAATTGTCCTGTAATCTTAGGGATTAGGACCATTACTGCGGACATTGTAATCCCTAGACTTAGAGATTGAGCAATTGAATATTGGGCAATAAATCCTAAACCAACTCCTACAATAATCCCTAAAAATAAGGGTTCCCCAATGATCCCAAATTTTTCTTGCATTTTTTTAGCATCTAAATCTACTTTTCTCAGCCCAGGAATACGTTCAATAATCCAGTCTGTAGCGATTGCAAATGGGATAAAGCCTACACAGAAAGCTTGCGGAATGGAAATTCCTTTCATTTCTTCACCATAAAACTCTTCAAACTTACCTTGAGATAAATCAGCTGAAACTAATGTGATAGCAACTGTCACAACTACTGCAAATAGTCCCCACACAAAGCTGTTTGTTGCAATTGAAACGATTGAACCAATAAAAGCAAAGTGCCAATAATTCCACAAATCAATATTGACTGTATTCGTTGTTCGAGTTAATAACATAATGATGTTTACTAACAAGCCCAATGGAATCACAATAGCACCAACTTGTGTTCCATAAGCAACAGCAGCAGCTGCTGGCCATCCGATATCTAATACTTTTAAATTTAGACCATATATCTCAACCATTTGATTTACAGCAGGCCCTAAATTATCAGCTAATAATTTTGTGATAACACTCAAACCAACAAAACCAATTCCTACTGAAATCCCAGCACGTAAAGATTTAGAAACTCCTAAACCTAAAACAATGCCGAAAATCGTGAATAGAATAGGCATCATAACACTTGCACCTAAACTCATGATGTAGTCAATTACTACCATATAGTTCACTCCAATTTTTTTATATTTTATTCACAAAGTTTTTTAAAAAAAGAGATTACGTTACCTGGGATAGATTTTTTGGATAATAAATTGCTATTTAAATGGATAATAAAAATCTAGCATATCTCTATCGTTTTATAATTTTTTCACAAATGAATTTAAAAAAAGAGATTGGATTCCCTTGATAGAGTACCTTTTCGGATAATAACTTACTATTCAGACTTATATAATAAAGGGTTATAATACAAGTCGAATATACCACTTAAGTTAAAGCTAGAAGGCTGTATCTCAATCTCTCAAAACTTTAATAGGTTACGGTTGTTTACCAATGTAGGCTAGAATACCACCATCAACATACAATACATGACCGTTTACGAAATCGGATGCTTCTGAAGATAAGAAAACTGCTGATCCTTGCAAATCTTCTGCAGTACCCCAACGTGCTGCGGGTGTTTTAGAAATAATAAATTGATCAAATGGATGACGAGAACCATCTGGTTGTATTTCTCGTAATGCTGCTGTTTGTGGGGTTGCAATATACCCAGGTCCAATTCCATTACATTGAATGTTCGCTTCACCAAACTCAGAACAGATATTACGTGTCAACATTTTTAAGCCACCTTTAGCAGCCGCATAAGCAGATACTGTTTCTCGACCTAATTCACTCATCATTGAACAGATGTTGATAATTTTACCGTGTCCTTTTTCAATCATATTTGGTAAAACTGCTTTAGCCACAATAAATGGACCCGTTAGATCAATATCAATTACTTGACGAAAGTCTTCAGTAGACATTTCTAACATAGGAATTCGCTTGATGATTCCAGCATTATTAACTAAAATATCAATTATGCCAACGTCATCTTTTACTTTTGCAACTAATTCTTGAACGGCTGATTCATTGGTTACATCGCATACGTAACCATAAGCTTTAATTCCTGCTTCTTCAAAATTTGCTAAACCTTTATTAACTAATTCCTGATTAATATCATTAAATACAACTGTTGCTCCAGCCTCTGCAAATGCAGAAGCAATTGAAAATCCAATTCCATAACTAGCTCCTGTAACTAAAGCCACTTTTTCATTTAAACTAAATTTTTCCATTGTAAAAGTCATGCTTACCACCTCTTTCATTTTATGTGATTTCCATATAGGAAATTGGTATTTCTTAATAGGAAACTACATACGCATTATAACTATATTATTAATGTAAAAGCAAGCGTTTTTATTAGTTAAAGCTCAAATGTTCACAATTAATTTTAAATTAATGTAAGTTAATTGTTTTAAGTGTTGGTTTAATAACTTTTTCAAAAAAAGAATTGAAAGTCTAAATATTAATGTATAGATTTGAATGTGGTAATAGAACCAAAAAAATCCAAGCATCAAAAATTAGATGAATGATTTTCGTAAATAGAAATAATATTTAAAAAAAATTGGATTCAACTAGCTTTTATTTACTTTATATTAAGTAAGTTTGAACAATTAATCACAAATAGGAAATTTTAATATAGAAAAATAATACACTAAATTACAAGGGTCGTTCAGCTTATAGCAACTGCTAGATATCAGAAGCCACTCATGCTATAATGAGTGGCTTAAGAAAATGTCGACTTTACTTAAAACGGATGCCAAGAAAGCCTCCGCTTATCGCTAAACTATGGAGGTGTAAGAAAATGAATAAACAATGGACGATCGATTCAATTAAAGAATTTGTTGAAAAAAATTCAGATAGCAAATTGCTAACGACAGAATACCGCGGTTTTTCTCAGAAGCTACAATTTGAGTGCGCATGTGGCAATAAATTTGAAAAATCCTTTACAAAATTTAAAAATAAAAATCAACGCAAGTGTGAAGTTTGCCAACCGCTAAAAGAGGCATTCTAAACAATAACGAAAAAAAGCATACCAACTTTTCTTTAAGAAAAGTTGGTATGCTTTTATTTTTGCAAATATTCTTGCACGGTACTCTAATAACTTTTAATTTGATCATTTTGTTTCAAATAATATAATGATTTACTGCTAAATTTAATCATTATAAATAGTTTATGATAGTGTGAGAAATATAGATTTTATGATACGCTATATTAAGAAATGTTCAAAATAATGAGGAGGTTAAATTAAAAATGAAACCAGGCAAATTGATAGTTAAAAGCTTGACAGATTTTGCGTTAGATGTGGTTATGACACTTCAAATATCGCCTAAACCAGGAGCTAAACTGTTCAATAAATTATTTGATCGTCCTGAAACAATCACGGAACCAGCTGCATATAACTTGGCTAAAGAGAAAGTGACCGTTGAATTGGACCTTACTTATGAGTCTGTTTTTAAAAATAATACATACGACTTTTATTTTCCCAATAAAACTGAAGCGCTGTTACCTGTTTTATTTTGGGTTCATGGTGGTGGATATGTAGGTGGGGATAAGATTGATGTCCGAGAATTTGCTACACGTTTGGTCGCAGATACTGCTATTGCTATAGTTTCAATAAATTATGGATTAGCACCAGATTCAAAATATCCTAACCAATTACTTCAATTGAATGAAATGGTATGCCATATACAAAACAACACGCAAGCTTATAAAATGCTAGATATGACGCAAGTGTTTTTGGGCGGCGATAGTGCTGGTGCACAGATTGCATTACAATATGCAGCTCTTCAAACAAATAACGACTATGCTCGACAAATGAGTGTTGAACAAGTTATTCCTAAAGAGAACTTGAAAGGGTCTTTATCTTATTGTGGTCCAGTAGATTTAAAGCAGCAAATAAACCAAACGTTTGACAATCGCTTTATGAATTTTTTTATCCGGACAGTAGCATGGTCCTTGATTGGGACAAAAAAATGGCATAATAGTAAAGAACTGCAGGAAGCCAGTGTAGCAAGCTATCTTACAAAAGACTTTCCACCTACCTATGTTACAGATGGCAATGCCTTTACCTTCTCAGAACAAGGAATTACTTTAGTAGAAAGATTAATAGAACTAAAAATTCCGGTTCAAAGTCTATTCCATACTGAGAATACCAAACAAATCCCTCATGAATACCAATTTAATTTTTCGACAGATGAAGCCAAGCAATCTTATCAAAAGACTGTTGAGTTTATAGGTACACATATACCATTATCTACCTCGGTTAATGGTTGTGACTACTCGACATTAAAGTAAATATTATAGCTTCTTCGGGTGTTAAAGAAGAAGTTTTTCAAGGTAATCTTGGTCATACCATTGTATAAGTTTGTTGATATCCGTTACAGCATACCAATTGGCTTTTTCAATCAAAGTATTACGATTTAATTAGGTAGAAAAAGCCAATTATTTTTTCCATGCGTCAATAATTGAGCAAGCGACTATTGTCATTCCACTGACCGTAAAGTTTGTTTGCTCTGGTATTTTCAATAAATTTAGTTAATCGTCTATTAAAAAGGTCTTGGTCACTTTTATAGCTTTGTATATTGTCTATTCTGATTCTTCTATAGAGTTCAGGGAAGCTAAGGAAATTCTGATAAACTTGGTCATCCTCTTTTAAACGAGTTTCGATCTCCTGATCGATTATGAATGATTCAGGACGCATATCTGGAAGAACTTTCAAGCCATCTTCTGTCATTAAACTCAATTTCTTTAATCTTCTGACCCGTTCTTTATTTAACTCCGTCCAACTGCTTCTTTTTCTTCTTGGAGAAAGTCTTTGAGCTGATTCAGTCTCAGAGATTTTTTTCTTGATGCCATCAATCCAACCAAAACATAAAGCTTCTTCAACGATGTCTAGATACTGAACAACTTCTGAGGTTTCAGTCTTATTGATGACTACCCAACAAAAGTTTTCTGTAGACGAGTGTATCTCAAGCCAATTCCTTAAGTCTTGTCTGTTCGTAATAGTAAGCTCATTTTCGATTTCCATTTTTGAGTAGATCCTTTCTAGGTCAGTATGTATAGTGATTATAACGTAAATATTTTTTTGTTCACTCATTTTATTTTCAGCTGATACGTTGTCAAGAAACAAAGCGAAAGCGTAACCCCTTAGTTATTTCTTAGAACAAGAAGGACTTCAAGCAAACATGCACCAACGAAATTAATACCTAACATATTGACGAATAGCCCATAAAAACTAGCACTGAGTAAGTGCTTGTTTTTATGTTTCTCAGTATAGATTGGTATAACTTGTAGTTTTAATCGGTATTTTATCCAGATGGATGAATGATAAATTTCTTTAAAAAATTATTTATACAAAATAGCTACAGAACAGCAAATGAATCCGCTAACTATTAAAACTTGGCTAGTATTATGATAATTAGATTAAGGTTTGTGTTTGACTATCTCATTTCTTTTCAGTAAGATGATGACACGTTAAATTAAAAAGACAAGGAGTGTTACTCATGATGAATCAAAAATTGTATACCGAACATAATCAGAGCAACACTCAAGCTGCAATTATTTTATTAATTAAGCCCTAGGATTTGACTATTAAATTAGTTAAGTCCTCGTTTACGTACCACGGGGGCTTAACATATGGAGCCCCTCATAGCGAGGGGCTCTTTTTATTTTCTGAAATGGCTTTGTCATAGAAAGGGTTGATTAGATCAAGATGCATAAGGAATCGTGTAATTAAAATTTAGCCACGGGGGTGTCAGCATGAAAAAATTTCTAATAAAACGTTTAATGATTGGAATCATCGTTCTCTTTTGCATTACTTTTCTTTCTTTTCTGATCATTAATCTAGCACCGGGAGATCCAGCTACTTTATACGTCAGCGCGGATGCTACAGAAGACCAAATCAACCAAACGCGTGAAAATCTTGGTTTAAATAAACCGTTACTCGTTCGGTACGTCTATTGGCTGAATGATCTACTCCATGGAGATTTAGGTATTTCATTCGCCACTAGACAACCGGTAGCGACTATGCTCGTAGAAAGAGTCGGACCGACACTTTTATTGATGGGCATCTCATTGATAGTAGCTTATCTTATCGCCATACCTTTGGGAATCTATAGTGCGGTGAACCAAAAATCTTGGGTCGACTATTTTATTACGGGAACGTCTTTCCTAGGTGTTTCGATTCCTAATTTCTTTTTAGGACTCTTCTTCATCTACATATTTGCGGTTAAACTAAAATGGTTTCCGACTGGGGGCATGCAAGTGCTTGGCTCTGACGGTGGATTTGTAGAACGTATCCGGCATTTAATACTACCGGTTTCAGTGATTGCTACTACTATCTCGGCAAACATGATCCGGTATGTCCGTTCTAGTATGATTGATGTTTTCGGTGAGAATTATTTGCGCACAGCGAGGGCAAAAGGTCTGAAGCCGGGCCAAATCATTTTCAAGCACGGTGTAAGAAATGCATTAATACCCATCATCACGATTATTGGTACAGACATTCCCCTATTGATTGGCGGTGCCATTGTGACAGAACAGATTTTTCAATGGCCAGGTTTGGGTGCATTGACCATTTCCTCCATTCAGTCTAGGGACTATAACGTATTAATGGCTATTACGCTTCTATCGGCGATTGTCGTATTAATAGCCAATATATTGACAGATATCTTCTACGCAACAGCGGACCCACGCATCCAGTTCAGTGAAAATTAAAGAGGAGGAATAAGATGGCTTCAACAAGTACAGATTTTAAACTCGTCTATCAGAATGGCGAACCCTTCCGAGAAGAAAAGCAGTTTTTGGAAAACAGCCAGAGAGAAAGCGATAGCAAGATTATTTTCAGACGTTTCTTGAAACACAAGCCTGCAGTCATTGGTTCGGTTGTCTTTCTAGTAATGATTCTAATAGCAGTATTTGCTCCTCTTATTGCTAAGATCGATCCGACGCTGATTACGTCGGATTTTGAAGCTGAACCAAGCGCGATTTACTGGTTGGGAACGGATGAAGTTGGCCGGGACGTTTTTAGTCGGCTGATTTATGGCTCGCGGATCTCCTTGTTTGTAGGGATTTGTTCGGTCGCAATTTATGTCACGATTGGAACCACATTAGGGCTGATCGCCGGCTATTTTGGAGGTTGGATTGACAGCCTCATCATGCGGACTACTGAAGTTTTCCAATCTTTCCCATCGTTTATGGTCATCTTAGTTTTGGTCAGCATTCTCGGTCCAGGTGTATGGACGATTACTTTAGTAATGGGCTGCTTGAACTGGACAGGGATTTGCCGCATCGTCCGTGGGAATGTCCTCTCAATCAAGAATAGTGAGTATATCCAGGCGGCGATTTCAATAGGTTATTCCACTCCGTACATCCTTTTTAAAGAAATTTTACCAAATGTGTTATCCAGCATATTTGTAAATGCAACTTTCGGTGTAGCCAGCGCTATATTGACTGAATCTTCACTCAGCTTTCTAGGAATGGGTATCCAACCTCCTACATCAAGTTGGGGAAACATTTTATCGCAAGCTCAATCATTGACGGTCCTATCCAGTCAGCCTTGGTTATGGATTCCAGCAGGTGTCATGATATTATTGGCGGTTCTTTCAATCAACTTTATTGGTGACGGATTGCGAGACGCTTTTGACGGTACGACAAATTAGCATTTTGGAGGAATGGATATGAAAAAATATGGTAAAAAACTAATCAGCTTTTTGGCAGTTGCGAGTCTGGTGACTCTAGCTGCTTGTAGCGATACGGATGCTGAGACGACTAAATCAGCTGCGAGTAGTTCTAAAGATACACTATACGTGGGAGTAACCAATCCGATGGGCAATATCAGCCCTCTCAATGCGGCAGGTGTATCCACCAGATGGGTGCAGCGTTTGTATTTTGACACATTGCTAGAAATGACTAGTCCACTGGGATTTCAAGCCAAGCTAGCAGATTCCTTTGAGACAACGGACAACCAAAATTACACAATCAAATTAAATCAAGATGCTGTATGGACAGATGGCACATCCATTACAGCGGACGATGTGGTCTTCACAATGAATTTATTTGCTAATCCAGAAGTTGAAACGACAGGATTATACCTAACGTCACTAGAAGGAGTGGATGAATCGGGGAAGCTTGAAAGTGGTACAGAAATTCCAAACCTAGTAGCTGTTGATGATAAGACGGTCACCTTCAAGACCAAAAGTCCGATGGATCCCAATTATGTGAAAGAAATGATTGGTACGAATATCTTTGTCCAACCAAAACATGTAGTTGAAAGCATCGCTATCGGTGAACTGGCAGGATCCGATGCCTTTAACAAGCCTACCGTCACAAGTGGTCCTTATAAATTTATAGACTATGTGCAAGATTCTTATCTGGAGCTTGCGGCGAATGATACATATTACCGAGGCGAACCTGAGATCCCAGCCGTCTTTATCCGAGTGATGTCTGCGACAAACTTGGCAACCGAGCTGCAAACGGGTGGCGTAACAATGAATGCGAGTGGTGGAATCGGTGAAATATCCATCTCTGATATCGAAATGGTACAAAATGTCGAAGGGTTAGATGTAACTGTTCAACCTGCATGGACCAATCAGTTTATGTACTACAATACTGAACGATTCGACGAAAATATCCGACTGGCCATGTCTCATGCGGTTAACCGCGATACTATCGTGGATAATTTGCTGCAAGGCAATGCTGAAGTCACAAATGGACCGTATACTTCTGCCAGCCCTTATATGAATGAAGAGTTAGAGCCTCTTGCCTATGATCCTGAAATAGCTAAAGACTATATTGCCAAGTCTGATTACGACATGGCAGATCCAATTGAATTGATGGTACCGACTGGAAATAAAGTCCGTGAGCAATCGGCTAATCTGATTGAGCAAGACTTGGAGGCAGTTGGATTCACAGTTGAACAAGTAACTTATGATTTCCCAACTACACTGGAGAAAGCCAAATTAGGGGATTATGACCTCTATTTAGGTGGTATTTCTGTTCCGGTCGACCCAGATCTGACGAGCTACTTTGGTTCAGCGGGGAGTTCAAATTATACACAACTTAAAAGTCCAGAGATCGATGCTTTACTGGAACAAGGAAAATCAGAAACGGACAGCACTAAACGAATAGCAATCTATAATGAATTCCAAGAATTGATGCAAGAGCAAGCACCGATGTTGCCACTTTATTCCCAAAATGACATCGTAATCAAGAATGATTCCTTAAACGGCGGGATCAATGAGTACTGGGCCGGATCTCTATACAATCTACAAGATTGGACTTTGGAATAAGCTTCATAAACTGAGAGGAGAATGAAAAATGACAGTAGTGCAGAGCGCAACAACAATAGAACAAGCTAAAAAAATGGCTGAGAATCGCCAGGAGGAATTTTACGATTACCTAAGAATAGAGTCAGTTTCTACCGAACACAGACAGATACCAGAAACCGTAGCCTATGTTAAAGGACTAATTGAACAAACGGGTGGTGAGGTTAAGGTATTGGACGATATGGGAGGGCATCCGGTCATTTACGGATACTTCCCCGCTTCGCCGGCCGGAAATAGTAATCGGACATTATTATTCTACAACCATTACGATGTACAACCATCAGATCCTTTGGATGAATGGCATACAGAACCGTTCGAACCTACTGTGCAAGACGATACATTATATGCCCGTGGTGTTTCCGATAATAAAGCGAACTTTATGGCCCGATTAAATGCGTTATCCATTCTGAAAGAGTCGGGCGGTCTCCCTTGTAATGTGAAATTTTTATTGGAAGGAGAAGAAGAGATCGGTAGCCCAAATTTGGGACCGTATATTGAGAAATATGCAGGACTTTTCAAAGCAGACGCCTGTATTTGGGAAGCCGGTTCGAAAGACAAATATGAGAACTATGTTGTTAGTGCAGGGATGAAAGGAATTGCTTATTTTGACCTTGAAGTGACAACGGCAACGATCGATATCCATTCATCCATGGCTGCCATCGTTGACAATCCAGCATGGCGCTTGATTCACGCTTTGGATTCTATGAAGAACAAGCAAAATGAAATTAAGGTGAAAGGTTTCTATGACGGTGTTCAACCGTTGTCAGAGAAGGATACGGAGTCGGCTGCTAGTCAGCCATTTAAAGCAGAAGAAGTGAAAGAACAATATGGCTTAACGGAAGATTTCATCACGGATGGAACCGATGTGACGCCTACAGAAGCACTAGCTTTCTATCCGACTATGACAGTCTGTGGATTTACCAGTGGATATACCGGTACTGGTGTAAAGACTGTGCTTCCGAAAACAGGTAAAGCAAAAGTGGATTGTAGATTAGTACCTGGCCAAGATCCAGAACATATCCGTGACTGCATTCGCCAACATTTGGATGATAATGGCTATCAGGATATTTCTCTGACGATGGTTGCTGCAGAAGGAGCACAGCGTACTTCTGTAGAAGATCCTTTTATCGAAGTCGTGGTCAACTCAGCCAAAAAAATATATGGCGAAGAAAATCCAGTAGTAGTCTCTCCGAGCATGGCTGGAACGGGTCCAAGTGAATTGTTTGAAAAGTATTTGCAGGTACCAATTGCAGGGGTAGGTGCCGGATGGGCCAATTCAGGAGCGCATGCGCCAAATGAAAACGTACGATTGAATGATTTTTACCAAAATATTGCTCATATGGTAGAGCTGATGAAAGATTTCGGAGCTAAATAAAATCAAGGAGAAGGGGTGAAACCATGCAGGAAAAAATATTGGAAGTTAAAGACTTAGAAATTTCTTTCCAGACTTATGCGGGTGAAGTTCAAGCGGTTAGAGGTGTAAACTTTGAGTTGTATGAAGGCGAAACGTTAGCGATCGTAGGCGAATCGGGTTCCGGTAAATCGGTATCTACTCAAGCTATTATGGGATTGCTGGGCGATAAAAACACACTCATCAAAAGCGGTGAGATTCTCTATAAAGGTCAAGACTTACTGAAGTTAAGCGAAACGAACATGCAGGAAGTTCGCGGTAAAGAGATTGCTACTATCTTTCAAGACCCCATGACCTCTTTGAATCCGATGATGTCTGTTGGCAAGCAAATTGCGGAATCCATTGTTCGGCATCAAGCAGTTAACCTAGCCGAAGCGTTGAAGCAAGCCAAGGAGTTGCTAAAGATGGTCGGTGTGAAAGATGCAGAAAAGCGCATTGATCACTACCCTCATCAATTTTCTGGAGGCATGCGCCAAAGAGTAATGATCGCTATTGCCCTTGCTTGCAAGCCTAAAATTCTGATTGCCGATGAGCCCACGACAGCTTTGGATGTGACGATCCAAGCCCAGATTTTGGAGCTGATGAACGAACTGAAAGAAAAAATCAACACCTCAATTATCTTTATTACGCATGACTTGGGTGTGGTGGCCAACATGGCCGACCGAGTTGCTGTGATGTATGCTGGTAAAATTGTCGAGTGGGGAACCGTGGATGAGATTTTTTACAACCCACGACATCCGTACACATGGGGATTGCTGGCGTCCATGCCGACACTAGAAAATGTGGGTCGTGATCTCTATGCGATTCCAGGATCGCCGCCTAATTTATTGCATCCGCCAACCGGAGACGCTTTTGCTCCGCGTAATGTTTACGCACTAGAAATTGATTTCAAAAAAGAGCCTGAGGTATTTTCTTTAACTGGAACTCACTTTGCAGCTACGTGGCTCTTGCATTCAGATGCACCCGAAGTAACTCCACCCGCTGAAATCGTAAGGCGTTGGGAGATATTCAACACAAAATCTGTTAGGAGGGCATATGGATGAACCCACAACCGAGAAAAAAACTACTGGAGGTTAACCATCTGAATCAAGTTTTTAATGAAGGAAAGCCAGCTGAAGTACGGGCTGTCAATGACCTGTCGTTTTATATTTATGAAGGAGAAACATTCGGTCTGGTTGGAGAATCAGGTTCTGGAAAGTCTACAACTGGAAAATTAGTGGCAAAACTTCAAGGGGCCTCCTCTGGCGATATTCATTTTGCTGATAAAGAGATTGGCAGCTTTAAGAAGCGAAAAGAAGTGCTGAGCTTTCGAAAATTTGTCCAGATGGTATTTCAAGATCCTTATGCATCTTTGAACCCACGAAAAACGGTGATGGAAATTATTGGAGGAGGATTGGATGTTCATGGTCTGGTAAAGAATAAAGAAGGAAAACAGGCCAAAGTATACGAACTTTTGAATTTGGTAGGACTTAGCCCTGAATATGCCACCCGCTATCCACGGGAATTCTCAGGTGGACAGTGCCAACGTGTGGGAATCGCCCGTGCCTTAGCTGTAAACCCAGATTTTATTGTTGCGGATGAAGCAATCTCTGCTTTGGATGTGTCTATTCAAGCACAAATCGTCAATCTCTTGAAAAAGCTAAAGGAAGAACGTAATTTAACGTATTTATTCATTGCCCACGATTTATCTATGGTCAAATACATCAGTGACCGTATTGGAGTGATGAATGAGGGACGCTTATTGGAAGTGGCGCCTTCAGAAGAGTTGTACAATTTCCCGTTGCATCCGTACACAGAATCATTATTATCTGCCGTTCCGGTGCCTGATCCAGAGATAGAACGCACGCGTTCACGCATTGGCTATGATCCAAGCTTTCACCACTATGAGGATGAAACAGATGTAGGGCTTTATGAAATTGTCCCTGAACATTTTGTTTACTGTAAAAAACAAGAAATACCGTTCTTAAAGAAAAGGTATGAGAAATTAACATTGAGTAGCTTAGCAATCTAACAAAAAGACGAAAGTAGGGGATCGTATGGAAAACAGCACCGTGAAAGAAAAAACACTATATACTAACTGGGAAAATGAACTAGAGGAGAATTACCAAGAAACGGTGAGTGTGCGAAGATACCTTCATCAACATCCCGAAGCATCGTTTGAAGAAACAGAAACGGCAGCGTTCATAGTGGAGCAGCTAAAGTCCTATGGCATAACAGACGTCCAAGAAAATGTCGGAAATGGTTATGGAATCGTGGCAAAAATTGGAGGTACTCATAGTGGGCCTACAATTGCTTTCAGGGCTGATTTCGATGCACTACGTATCCAAGAAGAAAATACGGTTGACTATAAATCCCGGAATCCTGGTGTTATGCATGCCTGTGGACATGATTCACATACAGCCACCTTACTTAGTGTTGCCAAAGTATTAGCTAATCATAAGGAAGACTTGCATGGGAGCATTGTGCTGTTGCATCAAAATGCTGAGGAGGTACTGCCTGGGGGTGCCAAAAGCATGGTAGAGGCTGGTGCAATGGAAGGCGTCGACTATGTATTTGGTCAACATGTCCAATCGTCGGTTCCAGCTGGAAAGGTTGCTTATGTGAATGGACATGCCATGGCAGCTGCCGATTTCTTTGAGATCCACATCCAAGGCAAAGGTGGACATGGTGCATATCCACAAGACACGATAGATTCTGTTATTATTGTGACTAAGATAGTGGAAGCTCTGCAGACTTTAGTGAGCCGAGCAATCAATCCGCTTCATCCAGCTGTCGTTACAGTCTCGACAATACAAGCAGGTGGGGAAGCGAACAATATTATCGCGGATACTGCAATCATCAGAGGAACGGTTCGTACTTATCAAGAAGAGGCTCGTGACACGATTCAACGGGAGATGGAAGTAATGGCTAATAGCGTGGCTTCTATGTATCACGGCACCTGCGAATTAGTCTACACAAGAGGCTATGATGCTGTCTATAATCACCCTAAAGAAACTAACCGTTTTGTAGAAGTGATGAAAGAAAAATTTGGTGAAGAGGAAGTGATCGAACGCGAACCCACAATGGGAGGAGAAGATTTTGGCTATTTCTTAAAAGTGACGCCAGGGACGTTCTTCAATGTGGGAGGTGGAAATCCAGAATTAGAAGCAACTTACCCGCATCACCATCCTCGCTTCAATATTGATGAAACAGCGATGATAAAGGCAGGAAAAGCCTTCTTGGCCATTGCTGAAGATTACTTGACTATTAAATAAAAAAGCAATGTGACAAAAAAAATTATGTGGAATTATCTTAAGTTACTATAAAAACACTTCTCCTTTTTGGAAAGTGTTTTTTGTTATGATAGTGACAGTGAGGTATGTATGCTGTCTACTAGAAAGTTGTTTGATAGTATATGACAAAATCAGAATTCATTACTTTATATGAGTAGTATAAAATCTTTACCCCTTTACTAATGCATTAATACAATTGCAAATATCCATATATGCAAATTAATATAATCGACATATAATGAAAACGTATTCAAGAGAGGTGAAAACATGATTAATATGTTTGACGTCAAACATAAAAGGATAATCCAATTTATTTTAGACAATAAAAGAACTAATTATGAAGAATTGTCAAAATATATAGGCATATCTAAAAGAACTATAGCAAAATATCTGAATGAGATACGCGATCTTATTCAGCCATTAAACGTTAATCTAGTAATCAAACAAGGCGAAGGTGTTCATTTTGAAGGAGAAATACAAAAACTAGAAGAAATGATAAAGTCTCTGAAGGATTATGAATTAAATTCTAAAGATAATAGACAGATGAAATTATATTCAAAATTTATTTTATCTTCAGATCATCTAAAAGTGCAAGAATTGGCGGATGAGTTTTACGTGAGTAGATCCACTTTAGAAAGCGAATTAAGAAATGTTAAGAAAGAGTTTTTAACTCAAGGATTTAAAATAAAAAGTAATCGACATGGCATGATACTGGACATAAATGAGAAGGAAAAAAGAGAGCTAATCTCAAAATTAATCAACTATTATTGGGGAGGTCTTTCATACAATAGTGATAAAGGTGAAGAATTGATTTTGCAAATTCAAGTTTCTTCAGATTTAGAAAAAATTTTTGACGTTGATGTACTAAAAAAAGTAGCAGATAATTTGAATTTGTTCTCACAGAATACAAAATTATTATTTACGGACTATGAATACCAGTCACTAGCTATTCATTTGGTCATTGCTTTGGACAGAATAAAAAAGAAACTATTTTTAACTAACAAAGATAACACGATGGAAAAAATGAAACTAGAAAAAAATACAGTTTTTTTGATTCAGTTAGTTGAAAAAGAGTTTAAATTATCTTTGCCAGATTTTGAGAAGGAACACTTGAATAATCATATTCTGGCCATACAAAATAGTGTCTTAAATAACAAAATCCAACAATATTATTCAATTAAAACAAATATTGAATTAAAAGAATTGATTACTAATAAATTAATAGGCATCAATGCAGATGATGAATTGATAAAAAGTTTGATGCTACATTTGGAAGCTGCGATTAAAAGATTACAATTAGGTCTCAATATCTATAATCCCTATACAGAAAAAATCAAATTTTCTTTTTCTAGAGCATTTGAAACAGCCGTTCTTTTAGTAACAACTATCGAAAAAAAATATTATATCAAAATGAATGATGACGAGATAGCATTTATTGCATTACATTTTGAATCTTTCTTTGAAAGAATACCGACGAAAAAAAAAGTAAAGAAAAAAGCAGTCATAGTATGTAGTAGTGGATTTGGAACGTCAAAGTTGTTGGAACAAAGGATCAAAAGTATTTTTTATGAAGAAATAGAAATAACGAGAGTACTTTCTTTAGGAGATTTAGAAAAAAGCGTAATAAGTGAAGATCTTATTATAAGTACCATTCCTGTTAAGCAACATGAGGTTCCGGTAGTTTTAGTTAGCCCATTGTTGGGTAAAGAGGATAGAGGAAAAATTGAAAACGCTGTAACTAAAACAAGTTACACAAAAAAAAGTTGTGATGTTTTTATTGAGAATCTAGAGGATAATCTCATATTTATTGAAGCGGGTAAAGAAACTAAACATAATGTTTTAACTAAGATTTGTACTACCTTAATAGAGGAACACTATGCAAAAAAAGGAGTACTTGAGAGTTCACTTACAAGAGAAGAAATATCGTCAACAGCAATGGGTGTTTTTGCTATGCCACATGCTCAAATCGAATATATCAATGAGTCTAAGATTGTAATCTATATAAATAAAGATGGAATTGTATGGAATGGGGACACAGTAAATATTATTTTCTTTTTTGCCTTAAATCAACAAGTGAAAGAGAGTATTAATGATATTTATTCCTATTTTAATGAGTTAATTTCTGATGATTTTGTAATGAATAAATTAATACACGCAAGCAGTAAAAATGATATATATCAATTATTAAAGCAGGTGAGAGAATGACAACTAATAAAAAAGTATATAAAGAAAATATTGTACTAAATTTAAATGCTTCAACCAAAATCGAGGTGGTTGAAAAATTAGCAGAAAGATTATTTAAGAATGGTTTCATAGATAATTTAGCAGAATTTATTAAAGATGTTAAGGATAGAGAAGAACATATGACAACTGGTATTGGAAACGGTATCGCTATTCCTCATGGGAAAAGTAGTTCTGTCTTAGAATCAACAGTCATTTTTGCGAAAACAACTGAGGATATTGAATGGGAGTCATTAGATGACAAACCAGTAAACATCATTTTTTTATTAGCTATATCTAAACAAGATGCTGGGGATAAACATTTGAGAATTCTAGCAGATATTTCTGGAAAGTTAATGGATGATGACTTTGTTTATGCTATTAAGAAAGCTGGCACAGAAAAAGAAATTGAAGAGTTGTTATCAAAAGTATAACTATAGAAAAGGATGGTTAATTATGACTAAAATTGTAGCTGTTACAGCTTGTATCGCAGGTATTGCTCATACTTATATGGCTAAAGCGAATCTAGAGAAATTTTCAAAAAAACATGATATCGAAATTAAAGTAGAAACTCAAGGAGCTATGGGAATGGAAAATAAATTATCAACTTCTGATATAGAATCTGCTGATATTGTTATTTTTGCAGTAGATACTAATGTGTCCGAAAGAGACAGATTTTCGGGTAAAAAAATTATTGAAGTTGGGACTACGGAAGTTATAAAAAATGGTGAAAAAATTATTGAGGATATTTTAAATAAAATAAATAATTAAAATGAGGAAGGAGAACAGAAAAATGAATATAAAAAAATTAGGTAAAGAAATGTTAAATCACTTCCAGAGTGGGGTTTCATATATGATTCCTTTAGTAACAGCAGCTGGATTATTGACATCTATTGCAGTTATATTTGGTGGCTCTGATGTTTGGGATCAAACAGAAACCTTCTGGGGTGTCATAAGAATGATAGGACAAACCGGGCTGAATTTTATTGTTCCTATGATTTCGGCTTATATTGCCTATTCTATTGCGGATCGACCAGGATTAGCTCCTGCTTTTATAACAGGTATGATTGCGAATGAAATGGGAACAGGGTTTATTGGAGGAATGTTCACAGGTTTAGCTGTAGGGTATCTAGTTAATCTTTTAAAGAAAATGCCAATTCCTCCTCAAATTATGAGTTTAAAGTCTCTTATTATCATTCCTTTTATTAGTACTGCTGTAGTAGGATTAGTTCTTTGGTATGTTATCGGTACGCCAATTACAGTTATGACTGAAACTTTGACAGTTTGGTTAACAGGAATGTCAGGGGCTAACGCTGCTTTATTAGGAGCGATACTAGGTGGTATGATGGCTTTTGATATGGGAGGTCCAATAAACAAAATAGCTTACGCGTTTGGTGTAGCAAGTTTTTCTTCAGGTGGGTTCGGAGCAAGTACTGCAATGCTACTGGCTATTGCTATCCCTCCACTGGGAATGTTCTTGGCTACTATATTAAATAAAAAATTGTATTCAGAAGAAGAGATAGAAAATGGGAAAACGGCAATCATTATGGGACTTGTAGGTATCACAGAAGGTACGATTCCTTTTGCAGTAGCGGATCCTGTACGGGTCATTCCAAGTATCATGGTTGGAACAGCAGTAGCAGGTGGGATAAACGGAGCATTCGGTATTACACAGGAAACGATGTTGTCAACATTTATGGCCATACCATTTACTTCTAGACCCTTGCTATACGTTGTTGCTATAGCAATTGGGGGTATTGTTACTGCCCTTATGGTAAATGCATTGAAAACAATGAAGTACAGAAAAGAACAAAAAAAAGAAGTTAACGTAGCGAAATAAAAAAAGTTTAAGAAGGGAAGTTTTAACAAATGCCAAAGGCACATTTTGTTCAGCATACTCATTGGGATAGAGAGTGGTATTTTACCACATCAGATGCACTTGTTTTGAGTGATCAAGTGTTTACAGAAGCACTCAAAGAACTGGAGGAAAACACACATGTTAACTTCTGTTTAGATGGACAATCTTCTATTTTAGATGATTATATTGAAATTCATCCTGAAAAAATTGATTTAATAAAAAAATTAATTGCAGAAAACAGATTATTTGTCGGTCCTTGGTACACACAAACAGATGCGTTGCTAGTAGATGCAGAATCAATATTGAGAAACTTAATTATTGGAATCAACGATACTGTCAATAAATATGGGAATCCGATGATGCTAGGTTATTTACCTGATACTTTCGGGTTTAATGCTCAGCTGCCCACGCTATTAAATCAGGTCGGTATTGATAATTTTTTAAGCTGGAGAGGCTTGAATTTTGATAAACTAGTAGAATCTCCTTACTTCATTTGGAAAGGTTTAGGTGGGAAATCAGTTTATGCCATTAATTTTCCATTTGGATATATGACAGGCCTACTTTATGTAGACGCACTGGATGATCTTCAAGAATTTGTTGAGGACAGATTAGATCCAGCTATTAGGTTTAATGCTAAGCGTGGTAATAATGAAGATATTTTAATTCCTTCAGGAATTGACCAGAAGAGTATGATAGAAAATTTTGATCAAGTTATAGAAAATATTAACGATATCAGTCAATATCGAAATGTTATTAGTAATTATCCTGAATTTGTTGATATTATTCGTAACAAAGGAAACTTGCCAACTTATCAAGGGGAACTACGTCAACCCGTTCACTCACGAGTGCATAGATCAATTGGCTCTGTTAGAACAAGAATCAAATTAGAGAACTATAAACTAGAACAGAAACTCATACGTCACATAGAGCCTTTAATGATTATTGCTAAGGGGAATGGTGTGTCTGTGGGAAATGGACTAGTAGAAAAAACTTGGAAAGTATTACTAGAAAACCAAGCTCATGACAGTATTGGGGGATGCGTATCTGATAACGTAGCAGAAGATATTCATCACAGATTCAAGCAAGCTAATGAATTAGCAGATGGTATTGAAAATCTTATAAGCAGGCGGATTGCTGATGCGTTAAACTTGAAAGATAATGAAGTAATTGTGTTCAATACTGATGTTAAGTCGTTTAAAGGAGAAAAGATAGTCCATGTAGTAGCTCCAAATAAAAATATTAAGTTTGATAGTGTTTCGGATGTTGTTTTGATCAATGAAACATATTATCCAGCACGAGAGAACATCAAAAGAGAGATACCTAAAGGCCATATATTTATTGAAGAACCTCCTTATTATGAATTAGATATCCGAATGAATATAGAGTTACCAGCACTAGGTTACAAAGTAATTAGTTTTAGAGAATCTGACAAACCTTTAGAAAATAGGAAAGTATTAGAAGAATCAACTTCTGTATCTATAGACAATGACTATTATAATATTAAATTTGATAAAGGGAATATCTCCCTAAATTATATCAAGGAAGATAAGGTAAGCTTTATTGAAGTAGTGGATTGTGCTAACGATGGAGACACTTATGACTTCTCTCCGCTTCTTGGAGATGAAGAAAAAATATTTGTATTTAAAAAGGCACAAATAATAGAAGATGAAATAGAAAAAACTATAGAAATTACTGGAATGATGGAGCTACCATATGACTTGAAAGATAGGGTCTCGAACGTTCCAGAATTAGGCACATTGGAAATGAAAATTCTTTTAAGCTTAAGAAAAAATTCTGATTTGATTATAGGAAAAATAATAGTAGATAATCAAATCTTGTCACACAGATTGAGATTAAGAATAAATAATTTGAATAAAGATGAGAGTTCGACTGCTCAAATTCAAAATGGTTTTATAAAAAACATACCTGATGAAGTTCCAGAAAATTGGAAAGAAATATATGTAGAAAAACCAGTAAATATTGAAATTTTTGACAAAAGTGTAAGTGTTCAAAGTGATAATGATTATATGACTATTTTTGTCGAAGGATTAAAGGAATATGAAAGAGTAGGAGATAGTTTATTTGTTACATTAATGTCAACAACAGGGGAATTAGGAAAGCCTGATTTGGCATGGAGACCAGGCAGGGCTTCTGGGGATACAACTAACGAAGGTCATATCATGATGCCTACACCGCTAGCTCAAGAGATAGGAGAAAATAATTTTTCATTCGCAATTAGAATGGCAGATGGCATGCTAGAAGAATCTAAAATAGCTCATATTGCACATGATTGGGTAAGTCCTTCTGTAGCCTATCAGCGCCAGGACCTTAATGTCTTTATCAATCGACTTGATAATAAAATATGGCCGTTACAGCATCCAATTAAGCCAGAGAGAGTATACTCTCAATTAGATGTTTCAGAAGAATTGATTGTATCTGCAGCTTACCCGTCTTATAAAGAAGAAGGAGCATTTATTATTCGGTTAGCCAACCCTACTGGGGAAAAAATAACAGTAGACCCTAAATTACTTGAAAAGGCAAAAATTGTAAATGCTCTAGAGGAAACCATAGAAAAAACGAATTCTATTTTACCGTATGATTATCTTACCCTTTTGTTTGCTCATGATGATTTCTAGATATAAAATAAAAGATTAAGTAGTGATTGAATGAAATAATCCCAGAAATTAGACTTTTTAAATCTAACTTCTGGGATTATTTTTACGGAGAAGTATAGCTTTGAATGTAAATTGTTCAGTTTTATGTAGTAGAGGTGAATTAAGGAGGCTACCGTTTTCTAATGCCAACTTTTAATTTATACAAATGAGTACTAAAAAGTTGTAGTTGAATGCAATTCGAACCGAGTTCTTGTCTGGCTAGATCTTACCTCTAGGCACATTTCCATGTTTGAAAAAATTCTTTCAGATAAATAGTTATGATTATTATAGTATGATTAATTTTTCTGTAAAAGGAAACTTGTATATATGAATTAGTGAGAAATATAATGTCTTAAATACCAGTATACTACTTCTATAAATGGATAGACGTTTGGATGGCGTTCAAAAACACAGTTGCTGCTTTTGAATGAATGGCATTCTTTTTCCATATCATATTTAAGTTAGCCTCTAAACGGGGTCTTAAAGGAACAAATGTTAGATTCGTTCCTTGCGTATTTATGATTCCATCAATACATAATGCACAACCTATGCCTTCACGTACCATAATAGAAGCATTGTACAAAAGATTATAAGTACCGATGATTTGTTGACTCTCAAGATTCTTCCCCATCCAGTCACCAATTTGATTATCGACTAAGGATTGGCTTGAAACAAAGAGTGATAGAAACTGTAGATCATCAGGTAAGATAGCTTCTTTTTTTGCATAGGGGTGATCATTGTGGAATAAAATGCCCCAATGATCGGTTCTAGGCAGTCTTAAGTAATCGTATTTTTTCTTTTCTACTGGATCGATAACGATCCCAAAATCCAAGATCCCCTTGTCCAATTTCTCAGAAACATCATCTGCATTTCCACTATATAAATGGATTTTCACATCAGGATATTCTTCAGTTAAGACACGTACACTTTCAGCTATAAATTGCATGGCTTTGGTTTCGCCACCGCCAATGACGATTTCCCCGCTGATCGTTTCATTACTCGATAAGTTTGTCATTGTGGTATCGACCAATGAAAGGATTTCTTTACCACGGTTTACCAAATAGTGCCCATCTTCAGTTAAGGTGATTTCGCGGTTTCCGCGAGTAAATAATTGAACGCCCAACTCTTCTTCCAGTTCTTTTAGTTGCTTAGATAAGGTCGGTTGAGACAAATGTAAGGATTCTGCTGCTTTACTAATTGTTTTTTCTTGAGCCACCGTCAAAAAATAATTCAATACACGAAAATCCAATAGGTATCCCTCCTAGGTATAGGTGAAAAGCATAGATGAGTATGCTGTATAAGTATTAGTCAGGTTCAGTTTATCCTAGTATGATGGGTTTAACAAGAAATAAACGAATAGGTGGTGAAAAGCTATGAAAGACTTATTAAGCCGAATTATTAGGAAAGAGATAGTGAAAGGTTCTTATTATTTTGAAGAAATACATGAGCAAAAGGTCGAAAATGAAAGGTTAGTCATGGAATTGAATACGGGTTACCATACTCCCACAGAGGTACGCACATCCCTTGAAAAAATTACGGGTCAATCGATTGATTCTTCGGTTACGGTATCTTTACCCTTTTACACAGATTTTGGAAAACACATTTCATTTGGGAAAGATATTTTTATCAATCAAAACGTTACCTTTGTTGATTTAGGCGGTGTTTTCCTTGAAGATAATGTCTTGATCGGACCTGGCGCGCGTTTAATCACAGTGAATCATTTGGTGGATCCAGCAAAAAGAAGAGGAATCATTGTAGATTCGATTCGAATCAAAGAGAATGCTTGGATCGGAGCAAATGCAACCGTTCTGGCTGGCGTAACGGTTGGCAAAAATGCTATTGTTGCAGCAGATGCTACAGTCACTAAAGATGTACCAGACAATGTGATTGTTGCGGGTACACCTGCGAGAATCACTAAAGAAATCGACTTTCATTAATCTGTTAAAAAATAAATAGAGATAGAAAGAAGGAACTAAAAATGGTAGTAAACGAAACGTATACATTAATAAATGGAGTTAAAATCCCTAAATTAGGTTTAGGAACTTGGATGATAGATAATGAAGCAGTTGTTCAAGTTGTAAAGGATGCGCTTGATTCAGGTTACCGTCACATTGACACAGCTGAAGCTTATCTTAACGAAGAAGGTGTAGGTCGTGGTCTTAAAGAGTCTGGTGTTAACCGCGAAAATGTTTTTGTCACTACGAAACTCGAAGGTGATATCAAAAATTATGAGGAAGCGGTCAAAGCAATCGAGAAATCACTCGAACTTTTAAATGTGGATTATATCGACTTAATGATTATTCATAGTCCACAACCTTGGGCAAATTTCCGTGATGGCAACCATTACTTCGAAGGGAACTTAGAAGCATGGCGTGCCTTAGAAGAAGCGTATGAAGCAGGCAAATTACGTGCAATTGGTGTGTCTAATTTCGAGCAAGTAGACTTGGAAAACTTGATCACTAATGGAACAGTCAAACCAATGGTAAATCAAGTTCTTGCACACATTACCAATGTTCCAACCGACGTCATTGAGTATTGTCAAAGTCAAGACATCATTGTCGAAGCTTACTCACCAATTGCTCACGGAGCTATTCTTGATCATGCAGTTGTTAAAGAGATGGCTGAAAAATATAAGGCTTCACCTGCTCAATTAAGTATTCGCTATGTCTTGCAATTAGGCACAGTTGCTTTACCCAAAACGACTAATAAGGATCATATGAAATCAAATGCTGATATCGACTTTACAATCTCTGAAGAGGATATGAATACGTTAAATGAGTTGCCTCTTATCGAAACCTATGGTGACGATCAGGTTATGCCAGTGTTTAGTTCACAATACAACAAAAAGTAAGTGATATGCGTTATACTGAAGGTCATTCGATACATTTATTGAGAGGAGTTTTTTAATGAAAGTATTAGTTGTAGGTGCCAATGGAAAAGTAGCTCGTCATTTTGCTGATTTTGCTAAAGAGGATTCTGCTATTGAAGAAATCGCAATGATTCGCAAAGCTGAACAAGTGAGTTTCTTCGAAGAACGAGGGATTGAAACGGTTCTTTTAGATCTTGTTAAAAATTCAGTAGATGAATTGGCAGAAGCTATGAAAAATGTCGATGCAGTTATCTTCAGTGCTGGAGCTGGTGGAAGTGGCGTGGACAAAACCATTTTGATTGACTTGGATGGAGCCATTAAAACAATGACTGCTGCAGAACAAGCAGGTGTTAAACGTTTTGTTATGGTCAGCACCTTCCGCACAGGACGTGAAGAAATGGCTAAAGAACATGATTTGCAAATTTACACCATCGCAAAAAATTATGCGGATGAATGGTTAAAAAATCGTACAGAACTAGATTGGACGATTGTCCATCCTGGTATGTTAGTTGATGAACCTGGTACCAATAAAATAAAAGTTGGTATGGGACAAGACATAAATGAGATTCCACGTCAAGACGTAGCTCAAACCTTGATTTCGGTACTTCATAATGACAACACGATCAAACAAGAATTTGAAGTTCTAGCTGGTGATACAGCTGTTGAAGAAGCTATCCGTAATTTAAACTAAATAAGCAAAAGACCCCAAAAGATAAGCTTTTGGGGTCTTTTTATGCAGTAAAACACATCATATGATTGGTGAGATCGTTTGATTCTTCTAAATTTCAGCCCGGATTTAGTTAGTCCAATTCCAACATCCATAAGCTGTAATCATGAGAATCTTCCTGCATCTCTGGCACATAGCGGTTTGTTACTGTCTTTTCATGGATCAATGCAGCCACTACTTCTGCTTTGCGCTGTTTTACCTGTTTGAAAACTGGGTAGGACATGGCTAATCCTAAACCCAAATGTTTAGAGTCTACACCTAAATACAGAATGATATAGCGTTTAGCACGCCATCGTGTATATAAAATTTTTGCTAGATTTAGCATAGTCATTTTTCGATAAATCAAATTGCCATAGTCTGGCAAGGTAATTAGAAAGCCAACAAGCTGCTGATCTTTGTAGGCCAACTTCACCATAGAAAAATCGATCACTTGTTTTAAATCGGCAAAAATTTGACTGAACTGTCCAGCTGTAACCTCTTGATACAATGGAAAGTCTTTGTAGAGTACTCTTAAAAGTTCAAAGACTTCAAGCGAAACGGTTGGCCAATCTTCTGGTTTAGGAGAAACAAATCGGTAGCCTTTTTCCACAAAGGATTGGTAACGTTTGGCTAATTTTTCTGATTCATATTGAGGCGGAATCGTGCGATAAAAATTCGATGTGTAGTGCTCGACCTCTTTAAAACCTGCCGCTTGCCATAACTTCGGGTAATACGCTGGATTGTGCGGTTCACTCGTAAATGGCGCTCGTTCAAATCCTTTAACTTTCATTCGATAGCCTAGCCAAAAACTTCCTTGAACAGGACCAATGATGCGCTGGGCATTTTCGTTTCGTACTTTGGCACTCAGTGTTTGGATAAACTGAATCATGATAGTTACATCATCTATCGCTTCAAAATACCCAAAGTAGTAGTCATCCAAGTGGTGTGGTTTGATTAGAGCCCCACGAATCACCATTTGGCCATCTTGGTAACCGTTGAATGCTTGGAAAGTATAGGTTGGACTCAATGGATGTTGTCCGCGGATCTGTGCTTGTTCCTCTGAGACCGACTGCATCCATTCTTCCTTTTTGTAAATCCGTTGCGGGAATTGCAGGAAATCGGCTTCTGATCGTTCACCTGAAACCACTGGGGTGATTTTTAATGAATTAGGAGTAGTCATTTTCATCCTCCAAACGTTTGATCAGGCCGGTCTGTCCGTTTATTTCAATCCACTCTCCAGTCGTTAGTTGTTGTGTGGCTTGTTTGACATTGACGACAGAAGGAATACCTAATTCGCGAGAGATGATTGCTGTGTGGGATAAAAGCGATCCTTTTTCCGCAATGATCCCTTTTGATTGAGTCAGTAAATACACCCATCCCGGATCCGTCATTTTTGTGACGATAATTTTATTATAGGATTGCTGAACATTAACGGCTTGAATATCTTCGACAACTAAAACTTGCCCTCGAACTACGCCTTTTGAACAACCGATTCCTTGGAAGTCCTGGTGGTTGGTTGAGACGATCTGCTGCTGATTGATATTTTGTGGATATTTTTCAAAAATACTTCCAGCATAGATCAACCGGCTGAATGCAGGTAGTTTCTGATCTACAGACCGTTTATATTTCCGCTTTTGTATCTCTGTCTGCATGTTTGAAAGGTCTCTATGGCTAGCCAAGTCGAATAATTCAGCCATCGTTAAATAAAACACATCTTCTGATTGCTCAAGACGGTTTCCTTTTACCAACTGTTCGCCCAGGGTGATAAAGATGAGGCGCATCATTCCATAAATTCTTGTGCGATTCAATCGAGAACTTTCTCTGTATTTGATCCCTGTCATAGCGCGTTTCTTCAGCCCATTCACCAAGGGATTCCGTGATTTGCTTGTTGCCGTTGCTTTAGAGTCAGTACGTATAGCTGTTTGCGGCAATTCCAACTGCTGTTGGATCAGTTGAATTAATGAAAAAGGATGACTACGAAAGGTTGCTGTTTCCAATTTTAATTCTTCTGGAGCTCGATCTCCAAATTGATGAATGAAACGTCGAATATCTTGTGTGATAGGATCTGTATCTTCATCAATAAAATCAGCTGCACGTTCCGCAGAAAGACTGTCGATTTTTTTTCGATAGTCACTATTTTGTTCTTCCTGAATGGCATAAATAATTTTATTCAGTTCAAAAACTGGCTTCATACTTTCAATTTGTTCAATCCCGGCTATTTCTTCTTGGACTTCTTCAGGCGGACAGACCTTTTTTAACAGCCCAGTATAAACAAACGCATAGAGATCATTGATCAAAGTGACATCCCATTGTTCCAATACTTGTCGTTTGATCTGCTCAAATAATTGATGAAGTTCTTCAAATGAAGCCTCTCGCGTATACGTTTGATTGAAATGTTCAGAGATCGCTTCAAAATCTGAATCGAGTTGTTTCATTGAACGAGGTACTTGGATAAAACTCTTAATGATGCGTCCTATGATTTTCAGTCGAGTTGATCGGCTGATTTTGACTGTAGTTGCAGAGATATCGGTGGCTTGAACACCTAACATGTCTTGCCAAATAGGGATGATCTGTTTAGAAAAAGGCAGAAGATGAAGTAATTTGTACCAATTAGTGATTTGATAATACACACGGCTGTTTACTTGAGCAATCATATTTTGAAAAATGGGCTCAAACGATTGAAGTGTCTGCGTATCGTTTTTTAGCATACGTTTGGCCAAACCTCTAAAAATACTCCCATAAGCTTCTTGAATGAAACTGAATGTCAAAGGAGTCGTTGTTCCGGGATAACTTTCTACGATATTGCTATTATCTAAAATAATCACCGGTTCTGTAGGCATTTTTGTGATGGGGCGTGCCTGTAAAACGTACAGTTGGTCATTCAAAAAAGTAAATTCAATATCCATTCGCGGACCAAAGATGTCCGTTACTTTCTCCGCCATGGATTCTAACTCGACTTGTTGTTTCTCTGTTAAGATTGGAGAAGTCCCAGAAGTTTCAAAGTAAGACAATTGATCATCCGAATGGATCGTAACCATCGTTGTATCTACTTTATCTTCAACGATCCCGCTACCAACGCCAACGCCGACAACAATTAACTGTTCGTTCAATAACCCTTGAGGATTCGCGGTAAAATAGACCCCAGATAAATCTCCTGAAATCATGTCTTGAAGGATGACGTATAATTTAACAGCTTCTAACGAGATGCTATTTTCAAAGTAGTAACTCAATGCAGAGGGCTGGTACAACGACAAAAGAGTTTCCTCTACAGCCTCAACTAAGTCATCTATTTCAACAAACAAACGCGTAGAAAATTGTCCAGCAAATGAGGCAGAGGCATCATCCTCAACGTTTGCTGAAGATCGCACAGAGTAGGTATGCTTGCCAGATGCGTGTCTGCTAAATTCATGGATAGCTGTAAAATCTTCTTGCAAAAATTTCGCCTTAAATTCTTGCTGCAATCGTTGACTCAATTCATTCAATGTATCGTTTCCTGTTTGATATGCTGCTTGCTGCTCCTTCAAGAAGGTATGTACATCTGTTTCATCAAAAAGATCAAATGAAAAAACTGAAAAAGGAGGGACAACGAGACCCTGCTCTTTCATGAGATACAAATTAGCTGCTTTTGAACCTACCGATCGACGGTGAAAGTTAGTGAGTTGTTTCATCTTACAAACCCCTGTATAAATAGATGTGCTGCAACCGAAAGAACCATCGTTGTTTCCGTAATGTAGGTATAACGTTCCACTCGATTTTTGATACTGAAACGTGTCGGATCATGAATGAATTGTTGAAATTGAATCGTCATCCAGATGACATTCACCAATAGAACAACGACGCCGATTTTTGAAATGTTCCATAATAGAATAAAATTCGTTAAAATATCAATAATCGTCAGCACTTGAACGAAACGTGTGGCTTTTTGATAAGTGAAGAGTTGGGAGTATGTCACATATTCTGTCTCGTCTTTGGGTGCTCTTATTTTACGGCTGATTTCCCATATCAAACTTGGGAAATACATCGTAAATGCCAGTAGGACAGTAGGTAATGACAGCAATGGCAATTGATATTTGTAACAAACGAATGTGATGATATAGATATTCATGACCATCATCACAGGATTATGAGTAACCAGTGCTAAAGGCAATGATTTTTGAATTTTGACTTTGCTGAAAAACCACAACGACATCAAGGTTCCATAGATGAATAAAAAGAGAAACCAGCCTATATTATTCATAAAGAAGACATTCAGCACAACGGTGATCGTGACCATGACAGCCAAAGCAATAGCTAAATCACGTTTCTTAACTCTACCAGAAGGCAGTGCTCGATCAGGAAATAATCGTTGATCGTGTTCGTAGTCTTTAAAATCATCTGCGATCCTAAGTGCCATCAAAAAAGTAAATATTGTCCAAACTCCGGTCCATTCTTGTATTCCTATTGAAAAATCTGACTTTCCTACGTTAAGCAGTAAGATAAAGTAGATTTCAAAAAAGTAGATGATCGCTAATAGGAATCGCGGAATTAGTGGGTACATTTCTTTATAGTAAGTTAATAATCTCTTTAGCATGTTTTCAGACCAATTCCTTCCCCTATGTTGACTTGTGTTTCTGTATTTAGATTCGAATAATAATCAATATCTTGATCAACGGTAACGGTACCCTTTGGATAGGCCACCAGTATAGTGGACCCGCCTAGGCTAAACCAGCCTTTTTCTTTCCCTCGCGGATAACTATCGAATGGTTGATTATAAATCTTGCCAACCAAAAGTGCTCCGACTTCCATCTGCATGATCATACCTAATTTCTTTGTTTCGATTAGACAATACTCTCTTTTATTTTCTTTGAATAATTGAAAGTGTTGTTGTGCGATTTCTCTGACCGTATGTAATTTTCCGCGAATTTTTCGACGATGAATAACCGTGCCTGTTTCACTTACCAGATAACGATGGTAATCATCGACTGCTAATCGGTAAATAAATAATGTGCCACCCTCATAATAATCAGCTAAAGAACGGTCTTGAAGGATATCTTCTAAATGATAGTTCTGTCCTTTGACGATAAAAGTCTGATCACTATGAATGGGAACAGTTAATAGTTTCGCTTGCGCAACAGCGCAAACGCGATTAGATGGACTTACGTAAACGTTGGTCGCTTTTAATTTTCGGATAAAGAATTTTGCAAAAGACTGGTAGTTTGCGGATTCGTAATCGCTTAAGTTGATGTCATACTCTTTGACAAATGGAGCGATTTTGTTTTTAGAAAGTCGTGTATGGTCAATAGCTGTCCATGCGATTGAAAATAATGGAGAAGTGACCATGGGAAGCAAAACGTTTCCCCACTTTGTTTGATACAATCGTTTTAGCCATGCTGCTTGATATTCCTTAGGTTCAATGATCGATTTCGTTTCACGCTGATAGACCTTTACCATACTATAATCTCCATAATCCAAATAAAGTCACGAGCGCCAGTCCTAGGAAAAAGAGATACATCACTCGATTGGGTTTAGGAATTTTAATATCCCAGATGAATAGAAAAGCCATCATAGGAGCAAGCAATAGAAGAACATATTGAAAACTACCGCTTGTTAACCATTCACTTATCAAATAACCGACTGGAAAAACAAGTGCACCATAGGTAACCGGAACTCCCCGAAAATAAGGCGCTCTTTCTGCCAGATTGTCCTTTGTTTCACGATTGAAATAAGCCAGTCTTGTAACAGCAGCGATGACATAAATAATAGCTAAAAAAATGTTCACTAAAGGGAAGCGACCTTGTGAAATCAATAAAATTGCAGGTAACGCCGCAAAGCTGATCATATCGCATAAAGTATCGATCTCCACACCAAATTGTTCTTGCGCTTTTGTTCTATCAAAGGAACGCGCAACCATGCCATCAAATAAATCACAAAGCCCGCTCACAATAAAGCAGCTCATCGCCCAAATCATCTCACCTTGAATGATGAAATGCATTGCTACTAACGACAGGGCGGTCCCAAAATAGGTTAAATAGACAAACTTTCCATATTCTCCAATAAACATCTTTAGCACCCACCTTTTTG
The DNA here is from genome assembly GCF_000195575.1 of Carnobacterium sp. 17-4. Lineage (NCBI taxonomy): Bacteria > Bacillati > Bacillota > Bacilli > Lactobacillales > Carnobacteriaceae > Carnobacterium > Carnobacterium sp. 17-4. The sequence goes on along the minus strand of NC_015391.1, from coordinate 2,440,273 downwards.
AATTGTAATTTCACCAGTTGTTCCATTCATTGTAGCATTCATACCGGTTTTTAATTTCTCTGTAGCTTGTGTTGCACAGACAATTGTTGGAATCCCAAATTCTCTGGCAACAATTGAGGCATGGCACAAAACGCCGCCAGTCTCTGTAATCAGGCCTTTAATGGAACCAAAGGCGTGACTCCATCCTGTATCTGTAAAACGAGTTACCAAGATTTCGCCAGCCTCCAACTGGTAGATGTCTTTAGGATCTAACAGAATTCTGACTTTTCCAGAAACAATCCCATCGTTCGCACCGATTCCAGATAAACTGAATTGTTTATCTACCATAAGATTTTCAATCTCTGGAGAAGCACTTGCCTCCATTAAATCTCCTGGAGGAACAAAGTGGCGATAAGCCTGACAATACATACGATTGTCTTGAACAGATTTTTGAAGACTTTCTTGAGATAACTGGTTGGTGATAAAAGAGTGTATTGTTTCTTTCTCAAGATAGAAGAGGTCTTCTGCTTGATCAATATACCCTAGTTGGGAATACCGTTCACCTAATTTCAAAGTGACTTGACGAATCAAATGATAAAAACGAGTTGATACATCTTTAAACTCCTCACGCCACCACAATAATTCACGTAGCATTTTGATATTTTTCATTACTTTGGTACGTTGCCATTTAGAGATGTAGGGCTTTATCAGTTTTTTCATCTGATTATCTGTCAGCGTTTGTGAGAAGGGGCGTTGAACGGTCGTGAGTTTCTCTGGATGATCCACGTAGTCTTTCAACAGATCAACAACGAGCTGTTGGTCTTCGCTGTAACTTGGCACCAATAAATTCAGTTCACGATTTGAATGATAGCCAAAGGTTTCTTGAAAAGCTTGAATCCGTTGCGCATCCTGACGATGGGGCTGTTTGTTTAGCAACGTGTTGATTTCTAATGAACTATTTGTCATCCATTCCTGCTTGAACTTGTCGTTTGTAACGATGATCTCAACGATCTCATACAGATCCTGTAGCGGTTGGATATGTGAAACTGTGCCTAATTTTGAGATAAGCTGGAAAAAGGTCTCTAATGGCAATGTTTTTAATAATGTTGTTTTTTTCATGGAAAGTTGTACTGTGTTGACATATACTTGCCAGAAATAAGTCTGTTCACTTTGCAAGTAAGCATCGTTGATGACGGTTTCCCATAACGTTTCAATGTCTTGCTGATCTGTTGTGGAAGATAGCGCTTGGATTTTTTTATCGATTGAGTTATATAGTTTTAATAGTTGCGTATGTTGCTGTGCTGCCGTTTGACGCTGTTGCTGAGTCGTTTTAGTGATGCGAGTCGCCACAGTTAGTAAATGGCTGATCGTCTTAACTGTCAGCTTGCTTTTATAGCCATCTCCTTGATAATTTTTATAAACGCCAAGCTCGTCATCAAATTCGCGTTCAATATAGCCAGGTATTCGTGACATGGCTTCTTTGACAACACCAATATTCCAATAAGGTCTTGCAAAATGATTGATGGATAGTTGCTTGATGTTCATTGAATCGTATAACTTATTTTGAATCAGAAATTTTTCTAACGAGGTCTGCCATGATTCACGGTATAAACTCCACATCAATCCTGGACAAGGCTGAGCAGCGACACCGCCATCACGAAAATTCGTAGTGGTCCAATTGCCTTCATTGATTTTTCGACGGATGGTTGTGATCGGGCGAGCTTGCAAGAAAAATAAGGAATCTTTGCTGAAGCAAAATTCTACATCGACAGGATAGCCATAAAAGGTTGCAATCAAAAGCAATTGTTCTTGAAGTTGCTTCAACTGGTCTGAAGATAAAATTTGGGAGGCATTTATTGGCCCAATTGTTGAAAACCATTCGATCGTCAATTGTTCAGGGGTAACCAGTCCGCTAACAAGCTTTTCTCCTTCGCCTTCTACTACTTCAAGCGTTAACTGGCGATCATTATTTGTCAAAGGATTGAGAGTAAACGCCACACCACTGGACACTGCTGAAACCTGTTCTTGAATAATGACAGACATTCTTAGATTTTGAATATCCAATTGATGTGTCTGCCAATAACTTAAAACAGCTGGCTTAAAAAGAGACGCAATGCACTGCTTTAACGCAGAAATGATTTCGTCAGTCGTCGTACAGTTTGCAATTGTGTCGTATTGTCCAGCAAAAGAAGTGGATGCTTGGTCTTCCATCAGGCCACTGCTTCGTACGATATAGGTTTTATTAGGAGGCATTAGATCGCTTATTTCTGTATGCAATTCCGCTGGGAAACTCAGCTGGTCCAGATGTTGAACAATCGTTTCATAAGTAGGCAGGTTAGGTTGAACCGTTGATTCTAATCCTACTAGTTCTGGGATTGCTTCCATCCATAGTGAAGTGAGCTTATCTTCTGAAATGAAATAGCCTTTAGGTACCTGAAGGCCTAACTGAGATAAATCGATTAACGCATTTATTTTACCGCCATACCGCGGATTTGTTTCTGCAGTTTCTATTAAAGTCCAATAGATTGTTTATACACCTCTTTGTACATCTAAAATAATTAGAATGGATTTTTTCTTAATTTAAACCAATACAATAATTGATTGACTACGACATGAGTACCGGCTCCCAAAATGATAAATCCGAAAAATTGAGTCCAACTGATTGGAACCAGAACCGCTACAACTAGAGCACAACCCAGCAATGAATCTGCTTGATCAATAAAAATAAAGAACCATTTCCATTGATTATTTGCTGGTTTGCCAGGCATGATTTCTAAGCGGCGTTTCATAAAACTATTCGGTAATTCAAAAACAATATAGGCTAGTCCTAATAAAAGTCCAATCCAAAGATTCGTTAGTATAGAATTGGCATAGACGTCGTAGAATAGATTCAGCGATTCAAGGGAGGGAATAGTTTTTAGAATGAGTCCCCAGACGATCTGAGATAGTCCGCCAAAAAGAATCATACCAATAAAACCTTTCCAAGTTTTGTTTTGACCAAATAGTCTCTTTCCATCCGATAATAGTCTACCTGCATCCATGGGGATATTTAAACGGTGATACGTAGGGTATTTGCAAAACACCATATTGGCAACACCTGCAAAAATAACGGACATCAACGTGACGTATAAACTTAAAATTGTTTCCAACACAGTATTTTCCTCTTTCTCTTATAAAAATATAAAGGTTTCTCTTTATGTTAAACTATTTTTGTGAATTTTTAAACAAAATCAATTCATTGAAAAGATAAATGCCGTTTTGGGCATTCTATCTCATCTCGAGAACCTTCTTTAGGCAGGTTGTTGAGGAACAATTCTTTTATTTATTATACCTCAGTCAGCAGTGCTAAAGAACTGTTGAAACGTTATTTTAACTATTAAAAAGTCAGAATGGCAGGGTTACAAGTAGAGCTATCCTTATGGTTCGGGTTTAATAGAAATTAAGACACTAATAAACTTAATTTTAGTGCTATTGAAAATATGGTATATTAAAAAAAACTGAATAAAGAAGGGAAGCCCATGCTGACAAAAGAAGCCGCTCAACACGTTATCTATGAAATTATGAAACTTTATCCTGATGCTGTCCCAATGATGCGTTATCAAAATCCATTTCAATTGTTGATGGTCGTTATATTAAGTGCTCAGGCAACCGATGTGTCAGTCGCTAAAGTGAAAGACCAGTTATTCGAGCGCTATCCAAATCCTCAAGCTGTTATCGAGTCTTCACCTGAAGAAATTGAATCATACATAAAAACAGTCGGACTCTACCGGAATAAAGCAAAGTATATTTATAAAAGCAGCTGTCAATTACTTGAAATATTTGATGGGGAAGTTCCAAATACACGCAAGGAACTGCAATCATTAGCTGGAATTGGACCTAAATCAGCTAATATACTATTGAATGTCGCTTTTAACCAAGATGCCTTTGCAGTGGACACACATGTCGAGCGAATCTGTAAGCATCACAAAATAGTAGAAGAAAATGCCACGCCTAAGCAAATTGAAGAACGCGTGACAGAAATTATCCCAGCAAAATATTGGGGAAGAGCACACCAATCCATGATCTCATTCGGAAAAGAAATATGTACACCTAGAAATATGAAGTGTCATGATTATCCACAGTTGTATGAGAATTTAGAAGAAGTAGATCCAAATGACTCAACTGATGCTGGCTAAATAATCGGTGCCATAAACAAAAGATCCTCCTTTGTACTAAGCATTGAAAGGCTCATACAAAAGATGATTTATTGAATAAATTATTTAGTTTTTTCAATTTTTTGATTTCTTCAAAAAACGTTTCTTTTTTTGCGTGATTATCTCTATAAAAAGTCTCAGCCATCACTTTATTTTCAATTTTCATTTTTGAACAAGTCTTTTCTAGGTCAATGAATTAACTTTTTCTTTTAAAACGACTGATTTTAGTCCAAATTTTACTTTGTAGACGTTGGAAAGTCAAAAATTGTTGGCGAGAGCGCTCGATTCTGTTGTATCGCTTAGGATTCTTTTTATAAAATTGTTGGTGATAGTTTTCAGCCGGCCAAAATACGCTTGCAGGCTCAATGGATGTAACGATTGGACGTTTGTACTTACCAGATTCTACTAATCGCTGTCTGGATTTTTCAGCAATCTGACGTTGGTCCTCATTCTTAACAAAAATAATCGGACGATATTGTCTGCCTCGATCTTGAAATTGACCAAACGCATCTGTAGGATCTGTCAGCTGCCAATAAAGCTCCACCAGGTCAGCGTATTGAATGATTCTCGTATCAAAAATAATCTCTACCGCTTCTACATGACCTGTATACTGGCCACTCACTTGGTCGTAAGTGGGATGGTCCATATTCCCACCGGTGTACCCAGATAAAACAGAAATGATTCCATCGCGGGTCTCGAAGGGCTCTACCATACACCAGAAGCATCCGCCAGCAAATACCGCAGAATCTTGATAATTCAAATCATCAAGGGAGTGTTTCGTAAAATCAAATTGTCCGTTGGCATCAGTATTGCCAATAAGGCTGTTATAAAAATCAGTCACATCGGCTGTTAAATTATTTCTTAAGGCAAGTGGACGTAATTCAGCTTCAAGCTTTGAAAGCTGATCGTCAAAATTCACACCGTTCTCTAGGGCGTTTTTGGTCGTCGACAATGCTGATCGTTCCCAATCACGAGTTCCAGGATTTAGGATTAGATTGTAGAGAGCATTGATGGTCTCTTCTTGATTCATTTTCATATTGACGACCCTCCTTATGTTGGAAATTTCAGTACAGTGTTCTGAATAAATCTATTTAACAAACTGTTTCTTTATATCATTATACATTAGCAAGTCTGGTCTAAGAAACTTTTAAAAACAACAAATAATTCTCTTTGAGGTAAACGGATGTCTCTCCTTATAAATATTTAGTAGAGAAGGAAATGAAAAATCCTCTTTGAAAAGGAGTTTTTGTTTGTTGGCTTCATGTAAACATGCTAGTATAGAGAACGTTGTTATAATTTGAGGATAAAGATAGGGAGATCAGTATGTTAGATAAAATAAATAAAGTACCGGCAGGAACTTTTCTAGTTCCGATGTTGTTGAGTGCCTTGGTCTATACGATTGCACCAAATTTTGTGCGCATAGGCGGTTTGACAGAAGCGGCATTTTCAGGAGATGGGTTAAACTTCATCTTAGGGGCCATTTGCTTGTGTTCTGGAACAGGGATCGATGTTAAACGGCTAGTCAAAATATTGAAGCGTCAAGGGATTTTATTAGTTGTTAAATTCATCCTATCTATTCTATTAGGTCTAGGTGTGATTGCGCTATTTGGCCAAAAAGGTATCTTGGGTATCAGTAGTGTAGCTTTAGTAGTTGCTTTAAGTAGTATTAATCCAGCTCTTTATTTGTCGCTGGTAAATGAGTTTGGGAAAGAAGAGGACCCTGCAGCATTTGGCCTGACTGGGTTGTTCAGTATCCCAGTAGTACCAATCATTGTGTATAGCTTGACTTCATCGAGCGGTAGTATGGATTGGTCACCGGTTTATTCTACGCTGATTCCGATTGCAATTGGGATGTTACTTGGAAATATCGATAAAAAATTTACGACTCTATTTGCTCCAGGAGTACCAATGTTGATTCCATTTATGGGATGGAATATTGGACAAGGGATTGATTTAGTGGAAGCAACTAAATCAGGATTATTAGGTCTTGTACTCGTCGTTATTTATTATATCTTTACCTCTCCAATTTACTTCACAGATAAAAAATTATTGAAGCAAGATGGTATTGCCGGACTTTCCATGATCTCTATTGCGGGCGTTTCGGTGTCTGCTCCAATGTTATTGTCTCAGACTCATCCAGAGTTAGCACCCTATGTGACAAGCGCTACAGCGCAGCTCTTAACAGGAGTTGTGGTAACTAGTTTGCTTACTTCATTTTTGGTGAAAAGATTGCATTCAAAAAATACAAAACGTCAAGCTAACAAATAGATTTATTCTCCGCCAAAAAAGAGAGTTCTCTAAACGAGAACTCTCTTTTTTGTAATTAAAATAAGTTTTTGATTTTTTCAATGTTTTTAATCATAACAGAAGTGGTTCCATCTGGATTATTGATAAACTCTACAACATCTGGGTCTCTGTAAAGTTCAATAGGAATGCTGATCTCAATTCCATTATCTAAACGAAATTTTTGTTTGGAATATTTTGGTCCGGCAACGGCAACTTCAGCAGGAGCGCGATCCACGTAGCCTAATTCTTTGATTTCTTCAAAAAACTTTTCTTTTTTTGCGTGGTTATCTCCATAAAGAGTCTCAGCGATTATTTGGTTATCAATAACGTTTTCTTCCGTCATACTGTGAACAAGTGCATCTTTCGTATCAGCTAGTACTTGAAATTCTTCGTCATCAAATGCTTTGCTTGTTTTTTGAACAGCCTTTTTGATAATCGAGATATTCTCTTTGAGACTCGGCTGAGGTTTGTCTTCTAAAAACAGTTCGGTAAAATAATAGATTTTCTCTGCTAATTCATCAATTAGGTGCTTTTTCTCAATCACATGGTATTCCATGGTGTTCAAATTCAACACCATTCCTTCATGAATCGCCTGGCGTGCACTCGGTAAGATGGAACGATTGATGATCAACTGATTCGTCAACGTGTCTTCTTCATATGAGACATAGTGAGTGATGCTGTCAGAATAATTTAATTTGAAAAGGCCTAACTGAGGAACTTCGTCCAAAGTGAAATAAACAAAGAGTAAGTCAGCTGGTGGTATCTCAGGGTTGAGCTTTGTAATGGAAAAGAATTTTTCGGTCAATGTTTTTGTTGTTTCAATAAAATCTTCTTGAATAGTAGAAAAAGGTTGAATCAAAGGGTTATTTTCTGCTAATATCCCAGTTTTCATATTATCTGAGTCTTCTACTTTTTCAATCATAGCGTGAAGATAATCAAAAGTGAATTTCTCCGTAAGATCTAGTCCAGCAAAAGAGAAAATAGGTTCGTTGCTGTTCAAATCAAAAATGTGTAAAATAGCTTCTTTTATATAAATCATCTTGTTCCCTCCGTTTTCAGTCGCGCTTATCAGTATCTCACAAATGAGACATTCGCAAAAGAGATTTTTGGGTGAAACGTTACTGTAAGAGTTTGAACAAAATGGTTTAGAATATTGACTCTCATCTATTTTTAATGTTATTCTTCTTATGAGTAATAGCTGAGTAGGTCTTTCTTTTTAGTAATAAAATTAGCTATACACCAGTAGTGTGGGATTCATTCATTTTTAAATCAAAAAGAACTATTAAGAAGGAGAAATGACTTATGAGGTATCACTACACAGAACAGGAAAAAGAAAATGTAGTCACGAACTTTATGGAAAATAATAAAGTGACTAAAGTGCCAGCGAAAGAAAAAAAGAAATATATTTTATTAGCGGAATTTATTACAAGATTCGAACAAGGGAAAATATATACGGAAAAAGAAATAAATGCGGAGTTACTTAAAGTGTATCCAACAGGAGAGTATGTTGAGCAGAGAAGGTATTTGATTACATTTAGTTTTTTCAAAAGAACCAGCGATGGTAGTCAATATTGGCTAAACCTCGAAGAATAAAATTATTATCAACAATAGCCTACACATTAAAGGTGTTAGAAGACTAAAAAGACGACAGCTAGTTTAATTAGCTGTCGTCTTTTTAGTCGCTGAGATCGTTTAAATGATTGAGTAATTCTATTTAATTATTAAAGGAATCAGAAAATGGTCAATGGCCAATCAATGTATAGACTACTAAATAAACGTTTAAACAAATAATGATAACGGTAGCTGTCCAAGACACTATTTTGACCCAAGTTGAGTTTACGAAACTTCCCATTTTATGTTTATCACTGGTGAATAAAACCAGTGGAACGAGTACAAAGAGGAGTTGCATACTTAAAATAACCTGACTGAATATTAAAAGATCGGTAGTTCCATTTTCTCCAGTCATAATGGTCACAATAAATACTGGAATTACAGCTAGTAATCTTGTGATAAGTCAGGGGAATAAACTATTACAAAACAAGTGTTAAAGTGACAAAATATCTTCCGAATGATACGATTATAATTGGAAAGGCTGCTAGAATTTTTAGGTTATTAAGTAAACAAAATACGAAAAGTGATGAAAAACTATCACATAGAAAAAAGAGGAAATAAACAAAATAGTGAGAATTTAAAGGAGGTTTTTAGATGGTTTATGCAGACTATCATGTGCATAGTGATTACAGTGACGACTCTTGGTATTTAATGGAGGATGTTGTAAAAGATGCTATTCAATTGGGATTAAAAGAGATTTGTTTTACAGATCATGTTGATTATGGGGTTAAACTCGATTGGAAACCAAGGGAAGAATTTCAAGTAGGTAAGAATAAAGAGGTTAAAAATGTTCATTATGATTTATATTTTGCAGAGCTAGATAAACTTGCTAAGAAATATGAAAAAGAGATAAACATAAAAAAAGGATTGGAGTTTGGTATGCAGGTCCATACGATCCCTCAATTTGAAAAACTTTACCAGTCCCAAGATTTTGATTTCATTTTATTATCGGTACATCAAATTGAAAACAAAGAATTTTGGACAGGGGAATTTCAAAAAGGACACACTCATAAAGAAAGTTATGATAGATACTACGATGAAATGTATCAGTTGGTCACTACTTATAAAAATTATAGTGTGTTGGCGCATATGGACTTAGTGAGACGTTATCTAGATAAAGAAGTCGATAGGTTTGAGTACAATAAAGATAAAATAAAAGAAATATTAAAATTAGTCATAGCAAACAATAAAGGCATAGAAGTAAATACATCCTCTAGTCGTTATGAAATCAACGGACTGACACCTTCCATAGAAATCCTAAAACTGTATCACGAACTTGGCGGTAAAATTATTACAATTGGAAGTGATAGTCATAAACCAGAACATCTAGGTTATAACATTAAAGAAGCTAAAAAAATATTAAAAGATATCGGCTATATTCAGTTTTGTACTTTTGATAAAATGTCGCCTATTTTTCACGAATTATGAAAAAGATTGTCTATTTTAACTGCATTTCACAAACAATCTTTAAAAATTAAGTAAACTAATTATATGACGGCTTTAACCCGATCTTCTGACGGTGTTAAAGCCGTCGTCTTTTGATTTTGATATTAAAAATACCATCAATTAGATGAAATCAAAAGAAGTGGCAAATGATTTTTCTTTAAGACGAGTTATTTTTACTAAATTAGACCTTTTAGGCGCATTAATAAAATGACCATTGCAACGGTCATTTGTCAGGGAAGCGTTTTCTTTAAACTGGGTTACTATAAATACAACAAGGAGGGGTGGCTTTGAGTTCAACCAATAGTCGTGAACAAAAGCTGTTACTGTTTCTTTCTAAAAATCAGGATTACGTTACTTCAGAAGATTTGACAGAAATATTAACTGTTTCTAAAAAAACAGTCTATCGTTTGATTAAAAAAATTAACGAGGAGTATGTGGAAGGTCCTTTAATTCTATCTGAAAAAGGAAGAGGATATAAACTAGATCACGAAAAGTTTATCAACTATCAAAAAAGCAGCAAGAAATACAAGGAAAATCAATTTTCTACTAACGAGAGACGTAAACGCATCATGGAAGAACTATTGTTGTCTTCGCCAAAACCTTTAAATATCTATCAATTATTTAGCAACTATTATGTAGGTGACTCAGTTATTTTCAATGATGAACAAATCATGAGCGAAGAACTTAAAAAGTATAACTTGGTTTTAGAACGAAAAAACAGAACATTAGCTATATTAGGGGAAGAAGTTAACATCAGAAAGGCCATTAAAGATAGTATTGAAATATTTAATATTATTGACATTGACGATTTGAAAAGTAATCAAGAACTTAATTTCAATAAGTACGATGTTTTGTTTATATTAGATCAATTAAGGATCATTGAAAAAGATTTAGAAATAACCATTCCCTATCCGTATAATGTAAACATTTTTTCGCATTTATATATACTGCTCAGTCGCTCAAGAAAAATCCCAGCTTTACTATTTACGGATAAAATTACTAATGAAGAAATGGAAAATATGAAGAGAGATAGTATTTTGTATCAGATTGCAAAAGTTACTGTTAACAATATTGAAAAATATTTAAACAGTAATTTACCGGATATTGAGATTTATTTTCTTTACCAATATCTGGTTTCATCAAGGATGCAGGGATCAATCGCTAAAACGTCTACTTTTTCACCAAAAGTTATCCAAGTGACTAAAGTCTATATTGAAGAAATGAGTATCAAATTAGGTATTGATATCGAAAGTCAGTCTATTTTTATTGATTTAGCCAATCATATCAAACCAATGCTTAATCGGTTAGAACACAAAATTAGAGTTAAAAACAACTTATTGAATCAAATTAAGGTAACTTACGAAGAAATATTTTTGGAAGTGACTAACGTATCTAACTTTGTAAGTGAAAAATTCAGCTTGCCAATAATAAATGATGATGAAAACGGCTTTATCACTCTTTATTTTGCAAAGATCATTGAGACAAGCCAATATCAACAACCTATAAAAACACTTATCATGTGTACCACAGGTATTGGAACATCAGAACTTTTAAGAGCAAAAGTAGCAAAAAAATTTCCTGAAATAGAAATTGTAGATGTAGTAGCATCAAGAAATATACAACTATTCAAAAAGAAATATGCAGATGTTGAATTGATTTTGAGTACTGTCCATATTGAGGATGCTATACCCATTCCTTACTTATTAGTAAGTGCGATGTTTACTATTGATGATCAGAAGAGACTTCAGAAAAAGACAGAGGAGATTCAACATGGACGCTAATTTATATTATCAAGTTTATTTTGATTATGAGTTGAAAACAAAAGAAGAAGTGTATTCCTTTATCTCTGAAACTGTCTGTCAAGATGCACCTTCTCAAAAAAAGGAAATAATAGAACAATTATATGAAAGAGAAAAAGTAGGCAGCACATTAATTGCTGAACATGTGATGTTGCCTCATATAGAAAGTAATCAAGTAAAGAAGAGCCAAATCCTATTTATTCGGTTATCAGACCCAATAGTACAATGGGATCATAAGACAGAAGATATCCAGTTATTGATTGTTATTATATTAAAGAAAAAAGAAAATGATCAAATAAAGAAAAAGATTGCCTTATTTACTAGAACCTTAGCAGACGAAGACTATTTAAATAGATTGTTGAAGTTTGATGAGCAAAGAGATTTTGAAAAAGAAATTAGAAGATTTTAGGAGGAATAGTATGAAAATAGTAGGAGTAGCAGCATGTACAGTTGGAATCGCACATACGTATATTGCACAAGAAAAATTAGAAAATGCCGCAAAAAAATCCGGATATGAAATCGCCATTGAAACGCAAGGAACAATTGGAATAGAAAATGAATTAACTGCAGAACAGATTGCAGAAGCAGATGTGGTTATTTTAGCAGTAGATGTAAAAATCTCTGGACGTGAAAGATTCGACGGAAAAAGAATCATTCAAGTTCCGACAGAAATTGCAATCAAGTCACCAAATAAATTAATTGAAAAAGCGGCAGAAGTTGTTCTGCAGAAAAACTAATTTTTAAAATGAGAGGAGAGAGATAACGAATGGAAGTAAAAAATATTGTCGATTTAAAAACAATCAAAACCAAGATGCGTGCTAGAACTAAAGATGAAGCATTGAAAGAATTAACTGAATTATTATTAAAAAATGAATACATTACGGATGTGGATGGTTTTATGAAAGATATTTACGCTAGGGAAGCAGAAGGACAAACAGGGATTGGGAATTATATTGCTATTCCTCATGGGAAAAGTGATTTTGTGAAGAAAATAGGAGTGGCGATTGGAATTATTGAAGAAGAAATTCCATGGGAAACATTAGATGGTAAAGGAGTAAAAGGAATCATTCTTTTTGCTGTTGGAAATGACAATGATGGGGCACAAAATCATTTGAAATTATTATCGTTATTTGCCAGAAAATTAGGAAATGATGAAGTAGTTGCAAATATACTACAATCAAAAAAAGCTGAAGATGTAAAAGCAGCTTTTAGTAACTAAAAAAGGAGATGAAGAATTATGAAAATAGTAGGAGTAGCAGCATGTACAGTTGGAATCGCACACACATACATTGCACAAGAAAAATTAGAAAATGCCGCAAAAAAAGCAGGTTATGATATTGTCATTGAAACACAAGGAACAATAGGAATAGAAAATGAATTAACTGCAGAACAGATTGCTGAAGCAGATGTAGTTATTTTAGCAGTGGATGTGAAAATTTCTGGACGTGAGAGATTTGATGGGAAAAGAATGATTCAAGTTCCAACAGAAATCGCGATTAAGTCACCAAATAAATTAATTGAAAAAGCGGCAGAAATTGTTGAACAAAGTAATCAAGAAGCTGTATAGGAGGAAGGAAAATGAAAAAAATTAAAGAATTGAATCTTAAAGGCCATATGTTGACAGCGATTTCATATTTGATTCCAATTGTTTGTGGAGCAGGTTTCTTAATTGCAATTGGTATGGCTTTTGGTGGAACTAGCCAAGCTCAATTAATCCAGGGTGAATTTTCAATTTGGGATGCTTTAGCAACAATGGGTGGAGCAGGTTTAGGTTTGCTACCAGTAGTTATTGCTACAGGAATTTCTTACTCAATTTCAGGGAAACCAGGTATAGCACCAGGTTTTATTATTGGGTTAACGGCTAACGCAATTGGCGCTGGGTTTATCGGTGGACTTTTAGGAGGATATTTAGCCGGCTATCTTGTAGTAGGAACTTTAAAATACATTAAAGTTCCTAAGTGGGCTAAAGGATTGATGCCAACTTTGATTATTCCATTTCTAACTTCAGTTGTTGGTGGCTTGATGATGGTTTATGTTATTGGGTTACCAATCGCTGCTTTTACTTCGTTATTAACAAATGCTTTAGATAGTTTGGGATCATCTTCATTGCTGGTATTTGGTGGAGTGATCGGTTTACTGAGTGGAGTTGACTACGGTGGGCCAATTAATAAAACGGTGTTTGCCTTTGTGTTGACAATGCAAGCAGAAGGTCTAAATGGTCCAATTACAGCATTACAATTAGTAAATACAGCGACACCAATCGGTTTTGGATTGGCTTATTTCATAGCAAAAGTGTTTAGAAAAAACATTTATACACCAGTAGAAGTTGAAACGTTGAAATCAGCAGTTCCAATGGGTGTTATCAATATTGTTGAAGGTGTAATTCCAATCGTTATGAATGATATTGTTCGTGGTGTAATTGCAACAGCTATCGGTGGAGCAGCTGGTGGAGCAGTGTCTATGGCTTTAGGAGCAGATGCAACTGTCCCATTTGGTGGGGTATTAATGATTCCAACGATGTCTAGACCATGGGCAGGAGTGGCGGCACTGGTAGTAAATATTCTGGTAACAGGAGTAACTTTAGCTTTAATTAAGAAAAATGTGACAGAAGATGAAATGAGTAAGCAAACGGAGATTGAAGAAGCGGATATTAATTTAGATGACATTCAAATCTTCTAATGCATATATGAGAGCAATTAAGATATTTACTCAGAAGTACCTAGATAATTTTATAAAATAAATAGTAAATAAATGGAGGAATGATAAAATATGAAAAAAGTAGCATTTTCACCATCACTGATGACAATGGATTTAGATAAATTTAAAGAACAAATTACTTTTTTAAATCATCATGTAGACTCTTATCATATTGATATTATGGATGGACATTATGTTCCTAACATTACATTGTCACCATGGTTTATCGAAGAAGTGCGCAAAATAAGTGATTTGCCTATGTCTGTTCATCTTATGGTTACAGATCCAAGTTTCTGGGTTCAACAATTGGTGGATATGAAGTGTGAATGGATCTGCATGCATGCAGAAGTACTAGATGGTTTGGCATTTCGATTGATTGATCAAATACAAGACGCGGGATTAAAAGCAGGAGTAGTATTAAATCCTGAAACTCCTATTGAAACAATTTTTCCTTACATTGAATTAGTCGATAAAATTACGATTATGACAGTTGATCCCGGTTTTGCTGGACAACGTTTTATTGACAGCACGCTAGATAAAATTGTTGCTTTGAGAGAATTACGAGAAGCAAATGGCTATCAATATGTTATTGAAATGGATGGCTCATCTAATCGAAAATCTTTTAAACGAATTGATGCAGCTGATCCTGATATTTATATTATAGGTCGTAGTGGTTTATTTGGATTAGATGAAGATATTGAAAAATCGTGGGAAATTATGAATAGAGATTACGAGGAAATGACTGGAAAAGTAATATTGTAAGAAAATTAAAGAGATCTGCTTCGGAAATAATTTTCCTGTAAACATATTGGTTAATTCTAATTATTTAATTACAGTAATAACAATGAAATGAAAACTGAAAAGGCTGTAGATATACATGGAAAATGTATATCTACAGCCTTTTTAGTTTGAAAGGTGAGATCTATCTCTCAGTCTCATAGTTTGTTTACAAAAAGTTACTCTTTCCACACTTAAGGGTTATATAGTAAATGATAACTAAATGATATAGAATTATTCTATAAAGGAGTTGTTAAATTTGGTGCAAGTAGTGAGTAAGTTAAAAGATCAGACGAGCTTTACAAATACGGAAATGAGAATTGCCGACTATATCATCCAAAATATCACTAAGATTCCTACGATATATATTGAGGATCTAGCAAAATTAACATATACTTCTCACTCAACCATTATCCGTCTCTGTAAAAAAATGGGATACGATGGATTTAGAAGTTTTAAGGTAGCTATTTCAAGTGTAGTTTATAACCAACTGCATCTGCCTAGTGAAGTGGATGTAAATTTTCCCTTTAAACAAGAAGATTTAACCATAGATATAGCTAAGAATATGGCAAATTTAACGATTGATACAATAAAAAAAACGTTAAATCAATTAGATGAAGATTTACTACAATCAGTGGCAGAAATCCTTTTCAAGTCTGAACGTATTTTTCTGTTTTCTCGTGGTGATTCACAAGTTCGAGCTAGAAGTTTTCAAAATAAATTAGTAAAGATTAATAGATTCGCTATTATTTCTGAAGAATATGCAGATGAGGCATGGAATGCTTCTAACCTTACTCCGAAAGATTGCGCTCTATTTCTATCTTATAGTGGAACTAGTCCTCAATATAATCGCATTTTACAACATTTTTCTAACAAAAAGATCCCAACCATTTTGATAACAGGAAATATAGAATCTGTTTTGACTAAGGTAGCTACCAAAACGATAGCGGTAGTCCAAGAAGAATATGATTTTGTAAAAGTAGGAACTTTTGCATCACAAATTGCCTTTCAATATGTATTAGACACATTATATTCTATTTTATATGCAAAAGAATATAGAAGTAATTTGGAAAATTTAAAAGAAAAACAGTCACTAATTCAAAATGGAATTTTGTCTGAAGAGCTATGACCTATTCCTATATTGAAAAAGCACCTGTTTTTTTACTTTGAAAATTTATCCTAATACTATACCAGCAGATTCTAAACCTTTATCTACAATGGACATAACCATTTCACTATGGTCCAAGTGTTTTGTCATAGCCTCAACGTCAGATTCTCTTATGATTCTTTCAAATTCAGTAAATTCCTCATACATTCGATGCGGATGAACTTTAAAATCAATTATTTCGCTCTTGTTTTGATGATTTATTACAGTAAACTGGTCAATGGTACTGGTAGGTCCGTCAATAATGATAGCTCCTTTATCGCCTTGAATAATGGTTCGTATCGGAGCTGTAGAATCTTTAGCACCTATACAGACTACTTTTTTATCCCCATAATCAAGACTCATGATGCCAGAAGTGTCAATTCCTTTTTCAACATTTGCTAAGTAACTGACTTTTTTTGGTTCCCCAAAAATACCTGTTACAAAATGAATGTTGTAAATATTAATATCCATTAAAGCTCCCCCACCCATTTTAGGATTGAAAGCTGGTAATATATCTCCTTTTTTGAAGGCATCATACCTTGATGAATATTGAGAATAATTACATTCAATAATTTTAATAGCTCCAATAGTATTGATGGCTTCTTTTATTTTTTTATAATTGGTTAAATATTGATTTGTTATAGCTTCTAATAACAAGACATTGTTCGTTAAAGCTAGTTCTCTTAGTTCTTTCATTTCAGATGAATTTAAGGTAAAAGGCTTTTCGCAAATAACATTTTTTTTATTCAGTATGGCTTGTTTAGCAAATGAAAAATGCAAATGATTAGGTAATGCAATATAAACGGTATCGATATTCTTACTTTTTAAACACTCTTCATAATTAGTTGAGACTTGACGAATGCCATAGTTGTTTTTTAAAATCTTCATTTTATCAATACTTCTATCCGTTCCTACGATTGCCTCTAAGTGAATCTCTGTAATATCACAGACCATAGCTAAAAAATCATTTACTATCATTCCAGAACCTATAATTGCGAGTTTCATTATAAACCTTCTCTCTTAGTTGAGTGATCCTTGTTTTTTTGGGTTGTTTAACAAAGGGTGTTGATACAACAAAATAAAATTTCTTCTGGAATAGACAGGTTTACTTGTGGAAAGCCGTGTGACCGTCTGAAGCCTTTTGAATTCAGACTTTCAAGCCTTAAACAGAGCGTAATCGCTGAAGCGCTAACGCTTTGTAATTCGCATTGAATCCTTAGACATGGCTACAAGCAACCCTTATTCCTCCAGAAATATCCTATAATCAATTTAACTAATCTATCAACACTAAAAATTATAGAGCCGATTTTTTAAACTAATTGATAAGTTAGTATTTAATACTTTGAATACCTTCTTCAAGTATTTCTAGTTGACGAATCGTTTCTTCATCTTTCACTGTTTTATCTTTTCCATTTATAATAGACTCATGTAATCCTTCATAAACATGACTATAATCCCCAATTTCTGAAATGACTTTTTCTTCGTGATAGAGTCCATCAGCATCTATATAGGTCACAGTACCATAATGATCTGGAGTATCCACACCAAAATCAGAATTAGTTGGCATATAAAATGATTTTAGATGTTCTTCCTGTCTATCTTTCTCGTGCTTGATAAACATGCCCTTTTTACCATACAGAACAAAACTTGGTCGTGGTTTTATTCTGAAATAACTCGATTTTACAGAAACCTTAATTTTTGAATAGTAAAAGTCTAAGTCAAAATAATCATTCATTCGATTAGGGCCCAATAACTGTCTTACATCATAATGAATGGAATCTGGTTCTCCAAAATAAGAAAGAACTTGATCGATTGTATGACATCCATGTCCATATAAATAACTACCAGCGGCTGATAATTCTGTACTGTTTTCTGGAACTTCTGGTCTGAAATAATCATAGTGCATTTCAACTTCTAATAATTCACCAATAACGCCACTTTCAATAACTTTTTGAGCAGTTAGGAAATCTGAATCGTAGCGTCTATTTTGGTAACATTGCACGATTAAATTTTTTGATTTTGCTAACTCAAAGAGTTCTCTTGCTTCTTGAGCTGTTTCGGTAAAAGGTTTTTCAACGAGTGTATTTTTCCCATTTTCTAGTGATAATTTTGCAAACTTGAAATGCAATGAATTTGGAAGGCAAATAGCCACCAACTGAATTTCTGGATCATTCCAAATATCCTCTAAATTAGTTGTGTAGTTGACTCCAGGAATCTTATCCCAATCGCTATCCTCATGCCGTGAATAAATTGTTTTCACTTTAACGTGCTCTGCTTTTAATGCGAAAGGTAAATGATAGCGGTTCGTACTTTTTCCATTACCGATATAAGCCATTGTTAACATAAAAAAACCTCCTATAGTATCTGATAATTAGATTATATAGGAAAAACGACTGAAGTAGGCTGGTATTCGTTCATTAAGGTTCTCATGTTCTTCTTTTGGCTCACAAAAATGGCGTAAACTGAACATTATGTTCAATTTTGGAGTTATACCATTGGTTTAATGATTAAATTACTACTAGTTATCAATTGAGAATGTTAATTATGGTAAAATGAAATCGGATTCATTAAAAGGAGGAAGAATAATGACCTTTAAATTGAGCATAACAGAACTAGCAAACAGGATAGATCACACTTTGTTAAAAGCAGATGCAAAAAAAGAAGGATTTGAAAAATTGTGTCAAGAAGCGAATGAATATGGTTTTAAAATGGTGGCAATTAATTCAGCTCCTGTTGCTTTATGCAGTGCATTGTTAAAAGATAGTCCCGTTCATGTTGGAGCCGCCATCGGTTTTCCACTTGGTCAGACTACTATTGCTACGAAAGTATTTGAAGTTACGGATGCAATTAAAAATGGCGCCGATGAAATTGATTATGTAATTAATATTAGCGAGTTAAAAGACGGAAACATCGCTTATATTGAACAGGAAATGAAAGAAATCGTAGCTGTCTGCCAAGCGCAAAATGTTTTAAGTAAAGTAATTTTAGAAAATTGTTATTTGACTAATGCAGAAAAAGTTGTGGTCTGTGAAATTGCCAAAAGAGTTAAGCCAACTTTTGTCAAAACATCAACGGGTTTTGGCACTGGTGGCGCCACTGTTGAAGATGTAAAACTCATGAAAGAGATAGTTGGAACAGAGGTTAAAGTGAAAGCAGCAGGTGGAATACGCGATTTTGCGACGGCTAAAGCAATGGTGGAAGCGGGTGCTGAGCGTTTAGGAACAAGTTCAGGAATTAAGATCATTACTGAGTATAGATCATTCGTTAAGTAGTAGAATAGTAAAATTAGCAGAAATAAAAAAAAAAAGAGCAAACCTTAAAGGCTTGTTCTTATTTTTGTACTCTATATAGTTATTTTTGTAACCATTCTCTTAAAGCAGTAACAAGTGGTGTTAATGGTTTGCCTAATGTCTTTTCAAAATCGTTTGAACTAACGTCTAGTTCGCCATTACGAATATCATTTTGAATCATTAAGATAAATCCTACAACAGCTTCAGGGACGCCAGTGCTGATTAATGCAGTTTGATAATCTGTATCAGTCATTTCAATGACTTCGAATGCTTTGCCACTAGCAATTTTAAGAGCATCTGCTAATGCTGCATAAGTAATAGGTTTACCAGTTAACTCAAGCACTTCGGGTGTTGCTACTTTTTCAGTCAAGACATTGATAGCAGCTTCGGCATATTCACGTTTTAGCGCCCAACCTATTTTACCGTCTCCAGCAGAGTAGGTGAACGGATGGCCAGCTGCTGCAGCATGTAAGGTATCATTTTCATTTTCTAGATACCAATTGTTGCGTAAAAAAGTGTGGGGAATGTTAGCTTCAGAAATTAAACGTTCCGTTAAAATATGATCTTGTGCTAAAGGACTTTGGGATTGAGGACCTTTAGGAAAGCTTGTATAGGCAACAAATGAAATACCAGTCTCTTTAGCGGCCTTTACAACATTTGTGTGCTGTTCGACACGTGAAACGGTTGCACCGGGTTGTGAGGAAATAAAGAGTAAACGATCAATGCCCTTGAAGGCCTCAAGTAAACTTGGGTAGTCACCAAAGTCACCTATACGAACTTCAACTCCTTGTTCACGTAGTTTAGCAGCTTTTGCTTCGGTTCTTGCTAATGCTACAATATCTGTTAACGCAACTTGCTCTTTTAAATAATGTAATGCATAAGTACCTAGTTCTCCTGTTGCTCCTGTTAGCAAATACTTCATATTTAATCAACCTTTCTATGGGTAAAATGATTTAACTTGTTTCTTTTATGTTCTCCTATTATAATAGGACTCTAAGTAACTTATGTAAAGTAAGTACTTTTAAGTTACCTAGTAACCAATAAGTAACTAAAGCGAAAGAAGTGGATTTCAATGCGTAATAAAGAAGTAGCTTGTCCAGTAGAGACAACACTTTTGTTGATAAATGATCGTTGGAAAGTGATGATATTAAGAGAATTGCTAGATGGTACTAAACGATTTGGCGAATTAAGAAAAGCAATCGGAACAGTTTCAGCAAAAGTTTTAACAACTCATCTACGGTCTATGGAAGCAGATGGATTGGTCGACCGTGAAATTTTTGCAGAAGTCCCTCCACGTGTGGAGTATACATTGACGGAATTAGGCAATAGTTTAAAACCAATTTTAGATGCGATGAAGGATTGGGGCACAAACTATCAAGAAATAGTTGCTAGTGAAGGTGAGCAGTCGGAAATAAAGATTATTTAGTTGAAATGCTTTTCATGAAGGGGAGAGACTAAAGATGAGTTTAGACAAACAAGAGATTGAAAAAGCTGTTTATGCCGAAAAAAATACGGATGGATTTGCTCAATTGATGCAAGAGTTCAAACAATTAGGTATTAAACGCTATGATTATTTAGTTGCGGAGGGATTATACCGCTATTTTGACGAAGAAAGTTCAATCGACTTGACCTTAAATGGGAGACCGAAAAAAGTTGCTGAACAAAGTGGGTACGAAGCTATACAAACAGCCGTAAAAAGAGCCCAATCTGGAGAATTTGATTTTGAAACTTTTTGTGAGTTAGCTGGAAAAGCTGGCGTTTCTTTTTGGACGAGTGACTTAGTGTCGAAACAAGTAGTTTATTATGACTTGAATAAGAAGCCTCTATTAGTTGAACCGATTCCTGGATTATAAAGATGGCTTTACGAATTAACCGATAAGATAAAGAACCGATGAATTTTTTTAAGAAGTGTTTAGTTGAAATATCAAATAGAGATGTGCAAGTTGAGAGGAGAATAATAATGGGATTACTAGTAGATGGCAAATGGCATGATCAATGGTATGATACAGAAGGCAACGGTGGGCGTTTTATTCGGCAAGAATCGCAATTTCGTAATTGGATTACAGCAGATGGAAGTGCTGGTCCAAGCGGAGAAGGCGGGTTTAAAGCTGAACCAGGGCGCTATCACTTATACGTTGCATTAGCGTGTCCTTGGGCAAACCGTGCATTGATTATGCGCAAATTAAAAGGATTAGAAGAAATGATTTCGGTATCTGTCGTGAATCCTCTAATGGCCGAAAACGGTTGGACATTTGAACCAGAAGAAGGTGTGATTCCTGATCCTGTGATCGATGCCAAGTTTCTCTATGAACTGTATACGCATGTAGAACCAGAGTATAGTGGACGCGTGACTGTACCTGTTTTATATGATTTAAAACAAAATAAAATCGTAAACAATGAGTCTGCTGAAATTATGCGCATCTTGAATTCTGCTTTTGACGAAATAGGTGCAAAAGAAGGCGATTATTATCCTGAAGAGTTGCGTTCTGAAATTGATGCGATTAATGAGAAAGTCTATCATTCGGTCAATAATGGGGTATACAAGGCAGGATTTGCGACGAAGCAAGAGGTCTATCAAGAAGAAGTGGCCAAACTTTTTGACGCACTTGATGAATTGGAAGAACGGTTAGGTAAAAACCGGTACTTGGTAGGCGACCAAATCACTGAAGCAGATTGGCGCTTGTTTACGACGTTGATTCGTTTTGATAGTGTCTATTATGGTCATTTCAAATGCAATATTAAACGCATTACAGATTACAAAAATTTATGGCGCTACACAAGAGAATTGTACAATTGGCCAGGAATAGCTGAAACGATAAACTTTAAACACATCAAAGAGCACTATTATTGCAGTCATAAAAATATTAATCCGACCGGTATCGTTCCAACAGGACCAGAATTAGATTTTAGTTTAGATTAAATAGATAGCAAATGAGATAAAGGGGCAATTATATGAAAACTACTGCAATACGCTTTTTGATAGGAGTAATGGCTATTTTAGGAGTAACCGCTTGTGCAAAATCAGAAGAAAAAAGCAACAATATAAACGAAAATACAGGTGATTATGGTGTGTTTTTGAGTTTAGATGGAAGTGAAGCAATCGAAGCTAGTGAAGGTTACGAGACGGCCATTATTGATGCACAAAATCTCTCCAAATCAGAAATTGCGGAGATGCAAGATCGAGGTCAAGAAGTCTATAGTTATTTAAATGTAGGATCATTAGAGACTTACAGACCTTACTTTGAAGACTTTCAGCATCTTACTTTGAGGCCTTACGAAAATTGGGAAGAAGAATATTGGGTTGATGTAACCAATGAAGACTGGCAGGAATTTAGTGCAGTCACTTTAGCTAATGAACTTCTTGATAAAGGAATCGATGGCTTTTGGATTGACAATGTAGATGTATACTGGCAATTTCCAACAGAAGAAACGTATGTTGGAGTGGAACAGATTTTAAAGACACTCATGAGCTATGGCAAACCGGTCCTTATTAATGGAGGAAATGAATTTGTCAGTGCGTATTTTCAAAAAAATCAACAGGTAGATGATATCTTGACGGGTGTAAACCAAGAAACAGTCTTTTCCGCTATTGATTTTGAAAAGAATGAACTAATTGCTCAGTCCAAAGAGAATCAAGACTATTACTTAAATTATTTGGATACTCTTGATGAAGCTGGAAAAGAGATCTATTTGCTTGAATACACTACAGATAATGGGATAGCAAAGGAAATTAAAAATTATGCGAGTAAAAGAGACTGGCAGTATTATATTTCTAATTCAATTGAGTTGGATGGCTAGACTGAATTAGCTGCAACAAAAAGGGCTAATAATTTTTTTCTCTTTTTCTATAAATAATAGCCAAAAATTGATGGAATATATGGTTGATTTATCAAGCAAAGACTGCATTTAGATGGTGCTCAAAAGCAAATTAACATTTGATACTTCAATTAGTAAATGGTATTATAAGTGTATATAAATCTAATTTAACTTGCTCTTCTTTCTTATAGCTAATTTAAGAATGAGAGCCAATTAAATCTGAACAGGCGGTGAACTCTTAGAGGTTCATGCGGCCGGATCACACATGTGTGATAGCAGAGTAGTGCCAAAAAGGCACACCTGTGGGACAGTACTACTGTCCTATAGGTGTGCCTTTTTTATTTTTACTTTTTATTAAGGAGGGGAAATCTAACCACTAACTTAAAAATAATTATAGAAAGGAAGAGGGAAATGTTGAAGTTTTTAAGCAATACGCGTTCAGGACAGTTTTTAGTCATTGGAGTATTTTTTACAATTATTGGATTTATTTTAAATACGATGGGAGGTTTTTATAGTTCACTTTCTTTTTATGTGGCAATTTTCTTTTTAGGATTCTTTTCAGCTAAAAAAGCGGTGACAGAAACAATCCATTCTAAAGCTCCCAATGTTGATTTGCTAATGGTTTTAGCAGCATTAGGTGCATGTTTGATTCATTATGAATCAGAAGGAGCTGTATTACTGTTCATTTTTGCTGGTTCAGAAGCTCTAGAATCCTATGCAACCAATAAATCAAAAAGTGCTATTTCTGAGTTGCTATCTCATGTGCCTTCTACAGCGCAACTGCTAAAAGATAATGATGAAGTGAGTGAAGTACCTACTGAATTGTTAAAAGTTGGTGACGTTGTAGTCGTTTCAAAAGGAGCACAGATACCTATTGATGGGTATTCCGACCGAAAAACACAAATCAATGAATCCAGCCTTACTGGGGAATCAATGCCTGTTGAAAAAGAAAAGGGAGCCGAAGTATTTTCTGGGACTTTCAATGAAGGAAATGCCTTTCATCTTGAAGTGAATAAAACGAGTGACCAAACCGTCTTCTCAAATATTATACGAATGGTAGAAGAAGCACAGAAAAGCCCTTCGAAAATTTCGAAAATTATTGATCGTTTTGAAACGAAATACGTACTAGTTGTTTTAATTATGGTTCCATTGTTCATTGCGAGTCTTTATTATTTTAACGGGTATAGCTTTGAGGAAGCTTTTTATAGAGGTATGGTTTTATTGACCGTTGCTAGTCCATGTGCTTTGGTCGCTTCTGCTACACCAGCAACACTAAGTGCTATCAGTAATGGAGCAAAAAATGGGGTGTTAGTTAAAGGCGGAGCAGCAATGGAGTCTTTGAATACGATGGATATTTTATATAGCGATAAAACAGGGACACTGACATTTGGTGATTTCAGAGTATTAAATTATGAAGTTCCAGAAGATATTTTGAATGAAGTGGTTTATATGGAACAACAATCTAACCATCCAATAGCTAATGCTATTGTGGCAGCTTTTGAAAACAGAAACTTTAAAGGCATTGATACTTCAGAACCTGTGGAGGAAATAGCTGGACAAGGTGTTAGAAAAGGAGCAATTGAAATAGGGAAACCAAGTACGTTTATTGGGTATCCTGATAAAAATTATTATCTTGATAAAGTAGTTGAAGAAAATACAACGATTTTTGTGGCGAAAAGTAATGAAATTGTTGGGTACATTTCTCTTTCTGATGAAATTCGGTATGAAGCAATCGAAGCAGTAGCTGGTTTTCAAAAAGAGGGTATTCAAGTTGTACTTTTGACTGGAGACAATGAAATGGTTGCTTCGAAAGTTGCTAAGGAAGTCAAAGTAAATGATTATGTAGCCAATTGTCTTCCAGAAGATAAGATTAAACATATCCTAAAAAGTCAGCGAAATAAAAAGGTGGTAGGCATGGTTGGAGATGGAATCAATGATGCACCCGCATTAGCGAATGCGGATATCGGCATTGCTATGGGTAGTGGATCATCGGTGGCTATAGAGTCAGCTGATGTGGTGATTGTAAAAAATGATTTAGGTAAATTGCTTTATAGTTATCACCTGAGCAAACGATTGAACCGAATTATTAAACAAAATATTTTCTTCTCTGTCAGTGTGATCATCATATTGATGATTTTAAATCTTTTAGGTTATTTAGATTTGCCGGTAGGAGTTGTCTTCCATGAAGGATCGACAATTTTAGTTATTTTAAATGGATTGCGTTTGTTACGTTAATAAAAAATATAAAAGTGTGTGAGCCTATTGGAATTTCCGATAGGCTCACACACTTTTATTGGTTTAATCTTTTAGTTGTTTCCTTGCTGTATAAAATTCTTTATAAGCCAAGTAACTAGCAATCACAGATGCAATACTTGTAGTGGATAGCAGCATAAAGGTAACCATAATTTGGTACTTTATCGCATGCGTAGGGTTTACACCAGCAAACATCAATCCAGACATCATACCGGGCAGACTAACAATTCCAATGGTCTTTGCAGATTCGATTGTTGGGAGCATTCCTGCACGAATACTATCACGTACTATGGAGATAGAAGCTTGTTTTAAATTTGCTCCTAATGCCAGTTTTTCTAATACTTGTTGACGTTGGTCTTTAAATTTTGAGTTCAAATTGCGGTAACAAATTCCAATCGCAATCATTGAGTTACTAGCAATCATTCCTGATATTGGAATGACCTGAGAAGGGATGAATAAAATAGCTCCTGATAAAAGTAAGACAATCAAAGTTAAACTAGTAGCTGTTAAGATGGCAATAAAAGATATTTTAAATGCATTTGATATACCATTGCTTTTCTTCCCCGCATTAAAAGAGGCATTAAAAATAATAACTAAAACAAGTGCTAATGTCACAATAATATTATTTAGTTTAAAGACATAGCCTAATAAATAACCAACAGCAAATAATTGGATAACGGCTCGCACAACACCAATTAAAATATCTTTACCCAATCCTAATTTTTCTTTATAAACCACAATAAGTGCTATACCAACTAAGGCAGTTGCAAATAGTAAAGATGAATTATTAATAGCTAAGTTCATTTTGGTTCCTCCATTTCACCATTAACTAAGTGAATAATACGATTTGAAGCTTGAATCTCGACTGCATTATGGGTGACCCATAAAATTGTAACGCCTTGTTCTTGATTCAGATTACGGATTAAATCACGAATAATTTCTTGGTTTTCATGATCTAATGCGCTAGTTACTTCATCTAGTAAGAGGACTTTAGGCATAAATAAAACATTACGAATCAATGCTACCCTTTGCTTTTCCCCACCAGATAATGCGTTGACTGATTTAGTTAAATACTCTGCTCCTAGGCCAACTTTTTTTAAAGCATCTAAGGCTTTTTTTTCATTAAAAGGCTGATCTCTGATAACAAATGGGAACATGAGATTGTCTTTTACAGTTTCTCCAAAAAGTGTAGCCGTCTGGAAACAATAGGAGACTTCTTTTCGGTAATCAGTAGGTTCATAGTCATCAACTAGTTTACTTTGATAAGAAACGGTTCCTTCAGTTGGAGACAAGAGTGAAGCAATAATTTTTAATAAGGTACTTTTTCCACTTCCTGATGGTCCTGTAATCGTTAAGAATTCTCCCTCTTCAACAGATAGCGTTATTCCTTTTAAAATGGCTTTTCCATCTAATTCGTAGCCTAGTTGGGTTGTGTTTAATAGTGGTGTCTCCATATATTCTCCTCCTTAGAGTAGTTTTATTTAGTTTATATTTAATAAATTACAAAAAAGGAGAGCCCAATATTTAGAGCTGTTGCTCAAATGTTTGGACTCAAAACATTCCTTTTTATAAAGCGAGGCTTTTTTTAGTGTTCATTAGGATCATTTTCTGCGTCTTCATGAGTTGGGTGAATAGTTCCTTCAACATGATCAGGACCCGCATAAATGGTATATAATTTTAGTGGTTTGTCACCAGTATTTTTAATATTGTGCCACATATCTGCTGGAACCAATACGGCTTCATCTTCAGAAACAACTTGTTCAAAATTTAAGTTATCTTCAGAGGGTCCCATTTGGCATAGCCCTTGACCTTCTTCGATACGAATAAATTGATCAATTCCATGATGCACTTCTAAGCCAATATCATCGTTTGGTTGAATAGTCATGACGGTTACTTGTAATTTAGCGCCTGTCCATATCGTTGTACGGTAGTTATCATTTTGCACTGTAGCATCTTCAATATTTACAACATAAGGTTTTTTGCCATGATCTTTAAAATCAATACTCATTATCCTAATCACTCCATTTCATAATAGTTATTTAATTGTATTAATTACAATCTAACTATAGCAAATTATCATTTGGAAAACAAGTGTTAGTGCCTTAAATGAGGCTACTATTTTTTTAGTCTGTTTTAAACAAATATGCTTTACAAATTATACCCCATGGAGTATAATTTGTAAATACGGTGCAGGGTATTATGTTAGGAAGACTATTTAGCAACGAAAATAGAAAATAAATTAAAAATAGGAGGAATAAAGATGTTTTTTAAAACAGTATCATCTATTTCAACCAATGAATTAGAGAAAAAGTTAGTGGAGAGACCTCAAATTATTGATGTACGTGAAGCTCATGAGTTTCAAGGAGGTCATATACCTGGAGCTAAAAATGTCCCATTAGGTAAAATCGCTCATTATACCCCCAATGGTAAAGTTTACGTGATCTGTCAATCCGGCATGCGTAGTAAAAAAGCTTCGAAATCTCTAATGAAACAAGGCTACGATGTAGTAAATGTTCGCGGAGGCATGTCTTCTTGGGCTGGAGCTAAAAAGGGAGGGAAAGTGTAATGAAAGTTGTTATTATAGGAGGAGTAGCTGGTGGGATGTCTGCAGCTACGCGCTTAAGACGTTTGAATGAAACGGCTGAAATCATTGTGTTAGAAAAAGGTCCGTATGTGTCATTTGCTAATTGTGGTCTACCGTATTATGTCGCTGGTGAAATTGAAGAACGCAGTGACTTGTTGGTTCAAACACCAGAAGCTTTACAAGCGCGTTTTGAACTAGATGTTCGTCCACATAGTGAAGCAGTAGCAATAGATGCTTCATTAAAGGAAGTAACTGTTCGAACATCAGAAGGAGACTATACCTTATCTTACGATAAATTGATTCTTTCTCCAGGTGCTAAGCCGTTTATTCCACCAGCTAAAGGGCTAGAAGAAGCAAAGAATATCTTTACATTGCGTTCGGTTCCGGATGTTGATGCAATCACGGATTTCATGGAATTACATCAGCCTAAAAAAGCTGTCGTGATTGGAGCTGGATTTATTGGATTAGAAATGGCTGAAAGTTTAGTTCATCGTGGATTAGACGTTACAATTATTGAGAAAGCACCACACGTTTTGCCGCCTTTAGATGAAGAAATGGCCGCTTATATTACTAAAGAATTAAAAGCTAATGGGGTCAAATTGTATACCGGATTGGCTGCTGAATCATTTGAAGCAGAAGGAAAAGTAGTTGTACTTGATACTGGTGAGCGCTTAGAAAGTGACCTAACATTAATGTCGGTAGGGGTTAAACCTGAAACGACATTGGCTCTCACTGCAGGTATTGAAACAGGCATACGTGGTGGGATAGTGGTAAATGAATACTATGAAACAAGTCAAAAAGATATCTATGCTGTCGGAGATGCGATTGTAGTAAAACAACAAATCAATGGAGAAGATACGATGATTGCTTTAGCTTCTCCGGCGAATCGTCAAGGCAGACAAGTTGCTGATGTGATTAGTGGATTGCCGCGAAAAAATAAAGGGAGCATTGGTACGGCAATTGTCCGTGTATTTAACCAAGTGGCCGCTTCAACTGGTTTAAACGAAAGACAATTGAAAATGACAAATGAAAAATTTGAAATCGTTCATATCCAAGGAAAAAGTCATGCAGGTTATTATCCAAATGCAGGTACTATTTTGCTAAAAGTATTATTTAATCCTGAAAATGGAAAAATTTATGGTGCACAAGCGATAGGTGAAGATGGAGTAGATAAACGCATTGATATCATTGCAACGGCCATTAAATCAGGCATGACGATACATGATTTGCCAGAGCTAGAGTTTACCTATGCCCCACCATTTGGATCAGCAAAAGATCCGGTAAATATGGCTGGTTATGCTGCTTTGAATTTGATTGAAGGAGTAAGCGAATCGATTCAATGGTATGAATTAGAATCAAAGCAAGAAGAAGGCTATCTATTGTTAGATGTGCGTAATGAAGGAGAACTTGAAAAGAATGGTCGCTTAAAAGGAGCACTAAATATTCCTTTAGATCAGTTACGTGAGCGATTATCAGAAGTGCCTAAAGACAAACCAATCATTGTAAGTTGTCACAGTGGGTTGCGCAGCTACATTGCTGAAAGGATTTTAAAACAAAATGAATATAAGGCTAAAAATTTGGATGGAGCATTTGCTCTTTATTCAACAGTTAGACCAGAAAAGGTGGAAAAATAATGTACAATTCAATATCAATGCCAGAATTTGAACAAAAATGGAGAAAAGAAACCATTTCATTAGTCGATGTTCGTGAAAGCGATGAATGGGAATCTAAACATATAGAAGGCGCTATTCATGTACCTTTAAGCGATTTATCAAATGAAAAAGAACAGTTAAACAAAGAACAAGAATACTATGTAATGTGCCACTCAGGAGCTCGCTCTGCAATGGCTTGTCAACAGTTAGCAAAAGAAGGATACAAAGTAACCAATGTTATGGGCGGTATATCTGCTTGGAGAGGTGATACAGTCTAATGGAATATAATGTGAAAATTGTAAACCGGTTGAAACGTTCTGACGGACAATTGCATGGCGTATTAAAGATGATGGAAGATGGAAAAGAGTGCGTGGACATCGTGACACAATTGTCAGCTGTTCGTGCCAGTCTTGATCGGGCTATTAGCTTGATTGTGGCTGAAAACTTAGTAGAATGTGTACAAGAAAACATTAAAGAGGGCGGTACTGGAGAAGAAAATATCCAACAAGCCATTAGTCTGTTAATGAAAAGCAGATAAAGACAGTTCAATCTTGTAGAAGACTGATAGTTTCTTACATGCAATGATGAACAGTCAAATAGTTAAGTTTACAGCCAACTATTTTTAATAGATATCCCCAAAAGGCTAATTCTACGTCGTGTGGAATTAGCTTTTTTCGCCTTCATGGTTGAATCAAATACAAAAAAGAGATAGATTTATAGATTAAATAACAGGTATAATGAACGTGTAGTTGGAAATTTATAAGTAAAGTAGTTTTTTCAACGTTATAATGAGGGATGAGAATGAAGAATGGCTGAACTAGAAAAATACATAAATTGGACGTTTTCTGAAAAATGCGCGATTCCAAGCGATATCAATGATCGATTGGTTCCAGGAGAAGAAGCAGTAGAAGCGTTTAAAACAATTAGAGATGTGGCTATATTTACGAACAAACGACTGATTGTTCGTGATGCACAAGGATTACGTGGGAAGAAAATCGAGATTTATTCTTTACCTTATAGTTCAATCAACATGTGGTCCACCGAAAATGCAGGAACTTTTGATATCAATGCGGAAGTTGAATTATGGACGAGAGCAGGCAATATCAAAATTGGCTTAGGAAAAGATATCGATATTAGAAAATTTGATGATTTGATTGCGTCGATTTTACTTTAAATATCTAGCAATCTGTGTGATGGGGTTATTTCATAAAAAGCCAAAGAAATAAATTGTAAACGCTGCAATCACTTGTGTCTTTGACTTTTTTTGAGCTTTTCAAGATTTCAAACTTGATGTGGGTCAATTTTCCATTGCGACAGATGGACTATACTGCTGTTATAAAGAAAAATAACCTACACAAGAAAGAAGGAATTCACTAATGGCAACATTCAATGAAGTGGCGGAGCACTATTTTGAAAAATTGGATATGTTTACACTAGCAATTACGCGTGCACACGGGAAGAACCATCCTGAAGCATTTGAAGTACGAAATTTGTTTAATATAATGAAGGAAAAGACAATAGAAGCAGGTACCACCGGTAAGCCATATTTAGAGGAAGAATTTACCCAATTACGTAAAATCACATCCAACTATACTATTCCTGGAGATGTGTGCGGAACCTATGCGGGGGTATACAACATGCTATCTGAAGCAGATCAAGCTTATCACGCATAATTTTCGGATTGGAAAAATAATGGATCCCAGAAAGAAAAAAATTACTTCTGGGATTTTTTTGCTCGTTATGAGATATACTAAAGTTGTGCCAGTCAAGTCAAAAATTTTCTAACTGAAGACAGGGTATATTTAGAGAGAATTGAAAGAAGGAAAAGAATACCTATGCTAACAAAAGAAGCTGCTCAACACGTGGTCTATGAAATTATGAAACTTTACCCCGATGCTGTCCCAACGATGCATTATCAAAATCCTTTTCAATTGTTGATGGTCGTTATATTGAGTGCTCAAGCGACTGATGAATCTGTTGCGAAAGTAAAAGAACGGTTATTCAAACGTTATCCAAATCCTCAAGCGGTTAGTGAGTCTTCCCCGGAAGAAATTGAATCGTACATAAAAACAATTGGGCTTTACCGAAATAAAGCAAAGTATATTTATAAAAGCAGTCATCAATTGCTTGAAACATTTGATGGGAAAGTTCCAAATACACGTGAAGAATTGCAATCATTAACAGGAATCGGGCCTAAATCAGCTAATATTTTATTGAATGTTGCTTTTAACCAAGATGCCTTTGCAGTAGACACGCATGTTGCACGTGTTTGCAAACATCACAAAATAGTAGAAGAAAACGCCACACCCAAACAAATTGAAGAACGTATAACAGAAATTATCCCCGCCAAATATTGGGGAAGAGCGCATCAAGCAATGATTTCGTTTGGAAGAGAAATATGTTCACCTAGAAATCCTAAGTGTCATGAATACCCACAGCTGTATGAGAATTTAGAAGAAATAAAATTAATGGACTAAGTTATCTTTGGGAGGGGAAAAGCCCAACACCAGCTATAAAAAAACAGGTTATTCAATGAACACAACTGTTCATGAGTAACCTGTTTTTGTGCAATAAACCGATAAATCACGGTTCTGATTTTAAGAGAGTTGTTTGAGTTTCTTTCGTAATGTCCATCATCGATTGGAAGAATTGAGTAACTTGTGGCTCGAACTGTGGATCTTTTAAGCGAGCGATATTTCTCTCAATAACAGCTTTTTCGCGAGTGGCATCCAATACCGGTAAGTTGTGCTGCTTTTTGTAGCGACCGACTTTTAAAACTGTGTTTAGCCGTAACTCAAACAAGCGAGTAAGTTCTTGATCAATCTCATCAATCTCTTTGCGGTACTGTTCCAATTCATTCATTAGATTGTCCTCCAAGCATCAAATCCATTAATCCGATAGCGGTAACTGCCTCTAATACTGGCAATACGCGTGGAACGATACAAGGATCGTGACGTCCTTCGACTTCAAGTTCAGTCTCAGTTCCTTCTTGGATATTGATCGTCTGTTGCTTCTTTTTGATGGAAGCAGGCGGTTTAACAGCAGCTCTGAAAACAATCGGCATGCCATAAGTAATCCCGCCAATGATTCCACCGTTATTGTTGGAGCGTGTTTTGATGCGCCCTTGTTCATCGTAGTAATATTCGTCGTTTGCTTCTGAACCGCGCATTTTGGTAATGTCGAATCCTGTTCCAAATTCAATACCCTTAATGGCTGGAACGGCAAATACGAGATGAGCCAGTTGAGATTCAACTGAGTCAAAGAATGGATTTCCATACCCAGCATCTAATCCTAAGACGAATGTTTCAACGACCCCGCCTACAGAATCTCCATCTTCTTTTGCTTCCAAAATCAAGTTGGTCATTTCTGATTTTTTTTCCGTATTAAACAAAGGAAGCTGTTCTTCTTTGAACTGTTTAATTTGCTCTAAAGTGACTGTTTTTTGATCCTCAAAAGTTTCATCTTCGATTGTTCCAATCGATTGAATATGAGATCCTACTGTTACACCTTTTTTTTTCAGCCATTGCTGACAAATGGCACCTGCAAATACGAGAGGAGCAGTGATCCTTCCTGAAAAATGGCCGCTGCCACGATGGTCATTGTGGCCGTTGTAACGCACACGTCCAGGGTAATCAGCTTGTCCCGGGCGCATAACATCCTTCAGCACACTGTAGTCTTTGGAGCGCGTATTTGTGTTCCAAATGATGGCAGTCAGTGGTGCACCAGTTGTTTTCCCATCTAAAAAGCCGCTTAAAATTTCTGGATGATCTTTTTCTTTTCTTGGTGTCGTCAATTCATTTTTCCCCGGCGCTCTGCGTGCCATTTCAACTAAAACCTGGTCCATATCTATTTCCAAACCTGGAGGCAGGCCATTGATGGTAATACCAATCGCCACACCATGTGACTCTCCAAATAGTGAGAGTTGTAAATTTTTACCCCATATTCCACTCATGTATTTTTCCTCCTAGTTGTTGGAATGTTTCCCAAAAGTTGGGATAAGACTTCTTGACACAATCTGTGTCTTTGATGTGAATCTGTTCTTTGCATACGGTTGAAGCAATAGCCAACATCATAGCCATGCGATGATCCTTATGACTCCAAACTTCTTGACCGCCGGAGAGTTCAGAAACCCCTTCGATCAAAAGTGAATCTCCTATTATCTCAATCTGTGCACCTAAAGCAGCCAATTCTTTTTGAGTGGCGACTAATCGGTCACTTTCTTTGATCCGTAGACGTTCCAGATTGATAATTTTTGTTTTGCCTTTGCTTAATGCAGCGACCAGAGCCACTACTGGAATAATATCTGGTACTTGAGCTCCATCTATGACACGTTCACTTTCAGTAGAACCGCCATTCACTGTATCTAAGATCGAGACGATAGCTTGATCACCTTGTAAAGAATCTGAATCCAATCCATTTACCAAAAGCTCATTCCCTAATGCATTTGCACTCAACCAGAAGGCTGCTTGTGAGTAATCCCCTTCAACTGTGTAATCACGAGCGGTATAAGTTTGCTGGCCTTTAATGCGGTATTCTTGTCCATCCTCATCTTGTTCAATCACAATGCCAAAGGATTGCAAGACAGACAGGGTCAAATCAATGTAGCCTTTCGATTCTAAATGAGTCGTAATTTTTAGGACAGAGTCTTCGGCAAGTAAAGGCAAAGTCAGTAACATACCGGTGATAAACTGGGAACTGATATCGCCACGCATTTCATAGATACCTGGTGTCAAAGGTCCGGCGACACTCAACTGTAGGTTTTTAGTTGCGGCTTGTTCGTAGTGGAGCGATTGAGCCTCGAATAATTCTTGATAAGGTTCAAGCGGACGTTTGCCTAAATGTCCTTGACCGATAAAGTGCGTTTCTCCTGTAAATAGTGTCGCTAAAGGAATCAGAAAACGCAAGGTAGAGCCGGACTCATTGCAATTGATTGTGCGCCTTTCTTTAGCTGCTCCATTGCGGATGCCCTCGATAGTCAATGTCTGATTATCATAAGAAATAATCGCTCCAAACGAACGCATACCCTCGATAGTTGCAAGAATATCATCAGATAGTTGAATATTCTTGATCGTACTGCGACCTGCTGCTAAACTAGCGCAGATCACTGCTCGATGCGCCATACTTTTAGAAGGCGGGACAGTAACGGTTCCGCTTAATTTCTTAGTGGTAAGGGTTAAGTTGGTCATAGTGTTCCTCCAGTGTCTAAAGAATCGAAAAATGACAGAGCCGTTTGATGTACAGTAGCGCGTCCAAAGTCAGCCAAAACAATCACGGATAAACTGCCTGCAATATTTTTCTTGTCTTTTTTGATATAAGGCAATAGTTTAGGATAAGCTTCAGGGTTTTCTAGTTCTATAGGTAATTGATGTTGCTGTAAGAGAGTGATTAACTGATCAGTGGTTCCAACTGTTGTCATCCGTTTGGATTCTGCGATTCTTGAAATAGCCACCATACCAATAGCCACACCTTGACCATGGGTATATTTTTCATACTGGTAATAGGCTTCTATAGCGTGTCCCAATGTATGCCCAAAGTTCAACACCATTCGTTCACCCAAATCTTTTTCATCTGCTTGCACAATCACTTGTTTAATCGTACAACAGGTTTCAATGAGCCAATCAATGTGCTGCATGACTTCTTTTCTAGAAGACAAGTTCATCAGACGATGAAATAAATTAAGGTCTTTTATACAGCCATATTTGATTACTTCTGCCATTCCATCAGCAAAGGCAGAATCCGTCAAGGTTTCTAGGACCAATGGATCGATCAAGACGAGTAGGGGGTGATAAAAAGTACCAACTAAGTTTTTCCCCTCAGGTAGATCGACGCCCACTTTTCCTCCTACACTACTGTCAACTTGCGCTAGAAGTGTAGTGGGAATTTGGACATAGGAGATGCCTCTCAAGTAAGAAGAAGCGGCAAAACCAGTAATATCCCCTATCACGCCGCCGCCTAGAGCAATGATCAAGTCGCTACGTGTTAATCCGAAATCCGCAAACGCACTGTAGAGAGTGGGCAGCGAGTCAAATGTTTTAGTCTGTTCTCCCGGAGGCAAAACACTGCACTGCACTTCATAATCTGCTGCTTTTAAATCTTTTATAATAGATTTAGCGTAAAGGTCATAGACGGTTTCATCGGTGACAATGGCAATTTTAGCTCCAGTAAAGATTTTTGAGACTTCATTACTGACGCGGTTGAGTATTCCTTTTTCAATCTTTAATTCGTAACTCACTTCATTTGTTGGAAGTTTAACGGTTAAGACAGACATTGATTTTATCCTCCCACAATTTATTTGGTCAAAATAGTAGCTGCTTCATCGATTGAACGACCTTCGAACTCAGCTAGCTTACGAGCTTTTTCCATCAATCTAGCGAATTCATCTGGTGTCAAACATTGTTCGCCATCGCTCCAAGCGTTAGCTGGATCATTGTGAACCTCAATCATTAAGCCATCTGCTCCGGCAACGATACCTGATTTAGCGCCTGCTTCAACCAAGTAAGACATTCCACCAGCATGGCTCGGATCAATAATAATTGGCAAGTGAGAGAGTTCTTTGATGACAGGAACAGCTTGGATATCTAGTGTATTGCGGGTTTCTGTTTCAAATGTCCGAATGCCGCGTTCGCATAAAATAACATTTTTATTTCCTCCAGCCATGATGTACTCAGCTGACATCAACCATTCTTTGTAGGTTGCAGATAAGCCACGTTTTAAAAGGACTGGTGTATTCGTTCGTCCAACTTCTTTGAGTAAATCAAAGTTTTGCATGTTGCGTGCACCAATTTGAATGATGTCTACTGAGTCAACAAATTGATCGACCCATTTTGTCGACATCAATTCAGTCACAATAGGCATGCCCGTTTCAGCTTTAGCAACTTGGAGCATTTTTAATCCTTCTAATTCAAGACCTTGGAAACTGTATGGAGAAGTTCTTGGCTTGAATGCACCTCCGCGTAAGAAGTTCGCACCAGCTTGTTTAAGTTGTTTTGCAATAGTCACAATTTGTTCTTCACTTTCTACAGAACATGGTCCCGCGATAATTCCTAATTTAGTACCACCGATTGTTTCGTCACCAATTTTGATGATAGAATTCTCAGGATGAAATTTTCTATTCGCTCTTTTGTAAGGATCTTCTACTCGAATAACTTGCTCTACTTCCGAAAAAGCATGCAATTGGTGAGCATCGATCCCACTAGTATCGCCAATCAGACCTAAAAAATCGCGCTTGATATCGGTAAAATGACTCACGGTAACTCCTTGAGATTCTAATTTAGCAGCTAGTTCTTTAACCTCATTTGCTTTGATTCCTTGTTTTAATACGATTATCATAGTCATTCTCCTCTGTATTGTTTAGTTTATTTTGTACAAACACCACACCATTACTGGCTCATAACGTTCTTCAATCGTGTACCCGACTCTTTTTTCTTTTTCAAACACATCCTCGCTAATAATCGTATATTTCAGATTTTTTTTACAAAAGGCTGACCAAGCTTTGAATTTACTGTCTGAAAATTCAATTACGGTATCTTCGTTTTTTTTAATTAAATATTTTTTCAAAAAAATAGTGGTGGCTGGATGAATCATCGCTCGGTTTTCTGCATAAAAGCTATTTTTAATTAGAACCATAGGCTTGGTTTTTCGTTGGAAGACGTCTACCAATTCAACTTTATCCCAGTAATCATAATTAAATTCTTTCCACCCATAATCTTTTCGGGCACTTTTAAAAGCTACAGGGAACAAGACGTATTGTTCGGTTAACTGATGAATATTGTGCAATAAGCTGTCAAAAGATGGATAGCCTACAATACCATCGTCTTCTGATTGTAGTAAAGATTCTGCGACTGTATAACTATCCGTGCTGCTGGGTCCTAACGTATGAATGATCATCTATCTTCCTCCACTAAAATTATTGAAAAACGAAAAAACGCCACACCCGATAGTCTATTGAAAGATTATCGAATGTAGCGTTAGGTAAGTTCACTAATAGTGTATATAAAAATCAGATTAGTTCGTTGCCCCTTCGATTTCTTTCAAAATCTATAGGGCAACTGTTGTTAGCAGCTTAAAAAACTTTAGCCTCTATAGATTTTCTCATAAAGAAGCTAAAATAATAATTATTCAATTGTGAGTCCATTGCAGTTTTAAGTTGTGCTTGTAAGTTCATGGTGGTCTCTCCTCAATTGATCATTATCAGCTGGTTCCCAACTGTGAGACCAATACTAGCAAGTAAAAAAAATATTGTCAACAAAAAACAAAAAAGAATTTTAAAAAATAATATTAAAAATAGGTTAAACGTTTGGTACCAAAAGAATGAGAAGCATTAAAATAATTTTAAAAAAATTTTTTAATTGAACTTTAGGTTTCTTTTGTCTATACTTCAACACATTATCACAGGATGGGAAGAGGTGCCCTATGAAATTTTACGGATTATTAGGAGAATCGCTTGTACATAGCTATTCTCCAAGCCTTCATAAGTTAATTTATCAAAAAATAAGACTAGATGCTGCTTACAAGCTCTTTGCGTTTCCTCCAACAGAATTAAAAAAAGCGATGGAAGGTATTAGAACGTTATCTATCAATGGGGTAAATGTCACAATACCTTATAAAGAAACCGTTATTCCTTATCTAGATGAAATTGATTCATTTGCAAAAAAATTGGGAGCAGTGAATACGATTGAAAATATAAATGGGAAATTAATCGGACACAATACAGATTACGATGGCTTTGGTCTGATTTTGAACCGTAGACAATGGAATGTGAATGGGAAAATTGCAGTTGTTTTAGGATCAGGTGGTGCCTCAAAAACAGTCGAAGCGTATTTAATGGATCATGGGATTAAGATGATCTATATTGTATCTCGGAATCCTGAACGGTTTAAAAACACAAAAAATAAAAGGTATACCAATTATGAAAATGCCCAATCTTTAACGGGAGATTTTTTAATTAATACCTCTCCTGTTGGGATGTACCCTAATGTTAAAGAGACTCCTTTAAGTGAAAAAGTTATTCAAAGATTTGATTATCTGATTGATTTGATTTACAACCCTAGTGAGACCACTTTCTTACGATTGGGATGTGAAAACAACAAACAAACGGCTAATGGGTTAGATATGTTAGTGGGTCAAGCTGTTCGAGCAGTAGAAATCTGGGAAAAGTGTTCGATTGATGAGCAAGTTACAGAAGAGTTGATTTCTGAATGGAAGAGACAAACTGGTGAAAGCTTATGAAGACGAATATAGTGTTGATTGGGATGACAGGTAGTGGTAAAAGCACGATTGGAGAAAAACTTAGTCAACAACTAGGCATGCCGTTTAAAGATATCGATCTTTTTATTGAACACACAACAAAACAAACCATTCCGGAACTATTTGAAGTGAGTGAAGCTCATTTTAGAGCAATAGAGACAAAAGCATGCAAAAAACTAGCAGTAACTGAAGATCACACGGTCATTTCGTGTGGTGGCGGAGTCGTTCTGAATCCCGAAAATATTCAGGCACTAGGAAAAACAGGCTGGATTGTGTTTATTAATCGGCCTATCGAACACATCATTAAAGATATCGAAATTGGTCATCGACCATTATTAAAAGGTGGCAAAGATAAGCTGTACCAATTATATGAACAACGTTTGGATTTATACCAGTCATTCGCCGATTTTAGAGTGGATAATCAATCCAATTTAGAAGATGTACTGAACACTATCAAGAATAATCTTCCAAAAACCATTACGCATAAAAGGAGAGGTTAGCATGAAAATCGTTATTATTAATGGACCAAATTTAAACTTTTTAGGTACCCGTGAACCCGAGATATATGGTAGGCAAACATTGAAAGAGATAGAAAGTAAGATTCAACAATACGCTGAAATTCAAGAAGTAGACTGTTCCTTTTTTCAAAGCAACTCAGAAGGGGATTTGATTGACCGAATCCAACAAGCCCATATGGATAAGGTAGACGGGATCGTTCTTAATCCTGCAGCGTATACTCATTACAGCTATGCCATTCAAGATGCAGTGAAGTCAGTAACGATACCAACTGTAGAAGTGCATTTAAGTGCCATTCATTCCCGGGAGTCTTTCCGGAAAGAGTCTGTCGTAGCACCAGCTTGTATTGGACAAATTTCAGGATTTGGAGCAACAGGTTATTTGTTGGCTATCCAAGCATTGAAAGAAGTCAGAAATAAAGGTGAGAACGAATGAACATTGCGATTGTCGGTTTAGGAGTCATTGGTGGTTCGTTTGCTAAAGGTCTTCAAGCAGCTGGTTATACCAATGTTTACGGGATAGACGTCAGCGAATCCACGTTAAAAATAGCTGTAGATCAAGGAATGATCAAACAGGGATTTGTAGAAGCTAATGACATTTTGCGGGATATGGATGTCATTATGATTTCTCTTTATCCTAACCAAATTGCGCCATTTGTCGAGCAATATAAAAACATCTTGAAAGATGGAGCTATTCTAACCGATGTGACGGGTGTTAAAACAGCGATTATAGAAAAAGTCTCTAAAGTACTTCCTTCAACAGTCGA
Source organism: Carnobacterium sp. 17-4 (assembly GCF_000195575.1). Lineage (NCBI taxonomy): Bacteria > Bacillati > Bacillota > Bacilli > Lactobacillales > Carnobacteriaceae > Carnobacterium > Carnobacterium sp. 17-4. The sequence continues at coordinate 2,400,215 of NC_015391.1, read as the reverse complement.
CTTTGTATTTGCTCATCCGATGCGTGGAAGTGAAAAACAAGGGATTATTGGAGCAGACTACACACGATTTATAGGAGCGAATGCTTTGATTATTCCTATTCCGACAAACAAAGAAGCTTCTTTACAACTTATTGAGAAGCTTTATAGAGAGATTGGCTTTAATCAAGTAACGCGTGTTTCTCCTGGAAAACATGATGAACAAATCGCCTATGTCAGTCAATTGATGCATGTCTTGTCTGTAGCAGTTGTAAATAGCCAGCAAGCTTCAGAAGAAACACTGACGTTTGCAGGAAATAGTTTTCAAGAATTGACAAGAATTGCTGATATCAATGCTGAATTGTGGAGTGAACTGTTTTTAAACAACCGAACAGCCTTATTGACGTCGATTGAACAATTCGAGACTGAACTAAATACTATGAAACGTACACTAGCAGATAATGATGAAGATGAGCTGAAAAAGATTTTTAAACAGGCTACTAGTAAACGAAGAGAATGGTACTAAATGCTTTCTCTAAAAAAGGTGAACTTCCTCTTAATGGAAGTTCATCTTTTTTAGTTTTGAAAATAGGAGTCTCAATCACAAGGCAGTGCATTTTATTGCTGATATACATAAGGAAATTTGCATAGAAATAGGAATTTATCATGATTCAGGTTCTTCTATTGTCATAAATATTCTTGAATAAACGTCTATTATATTTTCTTCTGTTTTTGTATCGTTATATAAACCATAACCCCAGGATTTAAATAAATCTTCTTCTGGATTGCTCATCATTCCAGAAACATAAACAGAACTATCCTCCGAGGTCCAATTCCAATTCTCCCATGATGAATCATCAAAAGTGATATCTACTTCGGTAAAAGGAATATGACTCTTCGCTGCTATAAAAAAGAACGGCATATCAGAGTTTAGGTAAACTTCAAAATATTGTTTTTCACTAGCTTGAGATAAATTTTCTTTCATAATAAAGATTGCATCATAATAATCTGGATTTTTATCCATTAAATCATCAAAAGAAATTCTATGAAATTGAATGTTTTCTTCTTTTATTTCAGGAGGTTCTCCGATAACACCAATGTTTAAAGCTTTACCAGTGTAAACATCAAAGTCAGGATGTGGAGAACAAGCTGACAAAGACAAAAATAGCGTAATTAGCAAGAAGTAGGAAGCAAGCTTAAATCCGTTTATCCTATTCATAATTCACCTCCTTAAAACAGTTGTTATTATTTAGATGGAATAAGTTTACCATAAGTTCAAGTTGAGTAAGTATTGTTTTAAAGGTTTTACTAGTTTTTGTATACTGTGAGATTTCCAAGAGCAATTAGATAACAGGAGTATAAAGAAAGTATAAAGAAATAAAGGAAAGATTAACACTATCTTTATAGCTTATTGGATAAGATGAAAGAGTAAAGGAGATGGCGAAAATGGAATTTTTTCTAGGAATAGTGGGTGCGTTATTGATGGTATATCTTTTTTGGTTTTTATTTAAGGGGGAAGAAATATGAGCAGTATGATGTTTCAAGGTATGTTCTTTTTCTTTGTATTGATATTAATTTCGATCCCTTTAGGTTGGTACATAAAGGAGACGATGCAAGGGAAAATACCTAAGTATGTGCGTTTTCTTCAACCGCTAGAGAATGGGGTATATAAGATTCTGGGATCTGTAAGTCAAAATAATATGAGTGCGAAAAGGTATCTCTTGTCCATTTTAATATTATCAATCTTATCATTTGTATTTCTAACGGTATTATTAATGACGCAGCATTTTCTACCTGGAGGACAGAATGTTGCAAATATGTCATTGGATTTAGCCATCAATACTTCAGTCAGTTTTGTGACCAATACCAACTGGCAGGCATACTCTGGAGAAACCAGTCTTTCTAACTTTTCACAAATGTTTGGATTAACTGTTCAAAATTTTGTTTCAGCAGGTGTAGGAATGGCAGTCGTATGTACCTTATTTAGAGGTATTACGCAAAAGCGAACGAAGTTGATAGGAAACTTTTGGAAAGATCTAACGAGAAGTTTACTTTATACGCTATTTCCACTGTCAGTTATCGTAGCGATTATCTTAATCTCGCAAGGAACGGTTCAAACCTTGAGTCAAGGAGTAGCTTATCAAGGATTTGAAGGACAAGAGTTATGGCTGTATTTAGGACCTGTGGCTAGTCAAGTAGCTATCAAACAACTGGGAACAAATGGTGGAGGATTTTTTGGAAGCAACTCAGCTTTCCCATTTGAAAATCCAACGCTGTTATCAAATTTTGTAGAAAATATTAGTATATTACTGATTCCAGCAGCATTGATCGTTACTTTTGGATTCTGGGTCAAGGATTGGAAACAAGGCAGAACAATCATGATTGCTTCACTATTCTTTGCAGTGCTGGCTTTTGTGGGTGTTGTAGTCAGTGAAAGTTTTGGACCAGCATTTGTGAATGTGGCAGAATCAATGAACTTAGAAGGAAAAGAGATGCGTTTTGGGATAGGATGGTCTAGTTTATGGGCCATTAGTACCACGGCTGCTTCAAATGGATCAATCAACTCGATGTTGGACAGTTTTACTCCCTTAGGCGGAGCTATTCCGATGTTCTTGATGCAACTTGGCGAAATTATATTTGGTGGAGCCGGTAGTGGATTATATGGAATGCTTGCATTCTTGATACTAACAGTATTTATTGCAGGGTTATTAGTAGGAAGAACACCAGAATATTTAGGGAAAAAAATTGATGCATTTGATATCAAAATGGCCGGTATAGTAGTGTTGACCCCATTGATGCTAACACTTTTTGGAGCCATGGCTATGACGATGCATCCAGATGTAATGTCTTGGTTGACCAATACTGGAGCTCACGGTTTTAGTGAAATTTTATATGGAGCTACTTCTCTTGCAAATAATAATGGGAGCGCGTTTGGTGGATTATTAGCAGATACGACTTTCTTGAATTTACTAGGAAGCCTTCTGATGACGTTATCCAGATTCCTTCCAATTGTAGCTATTTTATTTTTAGCAGAAAATATGGGCAGCAAGAAAAAAGCAGCATTGAGCGAAGGAACGCTGTCCACTACTAATTCAACTTTTGTCACTATGCTGATTATTATCATCGTCGTTATTGGAGCACTTAGCTTTTTACCAGCGTTGGCGTTAGGGCCAATCGCAGATTTTTTCTCTATTAAATAGGAGGAACCAAAATGAAAAATGTTTACAAATGGGCCATTAGAGAGTCATTTAAAAAATTAGATCCACGAGAACAACTTAAGAATCCCGTCATGTTTATTGTATATGTCGGTGCTATTTTGACCACCATCTTAAGCTTTACAGATCATTCTGTTCCAATGTGGTTTAGTTTAACGATAACGTTCTTCTTATGGTTGACGCTATTATTTGCAAATTTTGCAGAAGCCATTGCAGAAGGGCGAGGGAAAGCTCAAGCGGACAGTCTTAAAAAAGCAAAAAAAGATGTGATCACTCATAAAATACAAAAATTAGAAGATATAAAAAATGACCAGTTGATCGAAACGAACTCTTCAGATTTAAAAAAAGGAGATCTGGTTTATGTAAAAATTGGGGAACAAATACCGGCAGATGGTGATGTCGTCGAAGGCGCAGCTTCGGTTGACGAGAGTGCCATTACTGGAGAGTCAGCGCCAGTTATCCGAGAATCGGGTGGGGACAGAAGTGCAGTGACTGGAGGAACAACAGTCGTTTCAGATTATTTAGTTATCCGAGTCACATCTGAAATTGGACAATCCTTTTTGGATAAAATGATTTCAATGGTTGAAGGGACACATCGAAAGAAGACACCTAACGAAATAGGATTACAGATTTTTTTAATCACATTAACGATTATTTTTCTAACGGTTTCTATTACTTTAGTACCTTTTACTAATTTTAGTAGCCAGGTATCAGGGAGAGGGGAAACTCTATCTAGTGTGATTGTCATCGCTTTACTGATTTGCTTAGCGCCAACAACGATTGGCGCATTGATTTCTTCTATAGGGATTGCAGGAATGAGTCGATTGACCAAGGAAAATGTTATTGCCATGAGTGGTAGAGCGATTGAAGCTGCTGGAGACGTTGACATCTTACTTTTAGACAAAACAGGGACCATTACGTTAGGGAATAGACGCGCCAGTGAATTTCTTCCGGTTAGCGGTGTCAGTGAGAAACAACTTGCAGATGCAGCTCAACTTTCTTCATTAGCCGATGAGACAGCAGAGGGTCGTAGCATCGTGATCCTAGCAAAAGAGCGATTCAACATCCGAGAAAGAGAACTGCAAAAAGCAGAAGTGAAATTTATTGACTTCAGTGCAAAAACTCGGATGAGCGGAATCGACTACGGTGGCGATGAAATTCGTAAAGGAGCCGCCGATACAATAAAAAAATATGTTGAGTCGAAAGGAAATATGTACCCTCCCGGATGTGACGAAATAGTTGAGACGATCGCACGTGCTGGAGGAACTCCTTTAGTGGTTGTGAAGAACGGACAAGTGCTTGGAGTGGTTTATTTAAAAGATATCGTTAAAAACGGTGTTAAAGAACGATTTGCTGATATGAGAAAAATGGGGATTAAAACGATTATGATCACCGGAGATAATCCTCTAACGGCCGCAGCAATCGCAGCAGAATCAGGAGTAGATGATTTCCTTGCCGAAGCAACTCCTGAGAATAAAATGAACCTGATTCGAGAGTACCAAGAAAAAGGCCATTTGGTTGCCATGACGGGAGATGGTACGAACGATGCGCCCGCCTTAGCCCAAGCGGATGTAGCAATGGCCATGAATACAGGAACTCAAGCGGCTAAAGAAGCTGGAAACCTTATTGACTTAGATTCAAGTCCGACCAAACTCCTTCAAGTCGTAAGAATTGGAAAACAGCTTTTAATGACTCGAGGAGCGTTGACGACTTTTAGTATTGCTAATGATATAGCGAAATATTTTGCAGTGATACCCGTACTGTTTTATGGTATTTATCCAGAATTAAGCGTTCTAAATGTAATGGGATTGGGAAGTCCTTTGACTGCAATCTTATCAGCTGTTATCTACAATGCGGTCATTATCGTTGCGTTAATACCATTAGCTTTAAAAGGTATACGCTATCAAGAAAAATCCGCCAGTCAAATTTTACGATACAATCTTTTAGTTTATGGATTAGGCGGGATCATTGCACCATTTATCTCAATAAAATTAATCGATATGTTATTGTCTTGGATAATCTTATAGGAGGAGAACAATGAAAAAAACATTTTGGGCAAGTTTGCGATTTTTAGGAATAAGCATCCTCTTTTTCGGCGGGGTATATACCTTGTTGATGACAGGAATTGGACAGTTATTTTTTTTACATCAGGCAAATGGCAGTCAGATCACCATAAATGAACAACTGATGGGTTCATCATTGATCGGCCAACAGTTTGAAGATGACAAATACTTTTCTGGTAGAAGTTCAGAAATTAGCCAATTGTCTCCATTTTCTGAAGAACAAGCAACAATTGTAGAGAAAAGAATAGATGAACAATTAATAAAAAATCCTACTAAATCAGAAGTACCGATCGATCTAGTAACGGCTTCAGCCAGTGGAGTTGATCCACATATCAGTATCTCAGCGGCAGAATTTCAAATCGAACGAATCGCTGAAAATAGAAATATCAACAGTAAGGCTATAAGTGATATAATAGTTGAAAATAGCGAATCAGACTTATTTTCAAATCGTCAATACGTGAACATTATGGATTTGAATCGAGCTTTAGACGAACTTCAATAGTGGGAAGGATGTCACTATGGATGGAATGAACCAGAAAACTGAAAAAATATTAAGAAAAATTCAATTTGAAGATACAAAACGTGGTAAATTGAGAGTGTTCTTTGGTTTTGCAGCTGGAGTAGGCAAAACCTATGGAATGCTATCGGAAGCCCATGAGTTAATACTCATGGGTAAAACTGTTGTTATAGGATATATTGAACCTCATAACCGACCAGATACAAATCGATTGGTGGAAGGTATTCCTACAGTTCCAGTGAAAAAACTGTCTTATAAACAATTAACGCTTTGCGAACCAGATATTGATAAGCTAATTGAGTTGTCTCCGGATATTGTCTTGATTGATGAATTAGCGCATACGAATGCAGAAGGTTCTAGAAATAAGAAGCGGTATCAAGATGTAGATGAGTTATTGAATGCTGGAATCAATGTATTCACAACTATTAACGTTCAACATGTAGAAAGCCTAAATGATATTGTTGAAGAAGTAACTGGGATTGAAATGAAAGAAACAGTTCCAGATACATTTTTCACGCATGCTGTTTTAAAAGTGATCGATGTTGAACCAAATGAATTGATTGAGCGTCTTGAACAAGGGAAAATATATTCCAATGAGAGCGCAATACAAGCGCTGAGAAATTTCTTTATCATTGAAAAACTAGATCAACTTAGAGGTTTAGCGATTCAACGAGCGTCTGATCATATTAATCGTGTTAGTGCAAAAACAATCGGAATCCAAAGTAAACTATTGACGATTATTGAGGATACCTATCCTAAGATGGCAGAAAAATGTATCCGTTGGAGTTCCAGGCTGGCTCAAGGGGTGGGTGCTGAGTGGGTGGTTATCCAGATTCGCTCCTTAGATGAAACTCCTGATACGATTCCTCTTGCCGAAAAACTGGGTGCCGAAGTCATTAGTATTGAAGCGGAAGATAGTTTTGAGACCATCGTGGAATATTCTAAAATGATTGGTGCTACAGATATCATAATAGGAAAAAATCTCACGAAGAAGTGGTACCAAGGGGTCTTTTTTGAATCATTTGAAGATCGACTCATTAAACGACTAGTTGAAACTGAGATTCATCTTATTCCTTATAAGGAAAAAAAAAATCAGCCCATTTTCTCTTTTGATGAAGTCATTGAAGGTGGAGTAAGGGACTTTGCTATCGCGTTTGGTGGAGTCATTGCTGCGACCTTAATCACAGAAATTTTACATTATTTGCACTTTGGTGAACAAAATCTGATGCTGGTTTTTATTTTATGTGTTTTAGTGACAGCTCGGTTGACTTCCGGTTATTTCTGGAGTGCATTGTCTTCTATTGTGAGTGTATTATCGTTCAACTGGTTCTTTGTTGAACCCTTGTATTCGTTGACCGTTTATAAAGAGGGATACCCTATAACGCTTTTTATCATGCTGATGGTAGCATTGATGGTCAGTAACTTAATGGTACGCTTAAAGAAACGAGCCCTTACCTCGAAAGAAAAAGAGCAACAGATGGAAATACTGTATGAGTTGAATAAACGTTATATCATAGCAACAACCAATCAGCAGATCTTTAATAGCACCACTATTTTTTTATCACGCTTATTAAATCACGAAGTCATTGTCTATGATAATAATGGTCATAAAAAAAGTCTTAAAACACTTGAGGATACCGCGTCGGTATTGGATTCTACAGATGAAGCAGCTGTCGCTTTTTGGTCAGTGAAAAATCAAAAAGAAGCTGGACATGGTACGGACACGTTAACGGGTGCTAAAGGGTTTTATTTGCCTATTGTGTTAAATGGAAAAAGTCTAGGTGTTTTAGGGATTGAAAAAAGTGAAGATAAAGAAATAAAAAACAGTCATTTGAACTATTTAAAACTGATAGTTACTCAATTGGCTATTGTGCTTGAACAATCCTATTTGAAAGAAGAAACAAAAAGAATACAGATTGAGAATGAGCGTGAAAAAGTCAGGAGCAATTTATTACGAGCGATTTCTCATGATTTACGGACTCCTTTGACAGCTATTTCAGGAATAGCAGAGACACTTGGAGATGAAGATCTAGAAATAAAACAAGAAACGAAAAAAAAATTGTTATTGGATATCCAGGAAGAATCTCAATGGCTAATACGAATGGTAGAAAACTTACTATCGATAACGCGTATTAACATGGATACGATGAAAGTGAAAAAAACCAATGAATCATTAGAAGAAATCATCGAAGCTGTTTTAAATCGATTAAAAAAGGTGTACCCGGTTCAAAAATTAGCTGTTTCATTACCGGAAGAATTAATATTTGTTAATGTAGATCCGATTTTAATCGAACAGGCACTGTTTAATTTAGTTGAAAATGCATTTAGGCATGGAGATAAAATGAAAGAGGTCTCTTTGATCATCAAGAAAAGTGGAGAATTTGTGCAGTTTGAAATTGTGAACTATGGTGAAATTCCTTCGAGTCAATTTCAAAAACTGCAGAATAACTTAGTGATGAATGAAGAAGTTCCAGTTGATTCAAAAAACGGATTGGGAATAGGGCTAAGCATCGTCAAAACAATCATCCATGCGCATAACGGGAAACTTGAAATAGAGAAAGAACAAGGAAAAACGATTTTTAGATTTTATGTCAGTTAATTGGAGGTGACGATTATGGTTAAACAGTTGTTATTGATTGAAGATGATGCTACAATCATTGATTTCATGGAAGTCGTATTAAGCAAAGAAAATTATCTGCTAAAAGTTGCTAAGACAGGAATGGAAGCTTTGACTTTTCTTCAAACAGAAAGTTTTGATTTGTTGCTGCTGGATCTAGGTCTACCTGATATCGATGGAATTGATTTATTGAAAATAGTGCGCAAGAGAATGACTATCCCAATTATTATCTTATCTGCTAGGACCAATGAATTGGAAAAAGTTAAAGCTTTAGACCATGGTGCAGATGATTATGTGACAAAACCGTTTGGAACACATGAATTGTTAGCTAGGATACGTACATCTTTAAGACATTCAACTAATCAAGTAATTGAGTCTCCTACTATTAAAAATAAAGATCTGAAAATCGATTTTGAAAAGCAGCTTTTGTATAAACTAGGAAAAGAAGTCCATTTAACCAAAAATGAATACCGTATTTTAAAAGTACTATTCGAAAATTTAGGAAAAGTGGTTACGTATAATACTTTGATGACAGCAGTGTGGGGGCCTTATGCTGGAGATTCTCAAATATTACGGGTCAATATGTCTAATATTCGAAAAAAAATGGAATACAATACATTGGAACCAGAATACCTGACTACTGAAATTGGTGTAGGGTATAGAATGAAAGATTACAGAGAATAATAAAGTGAAACTGAGAAGTATAGACCCATATTAAGGAAGACACTTTCTAATTTTAGAGAGTGTCTTCTTTTGCGTAGTCTACATTCCTCATGTGATTTCCATAAAAAAACATTTCCTTTGTCATCTAAACAGGTCTATAATACTAACCTGTGTCTAAAGGAGGAAAATGTTTTGAAAGAAAAGAAATATTTAATTACAGTAGTTGTGATGATGGTTGCTGCCTTCATTTCAGCTTTAAACAATGTATTATTAAACAACGCTTTACCAAGCATCATGGATGAGTTTCAGATTGCTTCGTTTGCAACGACTCAATGGTTAACAACGTCGTATATGTTAACTGCAGGAGTTTTGATACCAGCATCTGCTTTTTTTATTACTCGGTTCAAAAGTCGAAATGTTTTTTTGACGGCCTTGATGCTATTTAATATTGGAACAATTTTGGCTTATTTTTCAACAAGTTTTTCCTTTTTACTGGTATCCCGAATTATTCAAGCTTGTGGAGCATCAGTACTTTCGCCATTGCTTATGAATATTATGATTACGGTCTTTGATCGTGAAGACCGGGGAAAAGCAATGGGGATGTATGGATTCATTATTATGTTCGCTCCGTCGATTGGACCTACAATATCTGGTGTGTTGATTGATTTCTTTAACTGGCGCGCATTATTTTTGATGATCTTACCATTCAGTTTAATTTGTCTAATCGTTGGATTTTTTAAAGTAGATTCATTATTACCTGTTGATATTCATAAAAAAATGGATTATTTATCCGTCGTCTTATCTGGGGCGGGATTATCCGCTATCCTGCTAGGCGTTAACCAATTTAGTAATGCAAACTCTAATCTTTTGATCTCTATAGGGATTATTGTGGTAGGTCTGATTTTAGTAGGATTATTTATTAAACGTCAATTTTCGATAGGTAACCCATTATTAGATCTCTCAATTTATAAGTTTCCAATGTATGCATTATCTTCCATTTTGCTCGCATTATTAGCTATGCTGATGTATTCGACAATGGTTACCATACCGTATTTTCTACAAAAAGTTCAACTGCAGTCTGTTTCTATTTCGGGCTTAGTTATGCTGCCACCTTCTGTAGCAAGCGTGATTGCAATGCCAATTTGCGGACGTTGGTTTGATAAATATGGAATCAAACCAATGGCCTATTCAGGATTTTCTATTATCTTAATCACAACTTTGGCGCTCTCTCAACTGACAATGACCACCTCTCTTCTGTGGATTGTTTTAGTTTTGATTGTACGTAATGTGGGAACGGCAATGATCATGATGCCAATTCAAGCGTATGGGTTGAATCAATTGCCTGATAAATTAAATCCATCAGGAACAGCAACGAATTCTACGATTCAACAAGTATTTGGTGCTGTTGGAACATCTGTCGTTACCATTGCTATGACCAGTATTTCTAGTAGACAAGAAATAAGCCTTCAAGGACAAGGACAGTTAGCCGAAAAAGCATTGCTGGTAGCTATTGATTACAGTCAATATATTTTTGTAGGAATTGCGATTGTTGCACTAGTGATCGCTTATTTCTTGAAATCAAAAAGTATGTACAAAGCTCCCGTTTTAGAAGTATAAAAAATAGCATCAAAGTAGGAAATACCTACTTTGATGCTATTTTTTTCTATACTAGTCGGTTGAATTATTTGCTTTCACAAAAAAATATTATAACTTTTCACTATCAAAATTGCCGTCTAAAGCTTTTTGAGCAAGAACATTTAGGTAGTTCCACGGACGGTTGAATCCTGGTTGGAAGAAGAAATCAGCAAAGGCTAATTGTTCTAGTGTCCAACCTGAAGAGATAGCTACTGACAATGCATTGATGGATGCTGTAACGTCATAAGTTGACATCAATTGAGCACCAACAATACGGTGACTGTCTTTTTCAAAATGAATTTTCATCATAACTTTTTCGTCATCAATAAAAGTAGGACGGATATTTTCTACTACGAATGTGCTAGCAACTTCAGCATCAATAGAATCTTGATCGATGTCCTTGACCCCTGTAGAAGCTAATTTGTAGTCGAATAATGTTAAACCAGATGTCCCAGATACTTCAGGCATTTTTACTTTTTTCTCTAAAATATTTTTAGCTGCAATGACTCCTTGACGACGAGCATTAGACGCTAAAGCAATTAGTTTTTTACCATGATTTGGCGCAAATGGAATTTTTGTAGCATCACCCATTGCAAAAATATCTTTTTCAGAGGTTTCTAGGTAGTCGTCAATAACGACTGTTCCGTCTGGATTCAATTCAACGATTCCTTGAAGCCATTTCGTATTTGGACGAACACCAACAGCCATGATCACAGTGTCTGCTTCGTATTCCCCTTTATCTGTAACAACTTTTTTAACTGTTCCGTTTTCGCCAACAACTTCTTTTACCATTTCGCTAGTGCGAACAGTCAATCCATTTTTATCCATGTTTTTGTTTAATACATCAACAAATTCTTGATCAAGGTAAGTATTCAAGACGCGGTCTAAAGAATCAATAACGGTTGTCTCAATACCTGCTTTAGTAAATGCTTCAGCGACTTCAATACCGATGTAACCTCCACCAACAACAACCGCTTTTTTCGATTGACCCATACGTGTTTTAACTTTTTCAGCCCAATTACGGCCACGTACATAGAAGATATTATCTAAGTCTGCACCAGGAATTGGAATTCTAACAGGTGCTGCACCAGGAGAAAGAATCAATTTATCATAGCTTTCTTCAGTTTCTCCATCAGTTGTTTTAACAGTAATGGTTTTAGCTTTTGGGTTAATCCCAACAACGTCACTATTCATATGAACATTTACATTTTGTTCGATATATGAATCCTCTGTTGCATAATGTAAACTATCTAAAGACTCGGCAATGTCTTCTAAGTAACTTTGAATTCCACAAGATAAGAATGATGCGGTGTCTCCACGTTCATACAAATGTAATTCAGCATCTGGCTGCTCCTTCAATAATGTTTGAATGGCTTCATAGCCAGCATGTGATGTTCCTACGACAATAATTTTCAAAAAAATGGCCCCCAATAAAAAGTTTTTGTTCCAAAAAGAACCATACCACGTATTTGTATTTTTATGAAATAATCTGCCTATAGCATAAAAGTTTACTATAAATAATCGTTGCAATTTTAATTTAGAAAAACGGCTGCTTCAAGTAATCAAAAATACGTATCTAAAGTTTTGTGGATCATGTCTTTAAATAAACAAGTATAAAAGAGTGTTTTTTTTGTTGCAAATGCAACTAAAATATCTATAATAGGAATTGTTAAGAACGAAAAGAGGGAACGCAATGATAGATATTCTTCGTGACATCGGTGTTATCGCAAGATCATTAGACTCTATCGCTAATATAGAATTTAAAGATCTCAATCTTACAAGAGGTCAATACCTCTACTTAGTAAGGATTAAAGAGAATCCAGGAATAATACCAGATAATTTAAGTGAAATGATAAAAGTAGATCGCACAACTGCATCGAGAGCTATCCAAAAACTTGAACGAAACGGACTGATTGAAAAAAGAAGTGACTCAGGGAATAAAAAAATAAAGAGGTTATTTACTACACCTAAAGGTGATAAATTAGCAGAATATATTGTTAAAGAAAATAATTATTCTAATGAAGTTGCTTTGAAAGGGTTATCGGATGAGGAAGTCAAAAATTTTTCTCGGATTTTAAATAAAATAAAACAAAATACGGAATATGAATGGGATTATGTGAAAAAAGGAAATAAACGAAATTATTAGAGGAGACTATCATTATGGAATTGAAAAAATGCACCGTAGAGGATTTAAAACAGCTTCAAAAAATTAGTATTGAACTATTTACGGACACATTTAAAGATCAAAACACTGAGGAAAACCTAAAAAATTATTTAGAGGAAGCCTATAATAGTACACAACTCAAGCAAGAACTCACAAACAAAAACTCTACTTTTTTCTTTCTATCAGATAACGAAGAAATAGTCGGTTACTTAAAATTAAACATAGGTGAAGCTCAAACAGAAGATATTGCTGAAGATGCTGTAGAAATCGAAAGAATCTACATTCGAAGTGAGCGCAAAAGAAAAGGGTATGGAACGATTTTGATAGAAAAAGCTGAACAATTTGTAAAAGAAAAGAACAAAAAAGTGATCTGGTTAGGTGTTTGGGAAGAAAATCTAAGTGCTCTTTCCTTCTATAAAAATAAAGGGTTTATTCAGACCAGTTCGCATTCGTTTTTCATGGGAGATGACGAGCAAACTGATTTGATAATGTTTAAGGAAATCTAATATGGATGCAGTTAGTTAGAGCAAAATTAAAGAAGAAACGTCTACCATAAGCACGGCTCTTCTTTTTGGGCTGTATAGTTTTGGGTGTGTATGAAGAAATTCATTTACGCCTATTTTTTGCAAAAAAATAGAAACAGCTGAACTTTCTAATCAGAATAAAGGCATCACAACTCACTAGAAAGGAACTTTCTATACTGCTTTAGTGTACCGGAATGAAAAAGCACTCTTACGCTAGTGTAAAGAAATGGTGATTCCTTTTAAAAAAATAACAGAAGTGGCTAAATAAAGGCAGCAACTATGAAAAAATCATGAAAAATAACATGGTTAGTATTGAATAAATGAAATCGCTTACGTAAGATGGAGTCGTAAGCTCTAAAAAGGGGGGAATTGGTTGTATTCAATTATGTTAGTAGATGATGAACAGGATATTCGTCAATCCATTATTGAACTCGTCCATTGGGAAAAAATGGGATTCGAAATCATTGGGGAAGCCAGTAACGGTGAAGAAGCATTGGAGGTGATGGAAGATAACGTTCCAGATATATTGATCACGGATATAAAAATGCCGATCATGGATGGTATTGAACTGTCTAAACGAGTAAGGGAAGAAAATCCTGCTGTTAAGATTGTATTTTTAAGCGGATATGAAGATTTTGAGTACGCAGTCAGCGGCATAAAATTAACCATTCTTGAGTATTTATTAAAACCGGCTTCTATTAGTGATTTAGAAAATATGCTTGGAAAAGTACGGGAAAAGTTGGATGAAGAGAAACGGTCAGCAAATGACTTGGAGACGATTGAAAAAGATTTTTTGAAAAAATTTGACGTTAATAAAATGTCTTTTTTGGTTTCCTTGATCACTGATAATTACAGCGACGTATCAGAAAGTGAATTCCAAAAGCTGCTTCAAACCTATCAGTTAGACCTTACTGGAGAAAGGCAGGTCTTGCTAAATATCACTATTGATAAACCTTCCTTTGCAAAAAGCAGCAGTGGGAGCCAAAATTTAGAACTTATGAAGTTTTCATTAACCAATACTATCAGAAAAATTGTGGATAAGTATGTGCAAGGCGAGGTCTTTACTTTCACATCGAACAGTGTTGCTATTTTATCCGATACCAAAGAAAATATCGAAATGTATACAGATATTCTTGTGAAAGAAATTAATAAAAGTGTACAAAAAATATTTGGATTTTCTATCGGTATTGGAGTTAGCGAAGAATATGTACGGATTTCAGATACCAAACGAGCTTTTCAGTCTTCTATTTCAGCTTTAAATTACCAGACGACTCTTGGAGAAAACAAAGGGATTTATATTTCTGACATTGAAACCGTTCGTCAAAATGAAATAGTTTTCGATGAGGTTAATGAAGCGAAATTAGTTTCTCTGATTAAAATAGGGTCTAAAGAGGAATTAGAAACTTTTATAGATCAATTATTTCAACAATTTTATGTCGGAATGAATAGTCAAGAACATTTACAAATTTTTTTGATGGAATTATACGTGTCCGTCTTAAAAGCCTATAAAACAACGATTTTAAAATACGATTCAGATATACTTCAACAGGTGCAAGTCATTTCTGAGATTCATCGATATGAAGACAGACAAGTCATTAAAGAGTGGTTTAAAAACTTTTGCTTGTCAGCTATTGCAATCATTCAAGAGCAACGCAAAGAGAAAAGTGATTCTTTAGCTAAGCAAAGCTATGATTATTTAGTTAAACATTATTCAGATTCTTCCCTTTCTTTAAAACAAGTCAGCAAACAAATGTTGATCAGTCCTAGTTATTTTAGTTCGCTTTTTAAAAAAGAAAATGGTCTTTCTTTTACAGATGCACTGGTCAAAATACGCATGGAAAAAGCTAAAGAGCACTTATTGACGACAGACCATAAGATTTTTGAGATAGCAATAGATTCAGGCTATACCGACCAGCATTATTTTTCCTACTGCTTTAAAAAGTATTTTGGCGAATCACCAAACAAAATCCGGGAAACATTCAAAAAAAATAAACTCCTGGCTGAATCAAAAAGCTAGCGGGAGAGATGAAGCGAAATGAGTCAAATCATTAAAAAGACAATCAAAACAATAACTGATAAATTTAAAAGCTTACGTATTATTTTAGCCTTATCATTAGGTGTCATCTCTATTTTTACGATTCTGTTATTTGCCGGTTTTTTATCGGTCACTTTTAAAGAAACGTTGATTGCTACGACTAAAACCACTACTCAACAAAGCGTAGTGCAATCCAGTATCACATTAGCTAACGAAATAGACAATATGACTAGAATGGCTTATGGCATCTTGGATGAATTGAAGAGTTCAACATTACAAAAAAATGAAATAGCCAATTTATTAGGAGTAAGCTATCGTTTAAATCGTAATATCGTATCGATTGGACTAATAAATGCTAATGGTCAATTAGTAGACTATGCACCATCGCAATACACACTTAAAAAGGAATTAAAGATTTATGAACAAGATTGGTTCCAAGAAGACTTGAAACCAAATCAATTTTCTTTTTCGCTTCCTCACGTACAGAATATTTTTGAAAAAAATGACCGCTGGGTTTTATCGGGTACGGCACCGGTCATAGTTGATAAAGAAGAGTATCTACTCCTGATTGATTTTAATTTTAATTCAATAGGTAACTATTTTGATAAAGTATCTATTGGTAAGAGGGGCTATTCGTTCATTCTAGACAGCCAAAACGCACTAGTCTATCATCCAAAGCAGCAGATTAGACAAACGAACGCTAAAGAAGAGAACTTAGATTTTATCGCGGATAAGTCTGATGGTGTATACATAACCCCCAATAAAGAAAATGTGATTGCCGTTGCATCAGTATCTTCAACCGGTTGGAAAGTCATTGGAGTCTCCTATTTGCAAGAGTCCATCAAAGAAGCCATGCAAGAAGTTCAAAGATATATGTTATGGGTATTTCTTGCGATTGTTAGTTTGGTCGTATTGATCAGTATAGGAGTGTCTAAGTACATAGCACAGCCAATTACTAAAATGGTAAAAGTGATGCGGAATTCGGATAAGGACCAATTTGATATTTACACTGATGAAACTCGATTCACTGAAATCCAGCAGTTGTCAGGATCGTATAATTATTTAATTGATCATGTAAAAATGTTGATGCTACAAGTAAAAGAGGAACAAGAGGAATTAAGGAAAAGCGAAATGAATGTTTTGCAAGCCCAGATCAACCCACATTTTTTGTATAATACATTAGAATCTATATTATGGATGTCAGAACGGGGAAATAATGAAGGAGCTTCGGAAATGGTAGCGGCACTTGGAAAGTTATTGCGCATTTCTTTAAGTAAGGGAAATGATTTTATTTCTCTTCGCCAGGAGTTAGCACATGCCGAAAGCTATCTAACTATTCAACAAATTCGATACAAAAACCAATTTCAGTATTCAATCGAAGCGGATGATACGATTCTGGATTGTCTGACAGTTAAAATTATTCTTCAACCATTTCTTGAGAATGCTTTATATCATGGAATTGAACGAATGGTTGACGAAGGAAACATTGGCATCAAAGTTTTCGATAAACAAGACAAAATTTTGATCCAAATCACGGATGATGGCATCGGAATTTTACCAGAGACACTTAAAGAGATCGAAGCTGGGAAAAATAGTGAAAAAGTTGGTATCGGCATACGTAATGTTCATCAAAGAATTCAAATTTATTTCGGAAAGGACTTTGGAGTAGAAGTTACAAGCGAAATGGACGAAGGCACAATGATTAGTATCTGGTTGCCAAAAATCGTTCGAGGAGAGGATCAAAAAGAGAAGTAGCCAAGAAAGAAAACTGTTTAGTGTTTAATATTAATCATAAAAAGAGGACGAGTACTAAAAGGCGGTATCACTTTTGGTGTGGATGAAGAAATTCATTCATACCTATTTTTATACAACCAATAGCATTAGGATCATAAAAGAAAACGATGAAGCCAATACTAAAACTAGAATGCTACTATACGTTACCGAGCCACTTGTACTTGGCACTACTATCATCTCAAGTGCAATGACTACTGAAAATAAAGAAACAGAGTTATCGTATTATTTTGAACAGAAAAAGTATGAAATCACATAGGCGATGAGTTGAAAAAATGGTAACGTTTACATATGAAGTAAATAAATATTTTTGGAGGTTTGGAAATGAGTAAAGTTAAAAAGTTTTTGTTGGGGTCAGCTGCATTAGTAATGATGGGAACCTTGAGTGCCTGTGGAGATTCATCTACAGAAGGCAGTTCTTCAGGGGATGGAGATAAAATAGGAGTAGCATTTTATAAATATGATGATACGTATATTTCTTCTGTTCGACAAGCATTAGAAGAAGCTTCAAAAGATAATAAAGATGTGGAATTATTGATGAACGATTCTAAAGGGGATCAAGCTACTCAAAATGATCAAATTGATGTTTTGATCCAAAAAGGCGTAAAAGTTTTACTAGTCAATGTTGTTGATACGGGAGCTGCTCAAACAGTTATTGATAAAGCTTCAGCAGCTGATATTCCAGTTATCTTCTTCAATCGTGAGCCAGACAGCGAAGTATTAACAGGTTACGATCAAGCACGTTTTGTCGGAACGAAGCCTGAAGAAGCTGGCGTTATTCAAGGTGAGATGGCCTCTGAGTTATGGAATTCAGAGAAAACCTTGGATAAAAACGGGGATGGAGTTTTAAATTACGTGATGCTAATGGGAGACGCTGATAATCCTGAAGCGATTGCTCGTACACAATTTTCGGTTTCTACTATTAAAGATTCTGGTATAGAAGTAAAAGAGATTGGTCAACAAGTAGCGAATTGGGATGCTGATAAAGCCAACACAGCTGTTTCGGCTTGGTTATCACGTGAAGGCGACAACATTGAAATGGTTTTAGCTAATAATGATTCAATGGCATCAGGAGCTATTGCTGCTTTACAATCCGGCGGCTATAACAATGACGAGGATAAATTTATCCCAGTTTTTGGTGTTGATGCAACTGATGAAGCAGTGGACTTGATTGCTAAGAATTATATGTCAGGTACCGTCAAACAAGATGCTGTTGGAATGGCAGAAGCAATTTTTGCTTTAGGTGTAAATGCTGCACAGGGCAAAGACTATATTGAAGATACAGATTATGAATACGATGATACAGGTATTTCAATTCGTATTCCTTATCAAGCATACTCTGGTGAGTAATTCAATCATAGATGATTGATTTCTTTAAAATCTATGAATGGTAAAGTGTATTAAAAACTGGATAAGAATTGATAGAGAGTTTGTCTATCGATTCTTATTCTTTTAACAGAAAAAAGTTTGATTAAAGGCGGTGATTTTTATGGCAGCATCTAATTATATTCTGGAAATGCGAGATATTGATAAGGTTTTTCCAGGGGTGAAGGCGTTGGACCAAGCTCAGTTAAAATTAAGACCTGGAACCATCCATGCTTTAATGGGAGAAAATGGGGCAGGGAAGTCAACTTTAATGAAGTGTCTCTTTGGTATTTATATTGAAGATGCAGGAGAAATTTTAATTGACGGTATTCCGACAAAATTCACAAACCCAAAAGATGCATTGGAACACGGAGTCTCAATGGTCCATCAAGAATTAAATCAAGTGATGCGCAGAAGCATTATGGAAAATATTTGGTTGGGACGATTTCCAATGAAAGGTTTTTTGGTTGATGAAAAAAAAATGTATGAAGATACTCAAAATATATTTAAAGAATTAGAAATTGATATCAATCCTAGGAAAGAAATTGGGACATTGTCAGTGTCTCAACGACAAATGGTAGAAATCGCTAAAGCGGTTAGTTATGGCGCAAAAATTTTAGTTTTGGATGAACCAACTTCGTCTCTTTCTGAAAAAGAAGTGAATCATTTGTTCCGGATCATCAATCAATTAAAAGCAGAAGGCTGTGCGGTGGTTTATATCTCTCATAAAATGGAAGAGATTTTGCGAATTTCTGATGAAGTTACTATTATGCGCGACGGACAGTGGATCAGCACGACACCTTCAAAAGAATTAACAATGGGGAAAATTATTAATCTGATGGTTGGGCGCGAATTAAATGATCGGTTTCCGCCTAAAACAAATGTACCTGGAGAAGTTGTTATGGAGGTTAAGAACTTAACAGCGATGTATCAACCGTCCATTCAAGATGTCTCATTTACTTTGCGAAAAGGAGAAGTACTGGGAATTGCTGGTCTAGTTGGCTCAAGAAGAACGGAATTACTCGAAAATATTTTTGGAGTAGCTCGACATGATAAAGGTGAAATTAAGCTGAATGGTGAAATCATTCATAACAATCATTCACGTGATGCAATCAATAATGGCTTTGCATTTGTCACAGAAGAACGGAGAGCTACCGGTATCTTTGGTGGGTTAAGTATCACATTTAATGCGGTGATCGCTAATTTAAATCAGTATACGAAGTATGGCATGGTCAATGAAAAAATGATGGCTAAAGATACAGAACAAGTGATTAAAAGTATGAATGTTAAAACACCAAGTGCTAAAACACATATTGGAAGTTTATCAGGTGGGAATCAGCAAAAAGTCATTATTGGAAGATGGTTACTAACAGATGCAGATATCTACTTATTAGATGAACCCACACGTGGAATTGACGTAGGAGCCAAATATGAAATTTATCAATTGGTTTTAGAATTGGCTAATCGAGGCAAATCAGTTATTGTTGTTTCTAGTGAAATGGCTGAATTGATCGGAATTAGTGACCGAATGCTCGTGATGTCAAATGGACAAGTAGCAGGAATAGATGAAACAAAAAATATGACCCAAGAAGAGATTTTAAGATTATCAGCGAAATTTATTTAAATCGTTTAACAAGAAAATTCGCTTAACTTTCAAGATCTTTATAAGAAAGGTGCAACTATGGAAAACACTCAAAAGAAAATGAAACTAAATGATTTTTTACTGAATTATTCTTTGTACATGGTATTAGGAGCTTTGATGTTAGTGGTTATCATTATGGAGCCTTCCTTTATTTCATTGCAAAATATTACAAATATATTAGGTCAAGCTTCTACGCGAATTATTATGGCGTTAGGTGCAGCAGGTTTAATTATTTTAAAAGGAACTGACCTGTCAGCTGGTCGGATTTTAGGTCTTTGTGCAGTGGTCGCTTCTTCACTGGCGCAAAGTACCACATATGCATCAAGAATGTACCCTAATCTACCAGCGCTTCCTCTTATTGTGCCTTTATTAGCTGCTATTGCAGTCGGGATGACATTTGGTGCTATTAATGGTTTTGGTGTAGCAAAATTAAAAGTACATGCATTTATTATTACTTTAGGAACTCAATTGATTGCGTACGGTCTCTCATGTATTTACATCGATCGTCCACCTAATGGTGCACAACCCATCGGCTCACTGGATGTTCGTTACACTAATTTAGTTCGTAACACCGTTGATATCGGACCAGTTAAATTACCATATGTTATTTTCTATGCTGCCATTATCTCCGTTATCATGTGGTTTGTTTGGAACAAGACTAAATTAGGAAAAAATATGTATGCTATTGGTGGAAACACAGAAGCGGCTGAGGTTTCAGGTGTAAATATCGTTAAAAACATAATGATTATTTTCATTATTTCAGGTGTGCTATACGGGGTTGCCGGTTTCTTAGAAGCTGCCCGTATTGGTTCGACAACGAGTAATACGGGATTGAACTATGACCTAGATGCTATTTCAGCTAGTGTCATCGGCGGAGTCTCTTTCTCAGGAGGAGTCGGAACAATCCCCGGTGTCATCATGGGAGCTGTTATCTTACAATTTATCAACTATGGTTTAACCTTCGTTGGGGTCAGTCCTTATCTTCAATACATTATCAAAGGGTTAATCATTATTTTAGCTGTTTCTATTGACGTTCGTAAATACATTGTTAAAAAATAAAAAGCAAAGGAAATGAGAGTGGTTCAATATGGAAGAAATAAAATACGTTGATTTCTCACAACCAGAAGAACAAACGAAAACAAAGCAAACGCTTGGAAAAGATTCGCTTTATGAAAAAATTGACGTTAGTGTTGAATCAATGAATAAGTTTATTTTTGGGATTGTTGTATCCTTGATCGTCGTCTTAGGGTTTGCATTATTGAGTTAAGTTTGTTGATAAAAAATTCGCAACAGGAGTAAAAAACTCCACTGCGAATTTTTTCTATCATACAGTCTTCTCAAAATCTTTTTTATGTTAAAAGTAAAATACGGATTATCCAAACATAAGGAGAGGGATACAATGCAAGCGATTAAAAAAGAATCAAAAATTTTCTCGAAGATTTAATTTTGGTTACTGTAACACCGGGAGCTGGAGTCATACGGTAAAAGCATAGACTTTAAGATCAACCTAGAACTTATCTAAAAGAACAGATTAAGCAAGTGTACTTACAAAATTCTCGAAGATACGGTTGGCATTATTTACGGATAATTGTGAAACGTTAGGATTAAAATAAAAACTCTTACAATAGATTGTTTCCTTTGTTTGAAAGCGCTATAATTAAAAATGGAAGAAATAGAATGAAAAAACTGGAGTGGTTGAATGTATCAAGCAGCAGAAAATCGTTATGACAATATGATTTACAATCGTGTGGGAAACAGTGGATTAAAATTGCCAGCATTGTCTTTAGGGATGTGGCATAATTTCGGTGATGTAGATTTATTTGAAAACAGCCGTGAAATGGTTCATCGTGCATTTGATTTGGGAATTACACATTTTGACTTGGCCAATAACTACGGCCCTCCAGCGGGTAGTGCCGAAGAAAATTTTGGGCGTATTTTAAAGAAAGATTTGCTTCCTTACCGTGATGAGTTGGTTATCTCAAGCAAGGCCGGTTATTATATGTGGCCAGGTCCTTATGGTGAATTTGGTTCTAAAAAGAATTTGACTGCTAGTATTGATCAAAGTTTGATACGGATGGGATTAGATTATGTAGATATCTTTTATTCTCACCGTCCAGATCCGGATACACCTTTTGAAGAAACAGCACAAGCATTGGACTTAATGGTTCGCCAAGGTAAAGCATTGTATATTGGAATCTCTAATTACTCTGCTGAACAAACAGCTGAAATTTCAAAAATATTTAAAGAATTAAAAACGCCTTTCATTATTCATCAACCTTCTTACAGTATGTATAACCGTTGGATAGAAGATGGACTACAAGATGTTTTACAAGAAAACCAATTAGGAACTATTGCGTTTAGTCCCTTAGCACAAGGTATGTTGACAGACCGTTATCTGAATGGCATTCCAAAAGATTCAAGAGCTGGTCGGACAACAAGTCAATTCTTAGATGAAGCAAAAGTAAAAGCTACCTTAGAGCAATCAAGAGCGCTAAACGAAATCGCGAAACGCCGAGGTCAAACGTTAGCTGAAATGGCTGTTTCGTGGATTTTAAGAGATGGAAAAGTCACAAGCGTATTGATTGGAGCCAGCAAGGTGAGCCAAATTGAGGATAATGTCAAAGCATTAGATAACCTTGATTTTTCTACTTCAGAATTAACCGAAATTGAAAAGATTTTGAAACGTTAGACAATTGTGCTTTTTTGTTCCAGTTACCCTTCAAAAAAAGGTGCTCAACTGATGTGCCCTCCAAAAGTTAGAGTTTTATATTAAGCAGCTAATTGGCTGGTGTGAATGCGGTATTGAACCGGACTCATGCCTGCTGGTTTTTTGCTTTATGCGTTTTATCCCTATCCGTTCAGGTTGAGCGTGAAAATCTGCCTAGGATTGAAATCAACTTTAAATATGCCTTTTCGAATAGTTCTTTGGAAGGATAAATCAATAAAATCAAAGTTATTAAAGGAGTGTCTTATGGATATCGAAATGTCCAGAACTTTAAGTACCGTATTTTGCTAAGTTTTAGAGTGGAAAAAGCGTGAGACCCATTGGTTTCACGCTTCTCAAACTAGATTTTAGTTTAACTTAATTTGACTCATCCACACTATTTAAAATGGACTCTGTAGATGCTGACCCCTAAAAGTTAGAGTTTTTATTATGCAGGGTCCATTTTATTACAACTGCAGTTCTTCTTTTTATATTAAAAATCGTAGTCTTCATCTACCATTGATTCAGCATCACCCATAAGATATCCAGCTCCAACTTGTGAGAAGAAGTCATGGTTCGACGTTTCAATTGAAATACCATTCATTACAATAGGGTTAACATCAGCTAAATCAGCATTGTCATAATAAGCTGGGAAACCCATATTTTGTAATGATTTATTAGCATTGTAACGAACGAATGTTTTAACGTCTTCGGCTATACCAATGTGGCTATAAATTTCTTCAGTATAAGCTAATTCATTTTCCATCAAATCTTCTAACAATGGGTACATCCAATCTAGCAATTTATTTTGCTCTTCTTCAGGTAATTCATTATAAGTTAATTGAAATTTATACCCTAAGTAAGTACCATGTACTGATTCGTCACGGATAATCAATTTAATAAGCTCAGCTAAGTTAGCAAGTTTATTACTGCCGCGGTACCATAATGGAGCAAAGAAGTTACTATAGTATAAAATACCTTCTAAGAATATACTTGCAATCTTCTTTTGCAAAGCATTACCGGTTTTATAGATATCATTAATCCGTTTTGCCTTGTATTGCATCCGTTCGTCATTATTCATCCAATCATAAATTTCATTGATGCTTTTGATGCTGTTCAAAGAAGTTAGGATTGTTCCATAACTCTTCGCATGAATGGATTCCATAAACAAAAAGTTGTTAAGAATAGCAGCTTCTTTATGAGTACGAACATCCTCTCGCATAGCGTTAACACCTTTTTCAGACTGTAATGTATCTAGTAATGCCAGACCGCCGACAACCTTTTTAATAACTTCTTGTTCAACAGATGAAAGTTCTCGCCAGTCAGCTAAGTCGTTTGAAATAGGAACACGAGTATCTAACCAGAATTGTGAGGTTGCCTTATCCCAAACGTAATCATCTAATTCATCTTCAATTTTATTCCAATTTATTACCTGATGCTTTGAAGTCATAGGTATTTTTCCTCCTTAAAATAGAATCCAGTCTTTTAAAGTTTGAATTCTGAATTTATTTGTTAAAAGTCGTAGTCTTCTTCAGTCATTAGATCTTCTTTATCAACTTGGAAGCTGATGCTTGATTGACTATCTACTTCATGATGAGTTACTTTAGTCAAGATAGCGTTGATGGAATCAATATAGGTATTATTTGTAGCCGATTCTGGGTAAATCGTGTCAAAACCCAGGCTTTTAAGAGCGTTGTTAGCTTGTTGTCGAATAAAATCTTTAACTTCCTCAAGCCAGTCTGTTCTATAGTAAATTTGTTCTATATAATTTAATTCATTGTTTACTAGATCAACAAACAAATCAAAAGTCCAATCTCTCAATTCTGTTTGTTCTTGTTGTGATAATTCAGAAAAACCTAATTGGAATTTGTGACTAATATAGAAGCAATGTAAAGATTCATTCGTGAGAACTAACTTAATAATTTCAGCAACGCTAGTGAATCTCTTCTGTGTCCAATACAGTAACGGAGTAAAGAGGCCACTATAGGTTAGGACTCCTTCCAAGATTAAGTTTGCTACTCGCTTTTGAAGTGTAGTTCCTGTCTTGTAGACTTCAAGAATACGATCTAATCTGTATTTAAGTTCTATATTGTTATCTGCCCAAATTAAGATATCATCAACTTCTTTTGGTTCGTTAAATCCTATCAGGATTGTGTTGTATGCTTTAGCATGAACAGATTCAATAAATTGAATATTATTGTAAATAGCAGCCTCTTGCTGAGTGTGTTCTCCCTCTTCGATTACCATGAAACCTCTCTCAGATTGAAAAGTAGCTACTGAAGCTAGCCCAGCCAGCGTTTTCAAAAATACTTTTCTTTCATTTTCTGGAAGATCCTCCCATTGTGATTTTTCGTTTGTAACAGGGATTCGAGTGTCTAACCAAAATAATGACGTTAATTTCTCCCAAGTTGAATGATCTAAACTATCTTCGATTTCATTCCAATTGATTGCTTTGTAATGTAAGTAAGACATAATTTCCCCTCCTATTAAATCATGCATGATTCACAAGTATTTGCCGTTGTAAATTCATCATCTTCGGTATAAGTTCTGATATAGTAAAGTGATTTTATTCCTTTTGTCCAAGCGTAATTCCTCAGACGATTCAAGTCTCTAGTTGTTAGTTTTGAGGAAACGCCTGTTTTCCATTCGTATATATTTTCAGGAAGTGTTGAGCGCATAAATAAAGTCAAGCTCATACCTTGATCGATATGTTTTTGAGCAGCGGCATAAATATCAATAATTTTACGCTGATCATAATCATAAGCTGATTTGTAATAAGGAAGAGTTTCATTTGAAAGGAAAGGTGCTGGATAGAAAATAGAGCCCACTTTCTTCTCTTGACGATTTTCAATAAGTTGAGTAATCGGATGTAAGGATGCACTCGTTTCGTTTACATATGAAATAGAACCGTTGGGTGCAACGGCTAGACGGTTACGGTGATACAAACCATGCTGAAAGACTTTTTCTTTTAGGTCTTTCCAATCTGCAACCGTGGGCAATTGGATGTTAACAAAGATGTTCTTTACTTTTTCATTTACTAATGTGAATTCACTTTCTAAATAAGGATTAAAGTATGAGCCATCAGCATATTTGGATTTCTCAAATCCAAAAAAGGTTTCTCCACGTTCTTGAGCTATCTCGTTACTTGCTATCAAAGAATGATAGTTTAAAGCCAAGAAGTAAGCCTCAGTGAATTCAATCGATTCTTTCGAACCGTATTCAATCTGGTGCAAGGCTAAAGCGGTATGTAATCCCATAGCACCTAAACCAATCGTATGGTACATAGAGTTGCCTTTGCTAATAGTCGGTACTTCTAAAACATTGCTTGAATCTGTGACCGTTGTTAATGCACGAACTGCTAAATTAACGGATTTAGCAAAATTAGGAGATTGCAACATATTCATAATGTTGCTTGAGCCTAAGTTACAGCTAATATCTGTACCTGTTTGTTCATAAGACAAGTCAGCATTGAGTGTAGAAGGTTCTTGCGGTTGGAGAATCTCTGAACATAAGTTACTCATAATAATTTTTCCATCCACAGGGTTTGTGTTATTGGCTGTATCAATATTTAAAATATACGGATAGCCGGATTCTTGTTGCAAACGCGAAATCTCTTGCTCCAGTTCTCGAGCATTGATTTGAGTTTTTTTGATGTTCAAATTCTCAACCATATTGTCATACTCGGCAGACAGGTCTATGTATGAGAACGGAATACCATATTCCTTTTCTACACTGTAGGGGCTAAATAGATACATCGGTTTATTTGTTTTTATTAATTCATAATATTTATCAGGAACGACTAATCCCAAAGAAAGTGTTTTAACCCGTATTTTCTCATCTGCATTTTCTTTCTTAGTTGACAAAAAGCCTAAGATATCTGGATGGAAAACATTCAAATAGACTACGCCTGCGCCATTACGTTGCCCAAGTTGGTTACTATAACTAAATGCATCTTCTAGCAGCTTCATTACTGGAAGAACACCAGAAGAAGCATTGGCGATATCTTTAATTGGATCGCCAGCTGATCGGATATTGGATAGGTTAACACCAACTCCACCACCAATGCGAGAAAGCTGCAAAGCAGAGTTTACTCCTCGGCCAATAGAAAGCATTGAATCAGCAATATCAATTAAGAAACAGGAAATCATTTCCCCACGTTTCTTTTTCCCAGCATTTAGAAAAGTAGGTGTAGCTGGTTGGTAACGTTGCGAAATGAGCTCCTCAGCAAGTTGAATAGCTAATGTTCTATCTCCGTTACCTAGGTATAAAGCATTAAAAGCAATGCGATCTTCAAATTGTTCCAAGTATTTTGAGTGATCATTTGTTTTCAATGCATACTGTGAGTAAAATTTATAAGCGCCCATAAAACTTTTGAACTTAAAGTTAGCGGCATAGATTTGTTTGAATATTTTTTTAATAAATGCAAAATCATATTGATCACTTTCATCTTGCTTATAAAGAGTTAAAACTTCTAAGTCAATGTAGTTGTTATCCACCATAAAAGCCAACTTTTCTTCTAGTGAAGGAAATGTTAAGGTATTGGGAATGATTTCTTCTTCAAAGTAAGCTTTTAGCGCTTCTTGATCCTTCTGTAAAGGAATTTCCTCATTGACTGGAATATTAACAAGGTTATTTAGATAAAAGTATGTTTTAGCGCTTTTGATAGTAGTTGTTTGATTTGGCAAAGTTATTCACTCCTAGATTTTTCTAAAGTTCATTAAGAAATTCTTCATGATGATTAATAATCAAGTTGGCAATTCGTTCTACATCTGACTGCGTCCCTCGTAATTCAAAGACATCGATTAGAGGAAAACCAAATCTTTCTGCATATTGCTTAGCACTTAGACAGAATTGATTATTGAAATTCCGGTTTCCGCTTCCGACAATTCCGTAACAGAATTTAAAGTTAGCGTTAGATACTATAAAATCTCCTAGTCTAGTGGTTAATACTTCCTTATCTCCTGTATGGATTCCATTTCCACCATTTAAATAAGTCGGCAAGAAACTCACGAAAGGTTCATCGACTGGAAAAGTTTCTCCTTTTAGGTCTTTAATATTCAGCAATTCTACAACTATGTCCTTAGTTGCTTCTATGTACTCGCTTAAACACTCAACAAAGTATTTCGTATTGCCGTTTAGACTGATGTAGATAATGTTTATTTTATTTGCCATTAAAAGTCTCCTTCTATTCATTAAATTTTGTTCTGTATTTTACATACACGAAATCTATATGTTGTGCTTACGAAAATATGATAACACAATATGTAGTGATTAAGGAAGCTTTTTATGAAAAAAAGATAAATCCTACGTTGTAGTTGATCTAATGTCGATGTAGAGCTTGAAAGAAGTGGAAATTTAAAAATAAAGGTCCTTAATCAAATTATATTGGAAACTCTTACAATAGATTGTTTCCTTTGTTTGGAAGCGCTATAATGGGAAGTGGGAGAAATAAATCAAAAAACTGGAGTGGTTGAATGTATCAAGCAGCAGAAAATCGTTACGACAATATGATTTACAATCGTGTGGGGAACAGTGGATTAAAATTGCCAGCATTGTCTTTAGGAATGTGGCATAATTTCGGTGATGTGGATTTATTTGAAAACAGCCGTAAAATGGTTCACCGTGCATTCGATTTGGGAATTACCCATTTTGACTTAGCTAATAATTACGGTCCTCCAGCAGGAAGTGCCGAAGAAAACTTTGGACGTATTTTAAAGAAAGATTTACTTCCTTACCGTGATGAATTGATTATTTCAAGCAAGGCCGGTTATGACATGTGGCCAGGTCCATATGGCGAATTTGGATCTAAAAAATATTTGACTGCTAGTGTTGATCAAAGCTTGAAGCGCTTGGGGTTAGATTATGTTGATATTTTTTATTCACATCGTCCAGATCCAGATACACCTTTTGAAGAAACAGCACAGGCGTTGGACTTAATGGTTCGCCAAGGTAAAGCTTTGTATATTGGAATTTCTAATTACTCTGCCGAACAAACAGCTGAAATTTCAAAGATATTTAAAGAATTAAAAACACCTTTCATTATTCATCAACCCTCTTACAGCATGTATAACCGCTGGATAGAAGATGGTCTACAAGATGTTTTACAAGAAAACCAACTAGGAACGATTGCGTTTAGTCCCTTAGCTCAAGGTATGTTGACAGACCGTTACCTAAACGGCATTCCAAAGGATTCGAGAGCTGGTCGGACAACAAGCCCGTTCTTAGACGAAGCAAAAGTAAATGATACTATAGCGCAATCAAGAGCATTAAATGAAATCGCAAAACGCCGAGGTCAAACGTTAGCTGAAATGGCTGTTTCGTGGATTTTAAGAGATGGAAAAGTTACAAGTGTATTGATTGGTGCCAGTAAGGTAAGTCAAATTGAGGATAATATCAAAGCATTAGATAACCTTGATTTTTCTCCTTCAGAATTAGCCGAAATCGAAAAGGTTTTGAAACCTTAGATAACGGGGTTTTCTGTATGAGATACTCATACAGAAGGATACTTAACTTTTAAATCAAAAAATTAGTCAGCAGATATGAATGCGGTATTGAACCGAACTCGTACCTGCTGACCTTTTTTTATATAAAGTATTTAGACCAAATTTACTAGCGGAGATACTTAAGTTATTGAACTGCAGTGTAAGGAACCAAATGTACACTCGTATGAGAAGTAGATACATAAATTAATCAGCTACTTTCTACTCGATTGTGAATAGAATCTTTGGATTTTTTCAAACAAATAAATCTTTGTCGTATTCAAAACCGTTATCATCACTTAATTGCTTGTAAAATTCTCCACTTTTCTTAATTGTCCGTCTTTGAGTGGGTAAATCTAAAGAGACTAATCCATAGCGGTTTTTGTAAGAATTAATCCATGACCAACAATCAATAAATGCCCATAAATGATATCCTTTAATATTGCATCCATCATTAATGGCTTTCCATAAATATGCCAAGTGGTCTTTAATGAATTCAATACGGTAGGTATCTATTACTTGACCGCTTTCATTCATGAAACGTTCTTCATTAGCAACGCCCATTCCATTTTCAGAAATAAATGCTTCAATGTTTCCATAATTATTTTTAATATCCATACATAAATCATAAACACCTTTTTCATAAATCTCCCAGCCTCTATATTCATTCATCCGACGCCCAGGCATAATATAATTTTCAAAGAACCATTCTGGTAAAAATGGTCCTTCTTGGTTAATCGCTGTTAGACGTGCTTTTACTCGACGAGGTTCATAGTAATTTAGGCCTAGTATTTGTGAAGTATTTTCAGCAATAAATGTTAAATCTAATTCAGTAAAATCGTCAGGCATTTGGTCATACTCTTTTAATAAATTAACCAATTTTTTAGGGAAAGTTCCTTTGACCATTGGATCAAGAAAACTTCTTGTATAGAACAAGTCAGCAATTTCAGCAGCTTTTATATCAGCAGGATTTTGGCTCCTTGGAAATGTTGGACTTAGATTCAGAATAACACCAATTTTGCTAGATAAATTGTGTTTTTTGAAAGCTTCAATAGCTTTAGCATGTGCTAATATGGTAAAGAAAGCAGCTTGGGCGCCTCTTTTGAAATCAACAATATTTGGATAATGAAAATCTTCTAGATAGGATCCTAAAATAGGTCCAAGTGGTTCATTAAAAGTGAACCAGTGATAGACTAAGTCGCCAAATTCTTTAAAGCATGTATCAGCAAAATTTACATATGCATCAACAACTTCGCGAGATTCCCAACCCCCTATATCTTGTAATTTAGCGGGCATATCAAAATGATAAAGATTTGCAAAAACTTTGATACCCTTTTCATTCATTTCTTTAAATAAATCACTATAAAAAGCTATAGCTTTAGGATTTACTTTACCAATGCCGTCATCTGGAAACATTCTTGCCCATGAAATTGAGACGCGAAATGAATTATGTCCAGTTTGTTTCATTAACTGCACATCTTCCTTATATCGATGAATATGATCAGTAGTTGTCTCTGAACCAATTCCATTGTAAAAGCGATATGGTTGTTCTTTATACCATCTTTCCCAAACAGTTTCAGCTTTTCCAGTTTCTCCTCTACCTTCAGCCTGTTCAGCTGACCATGCAGAACCCCACCAAAAGTCTTGAGGGAAAGTTAATTTTTGTTTATTCATTCTTATACCTCCTTGTATAACAAATTCATAATAACACTACCTCAGTTAAAAATAAATACTTATTTATAAAAATATATATTTTTATTTAAAAACTATATTTTTAAGTGGAAATCAACAAGGGTTTTATGATAAAGTATACTAAGCACTATACTTATTAAAGAGGCTAGGAGATACGATATGAAAAAAATTCCAAAATATATGGAAGTATATTTAGATGTTAAAGAAAAAATTATGAATGGTTACTACCTTGTTGGAGAGAAACTTCCATCTGGAGGAGAATTGGCAGAAGAATATAAAACAAGCAAACTTACCATTAAAAAAGGTCTTGATTTGCTAGTTTCTGAAGGAGTTTTAAGAAGTAGAAGCGGTTTTGGAACTGAAGTTTTAAGAACGCCAATTGATAATTCAAAGGTTTTTGGACCGAATGAAGGACTGTTCAGCGTAGTAGGAGAAGAACATGTTGAATCTGAAATTCATAATTTTTCAATTGAGCTTCCAACTGAAAAAATAGCAGATATGCTGAAAATAAGTTCGAAAGATTATGTTTATAATATTATTAGAAGTCGTTTTATAGATCATCAGCCTTATTCAATTGAACAGACATTTATGCCATTGTCGATTATACCAGGTCTTGAGCCCAAACATTTGAAAAAATCTGTCTATTCTTATATTACTCAGGAACTTAATTTAGAAATTAAAGATTCTCATATATGGATAAAAGGTGACCTAGCAACGGAATTTGATATGCATATATTAGATATTGAAAAAGGTGAGTTTATGATTGAAGTAGATAAAGTAGTCTCACTTTCATCGGGTATTCCTTTTGAATATTCATTATCTAGACATATATATAAAGATTTTGTATTTGAAGCAGTATTTGTTGAAAATTAGAGAGTTTAAAGCAACCTTTTTCAGGTTGCTTTTTTTATTTTTTTAAAAGTATATAACTTTTGAAAAAAGTGTTTACTTTTACTTTTGGTTGTTGTAGTATGAAACCGTAATGAATAGTTATCGCTTACAAAAAACGAAGAGGAGAGTTTTTATGGATAAGACAAAAAGGGACATAATATTTGAAAAGTTCGGATTAATTGCAACAAAACTTGGAAATCAAATTCACTTACGTACTTTGCGTGATTCATTTGCGACCTTTATGCCATTTATGATGTTAGCTGGTTTCGTAACATTGATCAATTATGTTATTTTAGAACCTACAGGATTCATGGGTAAAATAATTAGTCCAGATACACTGACGAATATTCAGCAAATTGGTGTGTCAATTGCAAATGGAACATTAAGTATTACTACATTATTAATTGTTGCAGCAGTTTCTTATCATATGTGTATTAGCAGAGATTACACCAATCATATTGCAGCTGTACTCGTATCAATTTCAACATTCGTTGTGTTGACACCAATGAACATAATGTTTACACCAGAAAATGCTAACAAAGCTATCGAAGTTACAGGTATTATTCCAGTTTCTCATATAGGTGCTTCTGGAATGTTTGTCGGGATTTTTGTTGGGTTATTAGCAACTGAACTATTCATTAAATTGTCAAATAATGAAAAATTACAAATTAAATTATCAGGAAATATACCACCGGCAGTTTTAAAATCGTTTAATGTCTTAATTCCAATTATAATAACAGTTACCTCATTTGCAATTATTTCTTTTGCAGTTAATCAGTTATTTAATATGGATGTAAATGGATTAATTACAACTATTATTACTGGTCCCTTAAGTAAGATTACTACTGGATTACCAGGATTTTTATTGATTACTTCTATCGCCAACTTATTCTTTGGATTTGGTATCCATCAAGCAGTTATCTCAGGTCCTCTTCTTGATCCATTTTTGATTCAAAATATGCAAGAAAATATGGCTGCATATGCAAGTCATGAAGAAATACCACATATTATCAATATGGCATTCAAAGATACTTTTGCCGTTATGGGTGGATCAGGAAATACTATTGCATTATTAATTGCAATTTTTATTTTTAGTCGTCGTAAGGACTATAAAGATTTTGCTAAACTATCTGTTGCACCTGCAATTTTTAATATAAGTGAGCCAATTATCTTTGGTCTTCCAATTGTTTTTAATATAAGCTTAATTATTCCATTTGTATTAGCTCCTATATTCTCATTAACAATTGCTTATTTTGCTACAGCCGCGGGATTAATTAATCATGTTGTTGTTCAGATTCCGTGGACTACGCCACCAGTAATTTCTGGTTTTTTAGCAACTGGAGGAGACTGGCGTGCAGCGGTGTTACAAATACTAATTATTATAGCTAGTGTATTTATATATTTACCATTTTTGCGTGTTGATGAAAAAGTTACAGCAAGTATGTCTGGCAAATAGATTTCGAAAAAAATCAAAAAATATGTAATTGAAAAAAGTAATTGAATTTGAAAAAGTTGACTAGTATCAAAAAAACTCGACGAGTATGTCGAGTTTTTTTGATACTATATAGTAAATGTAAGTTCAAGTCGTTCTTAACTATAATTAGTATTGAATTTATTTTATACTTATTTTTGAGAAATTCGATAGGCGCTTACCCATGATACAGCTACTAATGCTGCGGAAATAGCTAGAAAAACCCATGAAAAAGTATACGTACCTGTGGAATCAGCAATTGATGCAGCGACTAAAGAGCCTACTGTCATCCCTAATTGAACGCCACTTTGTACATAACCATATGTCTTTGGAAAATCATCCGCTGAATAAATGGCAGAAGTAATTAAAGGAGGGGAAACAGACCCTATCGCATTACCTAAACCAAACAAAATAACAATAATAATCGCAAGAACGAAATTTTCAGCAAAAATCATTACAAGGTAAGTTAGAATCAAAAGTACACTAGCATCATAAATAGTACTTGCAACTGTACTATAACTGCAATAGAATAAATCAATCTAAAATTTCCAGTAACTAATTTCTTAGAAATAAACGGCGATAGGAAGATTCCAACACCTAATACAAGTGAATTGCTGATTGCGAATGGACTATTACTAATGCCAAACTCTTCTGTAACAGGTAATTGAAAAAGGTTCGCTACTGCTACCGAAGCTGGTCCGTCACTGCTAGTACGATAGCTGCGCCTAACACGATCCACCATCCATAAAATACTTTACTATTCTTTATTTTGTGTTACTGATTTCATTATATGAGTAAGAAATTAAATGAAAAATAAACTGATGTAAATTCAGAAATAGCATGAATTCGCATCAGTTTATTGTTTCTTTATCTTAAAAGATTAGTTTTAATAAGTGAGGGAAACTTTTGAAGAAGATCATTGAATAAATCATTTAAGCAGGCTTTCCTTCATCTGAATCTATAGATAGAAGAGGTGTTGTTCTATTTTGGAATTGATTGATGCGTTCATCTATAATTTGACCTCGCTCAACAATGAGAGCATCTTCTAAAATAATGTTAGGACGACCTTCAACTAAGTCATCAATATACTTATAGGTTTCCTTTGAGATAGCACTTGAAGAAGAGCGGTAAAAAATAGTAGGTGTATGGTCAACTGCATAATGAATAACGTCGTTAATTTCATAAGTTGGGTGTTCTAAAGTAGTAGGAATAGTCGTTTCAATGGCACCATGTTCATCACAACTGACATCAATCAATAATGTACCAGGTTTAAATCGTTTTAAATCAGTTTGGTAAATGAGGTGATCGGTACGGGAAGTATCCCATAATATCGCATTGACGATCACATCAAATTCGGTCATTTCTTTTTGGAAGAGTTTTTCTTGGTTCCGATTATACATTCTAACGTCTGCGCCTAACCCAATTAAAATTCGTTGTGCACCACGTGCTGTATTACCGCGTCCTAAAATAGCAACTTTTGTATCATAAGGCATAATCCCATTTAACTGGTAAGCATGCATAACAGAAGCTTCTCCGGCTAATTCATTATTGCGCCAGTAAGAATGGCGATTATCTTCATACATATCTTCCCAAGCATAAGCAGAAAGTTCATTAGCTATTAATATATCGGTCACTTCTTTGCTCTGAACAGCATGGACCCAGCCGAATAGTGTTTGTCCTGGATACAGATTGTTTATAAATGTAGCGTCGCCGATTTTAGGATCGCAGATAATATCTTGTTCCAAAGCAACGTTTCTTGGAACAACTTGGCAACCTAGTGCAGCATACTCAGTATCAGAGATATTTAAACCATTTCCATAGCCTTCCTCAAAAAATAAAGCTTCTCTGTGATTTATCCGTGTAATGTCTTTAGGTAATAAGGCAATCCGCTTCTCACCGGTTTTATGACTATTGACAAATCCAATCGTTTTTAATTTTTTGTGGTGCATGTTCGTAACCTCCTAGTTGATTATGTACAGAATAACTGGACACGTCACCCTATTATCGCACTAATTGCAATCGGTTACAAATTTTGATGAAATAAGAGGTTGAAACGGGATAGAATTCTGACTGGTTTGATACGCTATGTTTAGTATTTTAGTCAAACAAAAGTCCATAAACAAATCTTCAAAACCGCATCTTAATCGGTTACGAAGGTTCGTTTTGGTTAAGCTATCTTTTTTTTTGATGATTTCCTTCTCCTCAAATGCTATTTAAGTGTATCATCCCATAATCATGCTGATTCTATCATTTGAAAAGCTTTTCAAACAAAAAAACCTTGAAAAAACTAAGGATTTGCTCAGTTTCTTCAAGATTTCTATTTTAACGGACTAGTTAGTGTAGTTAATAGCTTGATCTTTTTCTAATTCGTAAACAAATAGGTCGTCGTTGTCTAAAGGTAAATCTTTCATAGACACGGCACATATTTGGCTGTTCTCATACGTTTTATAGTAATAAGTTTGCGTTTCAGTGCTTACACAAGAAGAATATTGAGTGATTTCATAAATTCCTTCTGGCGCCATAGCACCACCTCTTGGTTGTGCTACAAAATCTAAAATGTGGAAAAATTGAGAAACATTCGCATTTTCTGTTTTATCTGCAACAGAATTTAAACGAGCATATGCTGCACGAACAAATCTTGATGAAGAAGAAAGATCTCCTGGAAGACCAATGGCTCCCATTCCTCGACTGTAGACATCTAAATCAACCTTAGAACTTAAGCGGTTTTCTGGGATATTTGACGTAAGGTTTAAGTAATTGCTCATATTGTATTTATGATATGGGAAAGAAGGATTGTTAGCTAATACACCAAATTGATTGTCGTATACTTGTAATCCTTCAGAAGTTGATTCGACAACAATTGAACTGTCTTTATCTGAGATCAACCAATGTAATGGCGATAATTGTAACTTATCACTAAAAGAAATGTTGATCAGATTAATGTCTTTTAATAGCGTTTTAGCTTCTTGGACAGTAGCGCATTTGCCTAATAAGTAAGGGATAAATTCAAAAGGTGTAATATTCTTTTTGTCTTTTTGCTCGTCGTGATAGACTGCAAAACCGTCAAAGTTTAATCCGCCCATTCCAAGACCTTTTTCATTAACTGCATCAAAATATAAAGGGTAATTATCCACTACCATAGCCATACCAATTAACGAATAGTGTGAAGTGAGCTCTTCCTCTTTGCGTAGCTTAAACTTGTAGTTTCTTGGTGTAACAACAACTTTGTTATCTAAAGCATACTCCAAATCAAGATTTCTTCCAAAATAGAACGTGTCATTCGTGTAAGATAAACCTGTGCACATAAAATATCCCTCCTAATTTTTTTTGATACATGGTCATAGTACAATTAATTACTTTTTAATACAAAGATTAACTATTTCATTTTAAGTAAAAGTCAAAGAAGTTGCGTTCCATTTTTAATAACTAACCAAAGAACTCAGTTTTAATAAGCTCAATCTTTCTAACGGTATTGAAAACTGAGTCCTTAACATTTTATACGCTGGATAAGTCAGGTAAGAGAAAGTACATAAGAATATGGTTGATACCCGTGAAAATTAATTGGAAGGAAACAGTCCAGTAGAAAATGGCTACTGCTAATTGGGGGTCAAGTAAGGATTGAAACCCAAACCAAATCACTAGGATGTTTAGTGCAATAGCTAGCCATTTTACATTATGATTTAATTTGAAAACAGCGATAGTATTTACAACGGCTAAAACAATCATCATGATAACAACAAAGTAAATCATTAAAGCAGCTCCTCTGGCAGGGTTTCTTAAAAAAAAGACTACACCAAAGCCGCTAAATAAAATACCTTCTGCTATACGAAACAATTTGTATTTGAAGCCTTGTGTTAAAACAATTCCATCAATGATAATGACAACTCCGATAAGTGTAAGTGCAATTCCGATAATCATTAGAAATAAAGAGCCTTGGCGGATGGGATTTGACATAAACAGAAATCCTAAAAGCAACAAAAGAATACCTTGAACCAAAAATTTCATTCGTTCTTTTCTCATTTGTATTCCTCCTCTCTCTTGATACGGCGAGTTTATAATTGTACCTTAAAAAAGTCAATTGATTTGATTAAAGTGAAGATACCGAAATTATTTAGATAAAAGGATTTCGGTATAAGTAGCGAGATAGAATGATGGTGAAAAAAGATAACATTTATTATAATAAAGATAACACCTATCATAATATAAAATGGTTAAGTCTCGCATCGAGGAATAAAGTTTAGAAAATATTTGTTATATGTTTAGATAATTATGAGTAAAAGGGCTACATCAGGTTTATAAAAATAAAAGGCTGTTATAAAAAATAATAAGATTAGGGGGAGTAAAATGATGAACGAACGAGTTGTTGAAACTTTTATTGAGTTAGTTAAAATTGATTCTGAAGCTAAAGATGAAGGGAAGTTTCAAGCATTTCTTAAAGCAAGGTTTGAAAGTTTAGGGCTGGATGTCTATGAAGATGACACTATGGAACAAACAGGGTTAGGAGCAAATAACCTTTTGTTTACTCTAAAAGGTGGAAAAGATAAAGCACCCTTGTTTTTTTCAGCTCATGTAGATACTGTTGCGCCCGGTAAAGGAATAAACCCACAAATTCGAGGAGGCGTCATCTATTCTGATGGGACAACCATTCTAGCAGCAGATGATAAAGCAGGCATTGCAATCATGTTGGAATTAATTGAAGTGATTAGAGAAGAAGCTATTCCTCATGGAACGATTGAATTTGTCTTAACTCCAGGTGAAGAAATTGGGTTAGTGGGAGCTAATGCCTTTGATATGAAGAAGATGACGGCAAAATATGGTTTTGTACTGGACAACGGCGGTCCTGTAGGCAGCATCACAATGGATAGCCCAACTTTAATGGGATTAAAGGTTGAAGTCAAAGGGGTTACAGCACATGCTGGATTGGAGCCGGAAAAAGGTGTTTCAGCTATTGAAATTGCTGCAAAAGCCATTTCAGGTATGAAGTTAGGACGTTTAGATTCTGAGACAACCGCAAATATTGGGACAATTAACGGTGGAGTTGCGAGTAATATTGTAGCGGATAAGGTTGAAGTTGTTGCAGAAGCTCGTTCAATTTCTCAAGAGAAATGCCAAGAGCAAATCAATCACATGATTGAACAATTCGAAATTGCTAGTATCGATTTAGGTGGGGAAGTTAACTTTTCAACTGATACGAAGTCTGTTGGGTACCATTTCGAGAAAGAAGATGAATTAGTTAAACAAGCTGCACAAGCTATTTTAAAAGTGGGACGTTCTGTTGCTTACGATAGTAGTGGGGGTGGCAGTGATGCGAATGTTTTTAATGCTAATGGAAAAAAAGCTTTAAATTTGTCAATCGGATATGGAAAGATTCATACAACTCATGAATACTTGCCAATCAACGAATTAATGAAAGCAGTTGAATTATCCTGTGAATTAGTAAAACAAATTCATTAAGCTTACTCTTTAAAGAAAAGAGGCTAAAAAAGTGACTAAATTGATAAAACAGACACCTATTGTTGCAATGGCAATTGCTTTGATTGGGATTAGTATCAATATGTTTTTAGCACCCCATCATATTGCAGCAGGGGGGGTAAGCGGGATTGGCATTTTGGTTGAACAAGTTTTTGGAGTCGATCGAGCGGTTGTTGTATTGGTATTAAATGGTTTCATGTTGATTATTACCTTTTTCTTTTTAGGGCAACCTTATTTTATTCGGACAGTGATTGGTAGTATCCTGTTGCCAATCTCTCTGGCTGTAGTACCTGAGATAATGGTCACGTCGGATCAGTTATTGTCAGTAATTTTCGGAAGTGCGATTTTTGCTACGGGTGTGGCTATATTGTATAAAATCGGAGCCTCAAGCGGAGGAACCACCATTCCACCATTGATTTTTCAAAAGTATTTTGGCTTGAATACCTCTATTGGACTATTAGCAACAGATGCAGTTATTGTTATATTTAATTTAGTTGTTTTTGGTGTTGAAGAGTTTTTATTGGCGATTTTTTCATTAGTCATTACCTCAATCGTAATGACCTACATTGAAACGGGTTTGAAACGAAAAACAGCCGTTTTGATTATGAGTGAACAATCTATTGATGCCATTAAAGAAAAATTATTAAAGGACATTAGTCGCGGAATTACGGTGTTTTCTGTTTCAGGTGGGTATACAGGAAGAGAGAAGGACATGTTAATGATTGTTGCAAGCAGTCAAGAGTACTCAGCTGTGATAAAACTGGTTGATAAAATTGACAAAAATGCTTTTGTCATTGCCTATAATGTTTCGGAAGTTCATGGCTTAGGATTTACTTATTTACCAATGGGTTAAAAAGTAAAAAATAGGAGTGAGACAAATGAATGCAGTCTTAGCGTTTACAATTATTATGTTGGTATGGGCTATAAGTGATTTTATTTCTAAAAAAACAAAATCCTTAATTTCGTCATTATTAGTGGCGTCTCTAATTTTTTTGATTGGCTTTAAATCCAATCTATTGCCAAAAGATATCTTACCAAGCTCATCTTTATTAAGTCTAGGAACAACTGTAGTAGGATTCATTATTGTTCATATCGGTACAATGATCAGTATTGATGAATTAAAGCAACAGTGGAAGACGGTAGTAGTTGGAGTTTCAGCGATTCTTGGAATAGCTGTTTCTTTATTATTGATTGGCCCTTTATTTGAGAGTCGCAACTATGCTATTGCAGCTATTGGAGCTGTAAGTGGCGGAACGATTTCTATTATTATTGTTCAAGAAGCGGCATTGGCAGCAGGGTTGTTATCAGTGGCTGTTTTGCCAGTCTTAATTTCGGCTTTACAAGGCTTGATTGGTTTTCCTTTTACCTCTCTGATTTTGCGAAAAGAAGCGCGCCGTTTACAAGGAGAGTACCGAGCGGGTACCTTGAAAATGGTGAAAAAAAAAGAGGGCCATGCTGAAGAAAAAGGTAAATTGCCTGCTATGTTTGAAACAACAGCGGGGACATTGTTTATAGTAGGGGTAATTGTTTTAGTTTCAACATATATTGACAGTCTTACTAATGGAATTTTGAATACCTTTATTGTAGCCTTATTACTAGGGGTAGCGCTCAGAGCTATGGGGATTTTGAAACCAAATATTTTAAGTGGAATCGATGCGTATGGTCTAATGATGCTCGCTATTTTAATTATTATTTTTGGGCCTTTGGCAACGATTGAACCACAAGCTTTATTCGAGATGATTGTGCCAATCATCTTATCATTTCTAGTGGGAGTTGGGGGGAGTTTGCTATTCTCAGTGATTGTAGGTAAGTTGTTAGGCTACAGTCTCCTCATGTCTATGGCGGTTGGATTGACGCCTTTATACGGATTCCCAGGAACAATGATTTTAAGTCAAGAAGCTGCCAAGAGCGTCGGTGAAACGGAAGAAGAAGTTCAAGTCATAGAAGCGCAAATTCTACCAAAAATGATTATTGCTGGTTTTTCAACTGTAACAATCACCTCCGTTTTAATTACAAGTATTGTTGCAGGATGGATTGGCTAATGAAAATCAACAAAAAGTCATTTGTCTTTAATTAAAGATAGATGACTTTTTGTATGGAAAATAGTTTTGACTAGGTCGTTAATTAAGTTTATAAATTCAGTATATCTAAATAGGAGGGACTCAAATGATGGAGAATATTTCTTTAAAAAGCAAAGTGATTTTTATGTGTGGAGCAGCAGGTTCAGGGAAAACGACATATGCCAAAATTTTAGAACAGCAAGGATATAGTCGTCTATCTTTTGATGAAGAGTCCTTTAAGAGAGGTTATAGCGTACATCCATTACCAAAGGTCGTTTACGATGAAATCAAAAGTATTCTTGATAAAGAATTACATGAATTGATTGTTCAAAATAGGAATATCGTGTTAGATTATTCGTTTTGGTCACGTCAGATGCGTAACGAATATAAAGATAAACTTATTTCATTTGGAATTAAACCAAAAATTATTTTAATAGTTACTCCAAAAGAAATTGCGATACAAAGAATTAAAATTCGTAAAGGGAACCACCCAAATGATATTATTTTAGACGATCAAATGGCAAAACACTATTATGAACATTTTCAGAGGCCAACAGCTGATGAAGGCGATATTACAGTTGTCAAAGGATATTAAGTTTAAATACAAAAAGAGTGCTCAAATACTCTCTCATTTAGAAAAAGTAGTTGTACACTCTGGTTTACATATAAAGTTTAGCGTAAATTTGCGTAAGATGCGGAAATCCACAAATCAAAGTTTTCTTGTTCTTCGTATTGCATCACATCATACATTTCTGGACTAACGATTTGGAATTGTTTTTTGAAAGTATCCAAATCAATTTCTTCCATTTGTGTATCACGTTTAACACGACTAAAAACTTTTGCAAAGTCTTTGCTGCTATATCTGATATCTTTTCGTTTCAATTCTAAAGGCAAGCCTTTTTTCGTGATGCCCATCGCTTGTGTAGCATTAAAAGCTGCTTCTTTCACTGCAAAAACACGGTCATTCGACGCAAGTTTAGTTAAGATATATCTTGATTTTTGACAATCATAGTTTGCTAATTCAGTAACGGCTTCGAGTCTGATTTTCCAATTGTCTTTTGTATTTGCTTTAGTTTTTAATTCTTCAATATTAGCTGGTTCTGCTTGAATAATAGTCATAGTTTTGTTGCCTCTTTCTATTTCGTGTCTTAAAGTCCATACTATAGCGTTTGATAGGCTTTTACAAGCTTATTTCCATTAGAGGTACGATTTATTTATACAAATGGCGTTCAATCGACTCTCTTTTAGGTTCTAAAAAACTAGGTAAGGCTAATGGAATGTCATCAAAATTAGTGGTTCCATAATCTTCTTTTATAAGTGCACTTTCTTCTGTTGCAACTTCAAATAAGAGCTGGTTAGGTTCTCTAAAGTAGATAGAGGTGAAAAATTCTCTAAATTTCACGCCTGAATTTTTAAAGTTTCGCTCCACAACTTTTTGCTCAATGGTACTTAACTCTTCAGTATTTTTAACGGATAATGCAATATGATGCGCTGATCCAATGCCGGGCACTTCTAGCGCACTTCTTTTATCTTCGATAATATGAATTTCTTGATTAAATAAGGTGTTGTTTTTTGTGAGAACTAAGGTAGGGAAATCTCCTTGAGAAATAGTTTTAGTGTGTTCTAAGTTAAACATATGCTGCATATTTTTAGAAGTTGCAAGAGGATAGCGGACGCGCAAATGGACTGAATCGATTCCTAAAATAGCATTTTCTAAATCAATCTCATAAGTTTTTCTAGGGAAAAAATCGTTATTAACGTCTCTAACAGGTACTATTCCTAGTTGAACACCATCAAAATCTTCAAAGCGTAAAATCTTTGAATCATTGTATTCTTCAATTTCACAATTAAATATACCGAATTCGTTCAAACGGCTTTCCCAAAAATAAAGAGCTGCCTCATTCGTAACGGCAAATATAGTTCTCTCAATAGCATTCGTGCCAAACGTTCTGTCTACACCATCTTTTATCTGAAAAATAGTGAATTCAGTTCCTGGTCTTCCCTTAGTATCACCAAAAAACAAATGGTACATTTCTACATCATCTTGGTTAACTGTTTTTAATATTAAATCTAAACCCAATAGGTTATGATAAAACTGGAATGATTGTTCAATGTTCCGATTAATGACGGAAACATGATGTATAATAGACTTATTCAACATAAATTGTGACACATCCTTTTAAATTATTGGAGGTACTTCCTTATGGATTATATTAACATACCAGGTTCTACAAATGAATTTTATGTTTTATTTCACGGCACAGGCGGCAATGAATACAGTCTTTTATCTGTCATTGGTGATATTGATCCGAATGCATCTATTATCAGTTTTTTAGGCGATGTAGAGTCTGGTTCGGATAGAAGATTTTTTGCACCTTTGAAAAATGGCAAACTGCAACATGATGATTTCAATGAAAAAGTTAATCAGTTTCTTAGGTTATGGGACTCGATTAAACCAACTGATTCTAAAGTCACTTTTGTAGGTTATTCAAATGGAGCAAACTTTCTGCTAGGACTGCTAGAAAAACGTCAAGATATCGCTGATAAAATCGTGTTGCTCCATCCTTCAAATTTAGGTTATACATTTGAATCAGTTTCAAAGAGCACTATCTTTATCACTAGTGGAGCGACAGATAGTTTATCTCTTCCAAGTGAATCGCTTCAGTTGTCTAAACAGTTGGGAAATCATTTTCCCGCAACAAAACTTGTGTTATTGGATAGCGGTCATGAAGTATCTAATGAAGAAGTTGCTAAGATAGCAGTTTTTTTAAGGGAATAATGTTGATACTAAAATTACCGTATTACTTCCAGTTTTGGGATGGAACATTGGTCAAGGAATGAATCTGATTGAAGGGCTTCAGTCTGGTATTTACGGGATTATCCTTGTGATAATATTTTATGTTTTGATGAGTCCGATAGTGATTGTTGATCAAAAACTCCTTAAGAATGATGGAGTAGCAGCATTATCGATGAACTCCGTAGCGGGAGTATCCGCATCGTTTCCAGCAATTATTGCTCAAGCAAATCCTGGACTGGAATCTTACGTGGATAGTGCAACCACTCAAATCGTTACGTTAGCCATTATCACGATTTTAGTTACACTCATATTGGTCCGTAAATTATACGGAAAAACGCATTCAGGTAGTAGCAACGTCTCAAGAATTTTATCCAGAGGACTATGATTTAGACAGTTTATTTACCGATTATCACACAAAAAAATAAGCATAAAACCTCCCAACACTTTTGTTGGGAGGTTTTATGTTTATCCTTCTTTCGTATAAGCTAACGTCTTATTTAATAAGAATGGCGTGTAAAATGCAACGGTATCACTTAAAGGTAAAACGTCATCCGATAAGTCTATTTGGATAACATGTTTGATGTAATTTCTTCTTTCTTCGATTCGTTTCCACACATCAGGATACTGGTGTTTTAATTCGTCTTGTAACGCTTTGTCAGCAATGGCTACGGGTTCTTCACAGCTTGCTCCTGAATAGCCAGGAACACTTGGAATGATGTCTACTTGGAACAGTTGACCGCTCTTCACTACAGCTGTAGAACCTTTAAAGAATGGTGATGACATCCATTCATCGTCTCCTGTGTAATGTCCTGGATTTAACGTCCATCCGTAAATGTTAGCAGGGAAGACTTCCTCTATCCTGTCATAAAATGAATCTCCAACCGTTCCTACACTAATAGTTTCCAACCAAGTAGCGTATGCAGTAAAGTATGGGATGCCCACTTTTTCTAAATAGTCGAGTTGGTTTTCTGGCAGATCTTCTTTGGAAGCTGCTACGAAGCCAGCACGACTACTTAAACCACCTTTATACCC
This sequence comes from Carnobacterium sp. 17-4, assembly GCF_000195575.1. NCBI lineage: Bacteria > Bacillati > Bacillota > Bacilli > Lactobacillales > Carnobacteriaceae > Carnobacterium > Carnobacterium sp. 17-4. The sequence continues at coordinate 2,355,410 of NC_015391.1, read as the reverse complement.
GACTGTCATAGAATAGTTATCGCCTAACAAGGCTTCGTTGTCTCTTGGATAAAGAGTAGCATTGGTAAAACGTTTGCCAGCAGCACTAATCGTTGTTACGGTATTCGGTTGGCCATCTTGAGCGAGTAAAGCCCCAATTTCTTTTTCAGTTTTGCCAACTTCCACAGCTTGGATCGCTGCGAACATACCTTTTCCAGCTAGGGTTGCTCCATATTCAAAATGAGCGATTTCGTTGGCGTTATGAGTCGTACGCAATCCGCCTTCTGGAGAGATGAGAGCTGAAGCAAAGTTTTTTAATTGCTTACGGTCTGCAACATAATTGATTAAACTGTCTACGATATAGAAAGGCAAGTCGAATAAGTCACTATTGTCGTATTGGCTAGATGTAAACAATTTCCATCCAATAACACCGATTGTAGCATCGGGAAAAATTTGACTTTCTTTAAAATGATCTGCTAGTGTTTTTTCTCCATTCATCGGTTGGTTCGGTAAAGAGAAGTAAGGCACGTGAACCGCATGTGCAGGAATGCGAGAGTGAGCCGCTAGTTTTAGGTTTTCATTTCCTAGTAACAAATAGCTTTCTCCGTTTGCATGGATAACTAAACAAGCTTCTTCAAAACGTGGAATAAACCCTGTGAAATATTCAAAATTTGCGCCATGTTCACGGTCTGCGTAAATAATTGCGGTATCGATCGCCTGTTGTTTCATTTTTGCTAAAAAATTTTCCTTTCGAGCAATCATTGTTTCATCTGTTAAATAAACCGATTTAAGTTTTGTATGGATAGTTGGTAGGGTTACTTTATTTAAATTAATAGTCATATTTATTCTCCTCCTCATTAATAGATACAATAGTTGTCAACGATTTTAATTCTTTAAAACTGGGTTGATGGCTATCTAAATCGGTCACAATCAGATCAACCTCTTCAACATCACCGATTTTATGAAGGTAAGAGAGGCCAAATTTTTTATGATCTGCCACCAAAATAGTTTTCTTCGACTGGTTCATAATGGCTCTTTTTGTAAAAGCATCTTCCTCATTCGGTAGAGTGATTCCAGAGTCGGCACTGACTCCTTCAGCTCCTATAAAAGCCACATCAAAGTTGAAATTTCTAACAAAATCAGCCGTCTCTAATCCTAAAAAGCCTTTAGATAATTCGCGGTACTTCCCAGGAACACTGTGCAAATGAATTCCTTCATACTTGGATAAAGAATTGAGAACTAATAAGGAGTTGGTATAAAACTGGCATCCTTCAATAGTAAATATTTCTCTTGCCACAGCCAGAGCAGTAGTTCCTGTCTCAATAAAAACAGCACTGCCGGGTTTGACTAAGCTTCTACAAAACTTACCAATTTGTTTTTTTTCTTGAACACTAACTTCTTCTTTAATAGAGATGGTATTTTCTAAAGCATTTTCTCCTCGGTAAACAGCCCCGCCATGAACAAGTTGGATATCCCCCCATGTGGAAATCTCTTTAAGATCACGATTGATTGTCATCATGGAGACACTTAATTCAGCAGCAAGTTCATTTGATGACACTTCTCCATTGACTTTCAGCAAATCAAAAATCAGTTCTTGTCTTTTAAATTGGTTCAATAAAACACCACCTAATAATTTTCTCTCTTCTATCTTAACATTTTAAATGATTAAAACAACAAGAAATAACAAAATATAATTTTTGTGTCGTTTTGCGTTGTTTTTTTGTGAAATACTTTGATAGATCACTTTACAAATTATACCGTAGAGAGTATGTTGAGTGCGGAGCTTATGCTCTTTAATAACGGTTAGACCAGAAAAGGTGGAATATTGATGTATCAATCAATCACTATGCCAGAATTTGAACAAAAATGGAAAAGAGAACAAATTGCGTTAGTAGATGTTCGAGAACTTGATGAATGGCAAAATAAGCATATAGAAAAAGCTATTTATGTACCTTTAAGTGATCTTACGAGGTCTAAAGAAAAACTGGATAAAGAACAAGAATATTACGTAATGTGTCATTCTGGAGCATGCTCTGCAAAAGCTTGCCAATTGTTAGCAACAGAAGGATACAAAATAACGAATGTATTAGGTGGTATTTCTGCTTGGAGAGGAGAGGTAACAGAATAATATAAAATGTAAAAATTATAAATCATTAAAACGTTTAGAGGTCCAATGCTCTCACAGCAATGGACCTCTAAACGTTTTAAGCATATATATAAAGACGCTAGAAGAAATTTTTCATGAAATAAGAGTTCTAATTGACTTTAAAATGTAAAGCTTTTTATCACATATAGTAATGGTACGGTACCTTAATTGTTGTAATTGAAATAATAATCGATTAAACTAAGAAATATAATGAATGTAATAAAATAGAATAAATTTATTTCATAGTCATTATTTAAAACACTAAACTAAGGTGAAAAAATTCTTACTGCTAATCCCATTACCTTTCTGGTGTCGTTTCTGATCATACATATATATTCTACAGTCCACTTTACTTTTCTTAGATTACTTAGATCAACTGAATGATTACATGTTGACAGGTTTATTTTCCAAATATCTAATGTTGCTTAAATTAGATATCTAATCAAATTGGTATAATGAATAGCAAGAAAACACAATAACGTTACTAATTATTGATGACTAGATAAGTATAAGGATTTTCTGAAATGGAGGAGATACCATGAAAGAATTAAGTAGGGAAGAGCTGCTTATGCAGGTAGACTCTTTAAATAGATTGAATAAAGAATTATTGCATACGATTCAAGAATCGGAACATCTAGAGTATGGATGGACAGGCAATTTAGGACAATGGTTTTGGGATTGCACTACTAACGAAGTTGAGTTCAATTCTTTAAAAACAGAAGCTATTGGGTATCGAGAAGAGGATTTGCCTGAAAAAGTTCCTTATCAATTTTTTACAGATAAAATTCATCCTGAAGACAAAGAAGAAGTCATGAGAACAATGAAAGAACATATGCTAAATGATATACCTATGTGGGAAGTTAAATACCGTATCCAAGCCAAAGATGGTTCTTGGAGGGTTTATCAAGACAGAGGAAGGGTAACGGAGCGAGATAAAAACGGAGCGCCACTTTTTATTAAAGGGATCGTATTTGATGTAACTAAAGAAGAACAAGAACGTGAACAACTAACAGTTAAAAATAAAAATTTAGTAACTCAAATAAAGGTAGATACACTTACAAATCTACACACAAGATCATCTATTATAGTAGAATTAGCTAAGTGTGCAAATAAAGCCAAAGAAAAAAATTATCCGCTATCTGTTATTTTCATAAATATTGATAAATATTCTAAATACGAAGAAGAATTTGGACTATTATTAAGCGAGGAAATATTAAAAACAACAGGTCAGTTGATTCAATCTGTGGTTCAAGAGAGATATGTTGCCGGCAGATATAGAGAATCTGTCTTTTTAATCCTGTTGGAGAATGCTCTTAAAGATGAAGCTTATAAAATTGCGGAGACAGTCAGGAGAACCGTTTTAGAGACATTCTTTGTAATACCTAATCAGGTAAGTGTCAGCGGAGGAATTACGGTTTATGATCCGAGTGAAACAATTAGTGAAATGGTTCAAAAGGTATCTGAGAAATTAGAAGTGGCAAAAAAAAATGGTGGAAATCAGATTATTCTATAGAATAAAGGCTAGTAAGTAAAAGAATTCTCTGCATGAAAGAGAGCTCCTTATTTACTAGCCTTTTTAATGATAAATTTAGTATTAATGATGTTGATCAAACTTAACTAGTCTTTTTCTTTTTTTGGATAGAAAGAGTGGGGCAGACTCCAATTGAAGTAAAGGGACATCACTCTTAAAACAACAATCGAAATGAAGAGTATGATCGTTACATATGGACCACTAACCCAATTTAATCCAATAATCAATCCAGCGATTGCAGCCCATAGAGCATATACATCTGAATGGAAAATCATAGGTTTACGTCCGGCAAACATATCTCTTAATAACCCTCCGCCTGCACCAGTGATAACAGCAGCAAGAACGACTGCAACTGCTGGAACTTCAGTGGAAACAGCATAATTTGCACCTTGAATAGCAAACGCTGCTAAACCAATGGCATCAAAAAATTCGATGCTATTTATTTTCCAAAGAATATTCCAAATATTTGGAAAGAGCAATACTAAGGTAATCGCTAAAAAAGCAAACTTAAATAAAGTACTTTGCATCCAAATATTTTGGACAGGAATACCAATGACTAAATTACGGATGAGTCCTCCTCCAAATGCTGTTGTAAAGCCTAAAATATAAACTCCAAGGATATCATAGTTTACTTTGATTGCGATAAATGCACCACTTATTGCAAAGGCAATTGTACCAATAATATTTAGAATTTCCCATGTCATTCCTGTCATTTCAATTACCTCTATTCTATTTTACTTTTTATAAGAGCATAGCATAAATAAAAGATTATAGAAAAAATAAGCGATTTTATTAGGGGAGATAGGAATTATGGTTGTTTAGTGGTAACAAAGAGAGCTCTAATGTCAGAAAACTACTCATTCATTAAAAAAATAAAAAAATTTTTTAATGAATGAGTAGTTTAGTATATTAAATGTATAGACTTTTGCATGTAGTAATGCTAATTTAGTTTACAGAAGGTAATAAAGAGGTTGAATTTCCTTATGCGCTTGTATTACTCAATACTTAAAAAAATTAAATGATATTTAATAGCGAACAAAATGAAAACGGTGTTATTTTGAATGATGGGGAGTGACTAGATGAGTATTGTGGTATTTGATATCGGCGGATCAGCAGTAAAATTTGGATTGTGGGAAAATGAAGGGTTAAGCAATAAAGGTTCATTTTATACACCAAAAAATTGGGATGATATGAAAGAAGAAATGATGAATGTTTATCATAATTTTACGAAAAATCATTCAGTGAAGGGTGTGGCTATCAGTGCTCCAGGTGCTGTTGATGCACAAGAAGGAACCATCAGTGGAATCAGTGCGGTTCCTTATCTCCATTTTTTCTCAATAAAAAAAGAATGGGAAAACCTATTTGGAGTGCCAGTTTCGATGGAAAATGATGCCAACTGTGCGGCATTAGCAGAAGTGTGGCATGGCGCTGCAAAAAATATCCAACACTCTTTGTTCCTGATCATTGGTTCTGGTATTGGTGGATCCGTTGTTATTGATCGTAAGTTATTTAAAGGGAAAGACCTTTTTGGAGGAGAATTTGGTTATATGTTGTTAGATGGTGAACATACGTTAAGTGAAATGGGAAGTCCGGTTCATACTGCAGAACGCTATGGAAAAGAAATGGGATTAGATACAGTTGTGGATGGAAAGTATCTTTTTAAAGAAGCGGATAGAGGAGAACCACTGGCTGTTAAATATGTGGACGGTCTTATTGATGCTTTGGCGCGTGGAATTTATAATCTTTCTATTAGTTTTAATCCTGATATGGTTGTTATTGGCGGGGGCATATCTGTCAGAGAAGACCTTATACAACGTTTACATGAACGGACTTCTTTTTATTTAGAACGTCAGAGGGCATATGATATAAAATTAAACATTCAAGTTTGTGAATTTCATAATGATGCTAACTTGATTGGCGCTGTGGCTCATTTTGAACAAACGGTGTATGATAAAAATAATGTAGCGAATTAAAATTTCCTTTGTTTAAATGAAACTTCAAGCTGTAATTACTGATACTAAATGGAAAACTATTATTTTATTTAGAAAAAATGGAGGAACTACGTATGACATTTGAACCAACTGAAAGCTCAAACACTTATTATAACGAAAGTCTTTTATCAATTGATAAAAAGATTTGTGAATTATTAAACCAACGTAAAGAAGTTCTAGGGGAAAATACAATTTTTCCACCAGATGAGGTCGTTTCTAGTTTGGCGGACGAGTACGACCTACAGGAAGAGTATTTACAATCGCTCTTTACGACAATGGCAATGGAAGCTAGTCTCAAGCCAATGGTTGTGCCTGTTGAATTCAAAAAATATGTGCCAGTACTTAAGATTTATGAAAATGATGGAGTCATCTATACGGTGACCTTTATTCGGCAGTATGCTAACGCTAGTGTGTTGTATCTAGATACAGATTGGGAGGAGACAAAAGATAATATTGAAGTTAACTATAGTTCTGATTTTTTTGAATTATCCATTAATGATACATACGACTGCCGTTCAGAAGGCGGCGGGGGAACAACCGGGCATATGAGTCAGAACTACATTATCTCACCCGCTTTGCCAGATGATGTTACTGGAATTGAACTCATCTTTAAAGAACCCGGCAGACCTTTTAATGAAAATCCAACGGGTTTTGAATTTACAATTAAACTAGGATAATTAAAAAACTATCAAACAACCGGTCATCCTTATGTGGAATGATGGGTTGTTTGATAGTCTTAATTTCAATGATTTTCCTACCTTTAATATCTTTGAATAAGGGTTAGTTGCTCTCACTCAACAATCGATGTTCTCCATGGATTTTTTGAATTTCAGTAATATCTTGTGTAACTTCTAAACAGCCTAAATAGTTGGTTGTTTCAGGATCATGAATAGCATGATAGCGAATGTAAATCATCTTTCCACGTAAATTAATCCAAAATTCTGCTTCATTTCTTTCTCCGTTTCTAAAGTCATCAAGAATTTTCTGAACCATATGCATACTTTTAGGAGGATGACAGTTAATCACTTCGCGTCCAATAACAGAATTTGTACGGGGAAAAACACGATTCTTTCCTTCTGAATAGAAGCGTACGCGATCTTCATTGTCTACGAAAGTGAGATCTACAGGTAAAACACCAAAAATAGCCGTTAATTCTTTTAACTGAAGGACACCGGTTGGTAAAACGATAGATCCTTCGCTTAATGGATCGTCTTGCCAATCGTAATGTTCTGTTTCGGTAATAGGAGGAGCTTGCGAGATAGCTGCAGTCATAGCAGCGGCATTTTTTGCTGCTTGTGACCGAGATTCTTGCTGATCTTTTTCTTGTGCTAGAGCATCTTTACTCGGTTTCCAATTTAAAGGTTTAGGAATAAAAGCAAAACCAATATCTAAGCTATCTTCAGCAATCCTTTGCCAATCCGTTAAGGAAAAAACATCTAAAACCATTGGAACCATAATTTCTTCTTCTTTAAAAATCATTTCTTCTACTTCTGTTATGATGTGTTTGATTTTATCCCTAAGAGGGTTAATTGCAACTTTTTCGCTACTTAAATAAAGATTTACATCTTTGATAGCTACACGGATAGCGTCATCAACACCCCACATAACTTTTGGTGGTGCAGTAATGCCATACCGTTCCATATAAGAAAAAATCAATGTTTCTTTTCGTGCATAATGCTTATCAATTTGTGTCAAATCTAATAAAGCATGCTGTAGCCGTTCTTTTTGAGAAAAGTCTCCGTTAGCAAATCGGTCAAAAACTTCTTGAATTTCATCTTCTAAGAGTGAGTGGATCACTCTGTTTTCTAGCTTTAAAGTATGAACGGGATGGCCAGGATATTCATGTTCATAATTTGAACGATGGATATCTCTAATAGAACCTTTGAATACAGCCGCATGAACATTGCATAGATGTTGAATTTCTGAAGGATCCAAACCGCTAGCAATTAACTCTCTTTCTGCAGATGTAATTTCGCTGACATCTACGCCATCAAATGACTCATCAAAAAGACGCTTTGCTTCTTCAAACTCTCCACCTTCATGAAGTAAGGTTAGAATTTCAACAATTTTTTTCTGACGTTGAACAGTATTATTTTCCATAAATTCACTCCTTAATAGTAAAGCCTAGTTGTTCCAATTGATCAATAATGACTTGCAAATCAATTTTTTTCATCTTTGCTCCCTTTGGAATAGTCATATATCTTCCTACAGTCTCTAACATGCCAGGTTTTTGGATGTCTTTTAAACCTAAATCAAATAAAACGTGCTGAATTTCTGGGTACGCTGTAACTAGTTCGTAAACAGAAGAGTCTAGACTGATTTCTTTCATATCAAGTACTCCGTTTCTAAAAATGTTTTTTCTTGTTAATTATATCACATATAGATAGTGTGTTATCTAGAAAAATAAAGTTTTATTTAGAGGAATAAGATAAAAAAAGGTACTGATGAATTATCATCAATACCTAAAAGTAAAAATATTTTTAGTGATTAATCTTGGACACATTTTACTAAAGTCTCTTTAATAGACTGGAGAACGTCGTGGTCTTTTATTCCTAACACAGACATTGTATCTTTTGGATCAAGATATAGATCTTCTGTTTGAAGTTTAGTACTTACGACCATATGCATACCGTGTTCCAAGCCTTTTTCAGCGGCATTTCTATCTATTTCTTCATAAACAGGTTTCATTTTTTCATAATCGACTACAGGAACTTGAGTGGTTTCGGATTGTCCTAGTGCATCTACCATCATTTGGAAAAAATCTTGGAATTTCATATTTAATGCTGAAATAGCATAAGTATGACGGTGTTTCCCTTTTTCCATAGCACCAACAGCTGCTTCTGCCACTTGTTCGACAGTAACCATAGCTGTGCCACCTTTCAATACCGGATAAACAGATTTGCCTTTTATTTGATCGGTGTACATTTTCCACAGAGGTGTTCTTCCAGATATTGTTCCGAAAATATAAGGTAAGCGTAAAGAAGTAACGATCATATTGCCTTCTCCTTCTGCAAATGCCACTTGTTCTTGTAATAAGCGAGTATTTGGATAAGCTTGGTTTCTTAATTGGTATTCAGGCAATCTTTCTGCAAACTCAGCAAAGTAAGAACCAAAAAGGACAAATTTCTTTATTCCCGCTTCTTTAGCCAGCCGTGCCAATCGTTGTGTTGGTAACACATTTGCTTCATAGAAAAATTTCAAAGCTGGTTTTTGTGGAACAATTCGTTCATCTGCTCCAGCGGCATAAATAAAGCTTTCACAATCTGCTAGTAATGAGCGAATTTCGCCATCTGTTAATTCATTGATATTTCCTAAGCTGCATTCTACTTCCGATGACAATAAATCATCTGTGGGCATTGGAGGTAACGCCATTGTCTTGACTTCGTAACCTTTAGACAATAATTCTTTTACTGTGTAATAACCTAAAAATCCTGTTCCACCTAATACAAATACTTTTGACATTTGAATCACTCCTTTTGTTTTTTAATTCACATACAGTATAAAATATTATCTTATAAAATAATCATTAAAAAAAGACTAATCACTAACTTTATAGTAAAATAGTTAAGGAAGGAGAGGATTACAATACCAACTAATTTTCCTTATACAAGTGTCGATTATTTTTCGCAAAAGTTTAAACCGACTGATCTTAGTATCCAAAAAGAAATGATTGGTAAGTCTGAAACAAAACATTATCGAGATGAAATTGAATTTCTCATTATCCTTTCCGGTGCTGCAGTGATTGAAATTAATCATACCTCTTTCCCTATAAGGCAAGGAGATTTCATCCAGCTTATGCCTTATCACGTGAACAGGCTGCTCATTGATAAAAAACAGCCTATCCAACTTTTCCGTATTCGTTTTTCTATAGGATTGTTACTATTGATTAGCACAGATAAAACAAGGTATTTAAATGCAATCAAAAATTTAGACAGATCTCTTCCCATTATTTCGCTAGATGAAGAGGCTAGAAAGCAAATCGAATTTTTATGTGAGTCAGTTTATACTGAAAAGCAGACAACAAATGGAAATATGGAAGCGTTACATATTTCGTTGGTAGCCTATTTATCTTATTTTTCGCATAAAACCCAACAATTGCCATCAAAAGAAGCGGGATTTCAACGAAATTTGACTTGGAAAATCTTAGAATACATCCAAATTCACCATCAAGAAAAACTGACACTTCAAATGGTCAGCAAGGAATTGAAAATAAAAGAAGAGTTCTTAAATAGTCAACTGAGAGAACTTACAGGTAGAACTTTTTATCAGTTATTAAATCAAGTACGCATTCGGAACGCTGTAGCTTTGTTTCAATTTGATGATTTATCCATTAATCAAATCGGGAAAATCTGTGGTTACCAAACTGAAGCATATTTTTATAAAATGTTCAAAGAAATTATGGGCTCCACACCCTTGGATTACCGTGAGAAATTGATGGATAGACCCTATTCAGGAAAGTCCTATGATGCATGGGAAACAGCTATTTACATTCTTGAACATTGCCGCAAAGAACTTTCGATTGAAGAAGTAGCCTTAGCAATGAATTTGTCTAAGAAAAAGATCAACCATTTACTCTCTACAACGTTTGATGTGACATTTAAAGGATTACTTAATCATTTTCGTGTTCAAATCGGAAAGACTTTTTTAGTTTCCCTTGAAATGACTGTTCAAGAGGTGGCTTTATTGGTAGGATTTGCAGACTCTACTGTCTTTATCCGAAATTTCAAAACTGTTTATGGGGTAACGCCAAAACAATTGGCAAAGAAAGAAAAAGAAGTATGGATAGACAAAAAAAGAGAGTTGAGATAAAAGTCTCAACTCTCTTTTTTTGCTTAGCTAAATTAGTATTTCTTTTTAGGATGGCGATCCACTGGTTCAGGATATTTCAGTAGTAGCTCTTCTCCCGCTGGAGTGATTTTATATCCTCTAATTTTAAAATGGGGAGCAAGTTGCTCATCTGTTAAGTGTTCTGTAGCGAGTTTCATTAATTCCGGCTTTTTTAGTTTAGAATAACCGGTTAGTTCAAATTGTTTTAAAATGGCTTTTAGTTGTGCAGCATTTAGATACGGTAACGAATCAGATGCGGAAAGTTCGTTTGCGTACCCCTTTTCTTGAATTTCATCTAAGGCTTGAGCACCATTGATGCCATAATCGTATTCAAAATATTTTGGATATCCGCTCGTATTTGTGAATGTTCCAAAATTTATACGCCACAATAAAATCAAATGACCAGGCAATAAGTCTTCTTCATAACGAATCATATTTCTTTTTGGCACAAGCTTTTCAGAGCCAATAGATGCTGCAGTTAACCATCCCTCTAAATCACGTTCAGGTGAAATATAAGGAACTTCAGCATAATCTTGATAAAGTTCAAAAATAGCTTTAACCTCTGGATCACTCAAATCAAGATGGCTGTTTTGTTTGTCGATATTAGTAGTGTTCAAAAAAAAACCTCCTTTTCGTTCAATTATCTTTCTTTCCAAAAACAGAGCATATCGTATACATTAATAGTATAGTATCTTTTAATATTTCACAAGAACAGTCAAAAAACTAGGAATATAAGTGGAGTATGGATTTTAATCCGTACAGTCAGCGATTGTTAAGCGATGTAGTATGCCACAGCTAAATTAAATAATAAAAATAGACAAGCCAGGTGAGGAAATCCTGTGACTTGTCTACTTTTTATTGAAAAACTAAGTGAAAAATCAATTAGACTTTCTAATATTCAGAGATAAATATGATACAATAGGATGTCTTTCTAGACTTAAGGTATAGTAGTTAAATGAAAAACATAATTTTATTTATAACACAACATGTTGTGTTTGTTTTTTGATAAAATAGCATATAGTGTGTTTTGTATTGATAAATTTGGGAAATAGTAGTATTATAACTAAGGTGCTGCTGTATGAGTTGGTGACTATTTATAGAATAGGTAATTTTAAATGAATTGAAAATTAGCTTAATATTCGTTTAGCAAACCAATAAAAACTAAAGCAACAAAGATAATCAAGATAACAATGTTTAACTAAATAGAAAAAGGGTAGCTCAATGGGCTACTCTTTTTCCTTGAAATAAGGAGAGGGGTAGATGGCGATTTTAGTAATTGGTGGAATGATCGGAGCAGGGAAAACAAGTGTGGCTGAACTTTTAGGAGGTTCTTTGGGTACTGAGGTCTTTTATGAAAATGTAGAGGACAACGAAATCTTACCTTTGTTTTATACGGCAAGCGAAGAGGAACAAAGAGTAAAAAGGTACCCATTCTTACTGCAATTGGAGTTTTTAAATAGTCGGTTTAAAAGCATTAAAGAGGCGCTACATAACCAAAACAATGTTTTAGATCGATCAATCTATGAGGACTGGTATTTTGCGAAAGTAAATACTAAACTAGGGCGTATTTCTGAAACGGAATTTAGTATATATGAAAAGTTGCTTAATAATATGATGGAAGAATTACAAGAATTGCCAAAAAAATCACCTGATTTAATGATCTATTTGCAAGGGTCTTTTGAAACGATTCTTTACCGTATTGGTTTGCGCGGCAGAGACTTTGAACAAGATCAGGGGTTGTTAGACTATTATAGAGCCCTGTGGGAAGGTTATGACAATTGGGTTGCCAAACATTATGACGCCTCTGAGGTGTTGATTATCAACATAGATAAGATTGATGTAGTCAATAACCCGGCAGATGCTTATACGGTTGTAACAATGGTTAAAGATAAATTAGCAGAGATGGAGATAGGTAATAAATGAATAAAGTAATCACGATTTTAGGAATTATCGTTATGTTGGGGATTGTTTATCTCTTATCTGATAATAAAAAAGCTATTAATAAAAGAACAGTCTTTACTGCTTTAGGAGCGCAAATTGTTTTGTCCTTATTCTTAATTAAAGTTCCTATTGGTAGTTGGATCATTGAACAATTAGCAAGTGGTGTGACAAAGCTGTTTAGTTTTGCTAATGAAGGACTAACTTTTGTGTTTGGAGATTTATTTGGACAAGGGTATTTCTTTATTGATGTACTGGGAGTCATTATTTTCTTATCGGGCTTAACAGGTATCCTAGGTTACTTAGGTGTAGTTGGTTGGGTAGTGAAAATCATTGGAGGTGCTGTAGGTAAACTGCTAGGTACAGAGAAAGCAGAGTCGTTTGTAGCGGTGGCAAATATGTTCCTAGGCCAAACAGAATCTCCTTTCTTAGTAGCCAAATACCTGCCAAATATGACGAAATCAGAGCTGATGACGGTTTTGGTTTCAGGAATGGGCTCAATGTCAGCTTCTATTTTAGTAGGGTATAATTTGCTAGGTATTCCTATGAAATGGTTACTGATCACAACTGCCTTGGTGCCATTTGGGTCAATGCTGGTTGCTAAAATTTTGACACCTGAAACAGAAGTCAGCCAAGTATCAGACGTAACCTTAGACCGTAAAGGATCTAATACGTCAATTTTTTCTGCGATGGCTGAAGGAATCAATAATGGTTTACAAATGGTTCTAGGTATCGGTGCTAGTTTGATTGCTGTGATCTCAATTGTAGCCTTATTAAATAGTATTTTAGGTCTAGTAGGAACGAGTTTTACAGAGGCTTTAGGTTATGTCTTTCTGCCGATTGGTTGGTTGATGGGGCTAAATGGTTCTGAAGCAATGATCGCCGGGCAAATTTTAGGTACAAAAATGTCTATTAATGAATTTGTCGCTTATGCCGATTTAGCGCCTATGATGGCTGAATTATCTGACAGAGCAGTAGCTATGTTATCCATTGCTGTAGGTAGTTTTGGAGCATTTGCTAGTATCGCGATTTGTGTAACAGGATTATCAGTATTTGCACCAACTAGAAAAAATGATCTATCTAAACTTGCTCTACGAGGAATGCTAGGCGGATTTATTGTTCCTATCCTATCTGCTATGTTTGTTGGATTATTTTTATAAGAACTCAGTATACTTTTTATATTGAACTAAAAAGTCATTAACTCTAAATAGTTAATGGCTTTTTTGCTTAATATAAAGGGTCAAAATTTAATTATGATACAATAAAGATTAACTATTTAATTGTAAAAGGAGTTTTTTTAATGTCTGTTTCTGTCATTATTTTAGTTATTTTAATCGTTTTTTTAGGTTCATTGACCCGTTCTACTTTTGGGTTCGGAGATTCAGTTATTTCTATGCCTTTATTAGCGTTACTTCCACTTCCTATTCATACAAGTGTTTCTCTTATTGGTTTAACGGGTTTGTCTGTGGGGCTCATGGCCATATTTTCTGCATGGAAGTATATTGATCGCCGTATTCTTATTCTTCTTTCAATTAGCACTTTTATCGGAATTCCTATTGGGCTTTATCTAGTCAAAAATATGCCTCAAGAAAGAGTAACACTAATTCTAGGAGTTTTTCTTCTTTTCTACGGTGTTTATTCACTGATAAAACAACGATTCCAACTGGAGTTACCTAAGAATTGGAAAGAAAGCAATTTTTTGCCATTGCCTTTTGGCCTTCTTTCAGGTGTTCTTGGAAGTGCCTATAACATGAACGGAATTCCTATTGTAATTTATGGAACCTTTCGAGATTGGGAAATGAAGACTTTTCAAAGTACTCTACAAAGTCATTTTATTATTTCAAGTCTTTTAATAGTTACTGGACAAGCGTTAGGGGGATTGTGGTCAAAAGAGTTATTTATCTTTTATATTGCTTCGATTCCAGCAATTTATCTAGCCCACAAAATTGGCAAGGGAATTCGACAACGACTTCCGGTTCATCGATTTGAAACTCTCTTATTCTTTTTCATTATTTTTTTAGGAATAATGCTCTTATTAAGCGTATCCTAAAAGAACAAATAACTTGACTGGGGAAAAATAGCGCTTTCGAAATAGACGTAATAACGTTATAATTGCTTCATAACTAAACAAATCATTTAACAACTTGATGTAGAGAATAAAAGGAGGATTTAAAAATGAGCGATCGTGATAAGCAAAATAAGTATAATCAACAGAGTAATATTTCAAATTCTTTATATGCTAGAGTAAATGTCGGTCAAGATGCCGATAAAAACTCACTAGATAGTGCTGAGCCTGTACACACAGGTGGAAGTATGAACAATGATGATGAAAGAGTAAGCGATAATAGTACATTTACTCATACTTTATTATTTTACGTTATTGGGCTATTAACGTCTGCTATCATTGGATTTGGTATTTTCAAGTTATTTCAAAATTATTTTTATGGTGAAGGATTAAACCAATCGTTACCATCATTTTTGCTGATTGCGGGTTCTCTTTTGATTGGTTTTATTATCTCAGGAGCAGCTCTTAAAAAAATAAAAGGTTAGTTAGTAATAGGGCTCTTTGGAAAAAAACAATAAACTGAATAGGAGATTACTTTATGAGGAAAATAGCATTGCTCATTTATGCCTCACTTATTTTTGTAGTAATCGGTTGTTCAGCGATGTCCAAAGATAAGGCCGAACAACTAGTTATAGAAGAGTACAGCAATCAGTTAGGTGAGGCTACGATTATTTCGACAGTAGAAATAGATAACGAGTACCTAATTGAATGGGAAAATAAGAATGATAAATATAGAGGTACAAGTAAGGTTTCAGCAGATGGAGAAATAACAATGATAGAAGCGGAAATTGAGTAAGTGTAAAAAAAAACTTCTTTTTCATAAAGAAAATTGCTTTATTAATTTATAAGAATAGTTATGTAAGGTATATACCGACTTAGTTTCATCTCTTATTGCGGTTTTTAAAACTAAAAAATAAGGTTTAATCATTTAGAATACATAAAAAGTAAAAGTTAAACGAGCAATGTTGCCAATGAAGAATGGCAATATTGCTCGTTTGTTAGTTGATAAAATGAAAGATGTGTTGACAGATTAGTTTTAAGAGTTTAAAGATGACTTTTTAATTTGGAAACGCTACAATAAATATGAAATCCTGTGTAAAATAAGTAGATAATTACTAGTAACTAGATTAAAAGGAGTGGATTAGCAATGGAATTTAGAGATCATGGCAAAAAGCCTTATATGTTTGACATTGAAGAGGCAACTATCCAAAATAATAATTTCCGTACCACGATTTGGACAGGTGAAAATCTACAACTGACGGTGATGTCCATTAAGGAAAATGAGGAAGCAGGATTAGAAGTTCATGAAGGCATTGATCAGTTCATACGTATTGTAGAAGGTCAGGGCGTATGTAAAATTGGTGAAACCAAAGATAATTTAAACTTTGAAAGAGCCATTACCAAGAATGATGCTGTAATGGTGCCTGAAAATATGTGGCACAACATCATCAATACAGGTGGCAAACCCTTAAAATTTTATACATTATACTCTACACCAGAACACAAAGAAGGAACAATTCATATTTCGCGCGAAGATGCACCACCACAGGTTGATTAAGAGTAGATAATTTTGATAAATATAAAGTGAAAAACAGATAAGGTGCTGCAAACAATTGCGCACCTATCTGTTTTTTATACTTTTAAAAGGAGTGTGGTTTAAGCTTTGACAATAATATTAATATTAGCCAATAAACCCTTTACTGGCTAACACTTTAGCGGCGTGTTTATCTGCCGGTACATAACCTTTTTCAAGTAAGTCATTGATGTACAATCTATTGTAGATGAAAGCAAAAATTAAGCTGGAGAAGTCCAATGAAAAGGCAGCGCAAACGAGTTGAATAAAGAACCATTTAAAATCTCCACGAAAGAGAGCAGGCATAAAAGCAAAAAATAAAGTTGTCCATGAAAAACCGACTTTTATGCGCTTCATTTGGCTAGTATGTGGATTAGTTAAAGATATTTTCATCAGTATCACGTTCCTTTCGTTTATTATAAAGTATAACATATGTCTAAAACGAACAGGACTAAACAGAACTCAGAGTGATTTTTTTTAATTGTTCAAAAAATAGAATGCTATATCCAATTTTGTCTTGTTTGCTTAATTTATCAAACCATTCCTTGGCTTGAGTTTAATAGTTTTTTTAAGTGTCTTATGGTCAATTTGTTATCTCATTGAACCAAGTTAGTAATTAAAAAATAATAAGCCTTAAACGAATAAATCATTCGTTTAAGGCTTATTTTGTTCAGATTAAGTTAGTTAAATCAGTATTTTTTAAGCGTAAGTTAGTTGGTACCATTTGGCTGCAGCAGTAACTTCGCTATACGTTAATTGATGTTGATTACTTTCCCAGTGAATTTCAACTTTTGCATGTGCTTTTTCCAGTGTAGCATACAATTCTTCTGACTCTTTTGAAGGGCAGATTGGATCGTTTGTTCCAGCACTGATAAAGACAGACTTACTTGATAAATCGGGTAAAGAAATGCCTCTTCTAGGGACCATCGGATGGTGGAAAATAGCTCCAGACAATGCATCACCATAATGAAAGAGAAGACTAGCAGCAATGTTTGCTCCATTTGAATACCCTATAGCTAAAATGTTTGTGCGGTCAAACTCATATTGACTAGCAGCTTCATCAAGAAATGCATTTAATTCTTTTGTACGGAAAATTAAATCTTCTTCATCAAAGATTCCTTCAGCAAGTCGGCGGAAAAAGCGTGGCATACCATTTTCCGAAACATTTCCTCGGACACTTAAAAGATTTGCATCTGGATCGATTTCTGTTGCAAGAGGAAGCAGGTCACGTTCAGTGCCTCCAGTTCCATGTAGCAGAAGCAAAGTCGGTTTCGTTTGATCTTTTCCTTTAATAAATAAATGTTTCATACTATTCCTCCTTCATTATTCTTTCCCTAATAGGTTGTTTAATCTAGATACTCTTTTTCAAATACTTTTGTGCTTCGTACAGTATCAATAGGACGTACCAATGATTCAATACGATTACGGTCATTTCTAAAAGCTGGTGGTAAAGCAAGTGTTTCACCTAAAATTTCAATGGATTCTTCATCATCAATAAATCCAGGTTCATCTGTAGCTAGTTCAAATAAAATACCAGGATAGATATTTGTATACGTTGATTCAAAATAGAAACGATCGACATATCCTGAATTTGGCAGCCCAAAACTTTGCATCCGTTCCGTCCAATAGTCAAGATTCTCACGATTTTTTGCACGGAAAGCAACATGGTGTACGCTGCCGTATCCTTGTCTTCCACGTGGCATACTCGTATTTGATTCAACAATGATTTGAGCGCCGTTACCACCAAATTCCCCAACTTCAAATTGGTGGTAATCCCCCTCGACTGCGATTTCCTTGAATAAAAGAACTTTTTCAAGAACTTGCTTCATATAGTCAAAATTTGAAACTCTAAAGAAAATAGGACCTAAACCAGTAATGGCAAATTCGTCAGGGACAGGACCTTTATGCCAAGGTTTTCCAGAAGCGACTCCAGTATCTTTTTCATCCGAGATTAATTGATATTGTTGTTCATCAAAATCTTCAAATGTTAAAGTTTTAACCCCAAACATTTCTTTGATTTCTCCATGATTAACAGCATATTTATTAAATCGCTTAAACCAATAATCTAGCGCTGCATCAGTTGGTACACGAAAAGAAGTTCTTGAAATGTCATCCGTTCCTTTTGATCCCTTTGGAACATTCGGAAAATCAAAGAAGGTCATATCCGTTCCTGGACTGCCACTTTCATCTGCGAAAAATAGGTGATAAGTGTGAATGTCATCTTGGTTGATTGTTTTTTTAACCAAGCGAAGACCTAAGACATTTGTATAAAAGTCATAAATTTTTTCAGCGCTACTTGTTATTGCGGTTACGTGGTGAATTCCTGCAAATTCGTTCATAGATTATTCCTCCAATTAGTTAATTTAGTTTTAAAATATCGTTTAATCCAATTCTCTGACTTCAATTGGAATCAGCTTAGGGGTTAATTTTTCTCGGGCACTTTCATACTGAGTTGGTAGCTTTAAGCTTTGTCCCATTGTCTCATAAGATTCATCATGTGCAAAACCAGGAGTATCGGTTGCTATTTCAAATAAAATATCGCCATATTCTCTAAAATAGATAGCGTTAAAATAGTTGCGGTCTTTTATTTCTGTTACACCGTACCCTTTGTTATAAACATAGTCTTGCCAATCAACGTGATCGGCTTCATCTTTTGCGCGCCACGCAATATGATGGACAGTCCCAACGCCCATTATCCCTTGAGCAAGTGCACTTTGTTTAACATCGATAATATTTCCAATTTCTCCATAAGCTCTCAATCGAATAAGATCGTCTTCTTCGGCAATTTTTTCCAAACCCATTGTTTCTTGAAGTGTTTCAATCGTTGAAATTGGATCAGTTGAATACAATATCGCTCCGCCAAACCCTTTTATTGCTACATCAGGTGTTACTTCTCCAAAAGTCCAATTATTAAGTTGACCATCTGCACGTTCAACTAATTCTAGTTGTAAACCATGGTAGTCTTCAAATTGTAAATAGGTTTCACTAAAACGACTTGTTTTTTCGTAACGGATTGCAAATTTGCTTAATCTATTCTCCCAATAAGATAAGGATCCAACTGGAATAGCGTAAGTGGTCACGCCAACTTGACCTCCCCCAATTTTTCCTTGTGCAGCTCCAGCCCAAGGGAAGAAAGTAATAATAGTCCCCGGCTTTCCACCGTCATCTCCAAAATATAAATGATACGTGCTTGGATCATCAAAATTGACAGTTTTTTTAATAAGTCGCAAACCTAAAATACCGGCATAGAAATCAATGTTTTCTTGAGGGTGCCCAACGATAGCTGTAATGTGGTGAATACCTGCTGTTTTCTTCATATCAATCGCTCCTTATAGGTTTAATAATTGAACTACAGATTTTAAATGTTATAAAGCTACATGTAATGATTAAATTTAACTACGAATTAATATATTACTAATTCGAGGTAATTGTAATACGATTACTGTATTTTGTCAAATAGAGCAAACCGATTTTGTTTTTTTACAGCCTTTTATAGTAGAAACCTTAATTTAGAGGCGTATAAAAAAGAAAATTCACTTATTTTTAGTAAAAATCTCTAATTAAGAATAAATAGACTTGTAATATTTTTTTATCTATGGCATACTAGTAAATGTACTTACGAAATGTAAGTGTTAATTGGTGGGTGACCTTCAATTAAATGATCTGTAATGGAGGAAACGCATTGACTAACAAATCGGTATTTACTCGAATGAGCGAAGTTTTATTTGGGAAGAATGAACAAACAACAAAAATAGAAGAAAAGAGGAATAAAATTATGAAAATCGGTATTATCTCAGGAAGCGTACGTGAAGGAAGAAACTCAGCAGCGGTAACAGAATGGATTCACGAATTTGCAGTAAACAGAAACGACGAAGGTGTCGAATATGAAATGGTTGCTTTAGCAGATTACGATTTACCATTATTGGGAGCTAAACTTCCTGAAGACCGCCAAGCAGCAGCAGGCGCAGCAATTCAAGCATGGTCTGAAAAAATGGCTTCATTTGATGGATATGTATTTATCACTCCAGAATACAACCATGCAGTAGGTGGGGCATTGAAAAATGCTTTAGATTTCTTGAAACCAGAAGTTGCTAATAAAGCAGCTGCATTAGTTGGATACGGTAGCCTAGGTGGCGCACGTGCTCACGAAAATATGCGTTCTATCTTAGGAGAATTAAGTGTTGCTACTGTGCACACGACAACAAACTTCTCGTTAATAGCAGATTTTGAAAACATGAGCGTTTTCAAACCAAATGACTACAATAAAGTTAATGCACAAGGCATGTTTGCTGACTTATTATTATGGACTAAAGCTCTTAACACAATTAGATAAGAAAAAAAAAAAGCCTATTCTCTACCAAATTTGGTAGAGAATAGGCTTTTTTGTGCTTAGTTATTAAAAGTTAGAACTGTAACTCACTTTTTTCAAAAGTTAAAACTTTATTTATCCATTTATTAAAGAAAAAGTTGCTTATATATAAGAAAAAAATCAAAAATAATCTCATATCAGAATTGAAGTGATGTAAATAAAACAAAATGATATTTGTACCTCCAACGACAAAAAATGTTTCTATCGTAAAAATAATCTTTAACTTTGTAAGAGTTTTAGAACTAAATTTTTCTAACTCGTAATCTTCTAAAGAAATACTAGTTAAAAACCATATAATTTTAGGGTTGTATTTTTTGAAATAAAAAAATACTAAGTTGATTAACCGTGCAATGAAGATTAATATAAGAGAAATTTGGATAATAAGATAAAACATGTAATGATGTCTCCTTTTTATTTAATAAACTGATCATAACAGTAGTCAATTGGGATTGACTTAAAAAAGAATACGAATAAACTATTCAACTAGTTTTAGCTTTTCTATAGTCCGTTTTTTATATGTTTTTCAGTAAAGGTCCTAAGGAATGAATAGCAATAGAGTGCTGTTCTACTTTTTGTTTTGCCCAAAAATCATCTCTTATGTAGCGAGGAATGATAAGTGCATGGAAATGAGTTCCTTCCATCATAGAATGACCATTATTTTTTATAGAGGTAACTCCTAAAACGTCAAAGTTAGGTTCAATGCTTTTAGTTTTGTATTTGTTGAACGTAGACAAGGAAGCTTACTATAGTTAGTACAATCAAAATAGCTAACGTAATCAAAGGTTGATTGCTTAAAGAAGTAACCTCTTGTTTTTCTGCTTTATAATGAGGATTGACTCTTTTTATATTATAGTCTGTATTTGTGCTCATGAAACTTCCACTAGGGAGATTAAATAAGAATAAAATAATATAAAAGATGCCCGATAATAAACTTATAGGAACATCCCAAATAATGTGTACTAGAAATGCTACAAAAATTGGAATTATACTTAGCAAAACTAAATTTATTACTTTTCTTTTCAACATAACGCCTCCATATAATTAGATTAAAGTTTAACAAAGACCTGTGAAGTAGTATTTGTATAGTAGCAGAACAATAGACTACTACTGTTTCGAAATGAATCAATTTGACAATGAAAAAGGAAGCGCTTGTCAACTCAACGTAGAATCTCATCTGAGTAGACACAATAAGTCTGAATTCGGTTAACTCAGAAATGTTTTTCATTTGAGTTGACGCAACAAGCCTTAGTTCGGTTAACTCAAAAGTGTTTTTCATTTGAGTAAACACAATAAGTCTTAATTCAATTAACTCAGAGTAACTTTCTATTTGAGTAGACATAACAAGCCTCAGTTCAACTAACGGAGACTAAAAATCCATTCTAACTGATTAAATCTAAGTAGTAATACCATAAGAATCTATTTAAACAACCTAGAAATTTAATTTTATTAAAAAATATTGTTCTTTTAACATAAGATTAATATACTAAAATAATTAGAATGTTATATTCTTAATTTAATTATGCTTTAATTCTAACTGATTTTATTTGTATTAGATATAAAAAGACAACGAATATTTTAAGGAGTAAAAAAATGCTAATTAAAAAATTGGAAGAAAAAAATTATAATAACAGCGAGTTGCTTTTAAAAGAGATGTTGCTAAATATAGGTAATACCAACCCATATTTTAGAGATAAATTAATTTATAATGCTTTTTTAGAAATGATTACTAAAGATTATTTAACGAAGGATCAATTAAAAAAATTATATAATCAATTACTATCTAATCAGTATTTATTGTATAAAATTGGATCTAAGAATAGTGACTCGGTTTATAAACGTTCATTTTCAGCACTTGTTCTAGGACTTTTAATAAATAAAGACAAAGAACAGCAGTTTCTTGAAAAATCTCAGATTTCTTTTTTATTAGATAGGACTTGTTTTTACCTTGTAAATGAACAGGACAAACGTGGCTTTACTGAAGATAAAGGTTGGGCACACTCGATTGCACATTGCGCTGATTTATTAGACGAGATCATTACTCACCCATTATTTGAACAAAGCATGTATGAAAAGACGGTAGAAGCACTAGTTTTCTGTGTAAATAGTCCTTTTGTTTATGAGGATGATGAAATAGAAAGACTTTCAACTCCTTCTGCTGTTTTGATTAATCGTTATGGATTCTCTCAGGAGTTTATCCATAGAGTAGAGAATTTGATTAATGTTTTTTTTACAAAGAAAACCTACAGTCATTTAGATACTCGAATAATTAGTAACGTTCGTAATTACTTAAGAGCTATATATTTTAAAGTTAATTTGGAAGAAAATAAACAACTATTGGAAGGATGCTTAAAGCGAATAAGTACATAATAAAATAGAGTTACATTTTTATCCTATACATTGAGTTTGAAATATTTAAAGGTGGGAATGTGTATGCAAACTGCTAAAAAAGTTGGTAAAAAGCTCGTAAAATATATTAAACAGAACGGGTACTATTTAATAGCATTAATTTATATTGTAACTGTTACGGCATATAGTTCTAGGTTGATTTTCAATTATGGTGAAGGGGAATTTTATCTGTTTTATATATTAGGTTATTTGGTACTCATTTTTCTTCTTAAACTATTTTCAAAAAAACCATGGAAGAAGAAAGCTAGAAAGTAAAAAAAGTTATAGAGTATAGGAGGAATAGAAGTGAGAGATATTTATTTTGTTCGGCATGCTGAGTCAGATATTAGAGTTCATGATGAGTTTTCAAGACCGTTAACTGAAAAAGGTATACAAGATAGTGCGTTAGTTACCAATTATTTGAAAGATAAGAATATTCAATGCATCTATTCTAGTCCGTATGTCAGAGCAGTTGATACAGTTAAAGATTTATCTGAAATGCTTGCTATTGATGTAACGTGCATTGATGACTTTAGGGAACGCGGTATTTCTAGTTGGATTGAGGACTTCAATACTTTTAGTCAGCGACAATGGAATGATTTTGACTATAGATTGTCTGATGGAGAATGTCTAAGAGAAGTTCAATTAAGAAATGTAAAGGCGTTAATGGAACTAGTACAGTTACATCCGGAAGCAAATTGTATCATTGGGAGTCATGGAACGGCTCTAAGTACAATTGTCAATCATTTTGATCCTCATTTTGGTTTCGAAGACTTTTCAAAAATAAAAGGGTTAATGCCTTGGATTGTAAAAATTACGTTCAAAAATCAGATTTCTATAAAAATAGAGTCAATTGATGTGTTTAAGAATAATGAGATCACAACTATCAGTTTGAGTGAATCTATTTTGACGGATAATTTTAAATGAGTTTGGACTCACAAAAAGTAGTATTAAGGAGATGCTGAATGGATTACATACCTTGGATTAGAAATTATATTGGCAATCAAGAGATCATCTTAAATTTTTCAGGTGGAATCATAACAAATCAAAAAAAAGAAATTTTGTTACAGTTAAGAAGCGATAAAAAATTGTGGGGCTTACCTGGTGGTGCTGTTGAAAAGGGCGAATCAGTTGAACAGACTGCAATCAGAGAAGTGCTAGAAGAGACAGCTTTGCATGTAGAAGTTGTAGCGTTGCTAGGTGTTTATTCCAATTATTTTGATACATATCCTAACGGTGATAAAGCTCAAACCATTACAACAATGTTTATTTTTAAACTAGTTGAAGGCAACCTTTCTCTCGAAAATAGTGAAACATTAGACTTAGGATTTTTTTCTAGAACCAATCTACCAGAAATAGCCAATCAACAGCACAGAGACGCAATAAAAGACTACTTTTCTGGAGATTTAGGTTTTTATCGTTAGTTCAAATAGACGCTACTAAATAATCTTCAGGAATCTTTTTTGATTTTTGTCACTACTATAGCCAATAGACTCGTAAAACTTATGAGCTTCGATTCTGGTTTCTCCAGAATTTAATCGTACGCCAATTAAATCACGTTCGCGAGCTACTTGTTCGATTCTTTGCATTAATTGTTTTCCAATCCCTCTTTGTTGATAGTTTTGATTAATTGCCAAAGCCAATACATTTAGCATAGGTTCAGAATAGAGAGTTTCATATAATTCGGCATGCACGTACCCTACAACTAACTCCTCCTCTTCAGCAACGTAAAAAATATGGCGGTTAGGGTTAATTAGTAACTTTTTCATCTGTTTTTTAGTAAGTTCTATGGAAATGTCATATCCTAGAGACTCCGCATTAATTAAGTTGATCGCTTCAACATCAGTTAGTTTCATGTTTCGAACTCGAATCATAATTGGCCTCTTTTCATAAAGAATGATAAGGTTATTTTATCATAATAATTGTAATCATAAGTACTCTCACTAAGATTTTTAAGGAAAACTAGAAAAGTTATTCATTGGGGGAAAAGGAAGATGTTTAAACACGTAATTTGGGATTTTGATGGGACTCTTTTTGATACTTATCCAGTAATGGCAAAGATTTTTAAAGATTTACTGGAGAAAGAAGGAATAGAAGAGCCTTTAGATGAAATTATGCAACACATGCAAGTATCTATGTCAGCTGCTGTAACATATTATGAAAAAAAGTATGCAGTAAGCAGTGATTTTATAAAGGACTATAAAATTCTACAAAAAACTAAGGGAATTGAAATTGCTAAACCATTTAATGATATTGAGGATATTTGTAAATATATCCATTCAACGGATAGAAAAAACTATTTGTATACTCATAGAGGGGCATCGGCAATAACGTTGTTGAAAAAACATGGTTTATCTGATTATTTTTCTGATTTTATTACTTTTGATCAAGGTTTTGAAAGAAAACCAAATCCTGATGCGCTTAATTATTTGATTAAGAAGCATGCTATACATCCTGATGAAGCACTAATGATTGGAGACAGAGAGATAGATCTATTAGCTGCAAAAAATGCTGAGATCAGCGCTTGTTATTTTAACGAGAGAAAAGAAAAAAATGAATATGCTGATTACACAATTGATCACTTTCAGCAATTGTATTCTATTCTTTAGGTTCTTTAACATAAGTTGTAAGGAATAATGCGTATTATTGGAAAACGTTTTCCTTGTACCGTTATACTTCTTAATGAGTTAACCAATCTATTAAATCTTTTAGGAGGAATAGTATATGGTACAAGAAACATATTTGATTACAGGTGCAGGAACAGGATTTGGAAAAGGTATTGCTTTTGGTCTGGCTGAACAGGGGGAAAAAGTTATCGCCGGAGTCGAAACAATGTCTGAAGTATCCGCATTGTTAAATGAAGCAGAAGAAAAAAAAATTGAGGTACAAGTTGAGAAGTTGGATGTAACCAATCCAGCAGACAGAGAAAGAGCGTGGACGTGGGATGTCGATGTCCTCTTGAATAACGCTGGAATTTCAGAAGGCGGATCGCTGGTAGATATACCAGAAGAACAATTACGCCGTCAATTTGAAGTAAATGTATTTGGACCAATGTTATTGACCCAAAAAATAGCTAAAGCAATGGCAAAGAAACAACGAGGGAAAATCATATTTATGTCTTCTGTTTCAGGGCTAATGGCAGACCCAATATCAGGCCCTTATGGCGGATCAAAATTCACATTAGAAGCCTTTGCCGAATCGCTAAGCAAAGAACTTCAAGAGTTTAATGTGCAAGTGGCAACTATCAATCCGGGACCATTCTTGACGGGATTCAATGATCGAGAATTTGAAGCATGGAGAGCTTGGAGAGACAATCCAGAAGAGCGTCTATTTGATTACGAGCAATTAGCATTTCCTTATGAACAATTTGATCCCGAAGAAGTTATCAAAGAGTCCATAAAAGTGTTGACTGGAGAAACGAATGACTATCGAAATGTTATTCCTAAAGCAATGGGATCTATGGTTCAAAAGAGACAAAAAGAACTATGGGATAAAAAGACAGATGAAAATCTAGGTGAAAGACATGAAATGGTCCAAAAATCAATAGATATTGAACCGGCTACAACACCAACAAAAGGGATTGTAAACAAGATAAAAGATAAATTGTAAGCTAAGCAAAAAAGAATTGCCCCTAGGTGGCAATTCTTTTTTTGCTTTTTATCATAATATGAATGATTCTTTGTTTGGTAAAGATAATGGTTTGAATTTATGATCGCTTCATCGAAACTACCATTTCTAAAGCTTCTAATGGGACTCGAGTAGTTTTCAGTTGGTAGATGATATTGTTGTCTTGCCAACGGATATCAACGTGAACTTCTTCTCCACCTTGCGGGTATTGTATATAAACGATACCTTGATCCTTAGGAGCTGGAAGATAATGGTCTTCCAAATAAGCTACTATTTTTTTGGCAATTCCAGGATTATTCATTTGATCTTCGCTGACAGAACGGATAGAAAACAACCAATTTCCTTCTTGCCAACTAAATTGCTGAGTCCCAGCAGCGCCTTCGCCATACCCGGTAATCCCATACCCCAAATCAGAGCTGCCTTCCTCGTGTGGTTCTACTGATTTTCCATTTAAGAAAGTACCCAATTCTTCACTTGCTAAAGCTGGATTTTCATAAACTGTTCCAGTGATTTCGGCTAATTCTCCTTGGACATCCGTATAACTAACGGTATAGTTATCTCCTTCATTAATTATTAAATCTGCTGTAACCGAAGAAGGTTCAGTGGTTGGAAAAGTTGTTGGTAATAAGACAAGCTCAGGAATCATTTCCAATTCAGAAGATAGATCAATAGGCTCGTTTGAAGGCATTCCTTGGCTTTCTTGATTAGTAGAAGAGCTGGTTGCTTCTTCGCTACTTGAACTGCTGCTTGTTTCAGAATTATCTGAGCTGCTTTCGCTGCTAGTAGTGTCCGTGCTGACTACCTTTGATTCATTGGTAGATGCTGACGTGTCAGTTGTATCATCATTGTTTGAACATCCTATCAATATCATTCCGCATAATCCCATTATTAAAAATTGAGGAATTGTCTTTTTTTTCATATAAAGTCCTCCTTTAGTTAGTTTAAGGATAACGCTTTCTATATTTAAGGTAAACTAACTTGCTCTATGAACACTGAAGATAGAACGATTATCTGTAAATCATTGTTTACTTACAGATACAACATATGTTATAAACAAGTATTCAAAATCCTATATATTGTGTTTAAAGTTGCGAATATGGAAAAGTAAAGTCTAATCAAACAAAATAATTAAAAATATAGATTCTAAAAAATACGCCCTTTAAAATAAATGACGTATTTTTAGAATCTTAATGGCTTGTTGTCGAGTTCTTTTAATATAAAATTTCGGACTCTGCGACTTGTTTTTGAATCTCTTCTTTGTTAGCTTCAAGTTTATGTTGTAGTTCTTTAATAGTTGTTCCGAGGTTTTCAAGCATTTCAACATTTCGTCCAATTTTGTCTTTGGTATCCCAATCAGAAAAAATATTATCAAAGAAAATATCGAAAGTTTTACCCATACCGCTAAATTTTTCATAGCTAAGGTAAGTATCTAAAGAAACATCTTTTAATTCCTTTGCATAACTTCCTAGGAGCTGTTCTAGTTGGTTCATTTTAGCTTCAGCTTTATCAATTTTATCGTATTTCATCATATCGACGATAAAACTACTGTCTGTAAACATATCCCAGGTTGAAAAAGAATCAGCTGAATCTAAGTCATCTAAAGCAATATCGATTCCATTCAAGACTCTTTCTCCGGCTGCAGATGCTTCCTCAAGTTCAATTAATTCTTGTTTAAGTTGAACACGTTTTAGTTCTTCATTACTAATTTTTTCACGAAAATCACTATCTTGTTGGTATAAAAGTTCTTTTAACTGATTGAGTTCAGCAGTAGTTTGGTTAATAATTGATTGAACACTAGCTAAATCTTCTCTGGATTCTAACATTAAAGCTAAGGACAAATCTAATTCCATTTTGGCTATCAGTTGATCTTGTATTTCTTTATCTAATCTTTTTTCGTAATTTCCAATTAACCGTTTTAAGAAAGTAGACAACGATTCAGTTTGTAATTTTTCGATATCTTCGCTTTCTTTATCAAATTTTGCTTTTGCAGATTCATATCGTATAGTATTTTCTTCAAATCTTATTTTTGAACTTTTCTTTTTTTTTAATAATGATTTTAATTTTGCTTGTAAGGCTTCATATTTTTCTATCATTAAATCCACTCCTATGTACATTTTATTTAAAAACGGTAAAAGCATCTTTCGAGTCTATTATGACTTAAGAGGATAAGAATCTCAATAAATAAAAAGTTCAATTTTAAATTTGGCGGATTTGAGTCATCACCAATTTTATTAGTAGTAGCATTAACGTTCTTACCACCTGACTATTTAAATAGTCTACCGACAATGGTTCGCTATCTCTTTGGTTCTTCAATTGCAATAGCTTCTTTAACGGCTATTATTTTGAACAAACTATTACCACAAGATTAATTGAGTAACGCTGAACAGCATTCTTGAAACGTAAAAAAAGGGAGGTGAATTTAATTCACCTCCCTTTTTATTATTCTTGTTTAAGAGTATCGGCTAATAACATGCTTCCTATAGGTTCAGTTGGATTTGGAGTATTAGGGATATCTGTATCTTCATCTTCTTTCAGTTTTGCGATTTTCAGTTGGACTTGTTCCATTGCTTTAGCATCAAGCTTATAAAACTTCATTAAGACTAATGAAATTGAAATTGCAAAGAATGGCAGTACAGCAAACAGTAAGAGTGATATTAAACGTAAATCAGGACTTAAAGCTGTTTCTTGTGAAGGGTACACTTCACTGAATCCGATTCCTGCCAATATCCAACCAATTACCATTGGAGCCAGAGAAGAAGCTACAGAGTCTGTTAGTGAGAAGATGGTACCAATAACACCAGCGACATAACGACCAGATTCACTTGTTTCGTAATCGCTTATGTCTGCGCCCATTGTCAGAACCAAAGAAGCAGGTGAGCGAGAGAAACCACGGGCAAGGGTGTAAATAGCAATGAATAGAACCGATTTCAAAGTTAAATTTCCAAAATTAACATCACCTGGTTGCATACTGAACAGCATAATGCCTAATGCTACGAAGAAACCAGCGGCTAATGATAAGTACATTACATACGCACCACGCAACCCTCTTTTACGAGCTAACGCAACAGCACCAAATGTGATCAACAAGTCTGGGATGATTGTAATCAATGCTACTTGCCCAGACAATCCGTAGTTTCCAAGTAAAATTCCGAATAAGATAATCATTGAAACTTGATCACTCATCAATTGGACAACAAACTTTACAAAAGCCGCGGCCATAGAAAGTATTTGCAATGGACGATTTCCTTTTAAAATATGTCCATAGTCTTTTAAGGTCGTTTCTTTTGTTTTTTCACCAAGACCAAAATATTTCTTTTGGTCTTTACCAGCAATCCCAATAGCAGCTAGGATACATAGAACTAACGATATGATCACAACTGTCACAGCCAATTCTTGGAAGAAACCAAGAGTAAAGCCGCGGTATTTAGGCGATAGGTAATTTGAAACAAATATTTGACCACCTGTAAACACTAGGATCATAAAGATACCATCAGAAATATTAAACATCGGTCTTTGTTTTGGATCGTTTGTTAATACGGATTGACCAGCCTTTGTAACAGAGGCTTGTAGAGAATAGCCAATCTTATGAACCAGCAATGCGATAATCAAAACAATTAAACGAGCTGATTCTGGCAATAAATGTGTTGTAAACAGAACTGCGAATGACAAGATTGTAATGAAGTTACCCAATAACATCAATGGACGATATTTACCAAACTTCGTCTCAGTCTTGTCAATAAACATCCCTAAAGCAGGGTCAATTACACCATCAAAGATACGAATATAACCTAATACTTGACTAATGAAAAGCGCTGCTAAACCTACTAAACCAGTAGAGTAATACGTTACAAATCCAAACGCGAATAGATAAATATTTGTTGAAGAATTATTTAAAGAGAAAAGAACAATCTGCCACCATTTAGCTGTATGGTACTGGTTCTTAGTTGGTAAAGTTGTTGATTCTGACATAATGATACCTCCATTTATAATAGTATGATTTTTAAACGATCAACCAATGTGTGTTTAAGAATATATTTCTCAAGTTTAGAGAGACAAAGACTAGTGTAATGACGTAGTATGGAATGATAGCGATTTCATAAAAGGGTATATTTTCCTAAAGCGATAGAAAAACATGGATTCCTTTCATCATATTTTTAAAAAATTCAATAAAAAATAAGTTTACGGAAGCGCTTTCTCTTCTTTCGTAAGCTTAGTATAGTTTCTTTTATTTTTTTAGGCATTAACTCTCTGTGCAATTATTTGAACTATATTTGCATTTTTGAATCCGCATAATTAGCAGGTGCTGTTCCGGTTAGTTTTTTAAATACCTTACTAAAATAAGAACTGCTGTTATACCCCAAACGTTCTGCAACTTCTCCGACACTCATTTCTTTTCCTTGTAGCAATAGCTTAGCAGCTTCAACTTTTTGCTGATTGACGTATTCGCTAATAGTATATCTTGTCTCTTTTTTAAATTTCCGAGCTAAATGAGAAGCGTTAACATGGAAAGTTTCAGATAAGATGGTAACATTTACCTCCACTGAAATATGATTGCCAATGTAAGCAACAACTTCTTTAATCAGTTGGGAATAGTGCAATGTTGAAAAGTTGGCAACTAAATCACAAAATTCATCAAACATTTTAGGGCTGACAATATACTCTAAATACTCTGGTGTTGGTGCTTGTTCAATTTGAAGGGCATATTTTTCAGAGACCAAATGTAAATAAATCGCAGGAACTCCACCTAAAGCAGCGCCAATTCTACATAGCGTATTCCGGATAATCATTCCATTTTTACGTGTGCGTAAAAAATCATTATGAATAATTGGGTTTGCGTAGTAATAAGGATGAGTTATTTCCGAATCTACATAGTTTTTTGCTTTATCCAACAATTTTTTGTTTCCGGTTTGGATGGCTTGAATCAACAGTGAATCTCTTTCCATTGATTTTTCTATATACTCCATAGAATTCCCTTTTTTTTGGATATTAACTGCTGATAAGATACGGTAAAGATTTGTTCCATTATCGTCTTCATTTAAAAAATCTCGTTCCATTGCTATCACCTCAAAATGATTTGTTTTTATTATAAGTATAGCGAAAACAACAATTAAAGACTATTTAGTACGGATAGTTTTAATAGTGAAAATAATACTTACTAAATGAACAAAGTGGTTGATGATCATTTAAGTTACACTATCTCATAATATTATAGAATGTTATAACAGTTTCAGTAAATATCTGTTTAATGTATTAACAAGTGAGCATATAAGATTCGAAAATATTTATACGTACAATATTATTAAAAATGTTTACATGTACGTATAAGTGAGTTATACTATTTTATGAAAGCGCTATTAAAATAAAAAGTAGGAGAATTTATAATGACAAAATAAGCAAAATTTATTGAATTAACATACTGTTTAATCATTATATTTTAAAATCCATATTTGAATTTTAAAAGGTGGTGGAGCAAATTAAATCTAATTAGAAAGGAATTAATTTTTTAATAGTTGGGAAATTTTAGTAGTAAACCATAAAATAAAAAATAGTGAGGAGAAACAATAATGACTATAAAGAATATGAAAAAAATAGTTTTAACTTTAGTAGGGCTTCTATCAGTTTTTCTATTAGCAGCATGTGGCAGTTCTGAAGCAGATGATTCAAAAGCGTACATCGGTATTTCTATGCCAACACAATCAGCAGAGCGATGGATTGATGATGGTAATAACATGGTTACAAAACTAGAAGAATTAGGCTACAAAACAGATTTGCAATATGCTGAAGATGTTGTAGGTAATCAAGTTTCCCAAATTGAGAATATGATTACAAAAGGTGTGGATGTTCTTGTAATCGCTTCCGTAGATGGTTCGGCTCTAACAGATGTATTACAAAAAGCAAAAGATGAAGGAATTGAAGTTATTGCATACGATAGATTACTGATGAATAGTGAAAATGTAGATTACTACGCAACATTTGATAACTTTGGAGTTGGAGTTATAGGTGCATCATATATTGAAGAGGCACTAGGGTTGAAAGATGGTGAAGGACCTTTTAATGTAGAACTATTTGGTGGATCTCCTGATGATAATAATGCTGTTATTAACTTTGATGGAGTAATGTCTGTGTTTAAACCTTATCTTGATAATGGTCAATTAGTTGTTCCAAGTGGACAAACTAAATTTAATCAAATCGCAACATTGCGTTGGGACGGTTCAACTGCACAGTCTCGCATGGATAACCTTTTAAGTGCTAACTATACTGACAAAACTTTGGATGCTGTTTTATCTCCATATGATCCTATTAGTTTAGGAATTATCTCATCATTAAAAGGTGTGGGTTATGGTTCTGATGAATTATCGTTACCAGTTATCACAGGGCAAGACGCTAATTTACCAGCAATCAAATCTATGGTAGCAGGTGAACAAAGCCAAACAATTTTTAAAGATACTAGAGAATTAGCATCTGTAACGATTGAAATGATAGAAGCCATTGTAAATGATGAAGAAGTAGAAGTTAATGACACAGAAACATATGATAACGGGACAAAAGTTGTTCCTACATTTATGGTAGAACCAGTTTCAGTTGATATTGAAAATTATCAAGAAGCCTTGATTGATAGTGACTACTATACAGAAGCAGAAATTAATGAGTAATAGATCACTTAAAATCTAAATTATTTTTTTTAAGAAACTCTAAGTAAGATTAGGAGGGATTATATGTCAGATATTATACTGGAAATGAAGAATATCACTAAAAACTTTTCTGGAGTTAAAGCCCTAGATAACGTTAATCTTAAAATAAAAAAAGGGGAAGTTCATGCTTTATGCGGAGAAAATGGAGCAGGAAAATCTACGCTCATGAAAATTCTTAGTGGTGTTTATCCTTCTGGAGATTACTCTGGAGATATTGTTTATAAAGGTGAAGTCTGCCAGTTTAAATCAATATCCGATAGTGAACAAAAAGGAATTGTGATCATTCATCAAGAATTGGCACTTATTCCTTTCTTATCAGTGAAAGAAAATATTTTTCTGGGAAATGAACAGTCAAAGAAAGGGATCATTGATTGGAACGTAACAGAAAAGAAAGCATCTAATTTATTAAATATAGTTGGGTTGACCGTTTCACCTAATGCTTTAGTTACACAGTTGGGAGTTGGGCAACAACAGCTAGTTGAAATAGCTAAGGCTTTCTCTAAGAATGTTCAGTTATTGATACTAGATGAACCTACAGCAGCTTTAAACGAAGACGATAGTGCAAATCTTTTGGAGCTTATCAAAGAGTTTAAGAAGCAAGGGATAACGTCAATTATAATTTCTCATAAATTAAATGAAATAACAGCTATTGCAGATAATGTAACTATTATCCGGGATGGAAAATCTATTGAAACTTTATCAAATGAGCAAATTGATGAAAATCGGATTATTAAAGGGATGGTTGGTAGAGATCTTACGAATAGATATCCTGATAGAGAACCTAGAATAGGAAATAAAATATTTGAAGTGAAAAATTGGAATGTCTATCATCCACTTGATAGAACGAGAAAAGTGAATAATAATCTTGATTTTCACATTAAATCTGGAGAAATTGTTGGTATTGCTGGATTGATGGGGGCAGGAAGAACAGAATTTGCTATGAGTGTTTTCGGGAAATCTTATGGTTCTAATATTAGTGGACAGATTATAAAAGATAATAAGGAAATTAAGATTAATAATGTATCCGATGCCATTAAAAACCGTATTGCTTATCTTTCCGAAGACAGAAAAAATTATGGATTGAACTTACTACAAGACATTAAAGAAAATGTTACGTTGGCAAGTTTATCTAAAATTTCGAATAAGGGCGTTATTGATAAAGAAAAAGAAATCATTGAAGCTGAGAAATACAGAGATAGTATGAGAATAAAAACGAAAGATATTTATCAAAATGTAGGAAGTTTAAGTGGAGGAAATCAGCAGAAAGTTGTACTAGGTAAGTGGTTGATGTCTGAGCCGGATGTTCTTTTTCTTGATGAACCTACTCGTGGGATTGATGTAGGTGCAAAATTCGAAATCTATTCTATTATTGAACAGATGGCTAAAGCCGGAAAAGCGATTTGCATTATTTCATCAGAATTACCTGAGATATTGGGAATGTGCGATCGAATTTATACAATGAATGAAGGTCGCTTTACAGGTGATATTCCTAAAGAAGGAGCTACACAAGAGGATTTAATGAAACTGATGACTGCAGAGGAGGCAATGATTTAAATGGAAGAGACAAGTGGAAAAAAAGTACTATCACCAGAAAGTAATAAAGAGAAAAAAACAGCAAAAGACATCGTGTTGGATATTCTTAGTAAATACAGTATGATTTTTATTTTGATCGCTATCTTAATTGCATTTCAAATTTTAACGGATGGTATCCTTTGGAAACCATTAAATATTACCAACTTGATATTGCAAAATAGCCATGTATTAGTTTTAGCTATAGGAATGTTACTAGTTATTTTATTAGGAGACGTAGATTTATCAGTAGGATCAGTAGTAGCGTTTGTTGGAGCTGCCTCTGCTGTTATGATGGTTCAATGGCAATGGCACCCGATGATGGCTATCTCAGTTTCTTTATTAGTTGGTGGATTAATAGGAGCTTGGAACGGATTTTGGGTCTCTTATATTGGGATTCCAGCCTTTATTGTTACACTTGCAGGTTTACTATCCTTTAGAGGACTAACGCAAGTTATCCTTGGAGGAACCACACTTGCACCTTTTCCGACATTTTTCACTAAATTGAGTTCTGGTTATATTCCTGATTTTATTGGTGGAGGTGAATTGCATGTAACTTCAATCTTGATAGGATTAATTTTATCCTTACTTGCAGTTTGGAACATGTGGAAAGCACGTAAAAGAAAGAAAGATAATTTGTTTGAAGTAGAATCTACTATATGGTTTATTACTAAAGTGGTAATTATGTTTGCTTCAATTATGTTGTTAACTACTGTACTTGCTTCATATAAAGGATACCCAGTTATATTAATTCTTTTAGCAGTTTTAATTATGATTTATGGTTTTTTAACCACAAAAACAACTCTTGGAAGACAGATTTATGCTATAGGAGGAAATCGAAAAGCTGCTGAATTATCAGGTGTTAAGACAAAGAAACTAACTTTTTGGATCTTTGTTAACATGGGAGTTCTTTCTGCACTAGCTGGTTTATTAGTTGCTTCTCGTTTAAATGCAGCTACTCCAAATGCTGGTAATGGTTTTGAATTGGATGCTATTGCAGCAGTATATATAGGAGGAGCATCAGCATCTGGAGGTATTGGTACAATTCTTGGAGCAGTTATAGGTGGATTAATTATGGGGATTTTGAATAATGGAATGTCCATTATGGGAATTGGAATTGACTGGCAACAAGCTATTAAAGGTTTAATATTATTATTAGCAGTTGCGTTTGATGTATACAGTAGAAAAAGAAAAGCAACTTAATAGGTAAATAAAGATTAGGAGTGAATGACTTTTGGAAAATAAAACAATACTTCTTATCTGTACAGCAGGTATAACCACAGGATTACTTGTAAAAAAAATTCAAAAGCTTATAGAAGATGAAGGTAAAGACTACCATATTTATTCTGCACCTGCGATTGTTGTAGAGAGCATTTTAAAAGAACAAAAAATTGATGCTTTATTAATGGGTCCCCAATCCCGATATGAAATATCAAGGTTAGAAGAATTGCTCAATTATAAAAAGGTGCCTTATAGACTAATTGATAATGAAGATTATGAGATATTGAATGCACAAGCTATTTATAATAAGTTAAAGACAATGATCCAATAAAGATAGTTAGAAATAAAAATTCGTCAAAGATACTTTTAATCATTAGAGGTATCTTTTAAATAACTAGAATAGGTAAGTCAACAGAAAAAGTTGACTGCCTATTTTTTTAATCTATGATTTCTCAATATTAGAATAGATTTTTGTTTCTTAATTGGAGTTCTATTTTTATAAATGACTAAAAAATTAAAATAGATGTAGTATTGTAACCATATAAGGCTTCCTGTACTATATATGTACGTACAAGCTCGAGGAGGAGGATATTATGGCAAGTGAACCAAAGTATATAATGATAAAAAATAAATTGAAGCAACATATTCTAGAGGGAGGGTATGCTGTAGATAGTAAAATACCTTCAGAGTCCGAATTAAAAGATATGTTTAGTGTCAGTAGGCATACTGTACGACAATCTATTTCAGACTTAGTAAACGAGGGATACTTAAAAACGGAACAGGGATCTGGAACATACGTAAGCAATCAATACCAATTAAAAACAAAAGATACATCACAAAAAATAATAGGTGTCATTACAACATACTTATCTGATTATATTTTCCCGTCTATTATTAGAGGGATAGAGGATGAACTAAGTAAAAAAGGATATGCTTTATTGTTATCTAGCACTCAAAATAATAGAGAATATGAAAAAAATAGTCTTGAAATGATGCTTGAAAGAAATATTGATGGTTTGATCGTTGAGCCTACAAAAAGTGCTGAATTAAGTCCTAACTTAAACTACTACTTACGTATGCAAGAGAGAGGAATTCCGTATGTGTTTATCAATGCTTCATATGGAGAACTGGAAGCACCCGTGATAAGTATGAATGACACGTTAGCAAGTGAAAAACTGACTTCTCATTTGCTGGAACTTGGACATACACGCATTTCTATGATAACAAAAACAGATGACTTACAAGGAAAAGATCGAATGAAAGGATTTATTAAAGCTCATAGTAAAAGTAACCAAACGATGGATAGCAGATTGATGATTACCTTTGACACTGAGAATATAAAGGAACTATCAGAAAAAATTGACCATCTATTACAACTTGAAAATTTCCCAACAGCTTTTGTTTGTTACAACGATCAAATAGCCATAAAAGTGATTGACCATATTTTAGATATTGGTAAGAAAATACCTCGAGATATTTCAATCGTTAGTCATGATAATTCATTTTTGAGTACGGCAACAGATACAAAGTTAACTTCTATTGATCATCCTAAAGAAAAATTAGGAAGAGATGCTGCAAATTGGATTATGCAGGCAATCGAAAAGAATTCATTTAACCAACAATCAATTATATATGAACCTGATTTGATAAAACGTACTTCTACAAGTAAGAACATAATCGAATGATACTTTTTAATCATAAGAAGGTTATATCCTAGAATGTCTAGTATAGAAAATTGTATACTGGTTTTTATTCTTTAAGATTTTAAGTGGTCACTATTATATAGGAGGTACATTTATGGAAATAAGAGAAGCCAATGTAGAAGATGCATTAGAACTCTTAGAGGTCATAAAAAATGTAGAAGAGTCTGGGAATATGTTATTTGAACCAGGAGAACGTACTATCTCTATTGATGGCGTTAAAGAGATGATTGGTAGACTGAATAAGCTTCCTAGTGGTGCATTATTAGTAGCTGTAGAAAACCAATGCTTATTAGGGGATATGATAGTTTTTAAATTATTATTTATCTAGTATGGGAGGGTTTTTTTTGGAATTTTCAGATTTTCTTTTTCAATTTTACGGAATAGTCATTATTGCATTTTGGCCGGTCATTTTTATATTTTTAATCTATACTGTATTAAAATTTATAAAATTAACTAAAGAGCGAAATAATTATTTAAGTGAAATTAGCCAAGAACTAAAAAAATACAATGAAAAACTATCCTAACTGAAAGAAACAGATTAGAATAGTGCATGTTACATATAAAAAGGAATTAAATAGTATATTACCAGATGGAGTTCTTCATCTGGTTTTTAGTCGATGTTATCAGTAATTTTAAGTTTTCAACTAAATGAAAAGGTGCAGAGTAATTATGGATAGTATATTTTTTTGTAAGTAGTATAAGAATGATTAATAAAAAAACGCTTACTTAACGCTGTCGTATCTGTTATATTATAGTTGTTATTAAAAAACTATCTGGAGGGATTTATTTGAAGAAATTAGTCTTTATTTTAGGTTGTTTTACTATTTTTTGTTTTGGTGCTAAAGAGGTACAGGCTGCAGAGACAATAGTTTTAACTGAGAACACTGTTATCTATGATTTAGAACAGGGTGGCTTACAGCAGTTTGAAGTTGAAAATGATTTAGGTGAGAGCTACATTATTATAGTTGAAAAAGAACCACAATTTTTATTAGCAGCGAGTAGTGTTAGTAATGGTACATACAAAATTACAAAAGAACGAACGTTACAATGGAAAGCAAGTTATAAAATTGATGTAAGCAACAATAAAATTACTCGAGCACACTCAGGTTCAGCAACTGCATATACTGGGAGCTTTAAAAGTTTACTTCTAAAAGTTGATAGTTCTACGCAAGCTACTTATTATTTAAAACGAACACTATTGGGTCTAGAATCTTCTATAAATTTAAGAGCTAAACTATCCGGAAGCAGTATTGCTGTTACGTATTAATTAAACCAGGTTTTTGTTTATTCGCCAAGGTATTCAACAGTGGTTGTTCCCCATCCTAAGTAGTCTCCAACAACACTGTAAATAGCAAATAGATTAACAAATAGACAACAAGCACACGCTAGGTAAACAAACTTATACAGTGTGTTTGTTTTTTTATTTCGTTTGATCACAACTGGAGCCACAAGAAGACCTAATGGAGGAATCAAACATCCAATAAAAGCAATAGTTAACAATAGTAGTCCTTCATCTTTTTCAACAAATCCACGTATAAAGTCTAATTTTTGGTGATTTTCTTCAATTTTAATTTCATTTTCATGTATTTTATTTTTAAGTTTTTGATTTTCTTTAAGCAAATCATCAATCGAAACTTCATAATACACACTTAATTTAACTAAATTATCTAAATCTGGATAACCATTCCCGGTTTCCCATTTTGAAATTGACTGTCTGGATATCTGTAAATGTTCAGCAACATCTCCTTGCGAAAATCCTTTGCTAACTCTGCTTTCTTTCAAGCGTTCTCCTAAGGCCATATGTCGTTCTCCTTCTTGATTATTTTCTTCTATCATACCGAAAATAACGGTTGTTGACTATCAACTAATGGTTGCTTTTAGCACCTATTGGTTTACATAGAGAATTAAAGAGATAAATATAGTTGTTATGAATGATTTAAAATAAATAAAAACCCATAGAAATTCTCTAAGGGTTTTTATTTACGCCAAAAAGTTGAGCAATCTGCTTTATCTGAAATGTTAAATTCGATTATTTTTTCAAGTAATGCGAAATCTATCGGACTGTTCCACTGGATACGAAAAATTTCCTTAGTGGGATTATAGCCAGCTTGTACAATTTTATTAGAAAATTGACGTATCCCTGCCTTTTCAGGAGCAACAGACATATGTTGTTTAGCTACACTAAATCCAATAATAAATGTTTCATGATCGGTAAACATAGGCTGATTCCATGCAATTCTTGGTTTCAAGTTTGGGAAAGTCTTAGCTACCCAGTTCAGTACTTCTTCTGTTCGATCTCGATGTTCAATATTATCAATTTTTGATAAATAATCTGAAAAATCTTCCATCTTATCCCTCCTAAAATAAATATCGTTTAGAATTGATATTTAATTGTAGTTATTAGCAATTATTATGTGAAAATAAATTAAGATTAATACCGCTTACCTAATCCTTATTTTAACTATATATTTTACAATCGAAAGAGTCAAATTTCTATTATGAGCCGCTGTTTACATAAAACTAGTAGTCATTTATAAAAAAAATTACTAGTTTGGCATATTAAAAAATTGTTTAACAATAAATACATCTTAAAATGATATTTATTTATTGTTAAACGATAAATAAGGTGCTAAAATAATAGTTATACTAAGTAAGGGAGGTTTTAGTCATGAAACGAGGTACAACATTATTTTTAAAAGCAGCGTTAATTTTAATCGGTCTTCCTGTTCTTGCCTTGAGTATAGTTGGATTTTTTTGGTTAATGAATAATCCGGCAAATCCAGATTATGATCAGTTACTCTATCCTATTGTAATTGGTATGTATGTATCTACCGTACCGTTTTTCATCGCTTTATATCAAGCTTTTAAACTGTTAAATCATATTGATAGGAACCAAGCGTTCTCTGAACTAGCAGTTAAAGCGATTAAAAATATCAAGTTTTGTGCTTTAATAATCTGTGGTTTATATGTGGTGATGCTGCCATTTGTTTTTGGGGTAGCACAAACGGATGATGCACCTGGGCTTGTTTTAGTTGGAATGGTTCCAGTCTTTGCATCGTTTGTTATCACAGTGTTTGCTGCTGTTCTTCAACGTCTTTTACAAGAAGCCATTGATATTAAAAAAGAAAATGATTTAATAGTCTGATCTGAGGTGAATAATATGGCAATTATAATTAATGTTGACGTGATGTTGGCTAAACGTAAAATGAGCGTAACAGAACTTTCAAGTAAGGTTGGTATTACGATGGCGAATCTTTCTATATTGAAAAATGGGAAAGCGAAAGCCATTCGATTTTCAACTTTAGAAGCAATCTGTAAAGCATTAGATTGCCAGCCAGGAGATATTTTAGAATATAAAAATGATGAACAATAAAATAAATAAAACACCAGAGCTTTGCATCAAGTGATGTAGTGCTCTATTTATTTGTGTGCATAACTAGTTTTTGTAAGGTAAACTAAAGGCATCAAACTATAGGAAGTGAAAAGATGTTCAACTTATTTATTTTAATGCTTGAACGTGGCGGATTAATTATTATTTTGGCATATATATTAATGAATATCCCTTATTTTAAAAACCTTTTAGGAAATCGAAGAAAACTAAGTACGATGGTTCAGCTGATTATAGTATTCGGAATATTTGCTATTATTTCTAACTTTACTGGGATAGAAATTCGTGGCAATCAAATTATGATTGATCAACCGTTTTCTGATTTATCACCTCATTCTTCTTTAGCGAATACCCGTGTATTAACGATTGGTGTTGCAGGTTTGATAGGAGGGCCGATTATAGGTGTGAGTGTGGGTATTGTTTCAGGTGCTATACGCTATCTCCAAGGCGGAATGGACGCTTATATCTATGTGATTTCTTCAATTTTAGTTGGCTTATTTTCCGGATTATATGGGTTGAAATCTATTCGAAAAAATACTTATCCAAAAGTTGGTGAGGGACTTGCCATTGGTGCAGCAATGGAAGCCCTTCAAATGGTCAGTATCATTTTTCTAAGTACACGATTTCAAGAGTCAATAGACCTAGTGCAGTTTATTATGTTGCCAATGATATTGACGAATAGTATTGGAACGGGAATTTTCTTATCGATTATTGACTCAACACTGAGGCAGGAAGAACAGACAAGAGCAGTCCAAACGCATGATGTTTTGCAATTGGCTAATGAAACAATGCCTTATTTTCGTTCTGGTATGAGTGAGGAATCTTGTACGCAAGCAGCAAAAATTATTCAAAAACTGATCAAAGTTTCAGCCGTTAGTATTACCAACAAAGACAGTATTTTGGCACATGTTGGTGCAGCCAGTGATCATCATTTTCCTTCGAAGAAAATAGTAACTAGCTTATCTAAAGAAGTTTTGCGAACTGGAGAAATCAAAGAAGCACATTCTTATCATGAAATTGGATGCGTTCATCCTGACTGTCCATTAGAAGCAGCAATCGTTATTCCGTTGAAATCAAAGAACAAAACGGTTGGAACGTTAAAGATGTACTTCACTGATGCCTCAAAACTTACCTTTGTTGAAAGACAATTAGCTGAAGGTCTGGCAACTATATTTTCCAGCCAAATTGAACTTGGAGAAATGGAATTGCAAAGCCAGCTCTTACAAGATGCAGAAATTAAATCGTTACAAGCTCAAGTAAATCCGCACTTTTTCTTTAATACCATCAATACCATTTCTGCACTGATTCGAGTGGATAGTGAGAAAGCTCGTGAAATGCTACTACAGCTCAGTACTTTTTTTAGATCTAATTTACAAGGTGCCAGAACGAATGTGATTCCTTTAGAAAAAGAACTCCTTCAAGTGGAGGCGTATATGAAATTGGAACAGGCACGTTTTCCAGATCGCTACCAAGTGGAAATGAATATAGAAAAAGGTCGGAAGAACATTTTATTACCTCCATTCGTGATTCAGATATTAGTAGAAAACGCCTTCAAACATGCATTTAAAAATCGGAAAGTGGGTAACCTAGTCCATGTGACGGTTAATAAAGTGGATCAAGATATCCTTATAAGTGTACAAGATAATGGATATGGAATAGATAGGGATAGACTTAAGAAATTAGGTAAAGTAAGTGTCCCCTCCGAACAAGGGACCGGTTCAGCTTTGGAAAATTTGAATAAACGGTTGATTAGTTTATTTGGTGATAGAGCTCAATTAAATATCAAATCTTCAGAACAAGGAACCATTGTAATGTGTAGAATACCTTATCAAGGAGTGGAGGGATAAAGATGCAGACACTAATAGTGGACGATGAACCTTTAGCTAGAGATGAATTAGCATATTTATTGGAACGCTGCGAAGGAATCACAACAATCATTGAAGCGGAATCTATTGAAGAAGCATTGGAGAAAATGCTGCAGTATGAAATTGATTTGATTTTCTTAGATATTCATTTGACTAGTGAAAGTGGATTAACGTTAGCAAATAAAATCAATCAATTAAAAAATCCTCCTATGATTATCTTTGCGACAGCTTATGATGAATATGCACTTAAAGCATTTGAGTTAAATGCAACGGACTATGTTTTAAAACCATTTGAATTGCCTCGAATTCAGTACGCTGTGCAAAAGGCCTGGGTTAGTTATCAAAAAGAACAAATTCATTTGCAAAAGAATAAGCCAGAATGTTTGAAGACGATTCCCATTCAAATGGATGAACGCAT
This sequence comes from Carnobacterium sp. 17-4, assembly GCF_000195575.1. Taxonomy (NCBI): domain Bacteria; kingdom Bacillati; phylum Bacillota; class Bacilli; order Lactobacillales; family Carnobacteriaceae; genus Carnobacterium; species Carnobacterium sp. 17-4. The sequence continues at coordinate 2,312,123 of NC_015391.1, read as the reverse complement.
TTATATTGTTAAAATAGATGATATCATTGCAGTTGCTGTGGATAATGGCATCACAACTATTTATACAATTGAGAAAGATTACATTGCAAATGAACCTTTAAATGCCTATGAAGAAAAAGTAAAAGGACATGCCTTTTTGCGTGTGCATCGTTCTTATTTACTTAATGTGAAAGAAATTTTAGAAATACAACCGTGGTTTAACCACACCTTTCTTGTTACGATGAGTAATCAAGCTAAAATTCCTGTGAGCAGACATTATATGAAGCAATTTAAAGAAGAAGTTGGGTTGTAGTGCTCATTAATTGAATGAATTTGAGAACTGCAGGCGAGCATGTTAGCCTGCAGTTTTGCTATGTCAGCTTGAATTGAATCATAAGCCTCATTTTTTATAGTACAGTAGGGCTATTAAAAAAAGTGGTAACTTTTTATTTAATACTATAAGGAGGCAGAATAGCATGATTACATTGTTGGGTGGTATTGCGTTACTAATTTTAGGGTATTTTGTTTATGGAAAGTATATTGAAAAGAATTTTGGGATTGATCCAGATCGTACAACTCCTGCAGAAGCGTTAAGGGACGGATATGATTTTATTCCGATGTCTAAATCAAAAAATGCTATTATTCAATTATTAAATATTGCAGGAACGGGACCTATTTTTGGTCCTATAATGGGAGCGCTTTATGGACCAGTGGCTTATATTTGGATAATCGTGGGTTGTATTCTAGGAGGGGCAGTACATGACTATATGCTGGGTATGATTTCTTTACGAAATGACGGCGCCCATTTGCCAGAATTAGCCAGCAAATACTTAGGAAAACCAGTAAAACATGTCGTTAATATTTTTTCTATGCTGCTTTTGATGTTAGTAGGTACTGTTTTCGTTACTTCACCGGCTAACTTGATTGAAAGTATTACTCCCGATTGGTTAACATTAGGAGTAATTATTGGATTGATTTTTGTTTATTACCTAATCTCGACTATTTTGCCAATAGATAAAGCGATGGGAGCTGTTTACCCTTATTTTGGAGCAATTCTGATTATCAGTACACTAGCTATTGGATTAAGTTTAATTTTTGGTGGACATACTATTCCGAACTTAACACCAGGCACGATGCAAAATTTCAATCCAGAAGGTACACCAATTTTTCCTGCTTTGTTCTTTACCATTTCTTGTGGAGCTTTATCTGGTTTCCATGCTACACAAGCACCAATGGTTTCTAGAACATCTAAAAATGAAAAAGAAGGTCGCTTTACTTTTTATGGCATGATGATTGCTGAAGGTGTAATTGCGATGATATGGGCAGCAGCTTCTATGTCGTTATTTAACGGACAAACGCTCAGCCAAATGATCAATAATGGAACGCCTTCACTTGTAGTCAACCAAGTATCTTACATGCTACTAGGCAGTGTGTTTGGGACAGTTGCGATTATAGGAGTAATTGTGTTGCCGATTTCTTCAGGACTTTCTGCATTTAGAAGTTTACGGACAATAACAGCAGATTACTTGCATATTAAACAAGATACACTGAAAAAAGTATTGATGGTAACCATTCCTTTATATATTATTTCATTAATTCTAACGCAAGTTGATTTTAATATTTTATGGAGATATTTCAACTGGGCAAATCAAGTTACAGCAGTAATCTCTTTATTAGTCTCAACACGTTATTTGTATTTGAAAAATAAAAATTATTTTGTGACTCTTCTTCCCGGAATATTTATGCTCTATGCTTGTGTGGTTTATATATTTAGTGAACCAATTGGCTTGGGTATGGGTTTGAGCACATTAACGTATATCTTAAGTACAATCTTAACACTTGGTATAATAGCCCTTTATTGGGAAACAGGTAAAAAGCAAAAAAGAGATTTAGATCCATCAGATGAATTATTGAACGATCAATTGCCAATAGGAACATTTTCATCGCATAATCAATAAATAAAGTTAAAGGATAACAAAATGAAAAGAGCTAAACCTCCATTTTTAAGGAAATTTAGCTCTTTTTGATTCTAGTAACCATTACCAATGGATTTGTTAATAGTTTTGAATGGTGTCTATGCAATAGAAACTTTAACATTTGATAATAGTTTCATACGTTCATCATAAAATTTTGCGTAAGTGGTCCATTTGTAAGGCGTTAACCAGATATAAGGTATACCAAATGTAAATAATGCTAAAATATCCCAAAGAAGGAAAGATAGATCCATTATAAACCAATCCATCTTGAAGCCCTCCATTAATTCTTCACTTTTAGAAAGAGCTTCTTTATAACTTAGATCATCGTTGTCTATCAATATATAGGTAACAAGAGTGTAAGAGTAACTTTTATATATACCAGGTATGATTAAGAAAAGTGACCAAAATAAGATAGAAATTTCTCTTAGCCACATAGTTAAAATATAACGTTTACCGTGTGTTTTAAAAATTTCTATTATATCTTTTTGAAAAGAGAAAGGTTCGTTTCGATTAAATTTTAAAATCCCTATATCAATGAATGGGTGAAAAGAAGAAACAAGAATACCGATAAATAGTGAAACCAAAAAAAATTTAAGTAGACTTAAGTCGTCAATTTCTTGGAGTGCACTATGTATGTTAATTAGGATTGGAATACTGGTTATTAATACTATCACCAAAAAGTTTTGTTTCAAGGTTCCTCGTGCAAATTTTTTTATATATTTTCTGTCCAAATAAAGTTCCTCTTTTCTCTATTTTTAAAAACATGTTTTCCTTTTTTTAGTTTACCAAAACGCACAAATAAATAAAAAAACAGTTTTTATTTATTTGTGCGTTTTCTACGATCGACTTAAATGATAATGTTTTTTTATGTTTATATATACACTAAATAGAAAATAAGTATAACAGGTATAGGTTGGAATTCATGAAAAAATACTATATTGATAAAAAATGAGCAAATAAATTAATCTAAAATGTGGAAAATTAATTAACTCTGCCAATACGATTATAAACTAAATATATTAGCATTGGGTAATTATCATTATAAGTATATTATCCTATTAAAATAAAGGTTTATCAACACTGTTTTTAAAATAAAATAACATTTGAATTTATTTTAAAATAAATAGCATGTTTTTTAAAAGACAAAAAAGTAAAAATAAGCATTGAAATAATTTTTAGTTTGTGATAAATTTAACTAGTAAAGAATATTAGTGAATTATTTAACAATGTTATACATGTTGATTAATTATTCATATAGTAAACATAAGAAAGGTTGAGTTTAATGGAAGAAAGAGTAAAATATACTGGTAAAGATTATTTGAACAAAGTATTAGGAGGAACAGCATCTGGAATCGTTATTGGGCTAATTGCCAATGCGATATTGGGGTCCATCTTTAAAGCACTTATTCCTTATGGTTCTATATTTGTATTGTTATCAAGTGTAGTGACAATTATGCAATTTATTACACCAGCTATTATTGGAGTTCTCGTAGCCATGCAATTTAAAATGAATGGAATGGAAAGTGTAATTGTTGGTGCAGCAGCCTTCTTAGGATCAGGTGCTTATAAAGTTACCGAAGCTGGTGTTCAACTGGTTGGTATTGGAGACTTGATTAACGTTATGCTAGTTTCCGCTATAGCAGTTTTTGTTACGCGGTTGTTGCAAGGTCGCTTAGGTTCATTGACCTTGATTCTTATGCCAATTATCGTTGGTGCTGGTGTAGGAACGATTGGTCTGATCATATTGCCATATGTGGGCATCATTACTTCTTCAATTGGAGAACTGATCAATAGTTTTACAACTCTACAACCTTTATTGATGGTAATCTTAATTTCTGTAGCATTCTCAATTTTAATTATCTCACCAATTTCAACAGTAGCAATTGGAATTGCAATAGGTGTTGCTGGATTAGGAGCTGGGGCTGCTGCGGTAGGTGTGACAGCTTGTACAGCAATTTTAGTCATTGGTTCTTTGAGAATTAATCAATCTGGAACAACCTTGGCGATCTTACTTGGTGCTATGAAAATGATGATTCCTAATTTGATCAAATATCCAAAAATAATGATACCAGTAGTTATAAATGCAGTTATCTCAGGTATTGGAGTATATGTGTTAACGATTCATGGAACTCCGCAAACGGCTGGGTTTGGAATTGTAGGATTAGTTGGACCTATTCAAGCCTTTAACATGGGAACTGGTTTACTTAATGTTATGTTAGCTTACTTTGTAATACCTTTTGTTGGAGGATTTATTATCGATATGGTGTGTAGTAAATTCTTACACATCTATGAAGATGAGATCTTTAAATTTATCCCTGCTTCAAATTAATTAACTAATAGATAACGAAAAAATGGAGGAATAATAAAATGAAGATAGCAATTGCAGGTTCAGGAGCTTTAGGATGCGGATTTGGATACATGATGAAAAAAGATGGAAATGACGTTACATTAATCGATTTTTGGGATGACCATATTAATGCTATCAAAGAAAACGGTTTGTCCATTACAGTAAATGGAAAAGAAGATAATGTCATTATCCCAATAGGGAAGCCAGAAGAAATCAAAGATACATTTGATACAGTCTTTATTTTTACTAAATCAATGGGATTAAGACAGATGTTAGAAAAAATCAAACATATGCTGACAGAAGATACAAAAGTTGTGTGTTTGTTAAATGGACTAGGTCATGCGAAAACTATTTCAGAATATATTCCTCAAAAAAATATTATTATGGGAACAACCTTGTGGACTGGTGGAATAGATGCTCCAGGTAAAACTCACTTTATGGGAGAAGGTCCAGTTGAAGTTCAAAACAGTGATGAAAATGAAGAAGAAGGTACGCGTGAAGTTGTAAAAATGATGGCAGATTGTGGATTGAATGGAGTATACAGTCAAAATGTTAACTTTACAACTTGGAGAAAAGCTTGTGTGAATGGGACGATGAATGCTCTTTGTTCATTGTTAGATTGCAATATCAAAGAACTATTCGAAACTTCCCAAATTGACCAATTAAATAAAAAAATTGTCAGTGAATTTTCTCGTGTAGCCGAAACTGAAGGCGTTCATATAGATGTTGAAGAAACTGTGAATTATTTAAAAGGGACAGCTGAAAAAGTGGGCGAACATTATCCTTCTATGCACCAAGATTTAAAGAACAAGCGTCTAACTGAAATCGACTTCTTAAATGGAGAAGTTGCAAAACAAGCTGAAGCTAAAGGATTTGAAGCACCATATAGTCAATTGATTACTCAATTAATTCACGCAAAAGAAGATATCTTGGGAATCAAACGTTAAAAATATCTCTTAAAACAGGTTCGAAGTAAAAACTTTGAACCTGTTTTTTTGTTGAAAAAGTTCTTCTCATGAACATTTTTATTAAACAATGTGAATTCAAAAAAAATTTCTTTGAAATAACAAAAAAGTATGCGTATAATCAATTGAAATGATTGGAAACGTTTTTTTACATAAGGAGGATATCAATGGATACTTTGAAATTTCATGAAATGACATTAACATGGATGGATGGTGGAATCACTTCTATGGATGGAGGAGCGATGTTTGGTGTAGTGCCTAAACCATTATGGTCACGAAAATACCCGGTCAATGAAAATAATCAAATTGAGTTGCCAACGGATTCGATCTTAATCCAATATCAGAATAAGAATTACTTGATTGATGCTGGAGTAGGACATGGAAAGTTGTCAGACAAACAACGACGCAATTATGGGGTTGTGGAAGAGACAAAGATAGAAAAGAGCTTAGCAGAATTAGGAATGACAGTGGCTGATATCAACGTAGTATTGATGACACATTTACATTTTGACCATGCCGGCGGATTAACACATTCGGAAAATGAGGAGCTCGTTTCTACTTTTCCAAATGCAGATATTTACGTTAATGAGATTGAATGGGATGAGATGAGAAATCCAAATATTCGCTCCAAAAGCACGTATTGGAAAGAAAATTGGGAGCCAGTTCAAGATCAAATCATTACGTATCAGGAATCGCTTGAAGTAGTGTCAGGAATTGAGATGATCCACACTGGAGGACACAGTGAAGGCCATGCATTAATCAAACTAACACAAAATGGTGAAACATTATTGCATATGGCTGATATCATGCCAACACATGCACATCAAAATCCTTTATGGGTCTTGGCTTACGATGATTATCCAATGACGTCTATATTCAGTAAAGAAAAATGGATGAAAGAAGCTTATGAAAACCATTATAAATTTATTTTTTACCACGATGCGTATTATCGTATGATTGTATGGGATGAGACTGGAAAAAATGTAGTAGATTCATTGAAGCGAAGTAAACAAGCATATATTACCTTTAACTAAAACAATCAACACTATTTAAAAGCTGATTTTAAGAATCTGTTTTTAGGTAGTGTTTTTATTTTTGTCATTTATTTTAAAAAACATCAACAACATTTTGAAAAAAAGCAATAACTATAGGTTTGGAGAATGACGTTAAGTTCTTCTTATACCTTCTATAATTTATGGTAAGTAGACTAAAATTTGAAAATGGCCTAAATTAAGCATTGTAAGCGGTTGAAAAAATAAAACCTAATAAAAATTAAAAATAATTAAGGGGCGATTAAAATGATGAACACAAAGACAATGGAAAGACCAGTTGATTTAGCTACTTTTTACCCATCAGATCTTTATGAGTATTCAAGCGCATTAACAGATGGAGAATTAACAGTTTTAAAAGAATTACGTGAGGCTCTTGAAATAAATTTACGTCCTGTACTAAGCGAGTATTGGGAAAAAGCAGAATTTCCTTTTGAAGCTTTTGAAAAAATCGGAAAAGTAAGAATGATGGATAATCCATTGTTATTTGAAGGTCGTGAAAGTACACGTAAACCAAGCGAATTATACAATGTTTTTAGATATTTTGAGTTAGCTAAACTAGATGCTTCTATCGCAACATTCTACACGGTTCATGGCGGATTATTCTACGCAACTTTGTTACAAGGTGGAAATGATGAACAAATCGAACGTTGGGCTGAAAAAACAGCTTCTTATGAAATTCAAGGTTGCTTTGCTTTAACCGAACCGGAACACGGTTCAGACATTGCTGGCGGACTAGCAACTACTGCACGTAAAGAAGGCGATACTTGGATCATCAACGGAGAAAAACGTTGGATCGGTGGAGCTGGATCAGCGGACGAAATAGCTGTATTTGCTCGTGATGAAGCGGATGGAAAAGTTAAAGCCTTCATGGTTCCTGGTAAAGCTGAAGGGGTACATGTTCAAAAAATCGAAGGGAAAATTTCACTTCGTATGACACAAAACGGACATATTACATTAACGGATGTAAAAGTTGGAGAAGATCGTAGATTGCAAAATGTGAATTCATTTAAAGATGTAGCCGGTATTTTACGTATTACACGAGCAGATATCTCGCATTTGGCGACAGGATTGACAGCAGGGGCATTTGAAGCCGCTTTACGTTACGTCAAACAACGTGAACAATTTGGTAAAAATTTAGGTTCATTCCAATTGGTTCAAGAAAAATTGTCTATCATGCAAGCAAATGTAACTGCTAATTTAAGTTTCTCTGTACGCTTAGCTCAAATGCAAGAAGAGGGCAATTATCGTGAAGTAAATTCTTCAATGGCAAAAATGCATAATGCTTTACGCATGCGGGAGACTGTTGCATTGGCTCGCGAAGTAGTCGGCGGAAATGGGATTACACTGGAAACGGATGTTGCTCGATTCTTTGCAGATGCAGAAGCTATTTACTCATACGAAGGAACACATGAAATCAATGCTTTAATTGTTGGAAGATATTTGACAGGTGTAGGTGCTTTTGTTTAAACGTTATTAAAAACTCAGAAAACGGGATCAATAATCCTTGTTTTCTGAGTTTTTTTGTCTACTTTTGCATAAACATCTTTAACCATGGTATTCTATACATAGGTATAATTATTTCTTATGACATAAACTGGTCCCAAAAGGAATAATCAAAAGAAAAAGGGGAATAACAGGAATTGGATATTACACAATTGAATTATTTTATCAACATTGTTGAATGCGGTTGCAATTTATCGTTAGCTGCAAAAAAAATTCATATCTCGCAGTCAGCTTTAAGCCAAATGATCACTAATTTTGAAAAAGATGAAGAATTAAGTCTTTTTTATCGTAAAAATGGAAGATTAGAAGAAATGACGCCAAGTGGCATTAAGTTATACCGGTATGCTTTAGATATTTTGAAAATGCATGATGAAATGAAAAATATGATTCGTAAAGAATCATCCAAACAAAAAGGAACGATTCGTTTAGGTGTACCTTCTTTGATTTTACGTGTTTTCTTTTCCAACTTCTTCTCTAAATTCATCGTAGAAAACCCAGAAATTAAAATAGAGATTGTAGAAGATGGCTGTAATGAGTTGAGAAGGATGTTTTTGCAAAAAGATTTAGATTATGTCGTATTGATAGAACCAACGAATCTTGATCCGAAAGCTTATGAAGAACATGTGATTCAAATTGATGAATTAACAGCTTTTATGTCAGCAACTCATGATTTAAGCAAGAAGAATAAAATTAATTGGACAGAAATTGATGATTACCCAATTGCTACATTTAATGAATCATTTGTGACCAACGATTTAGTTAAACGAACATTTAAGGAACAAAATTCAAATGCAGAAATCATTTTTACTTCTTCTTCGTGGGATTTTTTAATTGAAACAACTCGTTACTCAGATACAATTGCTATCTTACCTTCACCTATTGGTCGCTATTTAAACAGCGAGGATTATGTGGAGAAATCATTTAAGAACCCGATTCCTTTTAATGTTCTATTGTGTCGTCCTATAAAAACTAATTATTCAGTTGTTGAAACAAAGTTACATGAATCTGTTTTAAGTTATTTTTACTGATTCATGAAATAAACATTGCAAATTAGTTTGAAATTGTGCAAAAAATTTCTTTACTCAAATACGAAAGACCCGATGTTTTTATCCGGTTCTTTCGTTTTTTTGTTTTTTTATGAACACCCTTTCACAAAGGTATTAACAAAACTTATTGAATCTGTAATATATACTTGTTAGACGTTTAGGCTCAATCCATTTATTATGATGATGTAAACGCTTCATATGAACTTGAAGACTTAATAAAAACATGGAAATTATTTGGAGGGAATTTTAATGACAGAAGCAGTAATCGTAACAGCATTAAGAACACCAGTTGGATCATTTGGAGGAGCTTTTAAAGATGTATCAGCCGTTGATCTAGGAGCTGCTGTTGTAAAAAGAGCAATTGACAGTATTGGATTAGATCCAGCAATAATTGATGAAATGATATTTGGAAACGTTTTAAGTGCAGGTTTAGGTCAAAATGTTGCTAGACAAGTAGCTATAAAAGCTGGGATCCCAAAACATGTTCCATCTTTTGCTATCAATAAAGTATGTGGATCGGGATTAAAAACGGTTGCTTTAGCAGCACAATCAATTCTTTCAGGAGACAATGAAATTGTTATTGCTGGTGGAACCGAAAGTATGAGTCAAGCACCATACGTATTGCCTGATGCACGATGGGGTAAACGAATGGGTAATGGTCAAATGATTGATACAATGTTGAAGGATGGTTTAACGGATGCCTTTACCGATATTCATATGGGCATAACAGCTGAAAATATTGTTGGAAAATATCAATTTACTCGTGAGCAACAAGACGAATTAGCGGTTCGCAGTCAAAATAATGCTGAGAAGGCTGTAACCTCTGGCCGATTCAAAGAAGAAATCGTTCCAATCGAAGTACCTCAACGCAGAGGAGAACCTAAAGTAGTCGATACAGATGAACACCCACGTTTTGGTACAACAAATGAATCAATGGCGAAATTAAAACCCGCTTTCAAAAAAGATGGTTCAGTAACTGCAGGAAATGCCTCAGGATTGAACGATGGTGCAGCAGTCTTGATCGTTATGAGCCGTGAAAAAGCAGATGAATTAGGATTGAAACCTCTAGCTACAATCAAGTCATATGCAAGTGCAGGTGTAGATCCAAAAATCATGGGATGTGGTCCAATTCCAGCTACTCAAAAAGCATTGAAAAAAGCTGGTTTAACAGTAGAAGATATAGATTTGATCGAAGCAAATGAAGCTTTTGCAGCACAAGCATTAAGTGTCATAACAGATTTAAAATTCAACACTGATATTGTTAACGTCAATGGTGGTGCTATTGCTTTAGGACATCCAGTCGGAGCTAGCGGTGCTCGTATCTTAGTCACTTTACTTCACGAAATGGAAAAACGCGATTCAAAACGTGGATTAGCAACGTTATGTATTGGCGGAGGACAAGGAATGTCACTAATCGTTGAACGTTAAGAAATAAAAAATGTATGGCTAGTAGAAAATTTAAAAAGGAGTATCCAAACATGATGAATGAAACAATGAACCATTTGATTAGTCGAGTAGCTGATTTTTCTAAAACAGTCATACGACCAAATGCTTCTGAATACGATAAAACAGAAGCATTTCCTGAAGAACAACTAAATCAATTAAGTGATATGGGCGTTTTAAGGATGCCGTTTGATCGATTGCATGGGGGACTTGGGGGATCATTTAAAGATTTGTTGGAAGTCATTCGGATCGTATCAAGAGATTGTGCGTCAACAGCTAGTATTTTACTGACTCAAACATCTATGAGCCTTTGGCCAATCTATCAGTATGGCACTGAACGACAAAAACAGATGCATCTGCCTGCTATGCTGAGTGGAGAAACCTTTGGTGCATTTGGACTAAATGAGTTAGGGATGGGCAATGATCTTGAAAATATGGAAACTCTTGCAGTTGAAAAAGAAAATCATTGGGAACTAAGTGGAGCTAAAGCATTTGTTTCAAATGCAGGAAAAGCAAACGCTTATTTAATAGGAAGTAAGACCATAGCTAAAGATGGAACAAGTGGATACGGTATCTTTATTATAACAGCTGAAATGCGTGGGCTTATTATAGGAAATAGAGAAGAAAAGATGGGCATACGTGCTCTTCCGGTGGCTTCACTTGAATTTGATCAGATATGTGTTTCAAAAGAAAATTTATTGGGTGGTAGCTGTAATGGAGAAGAGCAATGCCAATCTATCAGCGATCATATGCGACTGTCCATTGCCGCTCAAGCAATAGGAATCGCTGAAGGATCTTTTGAACGAGCGTTAAACTATGTTAGTCAAGATCGTAAGTTTGGGCAACGACTGATCGATCTACGCAACACACAATTTAAACTCGCTGAAATGTATACAGAATTACAAGCTGCGGCTGCACTGTTGGATCAAGTAGCGAAAAACGATCAACTTGATTCAATAATGGTCGCTATGGTTAAATTGAAAGCTGCAAATACTAGTATCGAAATGACTGAAATGGCCATTCAAGTAACTGGCGGTTACGGATACATGCGGAACAACGATATCGAACGTTACGTCAGAGATGCTAAGTTAACAGCCTTTTATGGTGGCAATTTAGAAACACAAAAAGATACAATTGCAAAAAAATGGATCAACTGATCACAAGGAAAAGGACTAGTTACTTATTTAGAGGAGTGAGATGATGGAAATCAAAAAAGTTATGGTGATCGGATCAGGACAAATGGGCAGTGGTATTGCGCAAGTTATGGCACAAGCTGGATATGATGTTATCTTGAACGATATAAAAGAAGAATTTGTGCAACGAGGATTCACTAAGATTGAAAAAGGATTAACTCGTGAAGTTGAAAAAGGGCGTAAAACAGAAGCCGAAAAAGAACGTATTTTAGCTCATTTTACACTTTCAACAGATATTCAAGATGCAAATGAAGCACAATTAGTCATTGAAGCAGCGACAGAAAATAAAAAAATCAAATTGTCTATTTTTAAAGAACTAGATGAAATTACAGATAAAGAAACGATTTTAGCAAGCAATACGTCTTCTCTTTCGATTACAGAAATTGCTGCAGCGACAAATCGTCCTGAAAAAGTTATTGGATTGCACTTCTTTAATCCGGTTCCTGTTATGAAATTAGTAGAGATCAATCGAGGTTTGGCAACAGATGATGAAACAACAGCCACTATTAAAGCGCTGAGCGAGAAAATCGGAAAAATTACGATTGATATTAAAGATTCGCCAGGGTTTGCCGTTAATCGTATTTTGATACCAATGATCAATGAAGCTATTTTTACGGTGCATGAAGGCATAGCAACACTTGAAGAAATCGACGAAGCAATGAAACTAGGTGCAAATCACCCAATGGGTCCAATTGCTTTAGCAGATTATATCGGATTGGATGTTTGTTTAGCTATTATGGAAGTTTTGTACACAGGATTTAATGATTCCAAATACCGTCCTTGTCCGTTGTTGAAAAAATATGTAGAAGCTGGCTGGCTAGGTAGAAAAACCGGTAAAGGGTTTTATGATTATGCTTCATAAGGAGAGGACAACGAAATGACAGAATATAATACACTTACTTTAGAAAAAGCAGAAGGAATCGCCACTTTAAAAATCAATCGACCTAAAATGTTAAACGCATTAAGTCAAGAAGTCTTAGAAGAAGTGTCTGTTGCACTTGATGAAGTGGAGAAAGATGGTGCGATTCGCGTGCTAATCGTGACCGGTTCAGGTACTAAAGCGTTTGTAGCAGGTGCGGATATCAAAGAAATGAAAGAAAAAAATGCAGTTGAGGGAACAATTTTTTCTTCCTTAGGGAATGCGGTTTTTTCAAAATTGGAACAATTACGTCAGCCTACTATCGCTGCCGTTAATGGATTTGCTTTAGGCGGAGGATGTGAACTTGCTTTAGCTTGCGACATTCGAATCGGCGCTGAAAATGCAAAATTTGGACAACCTGAAGTAGGGTTGGGAATCATCCCTGGATTTGGCGGAACCCAACGCTTGCCACGCCTTGTTGGAACTGGGAAAGCTAAAGAATTGATTTACACAGGAGCAAATGTCGCAGCCGAAGAAGCTTATCGAATTGGTTTACTGAATAAAGTAGTAGCAGTTGAAGACTTGCTAGAAGAAACAAAAGCGATGGCTGAAAAAATAATCAAAAATTCGCCATTAGGTGTAGAAGGCAGTAAAAAAACAATCAATCAAGGCATGCAAATGAGTATACAGCAAGGATTAGCATTGGAATCTGAAGTTTTTGGAGCTTTATTTGCTACTGAAGATCAAAAAGAGGGTATGACTGCTTATGTTGAAAAGCGTAATGCACAATTTGAAAATAAATAAAAGAAAATCATTCATCTGATTGGGGGATTTTAGACATGTTAAAATTATACGAGAAAATGTATGAAAAGAAAAAAACAACAGCACAAGAAGCGGTACAATTGGTCGAACCAGGTGATGGGATCATTTTCCCCATCATGCCAGGTGAACCTCCAGCATTATTGGAAGCGTTACCTAGCAATGGGACGTTAAAAGGAAATACTTTATACCGTATGCTGCCAAGCTTTCCGACAGTGGATATCTCGCCATCTAAGCTAAAACAAGTATCAATATTTTTATCAGGTATGGACAGAAAAGGGTTTAATCAAGGTAACATTGATTTACTGCCAAATCACTTTTCGGATATCCCGGCATTGCTAAAAAAACGTACGGATCGTCCAGTAATCATGGCGACAGTATCGTCAATGGATGAAGACGGTAACTTCTCTTTAGGAACAAGTCCTTCCTATGTTGCTTCATTGATTGAAGATGCAAAAACCATCATTCTTGAAGTCAACAAGAACATGCCACGTACATTTGGTGCCAAAAACACCATTCATATCAGTGAAGTCGCCGCATTAGTTGAACACGATTTTGAATTGCCAACTTTACCTAGCCCTAAATTAAGCGAAAAAGACTTGGCTATCGGCAAAATAATTGCTGAAACGGTGAAAGATGGAGATACGGTTCAAATTGGTTTTGGTTCAATGCCAAATGCTGTAATGGATTACTTGATGGATAAACGCAATTTAGGTGTTCATAGTGAAATGCTTCCAGATAAAATTGTGGAACTCTATGCAAAAGGCGTAGTCAACAATAAATATAAAACTACTTATCCAACAAAAACAGTTTCTACGTTCGCGATTGGCTCAAAACAATTATATGAATTTATGAATAACAACAGAGATATATTAATGTTGCCATGTGATATGACGAATGATATTCGTGAAATTGCTAAAATTGATAATTTAAAAGCCATCAATTCGACAGTTGAAGTTGACTTTTTAGGACAATGCAATTCAGAAACGGTGAAAGGTTCGTATTATTCATCTACAGGTGGGCAAGCTGACTTTACTAAAGGAGTTAGACTAGCTAAAAATGGTTGTGGAATCATCTGTTTGTATTCGACTGCTAAACATGACACTATCTCTACAATTGTACCTGAATTAGCTTTAGGATCAGCTGTATCAACTTCTAAAAATGATATCGATACAATTGTAACGGAGTATGGAAAAGCTGAATTAATTGGGAAAACTGTACAAGAAAGAGCAGAAGCCTTGATTGAAGTAGCACATCCTAATTTCCGTGAAGAATTGCGTCAAAGAGCAATTGAAAGACACTTCATTGTGGAAGAAGTGAATGTAAGAGAAGAAACGATGTCTCTTATGGAAGGCTAAGTATAATAGAGAAAGAACATTCTTAAGGTTCAATTTTGAACGCTAAGAATGTCCTTTTTTAATTATCGATTTAATTTAGTGCTTTCGCGTAGAATTAAATCTGTCGATAAGGTTACTTTTTTTGCGACCGTTCTTTCGGTAGTCAATTTATCTAACCATAGATCAAAACCGGTTTCGCCCATTAATTCGGTATAGACTTTTACTGTACTTAACGTGGGGTAGATGTATTTAGCTACGCTTATATCGTTGAATCCGATAAGGCTAACTCGTTCTGGAACTGAGATGCCTGCTTCTTGTAAAGCCCTCAAACAACCGATTGCCATGGAGTCATTCGAAATAAAAAAGGCATCTGGTAAATCGTCTTTTAAGGTTTCAATGGCTTTTTTCATCAGCTCTTGACCAGATGCGACATTAAAAGAACCTGTGAACACATGGTTTTCCTTGTATATTCCAGCTTGTTTCATGTAATTCTCAAAAATCGTCGTTCGTTTATCAATAATCGGTTTAGATCGATCGCCAAAATTTTCTTGTCCAGCGATCAAACCAATGTTTTTGTAATCGTTTGTACAAAAGTAATCCATAACAGAATTTACTGCTTGCTCAAAATCGATGACAACCGAATCTAATTTATGATGGAGTTGATCAAAATCAACAAAACAAATATTTTCTGTCCATGAAGTGAGTTTATTTACTTGAGAATCGCTAAATTTTCCAATCGCTATGATGCCTTCGATAGATGAATTCATTTCAAAATCTGTATTTTGAAAAATACGAACAATCTCATAGTTCATTTCTTCTGCTCTTTTTTCTACACCTAAACGGATAGACAAGTAATAGAGATCATCTAGCTCCTCTTTTTCTGTGTACCATTGAACGATGGCTAATTTGCCTTGTTTGTTTGCTTTTTTCTTTTGGTATTTTGTATATTCCAGCGCTTCAGCAACTTCAAACACTCGTTTTTTTGTTTCGTCGCCTACTGATAATGTCTCGTCATAATTGAGTACACGAGATACGGTTGCGCTTGAAACACCTGCTTGTTCGGCAATGTCTTTAATTGTTGCCATGTTCTCACCACTTTCTTTTCCATTCCATTTATTTATTATAGCATTGTATCAAAGTGGTAAGTTGTTTCAGCTTGAAAAATGTCAGTTGGTTGAAGGATGATATTTCCGAAATTTACTTGGTTGATCGCGTCCGGTAGTTGTTGAGTTTCTAAAGTGATACCTGCATAGTGTTCAATTAATGTTCCTTCTTTTGTATGTTTTCCATCTAATGAGTCCGTCGCATAAATGACAACGGCGTCTTGATCTGTAAACATCTGTACGCGTCTGCCACTAATTGGGTCATACAAAACAGCTTCCGGTTTTTGGGATTGGTGTTCAAGAATAAATGGATGATCATATCCAGATACTAATTTATTTTGAGGATGTGAACTCTCAAACCCTTTGTTTATTGTGTCTGCTGTTGTGAAATCGAACGGTGTTTTATTGACAGGCAACAAGTTTCCGGTCGGAATAGAATCCTCTCTGAGTTCAGCGAACAGATTACTCGTTAAGGTTAATTGATGCTGTTTGATTGTGTGCGTTGGGTTACCTGTTAAATTAAAGTAGACGTGATTAGTCGGATTAAACAAGGTGGCTTCATCAGTTGTGGCATGATAATTGACTTTCCAATCGTTTGATTCCGTCAATGTATACGTCACTTGTATTGCTAAGTTGCCAGGATACCCATTTTCATTGTTGAGACTCTTGTATGAGAAAATCAATTGAGCTTCATTTTCAGTGGAATTAGTTTTTACTGTCCAAATTTTTGTATCCAAACTATTTTCTCCGCCATGCAAATGATTGCCTTTTTCATTTGTTTCGAGTTGGTAGTTTTTTCCTTCCAATGTAAACTTACCTTTATCAATCCTTCCGGCAACTCTTCCAACTGTTGCACCATAAAAAGGGCGATGAGATACGTACTCATCTACCATATCATAGCCGAGTACGATGTTCTGTAAAAGGCCATTTTTATCAGGCACTCGAATAGCTGTTACTGCCGCGCCATAGGTCATAGCTGATAAGGAGACACCATGACGATTCGTCAAAGTATATTCCTGAATGATCTGTCCTGACAGTTCTCCAAAATCTTTAATTGAAATTTTCAATTTTTTCTCCTCCTTTTGAATGAGCAAAACTATTTATAAATCGTTTGAAAGCAGCTTTTCCTTCAGAATTCTGTTTATACACTCCGGCGTCTTCTAATACTCTCAGAAAAATAGATCCAACAGCATCTTCGATGATTTTTCCAACCGTTTCTTTTGTGATTTTTTTTGTTCTTTTTAATTCATTTGCCCATTTTTGATGAGAGATATCTAATTGATGAGGTTCATCTAATAAGAAATGTTCAACTTCAGCAAGTTCTTTTTTCAGTCTTGGTGGCAAGATAGCTAAGCCCATTACTTCGATCAGCCCGATATTTTCTTTTTTAATATGCTGAACATCAGGATGAGGATGAAAAATCCCTTCAGGATACTGTTGCGATGTACGATTATTGCGCAACACCAAATCTAATTCATATTTTCCTTCTTTATATCTTGCAATAGGCGTAATCGTATTATGGAGTTCTCCATTTGTTTGGGCTAAAATATCCGCTGCTTCATCTGAGTATAAACGCCATTGATCTAAAATAAGAGTGGCTGCTTCAACTAATTCAGTTTGATCAGAACTTCTTAGACGGATGACGGACATTGGCCATTTGACAATCCCGGCTTCTACAGAAGGATAATCTGTTAATGCAAAAGGAAAGTCTATACGTGCTTCTGCCATAGCAAAAGTGTGTCGGCCACCTTGGTAATGGTCATGAGATAGAATGGAACCTCCTACTATTGGCAAATCAGCATTGGACCCCACAAAGTAATTTGGAAATTGTTCAACTATACTCAAAAGTTTTGTGAAAGTAGCTTTTTCTAACTTCATAGGTTTATGTTCTTGTGATAAAAAAATACAGTGCTCTTCATAATAAGCGTAAGGGGAATACTGTAGACCCCAGTTCTCATTAATTAAAGGTAAACGGATGATGCGATGGTTACTTCTGGCAGGATGGTTTAGATGTCCTTCGTAACCTTCATTTTCCATACATAAAAGACAAGTAGGGTATCCAAAGGAGGCAGGAGCTGTTTTAGCTAAAGCAATCTGCTTAGGATCCTTTTCTGGTTTTGATAAATTGATCGTAATCTCTAAATCACCAAAAACAGTAGATTTGATAAATTTGATATTCTTCTCAATTGCCCTTGTCTTAATGTAATCATTTTCTTGACTGAGATGGTAAAAATAAGTTGTAGCAGCTTCAGGACTTCCTTGATAAAACTCCCAAAATGTTCGGTTTACTTCAGAAGGTAGGGGAGTAATAAGGTTCATTATCTTTGCGGATAGAATATCACTTTCAGCTTCATTATTTCCAATTATTTTTTCTTGAACAGCGTAATCGACTAAAGAGTCCATTGTTTCCAAACGATTTGGCAATGGCGTAGAAGCTTTTATTTCTGAATCTAAAGCTTGTTTTCCAAGCAAGGAGAGCAATTGATTTTGTTTAAGAAGAACATCTAACGGATGAATTTCTTGATTTTGATAACCGATTTGAATGAAATCGGTTATTGATTGATCGATCATATACATTCATCCTTTCTAATTGTGTATGTCTGCATAGCCATGAGGAGAGTTTGTATGCCAATTCCAAGCTGATGCTATGATATCATTTATATCTGTATATTGAGGCTTCCAGCCTAAAATAGTTTTTGCTTTCTCACTTGAAGCAATCAATGTGCTAGGGTCTCCAACTCGACGTGCAGCTACTATTGCAGGAATCTCTCTTTCAGTAACTTCACGTGCTGTGTTCAGTATTTCTTTTACCGAAAAACCGGTACTGCTGCCTAAATTAAATATATTGCTTTGTTTTTCTGACTTTAAATACTCCAATGCTAGAATATGCGCTTCTACTAAATCGACGACATGAACATAATCTCGGATACAAGTACCGTCTGGTGTAGCATAATCGTCTCCAAAAATAGTTAATTCTTCTCTTTGACCTAAAGCTGTTTGTAAAATAAGAGGTACCAAATGTGACTCAGGCGAATGATCTTCACCAATGCTGCCATCTAATTTTGCTCCAGCTACATTAAAGTACCGTAAAGCTACAAATTTCATATCGTAAGCTTTGTCACACCATTTCAATATCTTTTCCATCATCAACTTCGTTTCTCCATATGGACTTTCAGGATTTGTATCTGCAGTTTCCTTAATTGGGACTTCTTTTGGCTCACCGTAAGTAGCAGCTGAAGAAGAGAAGACAATTGATTTAACAGCGAATTTCTGCATGGTTTCTAAAGTTACTTGAGTACCATAAACATTATTATTAAAGTATTGTAGAGGTTGCTGCATTGATTCTCCTACTAAAGAATTCGCTGCAAAGTGAATAACTCCTTCAATCGATTCTTTTTCAAAAACAGATTCCATAAAGGATTTGTCACGAATGTCTCCTTGGTAAAATCGGGCTTTTTTATGAATCGCATCTCGGTGTCCAGTTTGTAAATTGTCGATTACTGCTACTTCATATTGTTGTTCAATTAATTGATCAACAGCATGGGAACCGATATAACCAGCTCCTCCTAATACTAAGACGGTCATACTGATTCCTCCTCAAGCAATTTAGGGCCATCACTAATTTGAGCGATATAAAACTCGCCAGGGTAGCCAATTTGACTTAAATATTGTTTTCCAACTTGGTCAATAAAATCATCTATCTTATCATTTTCAACGATTGCGATGGCACATCCGCCAAATCCTGCACCCGTCATTCGTGCACCTAAAATTCCTGGTTGATCCCAAGCAGCTTGAACTATTGCGTCCAATTCTGGTCCAGTCACTTCATAATCATCTCTCAAGGAAATATGTGATTCATTCATTAATTGGCCAAACTCTTCCAGATTTCCAGCCTTTAAAGCTACGGCTGCTTTGAGTGTCCTCTGGTTCTCAGTTACGGCATGTCGTGCTCTTTTTAGAATAGTTTCATTTGAAAGAATAGATTGATGCTCAGCAAATGTTTGTTCATCCAACGCACCTAATGAAGAAACAGTAAGAACTTTTTGCAATTCTGCTAATGCTTGATCGCATTCGCTGCGTCGTTCATTGTATTTAGAATCAGCTAACTCACGTCTTTTTTTAGTGTTCATGATAACAATTGAATGCTTTTCTAACACAACTGGAATCAATTCGTATTCTAAAGTATTGCAATCTAGTAAAATAGCTGTATCTTTTTCACCTTTACCTACTGCAAATTGATCCATAATACCTGAATTAACCCCGATAAACTCGTTTTCCACTCGTTGTCCAGTTTTAATCAACTCTAATCGATCAATGTCTAAATCAAATAGCGTTTGTACTATAAATCCTGTCAGTAATTCAATCGAAGCAGAAGAGGAAAGACCAGCTCCGTTTGGAATATTGCCGTAATAAAGGATATCCAATCCTTGGTTGATAGCATAACCTGACTCTTTTAAGAATTTAATCATTCCTTTAGGATAATTTGTCCATTTATCTGCTTGATTGTATTCTAAGCTATCTAAATCAATCGAAATAACTCCTAATTCAGAAAAGTTTTCAGAATAAAAATTAATAATCTGATCTTCTCTTTTTGAGGCTAAACCATATGTTCCTAAAGTAATTGCGCAAGGAAAAACATTGCCACCGTTGTAATCAGTGTGTTCTCCAATTAAGTTAATTCTTCCTGGAGAGAAAAACGCTTTCATATCTGTTTGTCCAAAAAGTTCGTTGAATCTTTTTTTCAGTTTAGTTAAATTCATTTTTTATTTCCTCCCTATTAATGTTTGGTTA
The DNA here is from genome assembly GCF_000195575.1 of Carnobacterium sp. 17-4. NCBI lineage: Bacteria > Bacillati > Bacillota > Bacilli > Lactobacillales > Carnobacteriaceae > Carnobacterium > Carnobacterium sp. 17-4. The sequence continues at coordinate 2,291,710 of NC_015391.1, read as the reverse complement.
CCCTTAGTTTAAATAGTTTAGTAAATAAACGCAAGTAAAATTTAGTAAAAGTATTAAAAGAATAAAAATTATCGTTTTGAAATGTAATAAAAAAACTGCCACAGGGAAAAACTGAGACAGGTTTAAAAATTATTCAGAAAGTTGTTGGAAAAAATCTTTAACAGCTTTCCAATTCTCAACACGATTGAGGAAGTTTATCTTTTTATTGTGGTGTGCTGTAAAAAGTAATCCCGTTCCTGAAAAGTTGTTAAAGTGACCGATATTATCATCAATTAAGTAATCAGCATGTATGATGCTTTTATTGCCACAAAAAACAATATTTTCTTTTTGGATAGAAGGGAAGTGAGTTTGAAGCCAATAAAATTTATCATCAAAACTATTTGGAAAGTCCATAGCGGCAGTAGTAATGAAAATTTCATGCTCTTGCATTAAGTCGCTTATCACATGTTGAGCATTCTCAATTACAGGTAAATCTTTAAAGAAACCTTTAGTATTTCGTATATAACGCATAATCTTATCAGTCTCTGGGTAAAGCTCACTGACATACTGTCCATTTAAATCGCTAATGGTTAGCTCAGCTTCATAGAGCTCGTTGTATACCTTTAAATCATTGCTATAAAAATCTGCGATGACTTCATCCGTATCAATTGCAATTCTTGCCATAATTTTTAGCTGCCCCCTAATAGATATAGTTTTTCCATTTTTTAATATTGATCTTTAAATGAAGAGAGCTCTATTTTGTAATAGTTCCACTTTTTATAACTGACGACCACTTCTGCAACAGTTCCATCTTGTAAAACAGTTTTCTTTTCTTGTCTGATAGTAGGTTCGTTAGTTGTCATTTGTAATAATTCTGCAACCCAATCATCTGTTGGGAAGCAAATTTCGTTGGTTTCTTTTGATTCCTCATCGTACATGTAAATGTCAAAGTCGCTTTTAAAACGATTATAAATAGAATCATAATAGTTAAGACTAGGAATGTCCTTTTTAATAAATTGACTAGGAATATAAGAAAGATGCAATAAAAATGGGTCTTCATTAACTTTTCTTAATCGAACAATTTCAAAATAGTCTTCTTTTTTTCGTAGCTGTAATTCTTTTCTCTTCTCTTCATTATGTTGAATTTCTAAACTTAAAACCTCAACCGATTCTGGTTCACCAGCGTAAATTTCAATGTCTGAAAATTCTACAAGTTTCCGTTTACGGGAGCGAGAAACATATGTGCCTTTTCCTTGGAAACGTATGAGATAACCATCGTTAACTAATTCTTGAACTGCTCTAATAACAGTGATTGAACTAACATTATAAAGTTTAACTAATTCCGCTTCACTGTAAAAGCGATCGCCATGTTTAAACTCACCAACTTCAATTTTTTTGAGCAAATCATCTTTAATCTGTTGATACTTTGGGATTTTCATTCCATTCTCCTTTATATACCATTTGCTTAATATACTAACTTAAAAAAAGTGATTTTACCATTTATTTCTTTTTTAGTAAATATTTTCTATTTTTACTAAAATAAAGATTGACAGGCACTAACTTAGTATATTAATATATTAAGTGTAAACGCTTTACAAGGAGGTAGTCAAATGAATACATTTGAAATAAAAGAAGATTTTTTACTAAACGGTGAGCCATTCAAGATAACATCTGGTGCTGTTCACTATTTCCGAGTTCTTCCTGAGGACTGGTATCATTCATTATATAATTTAAAAGCTCTTGGCTTTAATACAGTCGAAACGTATATTCCTTGGAATGTACACGAGCCGAAAGAAGGAGAATATCAATTTTCTGGTCAGTGGGATATAAAAAAATTTGTCCAACTAGCAGAGGAGTTAGGTTTATTCGTTATTCTTCGCCCATCACCTTATATTTGTGCAGAATGGGAATTCGGTGGATTGCCAGCATGGCTACTAACGTATAAAGATATGCTTATACGTTCTTCTGATCCAGTATTTATTGAAAAAGTTTCTCGCTACTATAAAGAGCTTCTTAAACAAATTACGCCTCTTCAGGTGGATCATGGTGGTCCAGTCATTATGATGCAGTTAGAAAATGAATACGGTTCATATGGTGAAGATAAAGAATATTTGAGAACGCTTTATGAGTTGATGTTGAAACTAGGCGTAACCATTCCTATTTTTACTTCAGACGGAGCATGGAGAGCTACGCAAGAAGCCGGAACGATGACGGATCTAGATATTCTGACTACAGGAAATTTCGGTTCTCGTTCAAAAGAAAACTTTAAGGAATTAAAAGAATTTCATGAATCAAAAGGGAAAAAATGGCCTTTGATGTGTATGGAGTATTGGGATGGTTGGTTTAATCGGTGGAATGACCCAATTATAAAAAGAGATGCCCTAGAGTTAACTCAGGATGTAAAGGAAGCTTTAGAGATTGGTAGCTTAAATCTTTATATGTTCCATGGAGGAACGAACTTTGGCTTTATGAATGGTTGTTCAGCACGATTACGAAAAGATCTTCCGCAAGTCACGTCATATGATTATGACGCACCTTTAAATGAACAAGGTAATCCAACTGAAAAATATTTTGCTTTAAAAAATATGATGCAAGAAAGTTTTCCGGATATTGAACAACACCCTCCATTGGTGAAAGATAGTATGAGCATTACGAATATTCAGGTTGGTGGAAAGGTAAGTCTACTCTCTATTGTTGATCGGATCGCTAAAAAACAAGAATCTAGATATCCAAAAACAATGGAAGAACTAGGACAACAATATGGGTATACACTATATAGAAGTTATGTGAAAAAAGATAGTGATGAAGAATTTTATCGTGTAATAGATGGCAGCGACCGTCTTCATTTTTTCCTTAACGAAGAAAAAATAGCTACACAGTACCAAGAAGAGATTGGAGAAAAGATATACGCTTCACCTATCTCTGGTTCTAATCAGCTTGATGTACTAGTAGAAAATATGGGACGTGTCAATTATGGACACAAGCTATTGGCTGATACACAACAAAAAGGGATTCGAAGAGGGGTCATGTCTGATTTACACTTTATCACCAATTGGGAGCAATACAGCTTAGATTTTTCAGAACCGTTGTCTATTGACTTTGATAAGGAATGGAAAGAGAATTCTCCATCGTTTTACCAGTATAAAGTGACTATTGATGCACCAGAAGATACATTTATTAATATGGAGTTGTTTGGCAAAGGAATCGTTCTAGTAAATGGGTTTAACATTGGACGATTTTGGAATGTAGGGCCAACTCTATCACTATATGCTCCAATGTCTCTCTTTAGAAAGGGAGAAAACGAAATTATTGTTTTTGAAACAGAAGGAATCTGGTCAAAATCAATAAGTTTAGAAAAGGAACCAAAATTTAAAAAATAGACTAAGGAGGAAAATTAGTATGAGTATAACAGCTGTAAGAATAGATGGAAGGTTGATTCATGGACAAGTTGCAAATCTTTGGACCACAAAACTAGGTATCAGCAGAATTATGGTTGTAGATGATGGCGTAACAACTAATGCAATTGAAAAGAGCGGGTTGAAATTAGCCACTCCAGCAGGGGTGAAGCTAAGTATTTTATCAATAGAAAAAGCAGCTGCAAATATTCTAGCTGGAAAATATGACTCACAGCGATTACTAATCATCGCAAAAAAACCAGATAGATTATTAAAGCTAGTTGAATTGGGTGTACCTATAAAAAAAATCAATGTTGGAAATATGTCTCAATCTGAGGAATCAAAATCCATTACAAGATCTATTAACGTCCTAGAAGAAGACATTGAGAATTTTAAGAAACTCGATGAAAACGGTGTGGAATTGGTATCACAAATGGTGCCGAATGATCGCGAAGAAAAATTCATGGATTTACTAAAACAACACATTTAAAGAAGAGATAGAGGAGGAAAAAATAATGGCAGTTGCATGGTGGCAAATTATATTGTTAACGCTTTACGCAGGATATCAAATTTTAGATGAATTACAAGTTTATACTGGTCTTGCTCAACCGGTATTCGCTGGATTAGTAGCTGGTTTAATTATGGGAGATGTTACAACAGGACTTATTATTGGTGGGAGCATGCAATTAACAGTTTTAGGTATTGGTACATTTGGAGGGTCTTCAAAAATCGATGCTAACTCCGGTACGGTATTGGCGACAGCCTTTTCAGTAGGAATTGGTATGAACCCTGAACAGGCCATTGCAGCAATCGCAGTTCCAGTAGCTGGATTAATGATTCAAATGGATATCTTAGGAAGATTTGCAAATACATTCTTTGCACATCGTATTGATACAAAGATTGAAGAAATGGATTATAAAGGAATTGAACGCAACTATCTGATGGGCGCATTATCTTGGTCATTATCTAGAGCTATTCCAGTACTATTAGCGCTAAGTCTTGGCGGAAGCTTCGTCAATTCTATTGTTAGTGTCTTGAACAACCAATTATTATGGTTGGGTAATGGATTAGCTGTAGCCGGAGCTGTTCTACCTGCTGTTGGTTTCGCTATCTTATTAAGATACTTACCAGTTAAAAAACATTTACCTTACTTGATTTTAGGCTTTGTCATTACGGCGTTGTTAACGACTGTATTTGGAAATATTCAAGTACTTGGCGGATCTGTAGCTGGTGTAGTAGAAGGATTTGCGAATACATTTACAGGCATGCCAATGTTAGCTATCGCATTGATAGGATTTGCATTTGCCTTTAAAGAGTACAAAAGAACTACAGAAGCTCCGAAATTTCAACAAATGAATGGTTCAGTATCAGAGGAAGGAGAAATAGAAGATGACGAAATCTAATTATAAGTTAACCAAAAAAGACTTTAACCAAATCAATAGAAGAAGTTTGTTTGGATTTCAACTTGGTTGGAACTACGAACGTATGCAAGGATCAGGGTATTTATATACGATTTTACCTCAATTAAGGAAAATGTATGGTGATGGTACACCAGAATTGAAATCAATGATGAAAACACATTCTCAATTTTTCAATACAAGTAACTTTTTAAATACGATCGTTACAGGAATCGACATGGCGATTGAAGAAGAGGAAGGCATTGCTGGTCAAGAATCAATTGCTGGGCTAAAGGTTGGTTTAATGGGACCATTCGCGGCAATTGGAGATTCAATTTTCGGAGCTTTGCTGCCAACTATTTTTGGAGCATTAGCTGCTAACATGGCAGTAAATGGAAACCCTATCGGTGCATTAATCTGGATGTTGGTTAACTTCGCTGTAATGTTCTTCCGGTGGAAGCAACTAGAAATTGCTCATAAAGAAGGAGTCTCACTTGTTACAACGATGCAAAGCCGACTTACTGCTATCACAGATGCTGCTACATTATTAGGGGTATTCATGGTGGGGGCTTTAGTTGCAACTATGATCAATGTTCGCTTATCTTGGACACCTGTCATCGGTGACTTAGTTATTGACGTACAAAACAATGTGGATATGATTATGCCTCGTCTTTTGCCAGCAGTAATTGTTGGAGCTGTCTATTGGTTACTAGGCAAAAAGAATATCACATCTACTAAAGCTATTTTTATTGTATTAGTAGTATCTATCGCTTTGTCAGCACTAGGTGTTATTTCAAAATAAGAATTAAGTAAAGGAATGAATAGAATGAACAATTTGATACTGGTAAGCCATGGAGATTTCTGTAAAGAATTAAAAAAGAGTGCAGAAATGATTTTAGGCTCACAGGAAAATATTTTTACAGTATCTTTATTGCCACACGAAGGTGAAAAAGAATTTACTGAAAAATTTGATACAGTTGCTGATCTGCTAGATGAGAATTATATTGTATTCTCTGATTTGTTGGGCGGTACTCCCTGCAACATTGTTTCAAAAAAAATTATGAGTGGTTCTAAATTTAATTTATATACTGGTATGAACTTGCCAATGATTATCAGTTTCGTAAATGCGACGATGACTGGCAATACTCATACTATTTTAGAGGAAACCAAAGAAAGTATCGTTAAAGTAAATGATTTACTAGATGCAGATGATTTTGATGAAGAAGATGAATAGAATGGAGTGAAGTAAACATGCAACTATTTACTAAATCACGAGATGAATTAAAGGATCTTGGAGCGACGATCACTACTCAAGAAATTAGGCAACAGCCTGGGCTTTGGGAAGAGGCCTGGGACAATTATCAAAATCAAAAAGAAACAATAGACTCTTTCTTACAACAAATAAAAAAAGAGACATCTAGTAAAATACGTATAGTTTTTACTGGAGCTGGCACATCAGCTTATGTTGGTGACACCGTTTTACCATACTTAAATAATGCTGGTAACACAGATTCATTCATTTTTGAAAGTATTCCAACAACCGATATCGTTGCCTCTCCAAAGGATTATCTGCATGAAGAGGATTGGACGGTGTTAGTTTCATTTGCAAGGAGCGGAAACAGCCCTGAAAGTATTGCAGCAGTTGCTAATGCTAACCAAGTTGTGAGAAATATTCGACACATCACCATTACTTGTGCAGCAGATGGAGCTTTAGCAAAAGCTGCCTCTAAAGATGAAAAAAATCTTTTGCTATTGATGCCTGAACGGTCTAATGATCAGGGGTTCGCTATGACAGGAAGTTTTACTTGCATGACGTTAACTGCCTTACTGGTTTTTGACCAATCTTCTTTAGAAGAAAAAGCAAGTTATGTTAATACTGCCATTAAAATGGGTAACGAAGTAGTATCAAATGAAGATAAATTAGCTAATATAGTTGCAGCTGACTTTAATCGCATTGTTTACTTAGGATCTGGCAGCTTAGCAGGATTGACCCGTGAGGCTCAGTTAAAGGTATTAGAGTTAACAGCTGGCAAAATCAGTACTATGTTTGATTCATCTATGGGATTTCGTCATGGCCCTAAATCATTTGTAAATGAACAAACACTGGTTTTTGTCTTTGTAAACAATAATCCATACACACGTAAGTATGATTTAGATATTTTAGAAGAAGTATACCAAGACCAAATTGCACTACAAACAATTGCTATCGCACAGCCTGTAGAAGGACAAAATTTTTCTGGTACAACATTCGATTTTGACAAACAGCATACTTTATTACCAGAAGGGTATCTTGCTTTACCTTTTATCATGGCAGCGCAAACTGTGTCATTGCTTTCTTCTATTAAAGTTAAAAACACACCGGATACTCCTTCTAAATCTGGAACCGTTAATCGAGTAGTCAAAGGCGTAACGATACACGAATACAAGATATAAACAGAAAAAGGGATGAAAAAATGGGGAACTATTATATATATGCGAGCCGATTTTTCTTGCCGAGCGGAATAGAAAATGAAGGGTATTTATCAGTTAATGAGGGGAAATTTGGATCCTATATAAAGGAACTGCCTAATAAGAATGAAACAATCCTAGATTATTCAGGAAAATGGATTGCTCCTGGACTTGTGGATACACATATTCATGGATTCATGGGTCATGACGTGATGGATAATGACTTTGAAGGCATTAAAGCAATGTCAGAAGGCTTGTTAAGTTGCGGAGTGACATCCTTTTTACCTACTACTTTAACTTCAGATGTTGAAACATTAAATCAAGTGAGCCAGACAATTGGAGATCGCTATCAAGAAGTAAAAGGAGCTAAAATTCGGGGGATTTTCTTTGAGGGACCGTTCTTTACAGAAGAACACAAAGGGGCACAAAATCCTCGGTTCTTCCAAGATCCAAGTATAGAGATCTTTCATCATTGGCAAGAGTTATCACATGGATTAATAAAAAAAATAGCTATTGCTCCAGAAAGAGAAGGAGCTGTTGGCTTTACAGAAAAAATAGTCAAAGAAGGTGTGGCTGTTGCTCTTGCGCATAGTTCTGCAACATATGAACAAGCTGAAATGGCTGTTTCTTCTGGTGCTTCTATCTTTGTTCACACATACAATGGAATGAGTGGTATGAACCATAGAGAACCAGGAATGGTTGGAGCAGCAATGACGACAAAAGATACTATAGCTGAGTTGATTTGTGATGGGCATCATGTTCATCCAGCTGCGGCAGAAGTTTTAATAAAAGCTAAAACACCAGAACACATTGCATTGGTCACCGATTGTATGAGAGCTGGTGGGATGCCAGAAGGAGATTATACTCTAGGGGAATTTCCAGTTGAAGTAAAAGATGGAGCAGCTCGTTTAAAAGAAAACGGAAGTCTAGCTGGAAGTGTTCTAAGATTGATGGATGCTGTTAAAAATATTTGTGATTGGGATATTGCTACAATTGAAGAGACTATTCGAATGGCTTCTATTGTTCCAGCAAAAAGCTGTCATATCGATGATCTTTGTGGCAGTTTGCAGACTGGGCAGGATGCAGATTTCTTAGTATTGGATACTCAATTGAATTTGCATGAAACGTACTTAAACGGGGTATCAGTATATAAAAATGATAATTAAAGGATGAAGAGAATGCTGAAAATTTCAAAATCAAAAAAAGAAGCAATGGATCGTTTATCTACAAAAGAGGGATATATTGAAGCCTTGGCTATTGACCAACGAGGTGCTTTGAAAAAAATGATCACATCAGAAGGCCAAGAGCCAACGGATGAAAGTATTATTGAATTTAAAAAATTAGTATCTGAAGAGTTGACTCCGTATGCTTCTTCTATTTTATTGGATCCTGAATTCGGATTGGAAGCAGCAGCTGCACGTCATTCTGAAGCAGGTTTGTTGTTAGCGTATGAAAAAACGGGCTATGATGTTACAGTATCAGGACGGTTGCCTGACTTATTAGCAGATTGGTCTGTGAAAGGGTTAAAAGATAAAGGCGCTGACGCTATCAAATTCTTGCTTTATTATGACGTTGATGAAGATTCTAAAATAAATCATCAAAAACATGCTTTTGTAGAACGTTTGGGAAGTGAATGTTATGGAGAAGATATTCCTTTCTATTTAGAGCTACTATCTTATGACAAGGACATTCAAGACAATAATTCGAATGAATACGCTAAAGTAAAACCTCATAAGGTAAATGATATGATGAAAGAATTCTCTAAACCACAATATAAAGTTGATGTGTTAAAAGTTGAAGTACCCGTAAATATGAATGCTGTTGAAGGTTTTGGTGAAGAAATAGTTTATACCAAAGCTGCTGCTGCTGTGTATTTTAAAGAACAAAGCGAGTCTACTCATTTACCATTTATTTTCCTTAGTGCAGGTGTATCGGCTAATTTATTCCAAGACACTCTTTATTTTGCAAAAGAATCTGGGTCTACTTTTAATGGCGTTCTTTGTGGAAGGGCAACTTGGAAAAATGGTGTCCATCATTTTGTAGCAAATGGAGAAGAGGCAGCTAGAAAATGGCTTCAAACAGAAGGTAAAGAAAATATTGAAAGTTTGAATAAAGTAGTAGAGCGTACCGCTACTTCATGGCATGAAAAAGTAGAAGTTAGCGAATAAAGGGGGGACAAATTTGATACTGACGGTAACAATGAACCCTTCTATCGACATTTCGTATTCCATTAAAGAACTTAAACTAGATGACATTAACCGAGTCTCTCAAGTTTCAAAAACAGCAGGAGGGAAAGGTTTGAACGTTACCCGTGTTGTTCATGAGCTTGGTGGACCGGTTAAAGCTACTGGAATAGTAGGAGGACATCTTGGAAATCAACTCAAAGAACAGCTAGATTTAACTGATATTGAGCATGATTTCTATCCTATCTTACAAGAAACTAGAAATTCAATCGCTGTATTGCATGATGAGCACAACCAAACCGAAATACTTGAGTCTGGTCCAACGGTGAAAGAAGCTGAGGTTGAAGGATTCGTAGAGGTTTTTCAGCGGTTATTGAGTAAAACCAACTTGTTAACTATTTCTGGAAGTTTGGCAAAAGGATTGCCAACTGATTTCTATGTTCGGCTTATTATGTTGGCAGAAGAAAAAGGTATTGATACTTTGCTAGATACTTCTGGAGAGGCTTTGAAAGAAGTACTAAAAGGAAAGACAAAACCTAAATTGATTAAGCCAAACTTGACTGAACTCAGCGATTTATTACAGATGCAACTGGATAGCAAACAACCAGAAGTATTAAAGCAAGCTTTAAATCATTCACTGTTTGCAGGAGTTGAATGGATTGTTGTGACTCTAGGAGGCGATGGAGCCATCGTGAAACACAATGATTTGTTTTATCGTGCAACGATTCCAAAGATTGATGTCATTAATCCAGTTGGGTCTGGTGATGCAACGATTGCTGGATTAGCTTACGCCTTAAGTCGTTACGATTCTGATGAGAAAACAATAAAGACTGGAATGACAACGGGCATGTTAAATGCTTTAGAACCTGTTACTGGACACATTAATACAAAACATTTTCAAACACTCTATAGCCAAATAATTGTTGAACCATTTTAAAAAGATTGAAAAAAATTAAAATCAATTTGGTGAAAGTTGTTGTGCTAGACAGTTAAAGACAAAAGATGTCAAAAAAACTTTAATATAAAAAAATCCGTAGCCACTTAATGAAGGGTAACGGATTTTTTTGTATCCAATTATAAGCTGAAAAAGGCGTTTATTGCATATGTTATTAATAAAAAGGCAATAATGAAAAATAAAATGGGAAGTAGAAAAGCTGAAACCATTTGTAGCACAAAGTTCATACGTGTGTATATCTTTTCAAAGGTTGTTTGAAAACCTACAAACAGAAAATACAAGGCAAATAAAGGCCAAGAAAAAATAAGGTTATAGATTAGTAGTAGCAATAATAATTGACCAAGTGTCGGTTGAAATTGCTGAACAACTGTCAAATAGGCAATAAAAGGAGCAGCTGTTGAAAATTCAACGACCGTAGTTGTAAAACCAATACCTATCAAAGAAGCTGGAGTGATTTTTTTTTCAGAAAACTTCAATTCTAGTTCTTTTGACTCATTATCACTCTTATCCATAAGAAACTGTCTAGTTTTCCAATTGATTAAAAAAGAACGAATACTGTACCAAATAAGAATACTACCAGCAATAAAGGCTAAGACTGCAGTTGGAAATTTAAGCATCGTCCAATAGGTTGTCAAAAACTGTTCATTTAAAATGGATACACCGGTATAGAAAACGAAACTAGCTAAATAGTTTGTTAAAAACAACGTTACAATGTAATACCAAATGTGGTGTGTTTTTTTTAACAAACCTTGTAAAGTAAATTGTTGGGCAATAGCAAAAGGGTTGAAAGAATCTATAAAACTAGTAACAACGGTCAGACTAATAAGTGAAAAAATAATAATCTCCTCCTAAAAATAAAAAAAGATACACGCAACTTCTACTCCTGCAGGGCCTATCGGAGTAGAAAATACGTGTATCCTAGGTTTACTCGGCAGCAAACCAAACGTTATCAATTTAATTGCTATAGTAACAAAAATTTAGATGACCTGTCAATAGTACTAATAGATTTGAGTAATTTTAAAATTTCCGGCTAGAACCACCGCCGCCAGAACGACCACCGCCACCGGAACGTCTACTTGACTTTTTACTGCTTCCAGAACGAGTTCTATTTCTTCCAACTTTTGAACTCCCGCCACTACCAGGTGTGAAAATAACAAAACCGATACATACAATAATAATAAGCACGTTAAATGGTTTTAAACTCTTAAAAAAACGGATAGTGGAGGGAATAAAACCATTATCGCGTGGAGGAGTGATGGGTGTTTCCGTGACTACTGGAATGCTAGAAGTTTCAATTTCATAATGGTATTCATTGTTTATTTCGGTTGTAGTATCTCTAAAGATTTCTTGTAGACCAGCATCGAATAAATTGTTGCGTAAATAAGCTAGATTATCATCTAATATTATTCCAGTTTTCCCATCTGTTAAAGTACCTTCTAAACCATATCCCACTTCAAGCCGAATTTCTCGTTCCTCTGCTGCTAATAAAATCAAAACACCATTTTCATAGTCACTATTTCCAATTTTCCATTTTTCAAAAAGGTCGACACTATAGTTTTCAATTGTTTCTCCATCTAATGATTTGATAACTGCTACGATTATTTGAGGTTTCTCAATAGTTTGGTTGTATTGTTCATTTATCGTTAGAATAATTTCTTTTGTCTCTGGAGTCAAAATCCCAGCTTCATCATAATAATAAAAATCAGGCGAAACTTCTGGTAATTCAGCTGCAGCTGCTGGTTGAGCGTGTAAGAATAAGAGGGAAAATAAGGCAGTAAAAACAATCCGAATTATAGGGAACGGTTTATCATTAAAAGTATGCATAGTTTTATCGATTCTCCATTTCCTTAAAAAAAGGCTAGAATGTCTTTTAGAGTTTTAGTGTACCATATGTTAAATGTTTCTTAGAATTTAAGTATTAAAAAGAGAGAGAACTCCTTTGTGAAAAAAGGGGTTCTCTCTCTTAAAATAATAAACTATTACAATTATTCAATCACCAATCAATGAATGCTTAATTGTAAAGCCTCCAAATTCTTACGCATTAAACTTAGATAGTCCATTCCTTCGTCTTGCATTTCTTGAGAGACACTTTCAAGGTCATATAAAACTTCTATATCAGTATCTGTTTCTTGTCCTACTGTTTGTGCAATAGAAGAGTCTGCACCTTGTTGGTAATAAATAACTGGAACGTCATATTCCTTAACTAATTCACTGATTTCCGCAATACGTGAGGGGCTAGGTTCTACTTCAGTAGAAATGCCTCCCACAGCAATTTGTTCTAAGTTGTATCGCTGAGCAATATATCCGAATGCTTGATGTTGAACGACAAACACACGATTAGTTGCAGAAGACAAAGCTGTTTTATACTCTTCATCTAATTTTTGAAGTTCTAAAATAAATTTTTCAGCGTTTTCTTCATATATAGCTTTTCCCTCAGGGTCAGCTTGAATCAATGCCTCTTTGATTACAGTCACTTGGTCTTGAGCTAATACTGGATCTAGCCAGATGTGAGGATCTGAACCTTCATGATCATCGAGAACGATCTCAACAGGAGCTGATTCAGCGTATGGAGTACCAGCTTTGTCAGAAAAGACAACTTTGACGTCAAAACTTTCGCCAGTTGTTTCATACTCAAATGTTTCCTGTGTTTGATCTGAGATGGCCTTCCAGTCTGCGTTAGCTTCACGAATATACCACTGTAGTTTAGTTGAATCTTTCATCTCAGTTGAATCGGAAACAAGTTGAACAATATCTCCAGTATGGTAGTGACCAACTAGTCCATTAACTTCAACGGTAGTAGGCAGATCTCCATCCACATCCACTTCAAGGGACTCATCACTGTGATCACTGCTATCTGTATGCTCATGTTCATGCGTTTCAGTACTAATAAAATTATCAGCATCAGCTGTACGAACAGCAATAAGGTCTTCACTATCAAGTGAACTCATCAGGCTACCAACCCAAGGCTCCATTTCACCACTACTGTAAACAAACACATCTGCATCATTTATAGCAGCAACATCTCGAGCACTTGGTTCAAAACCGTGAGCATCAGTTCCAGGTTTTATGATCATAGAAACATCAGCGCGATCACCAGCTACTTCTTTTGTAAATTCATAAACTGGGTAAAAAGTGGTAACAACTGATAATTCTGAGCTATTCTTTGCTTCGCTGTTAGATCGCTCTAGTCCACATCCAAAAAGGATCACACCTGCAACTAAACTGAGCATACTTGAAACAAACCATTTTCTTTTCATATTTTCCTCCTGAATCCATCTGCTAAACGCATTTAACAAATGGATTGCTATCATTTATTTAAAATTTGTTTATGGATAGTACATTTAAAGACTGATTTCAAAATAGTTTAGTGAGCTAACATATCTTGAACAAGTCCAGTTGCATCTAAGTCAGCAGGATAATAAGTTGGCCAGTTATCCATTTCTTCTAAAACTGTGTCTCTGTCATCTCCCCAGAATAAATGATAATGGTGAGATTCTTCCGGGAAAATATTGTGGTCACTAAATTGAATGTATTCAGGCATTTCGTCTGAACCGTCAACTAATTTAAAGACAAAACGTACGCCTCTATTTCCTTTTTCGTAATTAAGTATTTCATAGCCATCATTTTCGTAAGTTCCCGAATAGTCTTTCTCATCATCATAAAAAGTAACTTGATTTCCCTCAATAACAACTTGATCAACAGTCGTTTCATATCCAATAGTGTAGTAGTCTTTGTATTCTGCAGCAGTCATAGCGTCACTTTCTTCCGCTTTATGTTCAAAGACCTCATCTAAATCACCAGACTGAAGGTAAGGAAAGACAGATTGCCATTCTCCTTCAAAATCGGATAGTTCACGATTTTCTACTTGATCATCTTCAAAATAGCCTGCATAGATTTGTTTGCTCGCTTCATCATGACCATGGTGGTCATCAATAACAATTTTAGCAGGTTCCGATTCAGCATAAGGCTCATCATTATCATCTACTAAGGCAGCTTTGATTTCTAACCCATCAGCAGTAGCTTCTCCAATAAAGTCTTTAGTTCTTTGACCAGAAACAACTTTCCACTCGCTTTCTTCGTTTTCTCTTGTATACCACTGCCACTGAGTTGTTTCAGTTTCTTTTTCTGGCAGAGCACTTAGTTCAACAGAATCACCTGTATGGTAATGATCTGCTAAACCATTGATTTCAATAATTTGATTTTCATAACTTTCAGTAGCTAGATCACTCATACTACTTTGTGACTCTTGGTCTGAAGCAACATTGTCTCCACATGCTACTAATAGAATACTAACAGCAACCAATCCTATGTACTGACTTAACTTTTTTTTCATTTATTTCGTCCTCCAATGTTTTTAAATCGTAATCATTACGTTTTAAAACTTAACATTTTTCTATACATATTGTCAACAAAATTATATAAACTTTTGTTTTAGTCTAAGAAAAATCGAAAGATTATTACTTATAATTACTGACAGGACGGGAAAGAAACGAGTTTTAATCCTTATATGAAATCCAAGGATTTATTTAGATAAATTAGAATTCAAAAAAAAGTTGGGAACTATTTCAAAAACATTTAATAATAAAAGCTTCTAAAAAACCTGCTATACCAAATCTGTAAGTGAACAGATTTAGCATAGCAGGTTTTTTTGATTAAATAATTTAATTTAAAAAGATTTTCTTTATGAGCTATTTCTTTTCGATTCCAATAATACCAAAAGCTCCAGGTCCACCATGGCTTGAAATAACAGCACCAGCTGAGAACCAAGAAGGGTCATTGTAACCTGCTTCTTGTAACAAAGATTTAGCAAGTTGTTTATGGTCTTCACTCAATCTTTTTGTCCCACCAATAATCAAAGTTTCTGGATCAATGTCATAGTTTTTAATGAAATCTTTAACGGTATTTTTCAAACAGCGATCAAATGATCCACGATATTTTTTCGAAGCCACTAAATAGCCGTCCTTAAGAATAATAGTAGGGTGAAGGTTCAAAAGAGAGGCACCAAGATAGGCTACATTTGAAACTCGTCCTCCAGCTTTCAGATAAAGTAATGACTGAGGCAAGAAAACAAAACGTGTACGTTCACGGACATCTTCCACAAAAGCAACAATCTCTTCAGCAGTGGTATTTGGATTATTTTCAATGAATTTTGCAGTTGCAACAATCACAGCAGTTAAGCCGCCAGAAACATTTTTACTATCAACGATATGGATATTTTTAAAATCTTCAGCTGCAATATTGCAAGAAGTATAAGACACTGTTGTGACTGCTGAGTAAGCAATATGGATAATGTGAGCTTCTGGAAAATTTGCAAAGATTTGCTCGAAAGCAAGACTGTTATCTTGTGGAGTAGTTCCCGCAGTTTTTGGTAAGGTACCTGTTTGATCATAAAAACGATAAACATCTTCAACGTCAAAACTTCCGTCATCAAAGGTCTCCGAACCCATAGTAACATGCATGGGAATAACATGAATATTGTAACGCTCGATAAGCTCTGGAGATATATCAGAACCGCTTTCGGTGGTGATTATAAATTTTGTCATAGTTGCCTCCTGTTTTAATTTCTAGTATACGTAGTTATGGTAATCATATCATAAGCAAAGAGGAAGTTATACTGATATTAAGCGTTTCTTTCGATTTTTGATAATTGTAATGGTCACATAAATTTTTGATCCATATTTTTCTATTAGGATACTGATATAAAGATATATATTCCTTAAACAATGGGATTTGAGTTCTTGAATCTACATGTCAGTAGACGTATACTTAGAGGATATTCTGCCTAGTAAATTGGAAAGGGGGAGTTCTAAAAATGTTTGAATTTCTAAACAATTTATTTCAAAAAAAGCAACTAACCGAACAACAAAAAATGTCCATAATCGAACTAGTAGATAATGAAGAATCCTTTATTAATCCAAGAGATGTTATTGTGAAAAAGAAACAGTTTAAAAAGGATGAAAAAAAAGCATGGGCAAGATATATTACGCCCTATATAAGAATGAATGATAATTTCACCCCTCAATTAGAACGAGAAATTGATGCATTATTTAATAGAATATGTGATGTTGTTGATGTGGAATTGAAAAAGAAACGTAAAAATATCAAACATGTGAAGTCTGAGCATTACTATTATCGGGAATCTGTTTTTGACGAAATTTATCGGCTATCCAAAGATGTAGTCTGTTCATATTACAGACAAGAGAGTAAAGCATCGGCTGATTTTATATCTTATCTAATAAAGACTATGCTATCTAAGGATATCTGTCACTTTCTTATGAAAGAAATCGATGAACACCGTCAAAGCCTTCCCTTTCCGGATGAAGAAACGAGAGAACAATTTAGATTAACCTCCTTTGGTACAAAAATTATCTGGTGGGATCCATCAGGAGAGTTACGAAATGAACAGATATTTAATAGTACTGAAATGAATTATTTCAATAAATTAATGAAAAGACCCACCAAGTTTACTGAACTACCAGCCCTTATGACCCTTTGTTTGCAGAAATACACAGAACTGTTACAAATTGTATTAGATGACTTAGAAGATGAAACAATTAGCTGGAAAATAAAGCCTAATAATTATTTCAGGCAATATTTCCAGTTGCCAATGGATGATTCTCGTCTTTGGAATGAAACCAATCGTCTATCAGCTGATATCTATCTCTTTACTGAAAACAGTATTCGCAAAGAAATCGAAGGGTTTCGTTTGTTAGCTGCTGAAGAGAGCCAACAAAGTCTGCAAAAGTATTTGCCAAAAGAAACCGTTCAGAAAATCCAAGAGAATCTGAACCAAAAGACTGATTTAGACTTTGATTACCCAACCATAATAAGTTTGAGAACGGTGTACAAGACTGCATGGAATGAAGCGGCTAATTTTATTATTGATCAACCAGTTGGAAAAGTTAGTATGTTTCTTGAAGATATAGCCAAAGATCCAGATTTGAAAAAAATAGCCACTAAGGTAATCAAAAATAGCACCGATTCGAATAAACACAGGGTAGTTATTTTCTTAATGGAAAAGAGGGAATTGCCATTAATAAAAGCACAACAAAAGCAACGTGATGACTTCATTCATTCAACCCGACAAGAAGAGTATCAAGAGTTGTTGATTGCCCAAGAGTTAGTTTACGAAAATCTACCAGCATTGTTGGATAAACTAGCGCAGCCGGCACGAAGAAAAATCAAGTTGGACAATGAATTGATCACCGCATCCAATTCAGCGCTGTATAATATCATTGATATGGTGGATGATTATTTGGGTGAGGAAGAAATAAATCCAGATAGAGTTCCAAACACTCTTGTTTACAAGGAGATATCGGTGGCAACAGAGCAGTTGGAATCTAACAATGCTGTGTCTGTCTCTATTTTAGAAGAGGCGAATGCGAATGAACAAGAAGTAAGCCAACCAACGGAGCAAATGGAATTCTTGAGCTACTTAGTGCGAAACAATGGAATATCTTTAGAAAAGTTTAAACAACAAGCTGCTAACAAAGGCAAGCTCTATCAAGCATATCTTAATGAATTAAATGAAATTTTATACGAAGTATTTGATGATCAAGTATTAACTATTTATCAACAGCAAATACTTATTGAGGATGATTTTATGGAAGAAATGAGGGAATGGATCGATGGTTGAAAAGAAACTGAGAAAGAAGGATGCCCAAGCAATTATTGACTCTTTAGAAGCTGGTGTTGTTCCCATTAGAGGAGTACAGCACGTACTAGTAGGGAGAAGCAATGAAGTCGAGGAAATTATCGCCACCTTACAAAAATTAGAAGACGGCAATAGTGATTTGCGTTTTTGGGTGGGGGATTTTGGATCTGGGAAAAGTTTCGTTTTGCGGACGATCGAATCGTTAGCACTTCAAAAGAATTTCGTGGTATCCACAATTGATTTAACTCCAACACGACGTTTTTACGATTCGTCTGGAAAAGCTCTAGCGCTTTATAATGAAGTCGTCAATAAAATAACGATCAAGAATAACCGTAATGGGAATGCAATTGAAACAATCGTACAACAATGGATTCAAGGACTACTCGAGCAGATTGCTGCAGAAAGTGAGCTTGCCGTTGCTACATTGCTAGAAAAATCTAATTGGAAATTAGTGGAAAACATCATTTTAAAGACAACGAACTCTTTTTACTCATCGGGATTATCCTATGAGTTTGGGCAAGCGCTGATGAAATATTTTGAAGGAGTTGCAGAAGACAATGTTTCTCTTCAAATTGAAGCTATTCGATGGATTCGTGGGGATATCACGACCAAAACAGAAGCTTCTAAAGAATTAGGGATCAAAAATATCATCAACGATTCAAATTATCTTATTGCATTAAAAAATCTAGCAGAATTATTTTTGAAAATTGGTTATAAAGGATTTGTCATCAATTTTGATGAATCAGTCAATTTGTACAAATTACCTCGATCGCTGACAAGGGAAAAAAATTATGAAATGATCCTCAATTTGTATAACGAAACAAAAACGAATGAAGCAAAAGGATTATTTATAAATTTTGGAGCAACGAAAAATACGGTGTATGATGAGCGAAGAGGCTTAGCAAGCTATGGCGCTTTGAAAACACGATTTGGCAATGAGCTGATGAAAAATAAAGCTTATATTAATGTAAATAGTACCGTTATCGATTTGAAGCCACTGACTCCTGAAGAAATTTTTATTCTTTTGAAAAAGCTGTTGGAAATATACAATGTCGCTAATCAAACTGCTTTAATTGTAAAGGATGGCGATATTGAAGAATACATGGAAGCACAGTTGAACCGCCCAGGTGCAGAGGCCTTCTTGACACCGCGTGCGGTAATTAAAGATTACATTGAAATTTTATCTCTACTACGCCAAAACCAGGAGTACTCCTTTACTCAAATTCTTACTGAACGCTTTGGAATAAAGACTTCCATGGTGGAGAAAGACACTGATGACCATGATGAAATAGAGGTTTACTGATGCAAGCTTTTGATAGTTTAAAAAGAGATATTCAACACTATATATACGATAAAGGCTGGTCAAAATTAACTAGAATACAAAGTGCATCTATCAAACAAATCGCTGATACAGATCATAATCTCATTTTGTCTGCGCCGACCGCTTCAGGAAAAACAGAAGCAGCTTTTATTCCGGCAGTAAATGGTGTGGAAGATTGGGATGCTGGACTTAAGATATTGTACATTTCACCATTAAAAGCCTTAATAAATGACCAATTTCAACGCATTAGTGAACTATGTCTATATTTAGATGTTCCAATTACCAGATGGCATGGTGAGGCATCCCAAGCACAAAAAAGAAAGGTTGTAAAAGATCCAAAAGGTATTCTACTGATTACACCCGAGTCTATTGAAGGTATGCTAGTGAACCGTCCTGGTGAAGCACAACAGTTATTTCAAGGGGTAGAATGGATTATCATTGATGAACTGCATAGTTTTCTGGGAACGGAACGTGGGATCCACCTTCAATCCCTGATACAGCGGATTAGTCTATTCATGCAGAATCCACGATTCATTGCAATGAGTGCGACCCTAAGCAAGATAGATTTTAGTTATGCAAAAGATTTCTTTGGAAGCAATCGCAACACAGATATTCTCGTAGACTCTGATAAAAATGATCTACTCGTTACAATAGACTATACAAGTGGCGAAGCAGGCCCATTTATTTCAAGAAAATCTTTAGCCGCTATCTATCAGTATTCCCAAAAAGAAACGATGTTGGTTTTTCCAAATTCGCGGAATAAAGTAGAAGAAATCACCCATAAATTGGAAAAAATGGCTACGAAAGAGAATTTTCCTATTCGATACTTTGCACATCACTCATCAGTGGATAAAGTCTTACGAGAAGAAGTTGAATTTTTTGCGAAAAACAACGAGCAGAATCTGTTTACGATTACTTGTACTTCGACGTTAGAATTGGGAATAGACATTGGAACAGTGGATAGCGTGGTACAGTATAACTCACCTCCATCCACATCCTCTCTCAGCCAACGTTTAGGGCGAAGTGGCCGTAGAACGCATCAGAGCATCTTACATATCGTGGAAGATGACCCTTGGGACATGCTTCAAACTTATTCGGCTTTGGATTTACTGGAAAGAAAAAAAATGGACGCTACGGAAATGATTGATGTGCCATACAATGCATTGGCACATCAGATTATGGCCATACTTTTCCAAAAAACAAGTGTGCGACTAGAGCAATTAAGGCAAATGAACAAATTTTTTCCAGTATGGACAGAGATTTCAGATGCCGATTTAGTTACCTTAATTGACTATATGGTAGAAAAAGAGTTCATCGAAATCATGGGTGAAGAAGCAATTGTGGGCTTAGAAGGGGAACGATTGCTACGCTTCAGAGATTTCTATGCCATGTTTCTGACAACCAGTGATTTTTCCGTTCATTACCAACATGAGCGTATCGGTAGTCTACCGTTTACACCTGACATTCAACTCGAAAGTAAAATTTTGTTGGCAGGTAGGGTATGGAATGTAAAAGATATAGACATTAAAGCAAAACGTATTATGGTCGAAAAGACAACAGAAGGAAAGGCCCCAAAATTTATCAGTGACGCAGGATTTGTTTCCAATGAAGTGCGGGAAAATATGGAAATGCTGTTAAAAAATAGAACATACGCAAGCTTAAACAATGAGAAAATCAACCAGGATTTTGAGTTTATGAAAAGTAAAATGGTCTATGATGACGGGAATTATTGGTACGAGGATAATCAAGCTAATATTGGTGTCGTAACCTTTAAAGGAACTCGTTTTAATATCGCATTATTACTTCTTATTAAAAGTGTTGCTGAGGAGGAAGGGGAATACCAATTGCAAGACAAGTATTCTTTGATCACAGGTCCGAATATGAAAAAGATGATGGAACGACTGAACAAGAATGAAGGTTCTCTGGATACGGTCGTGGCATACCTAGAGAAGAACGAGAAGACTATTGAAGAATTAATTGTCCACCAAAAATTTATGCAATTAGTACCTAAATCATTGAAAATAAAGTGGATTTTGAAAAACTTTTTTCTACGTGAGTTGTGAAAGGTCCTGAAATATAAAAGTCGTTTTATTATAGTGCTTATAGTATGATAATCAGTGTTTTACTTTAGTACTGGAAAAAATGAAAACTGTAAAGGATTCATAAAATAAGGTAGCAAGATGAAATCAATGATTCCGTCCGTGTGCAAAAGAAAATTCTTTTGTATGAGGCGGGGTTTTTATTTATTTTTAATTACTGAACAGAAGGTGAGGATTGAAAGCCTGAAGACAGCCTGAAGACAGCCTGAAGACAGCAAAATTGAGGCTTTGTCATAGCTCTATATAAGCAAATCCGTTCATTCTAGAAGAAATTATAGAAAATTAAAAAATTCTATTAATAATAATATCATTAGAGCTATAAATATGATGAAAAAAGGTCTTAATGTAGCAATGTCCGTTGACAAGAGACATTAAGAGTCTATGATAAATACTGAAAAACAATTAGAGTGTACTTATGAGGAGCGGAACCCATGGTGAATTTTTCGGATCGTCAAAAAAAAATATTGTCCCTATTATTAAAGAGTGATGAGTATATTAAAAGCGATTACATTGCAGGAGAGCTGGCAATTTCAAAAAAAACAGTGCAAAGAGAAATCAACACCATCAATATGCTGTTAACAAAATTGAAGGCAAATAAGATCGAGTCTTTAAGAGGAAGAGGCTATGCCATTCCTCATGAGTCAAAAAAAGCTATCCAGTTTGTTTTTAAAGACTATGAAGATAAAGACGCTTTGATTCCAAATATGCAACAGTCTCGAATTGAATGGATAATCAGAAAATTTGCTGTTTTGAGTATGGAAGAAAAAGGGTATACTCTAGAAAATTTTGCGGATGAATTATTTGTAAGTTTAACAACTTTGAAAAAGGATATGAATAGTGTAAAGGATGTTCTCCAAAGATATAACATCCAGCTATCCAAAATTTCAAATAAAGGATTGAAATTAAAAGGGGAAGAAAAGAACATTCGCCAATTGATTGTAGATTATTTAGTTCTTGAACAAAGTGAATTGCATTTAGACAAGATATTCAGCATATCATCTACAGATAAAGTTTCTGTCGAAGAAGTTGTAATCCGGAACATTAGGAAACATCGTATTCCGATAACGGATATAGGCTTTAGGAATCTAATTATACATGTCGAAATCGCCATTTCTAGGCTCAGATTAGATAATGGAAGTATTGATCAAAAGCCAAATATGATTGAGGAAGAATCTGACGAATACCGTTGTGCAAAGTCAATTTCTAAAGAAATAGAAACCAAAATTAATTTGCATATCCCTGAAAATGAAATAGTTAATATTTATTTGCATCTTTTGGGTCAAAAAAGAATGTTGATACGTGAGGATACACTAAGCAAGAGGATAAAGACTCCTGAAAGTGAACTATTAGAAAGGGTCCTGGTTGAAATCAATGAAATGTATCAATTAGATTTTAGACAGGATGACATCTTGAAAAATGGATTACTTTTGCATTTAGAAAGTGCATTGCATAGAATTCGACTAAATATGCCAATCAATAATGAATTAATTGAAGAAATAAAAAATAATTATCCATTTCCGATGCAATTAGCAAAACTTTTATCCAGCTCACTAGAAAAAACATTTAATATAAAAATTGATGTTAATGAAGTCGGTTTTTTAACTTTACATTTCTGCGGTGCTCTAGAAAGGGCAAATTCAATTCAAACAAATAAAGAAATACGGGCTGTAGTTGTTTGTACAACCGGATTAGGCACTTCTGTTTTGTTAAAAGCTAAACTTCAGTCAAAGCTTAATTCAAATATAAAAGTTGTCGGTGTGTATGCAATGTATCAATTAGATGATATAGAGTTTACAAATGTTGATATTATTATATCTACTGTGCCTTTGCCAAAAAAATATCTAATTCCAGACGTAGTTATTACACCAATTGTTAGTGATGATGATATTAAAAAAATTCAGGAATTTATAACTTATGGTTCTACTGAGTTTTCTATCTCTAGCTTATTTTATGAAGAACTATTTTTTTCGGAATTAAATTATGCGACAAAAAATGAGTGTTTATCTGTAATGGCTGAGAAAATTTATGACCTTGGTTTTATAGATGAAAAATGCAAAGAATCAATTTTTGCTAGAGAAAATATGGCGACTACTGAAATTGGCAATGGAGTATGTGTGCCGCATAATATGGATGGAAAAGTTTTTCGTTCTTCTATCTGTTTTGGAATTATAAAAGATCCAATATTATGGGAGTTCGGGAAAGTTCAATTGATTGTTATGATTATCGTGGATAAAAAGGCGATAAGAGAATACAAGGAATTATTTTTAGAAATATATGAAAAAGTTGATTATCAATATAAAGTTGATGAATTTATAAAACAAAAAAATTTCATTTACTTGAAAAAATTATTTAATTAGGAGGAAAAAATAATGAAAAAAATAATTGTAGCGTGTGGAGCAGGTATTGCCACTAGTACGGTAGCTTTGAGAAAATTAAAAGATGGTTTAGAAGCTAGAGGGAAAGCAGATTCTGTAAAATTTACACAAACTTCATTAGCTGAATTACCTTCAACTGTAAGCGGACATGATTTAATCGTAACGACAGCCCAAGGCGGAAATGGATATGGTGTGCCCGTTATTTCTGGCTTGGGCTTAATTACAGGAATAGGTATAGATAAAATAATTGATGACGTAATAAAAACGTTAGATTTGTAGGAGGAATTGTATGTTTTCAGAAGAATTGATATATCTAAATGAGAGTTATCATTCACAAAATGATCTGTTTAATCGAATTTCAAAAGATCTTTTTGAAAAGGGCTATGTTCATGATAGTTATCAAGAAGCACTGAAGCAAAGAGAAATAAAATACCCAACGGGATTACAAACAGAAGTATGTGGTATCGCAATACCACATACAGAAGCGATGCACATCAAAAAACAAGCTATTGCAGTGGTTAAATTAGATGAGACCATTCTGTTTAAAGAAATGGTCGGCGATGCCGATGTTTCGATTAAATTACTTTTTTTCCTATTAGTGAAGGAAAAAGAAAGCCAAGTTCAAGTGTTAAGTAATTTAATGAGTTTATTTTCAAACAATCAATTTATAAATGATTTATTGCAGTCTGAAAGTAAAATACAAATATTAGAAACTATAAATAATGAAATAAAGGAGTAAATTATGGGAATTTTGAATTATTTAGTTAACCTAGGTGCAGCAGTAATGATGCCAATCATTTTTACAGTTTTTGCATTAGTTCTAGGTGTTAAATTTGGGAAAGCATTAAAATCAGGTTTAATGGTCGGTATAGGTTTTACAGGATTAAATGTTATCATTTCTTTATTGACTGACAATTTAGGACCAGCAGCGGAACAAATGGTTCAAAACTTTGGGTTAAACTTACGAGTACTTGATGTAGGTTGGCCTGCAGCAAGTGCAATTGCGTTTGGTTCAGCAATAGGAGTACTAATAATTCCGGTTTGTATTGTTGTAAATTTACTTATGCTTTTCACTAAAACTACGAAAACGATAAACGTGGATATTTGGAACTATTGGCATTTTGCTTTTACAGGGTCAATGGTATATCTGATTACAGATGACATCATCGTCAGTCTAATTATGGCAGCGATTAATATGATTATCATTATGGTTATAGCAGATAGGACAGCACCAATGGTGGAGAGAGAATTAGGATTACCAGGAATATCAATTCCACATGCTTTCACAGGTTCATTTGCTCCAATCGCGTTTGTATTGAATGCCATTATGGATAAAATACCAGGAATAAACAAAATAAAATTGGATGAAAAAGAATTTCAAAAAAGATTTGGAATATTTGGAGATCCAGCAATTCTAGGAACATTAGTAGGAATCTTATTAGGGTTAGTGGCTGGATATGATGTTAAAAGTTCACTAAATCTTGCCATTGTTATGGCAGCTGTATTGGTTTTAACTCCAAAAATGGCAGCTGTATTAATGGAAGGGTTAATGCCAATTAGTGAAACCGTACAACAAAAAATCCAAGAAAAATTTAAAGGAAATAGTAAACTGTATATTGGCTTAGATTCAGCTGTTGGTGTAGGAAATCCCGTTACTCTAACTATTTCGCTTGTGATGGTTCCGATAACCATATTGCTAGCTTTCCTTATTCCAGGAAATGAATTTCTTCCATTTGCAAGTTTAGCTGGATTGCCTTTTATGTTTGTCTTAATTGCTCCATTATGTAGAGGAGATTTCTTTAGAACGTTGGTTGTTGGTATTATTATCGTTTCTGGAGGACTTTTAATAGGAACAAATATTGCTCCTATTTTTACAGAAGCTGCTTCTGCAGCAAACTTTTCTGTTCCAGAAGGATCAAGTTTAATTTCGAGCCTTGATTATGGTAGCTCTTGGTTACCATTTGTTATCGTAAAGATTTCCGAATATAAATGGATCGGTGTAGCTGTATCTTCTGTTGTTGCAATAGCATTAATGTATTGGAACAGAGTTCTAATCATAAAAGAAGACAAAGTCTAAGGAGTATAGAAATTAAAATGCAAATTGATAAACAAAAGCTCTACCTAAAATGTTGTGGATGAGCTAAACTAAGTTAAAAAATTAGAATCTAGATTAAGCAGCGTGAAGGATCTTTCTCACGTTGCTTTTTTTTATTTAAAATAAGTCATGAAAATTTCTTCATCCACACCAAAAAAATCAAACGGGCTAAGTTCTTTAAAGAACTTAGCCCGTTTGATTTTTTTGAGTAGATACTATTTTTAATACTAAACCAATGGCTCTAAGCTACTTAATAAGTGAAGATCTGTTGAGAGCATTTTAAACTTGATTTGTTTTTGTAACAATTTTTAGATAACGATAAACACTTGGTTCTGATACATTTAAAACTTCTGCTACCTGCGAAACAGCCCCTTTTAGTTGGAAGATACCTTTCTTCTCTAACTGTTCTACGATATGGATTTTTGCATCTTGATTCAATAAAAAGTTCTCATTAAAAACACCAGGACCAATCTCCTCAAAAATGATATCTTTTATATTGCTAGAAAGGACCTCTACGAATTCATCACCATTTTCTTGAGCGGTACTAGAGGATAGCTGATTTGGTTTAACTGTATTGTTCCGACTATCTGAGGCATCATTTTTTATATTTATGAGCTGGAGAATATCGTTAGCAATATCTTTGTATTTTGTATAATCTGTATTGATGCAAAGCATACCATCCAAATTGCCCTGATCATCCTTAATAAAAAAAGTAGAACCTTGAATGTGATTTACACCATTTGATTTTGCTTTATAATTCGTTACGTAATCACTTTTCAAGTATTCTTTTTTCTTCATAAGTTCTAAGGCAAAACCAGTAAGCGGAGAATTTTTTGTTCTTCCACTGATAGAGTTATTTGCAATTGCAGCAATATAAGAATAATCTTCTTCAATTAGATGAAACACGATTTCGTAATTAGTACCTAATGTCTTACCTAAAAAATAAACTAAATTCTCGTATTGATTAAATATCTCTTTTTTCATTTTACAAGTCCCCCTTTTTTCCCCACATATAATTATGTAAGTAAGTTACAAAGATTATAACACAATGATAAAAAATAAACATCTTAACTTTATATTTTAATAATGATTATAATTTATTTGAATGATAATAAAAAATTATTGACAGCGTTTTCTTTTAGAGTTATAGTAAGAATATAAATACGGGGAGGTGATGTATATGTACAATGTACCACAAGCTATTGGTCCTTATTCTCCATACCGAAAAGCAGGCACCCTTCTTTTTACATCGGGGCAATTGCCTATAGATCCTGAAACAAATGAACTAGAAGATACCTTTACAGATCAATGTAAGAGATCACTAATGAATATCCAGTCTATTTTAGAAAAAGAAAATTTAAAGATGGAAGATGTTATTAAAACAACGGTTCTATTGAAGGATTTATCTGATTTTGATGAAGTAAATAGATTATTTGAAGATTTTTTTGAAGAACCTTATCCAGCACGTACTGCTTTTGAAGTTTCGAAGCTTCCAAAGAATGCTATGATTGAAATTGAAGCTATTGCCTTTTTAAAATAATTCATAATAATACTTAAATAAAATGGTTACAGAAAAGTAGTTTTACCAAAAACGAAAGATGAGGGGATTTAATGGATATTTTAATTGGAACGGTTTTACTATTAGCGGTACTGTCTTTTTTCACGATATTCAATTACAA
The DNA here is from genome assembly GCF_000195575.1 of Carnobacterium sp. 17-4. Taxonomy (NCBI): domain Bacteria; kingdom Bacillati; phylum Bacillota; class Bacilli; order Lactobacillales; family Carnobacteriaceae; genus Carnobacterium; species Carnobacterium sp. 17-4. Next base: position 2,264,130 of record NC_015391.1, on the reverse strand, counting down.
AGCGCCACACGGCTCGAAAGCAATGGGAGCGCTGGCTAATGCAGCTTGTGCAAGTTTTTTAGTGGAAGCTTTTCACTACGCCTTTTTTGGAAATGTACTGAATTTAAAATTTTTAGGAGAAGTAGGTGCTGCTAATGGAAGCCTAGGAGGTGTAGCAGCAGCGATATTAGTTCCTTTAGCTTTAGGCGTTTCTCCAGTATACGCTGTTTTGGTAGGGCTTTCTTTATCAGGTATGGGAATATTGCCTGGGTTTATCGCTGGATATCTAATTTCTTTTGTTATAAAGAAGATGGAAGAAAAGATACCGGGCGGTTTAGATTTAATCGTTATTATTGTTGTAGGTGCTCCTTTAGCTCGATTGATTGGGACAATAAGCTCTCCTCTCGTAGACGCTACCCTGCTTCAAATTGGTGAAATATTGACGTCCACTGCTAACGCTAGTCCGATAATGATGGGGATTATCTTAGGGGGGATTATCACAGTAGTCGCAACAGCGCCTTTAAGTTCGATGGCGTTAACAGCGATGTTAGGCTTAACTGGAGTTCCAATGGCTATCGGAGCATTAGCTGTCTTTGGATCATCTTTTATGAATTATGTTTTGTTTAGCAAAATGAAATTTGGAAGTAAAAAAGATACCATAGCTGTAGCTATAGAACCATTGACTCAAGCTGACATTATTTCTGCGAACCCTCTTCCCGTTTATGGAACGAACTTTATTGGAGGGGCAGCAAGCGGAATTATTGTGGCGCTTATGGGATTGGTAAACAACACTCCTGGGACAGCAACTCCGATTGCTGGTTTTGCAGTTATGTTCGCGTACAATCCAGCAGGGAAAGTACTGATCACGGCCTTAGGATGTATCATTGTCAGCGTGGCCAGCGGCTATCTTGGATCGTACATCTTTAGAAACACCAAAATCGTAACGGCTGATGAAGTTAGATCAGACGGTGGGTTGGCGAAAAAGAAAACGGTTGAAGTTGTATCTGACATTAAATTTTAAAGAAGTAAAAGGTATGTGCTAACGATAACAAATTGATAACCGTGAGGGGGGCAATTAATGCTTGATATTAGTAGAATCAGAACAAACGAAGATCATTATCACCAACGTATGATAGATAGAGGGATAGAAAAAAGGGTAATCAAGGAAATTATAAATTTAGATGAGGATCGAAGAACTAAACTAAAAGAAGTTGAATATTTGAGAAATGAAAAAAATATGGCTTACAAAAAAGTTCAGCAGTTGAAAAAAAATGGAGTCTATACTGATGAAGTGGACTACGATACAAAAGAAAAGAATAAAGAAATTAAAAAGTTACAAGAACAACTGACGAGTATCGAGGAAGAATTAAATGATATTCTCTTTACACTTCCGAATATAGCAGATGGAAGTGTTCCTATAGGAAACGATGAACAAGAAAACGAAGAAATACGCGTTAATGGTGAGAAAAAAAAATTTGAATTTGAGGTATTACCTCATTACGAACTGGGAGAGAATCTAGGTATACTCGATTTTGTAAGAGGGTCAAAAGTTGCAGGTAAACGTTTTGTATATTACAAAGGACTAGGAGCTAGATTGGAAAGAGCTGTTTATAACTTCATGCTAGATTTACACACTAGAAAGCATGGGTATACAGAAGTAATCCCACCTTACCTAGTGAAGGAATCGGCGATGTTTGGTACAGGACAGTTTCCTAAATTTAAGGAAGACGTTTTTAGTATAGAAAATGAAAATTTAGTGTTGATTCCAACTGCTGAGGTTCCGTTGACGAATTATTACGCTAATGAAATTATTGAATACGAAAAACTGCCTATTTATTTTACCGCATTAAGTCCTTCATTCCGTTCAGAAGCTGGAAGTGCTGGAAGAGATACACGCGGATTGATCCGGATGCACCAATTCCATAAAGTTGAAATGGTCAAATTTACCGACAAAGAATCTTCTTTTGATGAATTAGAAAAGATGACGCATGATGCTGAAGAAGTATTGCAACTATTAGAGATTCCATATAAGACTATTGTATTAAGTACAGGAGATATGGGGTTTTCTGCTACAAAAACGTATGATATAGAAGTGTGGTTTCCCTCACAAGATACTTATCGAGAAATATCTTCGTGTTCAAATTGTTTAGATTTCCAGGCACGAAGAGCTAAGATCCGGTATCGTGATTCAAAAGGAAAAATTGAATTTGTGCATACTCTAAACGGATCTGGATTAGCAGTAGGAAGAACGGTAGCTGCTATTTTAGAAAACTATCAACAGTTAGACGGTAGTATTCTTGTTCCAACTATACTCATTCCTTATATGGATGGTATTGAGGTCATTCATTGATCATCTGATTTTATATTTTAATAAAACAGATAAGTCAAAAAGATTTATAAGAAATAATAATCGGTCTAAAATTTGAAAATAATAAAAACACCACTAGAGTGATCTTAGGAGGAAATAATATGAATGAACAAGTGATTGCAGGGAAAACATTGGGAAATTGGAAAGAAGAAATTCCAGTCTTAAAAGATATAATGAACACGAAAAATGTTTTTTGGATTAATCGTTTCAAGAGTGATTTTGCAACGGCCTCAAAAAAAGTGGAACTTTCTAAAACCAATGTAGATGATGCTGAAGCACGTTTAGCCCGTTTTGCTTCATATATTGAAACCGCATTTCCAGAGACTGAAAAAACAAAAGGAATCATTGAATCAAAAATATCGGCAATTCCAGCAATTAAGGACGAATTGGAGAGTTATTATGATACAATTATTGAAGGAAAACTATTACTAAAACGTGATGACACGTTACCAATTGCAGGAACGATCAAGGCAAGAGGAGCAATCTATGAGGTATTAAAACATGCGGAGACATTGGCGTTAGAAAATGGATTGTTGAAGAGTATCGATGAAGACTATGTTATTTTCGCAAGTAGTGATTTTCGCGATTTCTTTGCTAAACATAAAATTATGGTAGGAACAACTGGGAATCTAGGAATTAGTGTAGGGATAATGGGAGCAAAACTAGGATTTGAAGTTACTGTTCACATGTCTGTAGAAGCAAAGCAATGGAAAAAAGATTTGCTTAGATCCCATGGTGTAACAGTTGTTGAACACAATACAAACTTTACAAAAGCAGTGGAGAATGGAAGAATGCTATCAGATCAAGATCCATCCTGTTATTTTGTAGATGATGAACATTCCGTGGATTTATTTTTAGGCTATACAGTAGCCGGAAGTCGACTTAAAAAGCAATTAGATCAACAAAAAATACAAGTTGATAAAGACCATCCATTATTTGTTTACTTGCCATGTGGTATTGGTGGCAGCCCAGGCGGCATCACATTCGGATTAAAACAAGTTTATGGGGACAATGTTCATTGTTTCTTTTCAGAGCCAGCACACATGCCTTCAATGATGCTAGGATTGATTACCAATGAGTATGACGAAGTATCGATAGATGATTTTGATATTGATGGTAAAACGGGAATGGATGGTTTAGCAGTTCCGAGAACATCAGGTTTTGTTTCGAAATTAATGAAAAACTTCTTTGACGGCGGGTTTACACTGCAAGAAAAAGAAGCGCAACATTTATTGACAGCCATGATTGATAAAGAGAAAATTTACTTAGAACCAGCAGCTTTAGCTGGTGTACCAGGAGTAGCTCGTTTATTCGGTACACTAGAAGGAAAACGTTATTTAGCAGAAAAAGGATTGACTGAAAAGATGAATCAAGCAACACATATTGCATGGGCTACTGGAGGAAGTATGGTTCCTAAAGAAGATATGGTAGAATTTTATCGACAAGGCTTAGAAAAAAGTAAAGTTTAAGCTGAATTGAGAAAGCATTAGAAGCAAGTAAACTGCATATAGCAGTAGCTGAAAAATTATTGCATTATAAAGTATTAAAATAAATAATTATGGTGAATTTAATAGATTACTAATCAAAAAAAGAGTGTGAAATGGGTTCTACGTTAAATCACGTTTGTGAATAATAAAAAACTTGTAATTTCAATTCTTTATATAGGTTTCATGAATTGCGTTAAGCAATCATGAAACCTATTTCTTTTTTTAAAAATTTTTCTTCCGTTTGTATTTTTAGTTTTATATTAAAATATAAAATGAATCGGTTTTTGTAGTTACTAAAGTTTCTGTAGCTAGAAGCAACACGACTAAGGGCTTTGATTTTATTATTAAGCCTTCGATTCTTTTTTATTATAGGGGTAGGTAACCTTATTTTTAATGCAAAATATCACAGGAATAAAGCCCGCATAACTTGCATTTATATCTATTGTGATAGTTTGGACATTTTATCCATTTAAATACTTAAACTCTTAAAAAGATAAGTGAGAAGGAAGTGAATAATAGAAAGGTTTATAGTTCTTTACTTCTTCGTTGATTACGCGATAGATATTTCTTAGGGTGTAAGTCAATAGCTCCTTGATAAATTTATATCTCCCCCTTGTATTGACCATATTCCACGTATTGATCTTTAAATAACCTATTTTCGTCATGAATATCTAACACATTTCGCATAGAACTTATTCTACAAAATGAAAAAGTGCATTTTTTTATCTAAAGCATATTAAAAAAAATTCTTACACAAAAGTACTTTTCTTTAACCAAGTTTAATAAGAATCATGATTCAACTCGGAAATCTAAGTATTCTACTTTTAAAAAATTTTTAATAGCTAAGGCTGTTGCACCAAAAAGTGAAGCTTTAATTCCAAGTCGAGACTCATAAAGTGGAGTGTTCTTATTGAATGAGGTTACTAGCCTATTATTAACGGTTGGTAAAATTCCAGGTATTTTTCTGGTTAAAGAGCTGTTTATATAAATGATTTCAGGGCCATAGGTAGCAATAAGGTTATTAATACCAATACTTAAGTTTTCAGTAAATTTATTGATAAGTGTTAAACTTTGCTCATCATTCTTCTCAAATGAACAGACTAGATCATCAATAGATAAAGAGGGATCATTTTTTAAAAATCGGAATTGATTCACTATCGATTTTTCTGAACAATATTGTTCAAAACAACCATGATTTCCACAAGGGCAATCTAAGCCATGGGGATAAAGAGTCATATGTCCAATTTCTCCGCTTCTTCCATTTAACCCACAATACAAAGAACCGTTCATAACAATACCAGCACCAATACCACTATGGATACTCACGCTCACAAGATTATTTTTTTTTGATGAAAAAGTACTCTCTGCAAGAGCAGTTAGGTTAGCTTCATTTTCCAGGTGAATAGGAATATCTATAATATTAGATAATTCTTTAAATAAATCGATTTTATCCAAGTTGTAATAAGGAGTAAATAAAATATTGTTCTCAAAAACAATTCCGTGTATGGCTATAGTAACGCCAATAATTTTATAAGGAAGCTCAGTTGCTAGGTTTGTGTATGATTCAATAATATCTTCAATGATTTCTACTACATTTTCTTTTGTAATTAAAGTACCTGTAGTTCTTTTTTCCTTTACAAGCTCCCCATTTAAGTAGGTCAACATAGACGCAATATAATCATACCCTAAGTCGATTCCTAAGGAAACTCCAGCATGCTTATTTAATTGTAGCATGATAGGTTTTCGTCCACCTGCTGAAGAGGCGTTTCCGATGCCAGTTTCATTGATTAATTGATCATTAATGAGTTTTTTTACAATTTCTGATATAGAAGCTTTATTTAACCCAGTACTTTTGGAAACTGCAGAACGTGAAATTTCTGAATTATTTATAATATTTGTTAAAACAATTGCTTCATTTTGTTCTCTGATTGTATATTTATCCGCAATCATTTAAATCAATCCTTTGTCTTTGTATTTTTTTTGTTAGTGAGATGATTAAAGAGTCTACGTTTTAATTTTTTGAAATTTATTTCTAATAGTATGTTTGACTAACAAACCAAATGATAGCACAAATTTCATAATAAGGAAAAAAGAATTTTTATATAGCTTATTGTATTTGAAAAATAAGAAAAGTGAAATTAAAGTAACACCTTACTGATAATTAGAAAATTTTGTTCAGCATACTAAATATTAGAAGGATATTTTAGTTATAAAACAAATTATGGTTTTTTATATCATTAAGATAAAGAAGAGAAAGACTAAATCAGTATGCTTAATTAGTTTGAGGTTATTTATCAAAAATAATAATGAAAGCGCTTGACAAAAAATGGAAAAGGACTTATTATTTAGCTATGAGTTAGTTTGGTCAACAAACCAACTAACGAAATATTATATTATAGAGGGGGAAAAGATGAGGAGATACTTATAACACCTAATGCTTCGTTTTTAACGATTTAAAATCCTATCTACAAAGTATTTTCAGTAAAACGTTAAGATTTTTAGTTTTATTGATTTCATAAGTATTTATCCATGCATAAAATTCTTTACATAGACAAAAATGATATACCTATAAAAAATATTCTAATTTAACAAGAAAAATACTGAATTAGAGTATGAAATAAATAGTGAAACGAAAAGGAGGATCTTTAATTTTTGTTTATGGTGAAAGGTAAACTCTTTATATACAGTTAAATTTTATCTAGTAATCTTTTAATTAAAAGGAATCCGATTTTTATACACTAATGGAGGTAAGAAGATGAAAAGAAGATGGGGTATTCTGTTAACAGCAAGTATGGTAACTCTTTTAGCAGCATGTGGAAATTCAAGTGAAGAATCAGCAAATGGAAAAGAAAATGGAAATGATAAAGAAAAGACAGTTGAGATTTGGTCATTTACAGATGAAATTTCAACAATGATAAATGATTATTATTTACCTAGCCATCCAGATTTAGATTACAAAATTAATGTAGTTACTACACCAACAGAGCAATTTGAAGCAAAACTGGACCCTATATTAGGATCTAAAGACGCTCCAGATGTTGTTTTGATGGAAGGAAACTTTGCGAAAAAATATGTTGAGTCTGGTATGTTGACTGACTTAAATCAATTTTCTAGTTTATCTGAAAATTTAGAAAATACTTATGATTATGTAAAAGAAGTAGGTACGAACAAAGATGGTGTTCAAGTTGCAAATGCTTGGCAGGCAGCACCAGGAGCATTTTTTTATCGTGATAGTTTTGCTAAGGAATATCTTGGTATAGAAACTCCTGAAGAAATGCAAGAAACAATCTCTACTTGGGATGGTTTTTATGAAACCGCTAAAAAAATAGATGAAGCTTCAAATGGTGAGTTAGATATGATATCTGGTATAGAAGATTTATCTTTTCCTTTCTACAGTACTAGAGAAAAAGGTTGGGTAGTAGATAACCAGCTTGAAATTGATAATAATATTACAGAACTATTGGAACTAGCAAAGAAAATGAATGAAGAAGGTTTAATGTTAGATGCTCCTCCTCAAAGTGAAGCCTATTTTTCAGGAATGTCTAATAACAAAGTTTTTGGTTACAGCTTACCTACATGGGGACTACATTTTTGGTTAAAACCTAATGCAGAGTCATCTGATGCTTCTAACTCTACTGAAGGTGATTGGAAAATGGCAAAAGGACCTGCTACTTACTTTAGAGGCGGTACATGGATGGGAGTTACAGAAACATCTGACACTAAGGAAGCAGCAGCAGATATAGTAGAATATTTAACTACTGATCCTGAATTTTTGAAACAGTGGGCCGAAGATACAGGAGATGTCGTATCAAATAGAACCGTAGTTGATGAAATAAAAGGAGGTTTTTCTGAGGAATTCTTAGGTGGCCAAAATCACTATGAACAATTTGCTGATCAAATTGATTCAATCGATGCTTCTATCGTTACAGAATATGATCAAACGTTAAATACTCTTTTCAATGATTCAGCTTTGATTCCTTACTCAAAAGGTGAAATAAAACTTGACCAAGCAATAGATGACTTTAAAAATGCAGCAAAAAATGCTTATCCAGATTTAGAGATTGATTAAGCTTTAAGACCTAAAATGAGGGATAGCATTGTTTTGAAATTGCTATCCCTTTTTTAAAAGAGTTAGGAGGATTCTATCGTGTTAAAAGAAGAAACTATTTTGAGTAAGGAGAAAACTAAAAGAAAAAGAAAGAGTTTAGAAAGTTATAACAATTATGCTTATATCTTTCTATTACCATTTTTTTTAGTTTTCTTATTTTTCAATTTGTATCCTACACTTTATACCATTTTACTTTCTTTTACGGATTTAGGTGGGTGGGATACAGAATTTAAACTAGTAGGTATTCAAAATTTCATTAATCTATTTAGTAATGCATTGTTTCTCAAGTCTCTAACGAACACGCTTGTTTTGTGGACGATGAACTTTATTCCACAGATCGTTTTGGCAATGATTTTAGCTTTTTGGTTTTCAAATAGAAGATTGAATTTGAAGGGAACTGGGTTTTTCAAAACAATATTCTATTTACCGAATATTATTACAGCCGCTTCTGTAGCGCTCATCTTCTATTCTTTGTTCAGTTACCCGGCTGGACCACTTAATATGTTGCTACTTAAATTTGGAGTATTAGATGCCCCATTTGATTTCTTTAGAAGCGTGATGGGGACCAGATTGATTGTTTCATTCATTCAATTTTGGATGTGGTATGGACAAACGACTATTGTTCTACTAGCAGGTATATTAAGCATTGACGAGTCGCTATTTGAAGCAGCTCGTATAGATGGAGCTAGTGATATGGCCGTTTTTAAAAATATTACTATGCCATTACTAAAACCTATTACACTTTATGTATTAATAACATCATTAATAGGAGGATTACAAATATTCGATATTCCTCTTCTATTAACGAATGGGGCTCCTAATAACAGTGTAGAAACGTTGATGACTTTTATTTATAAACAAGCTTTTCAAGGAAGCAGAAGTCTAAACATTGCTTCAGCTGGTTCAGTTGTTCTATTAGTTATTTCAATTGTTTTTAGTCTATGTATTTTTAGATCTTTTAAAGAAAAAAAGGTGAATTAAATGAAAAATGATAAGTTAATTGCTAAAAGACAAAGAATGTTGATATACATTTTCTTTGGAATATTAACCTTTCTTAGTATTATTCCTTTTTGGATCGTACTTGCAAATGGAACTAGGTCTTCGGAACAGATTCAACAAGGAATATCTTTATTTGCAGGAAGTAATTTAAAATATAACTGGGATGTACTAATGAATAAAGGTTTCGATATTTTTAGCGGATATACGAATAGTTTTATTATTGCAAGCCTTTCTACAATATTGACGTTGTATTTTTCTTCTTTAACAGCATATGGGTTAACTGCTTATAAATTTAAAGGGAAAACCTTTATGTTTTCAATGATTATGTTTTTGATACTCATTCCACCTCAAGTAAGTATGGTAGGATTTTATCAATTTATGAGTAAGTTAGGATTATTGAATAGTTATATTCCATTGATTCTTCCTGCTATTGCTGCTCCATCAACTGTATTTTTTATGAAACAATATTTAGAAACCGTTTATCAAAAAGAAATAGCAGATTCAGCAAGAATGGACGGGGCGGGAGAATTTAAAATTTTCCATACGATTATATTACCATTACTTAAACCAGGTCTAGCCACTATGGGAATCTTTAGTTTTGTATCTTCTTGGAATAACTTTTTAATGCCACTAGTATTGATTAATGAACAAGATAAATATACCTTGCCTATGTTGATGCAATTACTTAAAACAGATACCTATAGAACAGAGTACGGAAGCATGTATTTGGGCATATCATTGTCTATCGTTCCGTTACTGCTGATTTATCTACTCCTATCAAGATACATTATAGGCGGTGTTTCAGCGGGAGGAGTAAAAGGATAAAGGAGATAAGAGTTGTTTTATACTAAATCGCTTTGCTTGCGAGATTTTCTTAGTGAATGATTTTTGACCAAGAATAAGAATTGAGTTCATTTTAAAAACAGTGAAACAAATTAATGAAAACGTTGACAAAACAAAACTAAAACATTATGATTAGTTTAGTTAGTATGACGAACAAACAAACTAGCTAAAAGGATTTATTACTTAAACAAAAATTAGGAGGACTAACCATTATGACATACTTTCCATCAATCGATAAAATTAAATATGAGGGACCAGAATCAACAAATCCTTTCGCATTCCGTCATTACAATCCGGAAGAAATAGTACTAGGAAAAACTATGAAAGAACAATTGCGTTTCTCAGTAGCTTATTGGCATACATTTACAAATGATGGGTCGGATCCATTTGGTAAAGGCGTCAATCAAAGAGACTGGTTAACGGATGATCCAATGGAAACGGCAAAAAACAGAGTAGAAGCATCGTTTGAATTTTTTGAAAAATTAGGAGTTGAGTATTTCTGTTTCCATGATATGGATGTGGCTCCTTACGGAGAAACGCTAGAAGAATTTTTCACAAATTTAGATATAATCACAGATCTTATTCAAGAAAAAATGGACCAAACAGGAATTAAATTATTATGGAATACAGCTGACAGACATTCTAACCCTATATATGTTCATGGAGCTGCTTCAAGTTCTAATGCAGATGTTTATGCTGTATCAGCTGCACAAGTGAAAAAAGGGATTGATATCAGTAAAAAGTTAGGCGGAAAAAATTTCGTTTTCTGGGGCGGACGTGAAGGTTACGAAAATCTAATCAATACAAATATGAAATTAGAAGAAGAAAATATTGCTCGTCTTTACCATATGGCGATTGATTATTCGAACAAAATTGGTCATGAAGAGCTGATGTTCTTACTAGAACCTAAACCAAAAGAACCAATGAAACACCAATACGATTTTGATGCAGCAACAAGTATGGCATTCTTACAAAAATACGATTTAACTGATCGTTTCAAATTGAATTTAGAAGCAAACCATGCAACCTTGGCTGGTCATACATTTGAACACGAAATGAATGTAGCTCGTAACTACAACGCTTTAGGATCACTTGATGCGAACCAAGGAGATATGCTTTTAGGATGGGATACAGATGAATTCCCAACAGATGTTTATTCAGTAACCTTAGCTATGGTTGAATTTTTAGAAAACGGCGGAATTGAACCTGGAGGAATCAACTTTGACGCAAAAGTACGCCGAACATCATTTGAAATGGAAGATTTGTTCTTAGCACATATTGCAGGAATGGATACCTTTGCTAGAGGATTAAAAGCAGCTGCTAAAATAAAAGAAACGCGCTTCTTAGATGAATTAAAAGAAAAACGTTATGCAAGTTATGAAACAGGTATTGGTTCAGATATTCTATCTGGGAAAGCAGATTTAGAAACATTGACAACGTATGCTTTAGAACATAACGAAATCAAAAATGAATCATCTCATATTGAATACATCAAATCAAAATTAAATGATTACTTAATTTAAGAGACACTATCAAAGAGGAGGTAGGAAATGATTATAAAAAACCCTGTATTAAGAGGTTTTAATGCAGACCCGTCAATTATTAGAGTAGATGATACGTATTATATTGCAAACTCGACATTTGAATGGTTTCCTGGAGTTCAAATTCATGAATCAAAGGATTTAGTGAATTGGCAATTGATTACACACCCCTTGTCAACAACAACATTACTAGATATGAAAGGCAATAAAGATTCTGGTGGTATCTGGGCTCCTGACCTTTCATATGCGGATGGCAAGTTTTGGTTAGTGTATACGGATGTGAAAATAACAGAAGGGCCATTTAAAGATGGAACGAATTACTTAACAACTGCTGAAAATATCTATGGACCATGGAGCGATCCAATTAAATTAAATGGTGTGGGTTTTGATGCTTCATTATTTCATGACGATAACGGGAAAAAGTACCTTCTTCAAATGGAGTGGGATCACCGTGAATATCATCACGCTTTTAATGGAATCAAATTGACGGAGTATTCAGTTGAACAACAAAAACTTCTTCCTAAAACGGCAAAAATCATTTATCGAGGCACAGATGTTAAATTAGTTGAAGGGCCACATATTTATAAAATATTTGGATATTATTATCTGTTTGCTGCAGAGGGTGGAACTGTTTATACCCACCAAGAAGTTGTTGCTCGTTCAAAAGAACTTTATGGAGAGTACGAAACTCAACCTGGTGAAGCATTCTTAACGGCTTATGACTCTCCAAGAAACTATCTTCAAAAGTGTGGACATGGGGCTTTAGTTGAAACACCTAGTGGAGAATGGTATTTTGCCCATCTAACCGGACGACCTTGGCATCATGCTCTAGAATCAGCAACCGATCCTAGAGGATGGTGTACATTAGGTAGAGAAACAGCCATTCAAAAAGTAGAATGGGACGAAGAAAAGTGGCCAATGATTGTTGGTGGCAAACAAGGTGCAAAAGAAGTTGAAGCACCAAAAGATGCCATTGAAACGCTTTTTGAACTAAACTATCTTGAAAAAGATAATTTTGATGAGAAAGAATTGAACATTCATTTTAATACCTTAAGGGTCCCTTTTAATGACTATTTAGGATCCTTAACAGCTAATCCAGGACATCTTCGTTTGATAGGCCGTGGTTCTCTCACAAATGAGCACGAACAAGCCTTAGTAGCTCGTCGTTGGCAAGCTTTTGAGTTTGATGCAGAAACTGCAGTTAACTACCAACCGAAGACCCACCAACAAATGGCTGGATTAGTAAATTACTACAATACTCAACATTGGTCTATGATTCAAGTTACATGGAATGAAATTAATGGACGAGTGATTGAGGTCACGCAAAATAATCGTAGAATCTTTACAAGTTTTCTTAAAGAAGAAGCAATCAAAGTACCTGAAAATGTCGAATATGTTTATTTTAAAGTGAAAGTGCGCACGGATTATTATACGTATGCCTATTCCTTCAATGGGACAAATTGGATTGATATTCCAGTGAAACTAGATGCTAAGATTTTATCAGATGATTATGTAAATCAAACTTATGGAGGTTTCTTCACAGGAGCTTTTGTAGGAATGGCGAATATTGATTATTCTGGTTATGAATTAGAAGCTGACTTTGATTACTTTTCATATAAAGAAAAGTAATCAAAGAAGTTTAGAGTAATAACGACTTATAAGTAAGTAATAACATTAGGTTATATAATTGGTCTTTTACAGTAGCTTAAGATTAAGTATCTTACTCCTACTGTAAAAGACTTTTGTTTATTCTAAAGCTCGTTATTGTTATTAAAAAAACTGCTAACAGCAAAGTGAGGAGAAAAAAATATGTCATACGTATTAGGATTAGATTTAGGAACAGGTTCGTTAAAAGGACTACTGATGACAAAAGAAGGAACCATCATCACTACTCAATCTGCTGAATATCCCTTGATTACACCACAATCGGGATATAGCGAACAAGATCCAGTAGAATGGGTGAAAGCTGCTGAAAAAGTGATTCAAACTATCGTTAAAGAAATTCCGGATGCGGCTTCTGGTATTCAAGGAATCAGTTTTTCAGGTCAAATGCACAGTTTAGTTTTACTAAATAAAAAAAATGACGTGTTGAGAAATGCTATTTTATGGAACGATGTACGAACAACTGAACAGTGTCAGGAAATTACTGAAACACTAAAAGAAGACTTGATCAGTATCACAAAAAATCGTGCGTTAGAAGGATTTACATTACCCAAATTATTGTGGGTGAAAGAGAAGGAACCCGAAATCTGGCAACAAGTAGAACGTTTTTTACTGCCTAAAGATTACTTAGGATATTGGTTGACAGGAAATCAACAGATGGAGTATTCAGATGCTGCAGGTACGTTATTGTTGGATGTTGAACAGAAGTGTTGGAGCAGAAAAATAATGGATGCTTTCGATATTGAAGCACGCATCTGTCCACCCCTAGTTTATTCTACTGACTATATTGGAACAGTTCGGGAAGAATTACTTGAAATATTGGGTCTTCAAGGGCGAATTGAAGTATTTGCAGGAGGAGCCGATAATGCATGTGCTGCTGTAGGAGCGGGTATCGTTAAAGAAGGTGTTGCCTTAGCAAGTATTGGAACGTCAGGTGTATTTTTATCATATGAAGAGACAGGTGATAAGAACTACGAAGGTGATTTACATTACTTTAACCACGCTGCAAAGGATGCCTATTATTCAATGGGTGTTACATTAGCAGCGGGACATAGTCTGACCTGGTACAAAAATACTTTTGCAGAAAATGAAACGTACGATGAATTGCTAAAAAAAGTAGATGCTATTCCAGTGGGTTCGGACGGATTGTACTTTACTCCTTATATTGTTGGAGAACGTACTCCATATGTGGATAGTAAAGTTCGAGGAACTTTTATCGGAATTGATGCTAACCACACAAGGAATCACTTTACTCGAGCTGTATTAGAAGGAATTACTTATTCATTAAAAGATTCACAAGTTTTAATGGAGAAAAAGTCAGGTAAATCATTTAATAAAGTTGTATCTGTAGGTGGAGGAGCAAAGAATAGTGATTGGTTACAGATGCAAGCAGATATTTTTGATGCAACGATTGTAACGATGTCGACAGAGCAAGGACCAGCTATGGGAGCCTCTATGATAGCAGCCGTAGGAGTAGGCTGGTTCTCTGATTTGGAAAAATGTGCAGAAAAAGTTGTTTCTTATAAGAAAGAGATTTATCCAATACCAGAAAATGTAGAGAAATATAAAATTTTTTATAAAAAATATAATGAGATTTATCCAAGTACTAAAGATTTTTTCCGTTAAATATAAATTGTAATTAAACAAGTAAATGGTGGTGCGAGATGGATATAAAAATTCAGACAGTGAATAGTAAATGGAAACTATTCAGCCTTATCAATGATAAAGGAATGGAAGTACAATTTTTAAACTATGGTGGAATAATCACAAAAATTTTAGTTCCAGATAAGAATAGCAACATAGCAAATATTGTTTTAGGCTATCCAGACTACAAAGATTATGAGTCAGATCAAAATTTCTTTGGTGCAATAATTGGTCCCGTTGCAGGCAGGATTGAAGGAGCTGAATTTCCGCTTGATGAAGAAAAATTTAATTTGGAAAAGAATGATGGCAACCATCATTTACATGGTGGAACAGATTCATTCCATCGTATTGTATGGAAGTCTGAAAGTTTTAAAACAGATCATAGTGTAGGTGTGACTCTAAGCTATTTAAGAAAAGATGGAGAAAATGGTTATCCAGGAAATTTGGATGTATCGGTTACGTATACACTGACGAATAATAACCAATTTATAATTGATTATTGGGCAACTACAGATAAAAAAACTCCAGTAACGTTAACGAACCATTCCTATTTTAATTTATCAGGAAATCTAGATAGTACTATCCATAATCATCGATTATTCATAGATAGTTGCAAATTTCTTGAGCTTGATAAGGAACTAATCCCTACCGGTAAAATAAAGGATGCAATAAATACAAACTTTGATCTTAGAAATGGAAGACGAATTAGTGAGGGAATAACCTCTCAAACAGCGCAAAATAAAATTGTGGGTAACGGTTATGATCATTACTTTATATTCGATAATGATAAAAAAGAGAATGTTGTTGTTAAAGAAGAAATGAGCGGTAGAATTCTTAAGATTAAAACTAATCAACCTGGTATGGTTTTATATACAGGCCAGAATTTAATAGAGGGTCTTGAATTATCGGGAGGTACATCAAAAAAATATTCAGGAGTGTGTTTTGAGACACAATCATCGGCAGCATTGTTACATCATCGAGAGTTACCATCAATCATATTAGAGGCTGGCGAAACATATGAAAAACAAACATTATTTTCATTTGATATAGAATAATAAACAGGTATATATCCTTCAAGTTGAATCAAGCTTAAAAACAATTAGTGAGCGATATATGAATTTTGGCTTTACGTCAAATGGTGTGGATGAGTTAATTTTGGTTAAAATAAAAGCTGATTTAGTCAGCGTGAGATAAATAACTCACGCTGTTTTTTCGCTTTAAAATTAATTAAAATAGGGCATTTAAAGTTCTGGAAATACAGTTGTTTTTATTTTTCTATGCAAAAATAGGTGTGAATGAATTTCTTCATCCACACCAAAAATTATACAGTAATTCATTTGCAGCAGTCGAAGGAGAGCATTTTTTTGCAATCCTAAAGTTTGCCGAAAAAGCTTCTTGTAAAATGATATTTCCTAATTAACTAGATTCAATAGGTAACTAGAGCTTTAGTTACAAGTTGTAATCCGTAAAGTAGAGTACTTTTAATTGAATGAACTTACGGTTCTATTCTTTAACAATAACAAAATTTCCGGAATTTTTATGTTAAAGAACTTTTTATATAAATTACTTTGGGGGCAATATGTAGCAATAAAATCAGCAATACTCATACTTAGATTTTTAGTGAATTTATTAAGAAAGGGGTGGGAAAGGAGTGTTTAGGACCAAGTGTTTTAACGCACCTTATCTCTAATTTGGCTAAAGCCACAAGAGCTAGAGCAACTAATAAGCACAGCATGGCCACAGACCATCGAGCTAGAAGCACTGTAGGCTAAAAAACCTAAGCATATCATGTCTGTACATAGCTGAAGTAACTACAGGCATGACAAAGTGGAAGTTGGGTATGCTTTTGGGAGCACGTTTTAGAATAGTCATTTGGATATATGAAAGGGACAGGTAGGCTTTGTCGCAACCCTTATTACCGTTACTATCAAATAAATAAATAAATGAATTAAATCATCAAATGATAGAGAAAAATTACTTTTAATTAGCCAAAATTGAGTAACCATCGATTTTTACGCTTCTTTCATATAGGCCATAGTATAAAAATCTATTCATACTAATACCAGAATAAATACTGATATTAGTATTTACACTAACAAAGCCATCTTTTCTTGAAAAAGTACTTTCTGAAAGAGCTGTTCATCTTTTTGGAATAGAAGTAAGTTATAAATTATTATGTGTAGATAAGCTTCTGATATTCTTTTTTACAGAATATCGTCATATATTGGAAATGAAAGGGTTGACAACTTATATATATAAGATTATAGTTGAACCAATTAGTTAGTTAGTTAACAAAACAAACGAACTGGTTAGCGAGGTTAGAATTAGCTGAACAAAAATTAGGAGGTCAATTGATTATGACATATTTTCCAGCGATTAATAAAATTCAATACGAAGGACCAGAATCAACAAATCCTTTCGCATTCCGTTATTACAATCCGGAAGAAGTAGTACTAGGAAAAACTATGAAAGAACAATTGCGTTTCTCAGTAGCTTATTGGCATACATTTACAGATGATGGGTCAGATCCTTTTGGTAAAGGCGTCAATCAAAGAGATTGGTTAACGGATGACCCAATGGAAACGGCAAAAAACAGAGTAGAAGCATCGTTTGAATTTTTTGGAAAATTAGGAGTTGAGTATTTCTGTTTTCATGATATGGATGTTGCACCTTTTGGAGAATCACTAGAAGATTTTTTTGCTAACTTGGATACAATTACTAATCTTATTCAAGAAAAAATGGATCAAACAGGAATCAAATTGTTATGGAATACAGCTGACAGACATTCTAATCCAATTTATGTACATGGTGCTGCTTCAAGCTCTAATGCAGATGTTTACGCTGTGTCAGCTGCACAAGTGAAAAAAGGGATTGATATCAGTAAAAAGTTAGGCGGAAAAAATTTCGTTTTCTGGGGTGGACGTGAAGGTTACGAAAATCTAATCAATACAAATATGAAATTAGAAGAAGAAAATATTGCTCGTCTTTACCATATGGCAATTGATTATTCAAATAAAATTGGTCATGAAGAGCTAGTGTTCTTACTAGAACCTAAACCAAAAGAACCAATGAAACACCAATACGATTTTGATGCAGCAACAAGTATGGCATTCTTACAAAAATACGATTTAACTGATCGTTTCAAATTGAATTTAGAAGCAAACCATGCAACTTTGGCTGGTCATACATTTGAACACGAAATGAATGTAGCTCGTAACTACAACGCTTTAGGATCACTTGATGCGAACCAAGGAGATATGCTTTTAGGATGGGATACAGATGAATTCCCAACAGATGTTTATTCAGTAACCTTAGCTATGGTTGAATTTTTAGAAAACGGCGGAATTGAACCTGGAGGAATCAACTTTGACGCAAAAGTACGCCGAACATCATTTGAAATGGAAGATTTATTCTTAGCACATATTGCAGGAATGGATACTTTTGCTAGAGGATTAAAAGCAGCTGCTAAAATAAAAGAAACGCGCTTCTTAGATGAACTAAAAGAAAAACGTTATGCAAGTTATGAAACAGGTATTGGTTCAGATATTCTATCTGGGAAAGCAGATTTAGAAACATTGACAAGTTATGCATTAGAACATAATGACGTTAAAAATGAATCATCTCATATTGAGTATATTAAATCGAAATTAAATGACTACTTGGTTTAGTAAATGATAATAGAGAGGGGTAAGGTATTAGTATTACTAATCCGGTATTAAAAGGTTTTAATGCAGACCCTTCAATTGCTAGGGTAGACGATACGTATTTTATTGCAAACTTAACATTTGTTTGCTGAAGTAGAGATTTTAAATTAGTTTAAGGGCAAGATATTTATAAAACGTTTGGATACTATTATATTTTCGCTGTAGAATGGGGGACTTTTTACACGAATTAAGAAATTTTAATAATAAAGTCCTAAAAATGATAGACGTTGAATAGTTTTGATAATGCTTGTGAAATAAGTTCATCACTTTTATTTATATGACAAAAGATAGGAGAAATTAAAATGAAAAATTATGATTCTAAAGATTATTTGAAAAAAGTTGATGCTTTCTGGCGTGCAGCCAATTATCTCTCTGTTGGCCAATTATATCTAAGAGATAATCCTTTGCTGCAAAGGCCCCTCAAATCAACTGATGTGAAAGCGCATCCGATTGGACATTGGGGAACGATTTCTGGCCAAAACTTTATTTATGCTCACTTAAATCGCGTTATTAATAAATATGACTTGAACATGTTCTATATCGAAGGTCCTGGTCATGGCGGTCAAGTAATGATATCTAATGCTTACCTAGACGGTAGTTATACTGAGATTTATCCTGATATTACTGAAAATAAAGAAGGAATGAAAAAACTATTCAAACAATTTTCATCTCCTGGGGGAGTTGCTTCTCATGCTGCTCCAGAAACACCGGGTTCTATCCATGAAGGAGGCGAACTTGGTTACTCTCTATCACATGCAACGGGTGCTATTTTAGATAACCCTGATGTAATTGCTGCGACAGTTATTGGTGACGGAGAAGCTGAAACTGGTCCATTAGCAGCTGGTTGGTTCTCTAATAATTTTATTAATCCAGTCAATGATGGTGCTGTACTACCGATTCTTTACTTAAATGGTGGTAAAATTTCAAATCCAACGATTTTAGCACGTAAGAGTAATGAAGATTTAAAAAAATATTTTGAAGGTATGGGATGGAAACCTTATTTTGTTGAAGGTACTGATCCTGAAAAAGTTCATCCTGTCATGGCTAATACTTTAGATGTTGTAATTGAAGAAATCAGGTCAATCCAAAATGAAGCCCGTAAAGGTAAGGCCGAAGATGTGGAGATGCCTCATTGGCCAGTCATGATTATTCGTACACCAAAGGGATGGACTGGTCCAAAAGAATGGGACAATAAAAAAATTGAAGGAACATTTCGTGCCCATCAAGTGCCGATTCCTGTGGATGCTGAGCATATGGAATATGTCAATAAACTGGTTGATTGGTTGAAATCGTATCGTCCAGAAGAGTTATTTACTGAAAATGGTAAATTAATTGATGATTTAAAAGAACTTACACCAAAAGGAAATAAACGGATGGCAACAAATCCAATCACAAACGGAGGAATAAATGCTAAAGCCTTGATTATTCCTAATTGGAAACAGCATGCAATCGATACAACTATACCTGGTGCAGTAATAGCGCAAGATATGGATGTCTTTGGTGAACAAGCTCGCGATTTAATCGTAAAGAATCCTAATAATTTCCGTATTTTTGGTCCTGATGAAACTAAATCAAACCGTTTGGATAAAATCTTTGAAGTAACTAATCGTCAGTGGTTAGAATCTAAAGAGCTAACTGATGAATGGCAATCTTCAGCTGGCCGGGTTATCGATGGACAACTTTCTGAACATCAAGCTGAGGGATTTCTGGAAGGCTATGTATTAACAGGACGTCATGGCTTCTTTGCAAGCTATGAGTCATTCTTACGTGTAGTTGATTCAATGTTGACTCAACACTTTAAATGGTTACGTAAAGCAACAGACCAGAAATGGAGAAATAACTATCCATCGTTGAATGTAATTGCTACATCAACTGTGTTTCAACAAGACCACAATGGTTATACTCACCAAGATCCAGGTATATTAACACATTTAGCTGAGAAAAAACCTGAATTTATTCGTGAATATTTACCAGCTGATGCTAACAGTTTAATGGCAGTTATGGACAAAACCTTACAGGAAGAACAATTAATCAATTTGATTATTTCAAGTAAACATCCAAGACCACAATTCTATTCAGTTGAAGAAGCAGAAATATTAGTTAAAGATGGTCTTAAAATTATTGATTGGGCATCAACAGATAATGATAGTGAACCAGATTTAGTAATAGCAGCAGCTGGAACAGAACCTAATTTAGAAGCCTTAGCAGCGATGTCTATCTTGCACAAAGCTTTTCCTGAGTTAAAGATTCGTTTTATCAATATTGTAGATATTCTAAAATTACGTCATCCTGATATTGATTCTCGTGGGTTGACTGATGAAAAATTTGATAGTTACTTTACAAAAGAACAACCTATAATTTTTGCCTTCCATGGTTTTGAAGGTCTGATTCGTGATATTTTTTTCAATCGTCACAATCACAATCTACGTATTCATGGGTATCGTGAAAATGGCGATATCACAACACCATTTGATATGCGTGTTTTAAATGAAATGGATCGCTTCCACTTAGCAAAAGATGCAGCTAAGGCAGTTTATGGATTGAAAGCTAATAAATTTATGCAAGAAATGGAGAATACGGTGAATTTCCACCACCAATATATTCGCGAAAATGGTATAGATATACCTGAAGTTATAAATTGGAAATGGGAAAAAATCTAAAAAGTGATTTGAATGTGTTGTAACTATAACGACGTACTGTAATAAAGGTTAATCTTTAAGCGCTGCCTATCAAAGATATACAAATGAAGAAAAAGGTCATGCCAATATTTAAAGAGCGTAAAATAGAATAGTAAATGGACAAGTCTTCCCTTAATGGCATAGAATTGTCCATTTATTGTTATGTTAGTTGTTCTCATCATTATCAGAAAATATTCGAGGGTTTATTAACTTTATTCATGGATTTCGGCTATTCGCTTTCTATTTATTAAAACCTAAGAAGAGTCAACCAATAATAAATGGTTCGTTCTTCGATTTAAAAGAGAGGTAAACGTTGCTAAAATAATTGGAAGGGATTGCTTTTTCAAAAGGATTCTTGGTTTTTAATGAAAGAAAAGGCTGAAAAAATTATTTTTGTGTGATATGAAGAAAAAAAATAAAGAATGGATGCAGATATAGGCTAATGTTTTTAATGAAACTATCGTAACTATGACAACTGAACAAGAACTAGTAATGATAGCTGATGTAGAAGTATGTTGGTTTACTGACTTAGAAAAATGTGCATCAGAAGTTGTCTCTTATCTTATAAAGAAGCGATTCACTCTATACCGGAAAACTTTGGAAAGTACAAAGCTTATTATAAAAGTATCAGGAAATTTATCTGGCTACCAAATGTTTTTTCCATTAAATGTCATCTGAAGAATTATAGTTCTAAAATAATACTATTATTAGCTTAAGCTATATAAGGTTTAAAAATTAAAAAGCAACTACGTATCTCTCCTGTTGTAATGGTACCGCTCCCTTTCGCACTATAGGTAATAGTGCTGAATGAGTAGAGCAGTTAAATTAAACAGGAGAGATGTTTATATGTATTTAAGATAAACGTAGTTACTAAGTTAACAATAGAGCAAAACAAAAAGGGGACAATTATGATGGAAAATATTCAAAAAAATATTGATCGCATAGAATATACTGGAGCAGAAAGAGCAAGAGGTTTAACACCGAAATTAAAACTATCTGAGAAACTTATTTTTGGATTTGGAGATTTTGGTTCCAACTTTAGCTGGACATTTATTGCTTCCTTTATAACAATTTATATGACAGATACAGTTGGCGTTAGCGCTGGAATTATTGGTTCAATCCTCTTGTTTGCCCGTATTTTTGATGGAGTTTCAGATGTTTTTATGGGGACGATTATTGATAATACTAATACAAAAATGGGTAAAGCTAAACCATGGATTTTTTGGACTGCACCTATACTAGGTATATTATCAGTTTTGTTATTTAATGTTCCAGATATTGGTCAAACAGGTAAAGTTATCTATATATTTATTATCTATATATTAATTTCAGCAATTTTTTATACCGCAAATAACGTTGCTTACGCATCATTAATTTCATTTATGACAAATGATGAAAATGATCGAACATCATTAGGAAGCATTCGCTTTATTTTTGCAAATGCAGCAATGTTATTTATTAGTGCATTCACAACTGTTTTAGTAACTTCTTTTGGTGGTGGACAACAAGGTTGGTCATTTATAGCTATACTTTATGGATTGCTTTGTGCAATTCCATTAATGATTACTGGATTTTTTGTGAAGGAAAGAAATGTTGTTGAGAAGCAAACTGATAAACAAAAAATTCCTTTTATGACAACTATGAAAGCGTTATTATATAATAAATATTTCAATATCACTTTACTATTGTACTTTTTATGGTATTTAAGACAAACAGAGAATGCATCAAGAATTTATTATGCCTCTTATGTTTTTAAAGATGCAGATTTAATGGGTATTTTAAGTGCAGCAGCTTTGGTTCCAGTGATTATTGGATTATTATTTGCTCCATATATTATAGGGAAACTAGGACTACAAAGAAGCGTTATTTCTGGTTTGGTAATTTCATTAATTGGTTATATTATTATGGCTATTTTTTCTGAAAACCTTCTAGGATTTTTAGTAGGAGCAGTGATTAACGGATTTGGTCTAGCACCTTTACAAGCTGGCTTAACAACATTTGTTGCGGATATTGGAGATATAGTCTATTGGAAATCAGGCATTCCAGTTCAGGGTTCTGTTTTTAGTATCACTAGTGCAGGAATGAAAATAGGACAAGGTATAACAGCTGCTTTAGTAGGTTGGTCTTTACAATTTGGTGGGTATCTCGCGAATACTGCGGTTCAGCCGGATAGTTCTATATTTGCAATAAAAGCGGTAACGATTTACTTCCCATTAGTTATCGTTATTAGTCTTATTATTGTTGTTTTATTTCTGAATTATGAAAAAATAATGCCGAAAATCAGAAGTGATATAAGTAATGGACATGTTGGTAACAATTAATAGAACTAAACCATCAAATTAAAAGAGAAAGGCACACTTTAATTGTGCTGGTACTCTAATTATCGAGGACGTATTACATGATACTTTTTCTTTATTCCTTTATACTAAGTGGTGCAATGATTCATAGAAAGGATGAAAGTAAGATGACAAAAATTGAGAAATTCGAATTAAATGATGGAACAAGTTTACCGGTTATTGGATTTGGAACGGTAAATATCCAAGGAGCTACAGGTGTAAATAGTGTTCTCACAGCAATTGATGCGGGCTATCGACTTATCGATACTTCAACCAACTATATGAATGAAGGAATGGTAGGAGAAGCAATTCGACGTTCATCTGTTCCACGTGAAGAGTTAATGATCAATTCAAAACTACCAGGAAAAGCACATGAATACGATAAGGCAATCAAGATGATTCAAGAATCTTTATATCGTATCGGTATTGATTCCTTTGATAAATATTTGATTCACTGGCCATTGCCTAAACAAGATAAATATGAGGAAGCGTGGCAAGCATTAGTAGATGCACAAAAATTTGGTCTGATTAAAACAATAGGTGTATCAAACTTTCTACCAGAACATCTAGAGCGAATCATCGAAAAGACAGGGGTAACGCCTGCTACCAATCAAATTGAACGCCATCCATACTTTAATAACAATGATTTAGTTAAAGCAAACAAAGAACTAGGTATTTTAACAGAAGCATGGAGTCCATTTGGTCGTGAAATTAATGATGTACTGGAAAATGAAACAATTGTTGCGATTGCTAAAAAATATGATAAAGAACCAGCACAAATTATTCTACGTTGGAATTTACAAAATGGCGTTATGCCAATTGTAAAAGCTTCTTTTTTTAATCACCAAAAAGCTAATTTAGATGTGTTTGATTTTGAATTGTCAAAAGAAGATATTCAGAAAATTGATAGCTTAGATAAAGGTGAAGAGGGTAGAGTAGAAGGCCAACATCCAAATGAATACGAAGAGTTTGATTAAATAAGCTTTGGATTGGAGAAGTGAAAGGAAGAAAAACTTATGGTAAAGACTTTTTATCCCAAAGAAAATCAACCATTTCCTAACAATCCATTACCTGTTCTATACTATCCTAAAGTAGTAGCTAATTTATTAAATGAACCTGATCCAGCACAGAGTGTGCTGGATCTATTTGAAAAAAATGATTATACAAATGGATGGGTAAATGGTATTTTTTCTTATCATCATTTTCATTCCAATACTCATGAAGTATTGGCTTGTATTGCTGGTAAAGCAACTGTGCAACTTGGCGGTCCTGATACACAGCCCTATTCCTTTTCTGAAGGGGATGTTCTACTTCTCCCAGCAGGTGTAGCACACAAAAAAGTAGCTGCAAGTCAGGACTTTAAAATTGTTGGTGCGTATCCTGAAGGTCTGGAACCCGATATGCAAAAAGGTAAAGCAGCAAATTACGAAAGCATCAAACAAGCGATTACGTCTGTTCAACTTCCTAAGAAAGATCCAGTTGAAGGAGCAAATGGAGCAGTAGCGAACCATTGGGTATAATAGAATAATTTGAATCTTAACTTATTGAGTGGAATAGATGCTTATAAGAAAAGGAGCTGTAATAGATGAGTAAAGTTATTACTATTGAAACAACAATCAATCGTCCCATAGAAACGGTCTGGGAAACGTGGAATGAACCAAGGCACATTGTTCATTGGGGTTTTGCATCAGATGACTGGCATGTACCAGCTGCACAAAATGATTTAAGCGTAAACGGCACCTTTAATTATCGTATGGAAGCTAAAGATGGTAGTGAAGGTTTTGATTTTAGTGGAGTTTATACAGAAATAGTGCCAAATAAACGAATTGCCTATGTTTTAGGAGATGGAAGAAGAGTATCTATCGAATTTACTGAAACAGGAAATGCTACTAAAATAAATCAATCTTTTGAAGCTGAAAACGAATATCCACCAGAATATCAAAAAGAAGGTTGGCAAAGCATCTTAAATAATTTTAAAAACTATACTGAAACAGTTTAGAAATAAGCTGGAAAATATCTTGGTAAACTTAACTCTAAAATAAATTTAAACGCTCTTTAAAAGAGACACGATAAAAAGTGAACTCTTAGAAGAGTGTTTTTTTTTGAAGGGATTTTGCTTAACTAGTTGGAAATATGCTACACTAGAATATAAAGCAGTTTCAGTCAATGATTCGATAATAAGTGGACATGACTAGTTAATGAAATAGTTAGGGAGGAAACGTATAATGAAAGGGTATTCAAAAAAGTCGCGTAAAATGGATTATCAGTTATCTTTAGTAGCTTTTTCCCATGTAAAGGGACAAGTGGCAGAATTAGAGTTCCATTCTCACCAACAATATGAATTATATTTTTTTCATGGAGGAGAATGCAAATATTTGATTAACAATCAGATATACGATTTGAACCCTGGAGATATGCTGTTTTTAGATGGTTTAGATTTGCATAAAGCACACGTAACAGGTAATAAAGAGTTGTACGAAAGAAGCATGATTCATTTTTCACCAGAATGGATTTTACCTGTATTAAAAGAATTGGATGCGCTTTTTTTGTTTGATGCATTTAAACAATTGCGTCATGGGCTATTTCATACTCAGGTTACAGAAGAAAGCTGTGAAATTGAAGAACTGATCACTAAATTATCGCGGTTGTCTCAAACAACTGAAGTAAACATGGAAATAGCAGCAGAGGCAGAAGCGAAGATATTGTTGATCCAGTTACTTTTTAAGGTGCATCAATTAGATAAAACCACATTGGTGGAATTGAATGAAGTTAAGAATGGCAAATATTTGTATGCAGAAAAAATTGCGTCTTACCTGCAAAAGCATTTTAAAGAAATCATTTCGATAGAAGATATCTCAAAAGAGTTAAATTTAAGTTCTTCCTACATTTCACATACGTTTAAATATTCTACTGGTTATACAGTCATGCAGTATTTGATGGAGTATCGTTTGATACAAGCGAAATACCTGATTGAAGTTGTAGGGGAGAATAAAACGATCAAAGATATCTCAAGGGAATGTGGTTTCGAAAGTGATGCACACTTTAATCGTTTCTTCAAAAAGAAAATAGGAGCGACACCTAACGAATACAGAAAAAAACAATTAGATAAATATAGAAAAAAGATAGGAGAATGACAAATGGCTCACAAAGTTAAATTAGGAATAATTGGTTTCGGAACACAAGGATCGATGTATGCAAAATTTATTAAAGACGGTATGGTTCCAAATATGGAAATTGGTGCGATTTGTGACATTGATATGAGTAAAAAAGACGTTGCAAAAGTAGCTTATCCAGAGGTTCCTTTCTATGAAGATTACATTGAAATGATGGAAAGTGGAAAAATTGATGCAGTTATCACTGCCGTTCCCCATTACCTTCACCCAGAAATGGGAATTGCAGCTTTAAAGCATGACATCCATGCGTTAGTTGAAAAACCTGCAGGGGTTTATACAGCACAAGTTAAAGAATTAAATGACTACGCAGTAACAAAACCTGAGTTAACTTTTGGCATTATGTTTAATCAGCGCAATAATCCTTTATATAAAAAGTTAAAGGAAATTATGGATAATGGTGAAATAGGTAAAGTGCGACACACAAGCTGGATCATCACTACATGGTGGAGACCACAACCTTACTATGATCAAAGTGAATGGAGAGCAACTTGGGGCGGAGAAGGTGGCGGAGTTTTAGTCAATCAAGCACCTCATCAGCTAGACTTATGGCAATGGATTTGCGGAGTTCCTGAGTCTGTTTATTCAAAAGTGGCTTATGGATTTAAACGCAATATTGCAGTTGAAGATGAAGTGACAGCAGTTGTAGACTATGGAAATGGAGCAACAGGTGTATTTGTCACTGCAACTCACGATATTATTGGAACAGATCGTTTTGAAATTTTAGGCGATAAAGGAAAAATTGTTGTTGAAGATAGTTTGACAGCGACAGTAACTCGTCTAAAAAAAGAAGAAACAGAATTAAGTGAAAATATGGATATGGAAGACGTGGCTAAATTATTTATGGGTCAAATGAATGTTGAAGAGTTATACACAACAGAAACGATTAAATTTGACAGTCCTTGGGGCGAGCAACATTCAGGAGTCTTGGAAAACTTTGCAGCGAATATTTTGGATGGCACACCATTACTAGCGCCTGGTTCTGACGGAATCAAGGGAGTTCGGTTAGCGAATGCTATCCATTTATCAAGTTGGACAGGTGAAGAAGTTTCATTGGCTGATATGGATGAAGACTTGTATCTTGAAGAGTTAAATAAACGCATCAAAGAAGAGGGCAAGTTTGCTGAAATAAAATCGAATGTAAGCAATTCTATTGTCTAAAAGAATCAATGACAAGGAGAGAATATCTATGTTGAGGGTTGGTTTAATTGGATTAGGAGAAGTTTCAGCGATACACGTAAATGCTATTAATGCTAGTGAATATGGTGAATTAGTAGCGGTATGTGATGTTGATCCAGATAAAAAAAGTGAATGGATGGAATTTCCTTTCTTTAGTGATATGGAATCAATGTTGCAAAAGATGGAATTGGATGTGGTACACATTTGTCTACCTCATTATTTACATCAGCCGGCTACAGCTTTATGTGTAGAGTATGGGGCTCACGTGTACTTGGAGAAACCATTAGCTATCAATTATGAAGAGTCCCTAAAACAGTTAGAGCTAGCTGAAAGCACAGATCGGAAAATCTGCGTAAGTTTTCAAAATCGTTTTAATAGAAGTTTTATGAAGCTATTGGATATTCTTAAAAATGAGGATGTTGGAGAAATTACTTCGATAAAAGGTTTGGTCACATGGTTCCGACCAGAAAGTTATTATACATCTAAGCCATGGCGTGGACGTAAATTAGAAGCAGGCTATGGTTCAATTATTAATCAATCGATTCATACATTAGATTTGATTCAGCTAATTGGTGGTGAGCTAAAAAGCTGTAAGGCTTCACTATCTAATTTGACAGATTATGCTATTGAGGTAGAAGACACAGCTAGTGCTACATTCACTTTCAAATCAGGAGTGAAGGCATTCTTTCATGGGACCAATGCCTACACAGAAAATTCTTCAGTGGAACTACAAGTCATTACTGAAAAAGAAAAATTCACAATCAAAGACAGTCGCTTGTATTTTACGAATGAGGACGGACGAAAAGAAGTAATAGTAGAAGATGATCGTATTCCAGGTTCAAAATTTTACTATGGAATGGGTCATCGGATTTTGGTTGAACGTTTCTACAAGAGCATTAGTGAAAATACAGAAGACTATGTCCATGTGAGGGAAGCAATTCCTG
Source organism: Carnobacterium sp. 17-4 (assembly GCF_000195575.1). Classification (NCBI taxonomy): domain Bacteria; kingdom Bacillati; phylum Bacillota; class Bacilli; order Lactobacillales; family Carnobacteriaceae; genus Carnobacterium; species Carnobacterium sp. 17-4. Next base: position 2,235,488 of record NC_015391.1, on the reverse strand, counting down.
CAATGGAAATGATTGAAATGATGGATCGCTCATCAAAAAACACTGGAAATGCACAACGAGTGAAAAGGGAGGAACTATTACATGACACAACAAGTGAAAATCGGGGCACAAGGGTACACACTGAAGAAGCAGTTCAGTGAATTAGGACCTTATGAAACATTAAAAAGAGTAAGCGAACTAGGGTACAATGCGGTGGAAATTTCTCAAGTGGATATGACCCCAGAAAATGTTGCAGAAATCAAACGTGCTTCTGAGGAATTCGGAATGGAAATTGCTTCTTTATCAGCAGGATTGAAACCAATGATGGAAGGACAAGAATCTTTGTCTACTCATTTGGATAAAATTATTGCAGATTGTAAAGCATTGAACGCAGATATCGTCCGTATTGGTATGCTGCCATTTGAAGCAATGGCGTCTTTAGACAAAGTATTGGAATTTTGTCATGAAGCGAACGCGGTAGCCGAAAAAATGAAAGAACAAGGAATCAAATTGTATTACCACAACCACCATATTGAATTTGTAAAATACGATGGGCGTTACTTGTTAGATATTATCCGTGATGAAGCACCATTATTAGGCTTTGAATTGGATGTTCATTGGGTACAACGTGGTGGACGTAATCCGGTAGAAGTCTTAAAAGAATACGCTGGAAAAGTGGATTTAGTTCACTTGAAAGATTACCGTGTGGTTCCAATTCCACAAGAAGCGGTAGATGAGATACTAAAAGGAAACGCCGGAGACTTCATGCATGCCTTCACGAACAATATCGAATTTGCTGAATTGGGGCAAGGGACATTAGACTTACCAGCGATTATCGAACAAAGCATTGTAAGTGGTGCACATTACTTATTGGTAGAGCAAGATGACCAATATGGACGCAATCCGTTTGAATGCTTGGCAGAATCTCGTGACTACTTGAAAGAAATAGGATATGCAGAATTGTTTTAACAAACTAACTAAGGAGACTAGGGATTGATTCCTAGCTCTCTTTTCTATTGAGTGATGAATGAAAGGAAGAGAACTAAATGGCTAGTAAAGACGGCATGAACTATGCTCCAAAAGGAAAAATCAATCGTGTAGTAAAAGAAGGCGAATTCAACTTTGCTACAGCAGCTTTAGATCACGGGCACATTAATGGAATGACCAATGGACTATTAGAAGCAGGCGCGACATTAAAGTGGGTATACGATCCAGACGCAGAAAAAGTAGCTGCCTATAAAGAACAATTCCCACAAGTTCAAGTTGCAGACTCACTAGAACAAATTTTAGAAGACCCAGAGATTCATTTAGTTACGGCAGCAGCCATTCCAAATAAACGAAGCGCACTAGGCAACCATGTCATGAGAGCTGGAAAAGATTACTTTACAGACAAGACAGCTTTTACCACAATGGAGCAACTAGAAGAAACAAAGCGCGTTGTAAAAGAAACCGGACAAAAATTTTGGGTGTACTTCAGTGAACGGCTTCATGTTGAAGGGGCTGTATTTGCAGGTCAATTGATTAAAGACGGAACGATTGGCGATGTCATTCAAGTAACTGGTTTTGGTCCACATCGATTAGATAAAGAAGTACGTCCAGATTGGTTTTTCAAAAAAGAACAATATGGTGGAATCTTATGCGACATTGGCAGCCATCAAATTGAACAATTCTTGTATTATACAGGAAATGAAGATGCGGAAGTGTTGCATAGTAAAGTAGCTAATTATGCGAATCAAGACACACCTGAATTAGAAGATTACGGTGATGCTACTTTACTTGGAGCAAATGGGGCTACCTTTACGTTTAAAGTCGATTGGTTTACTCCAGATGGCTTGAACACTTGGGGAGATGGCCGTGTATTTATTACTGGAACAAAAGGAACAATCGAAGTTCGTAAATATATCGATGTAGCTCGTGAAGAATCAGGAGATCATTTGTACCTAGTTACAGCAGATGGGGAAAAACATTATTCCTTAACGGGAGAAGTAGGCTTCCCGTTCTTTGGTGAAATGATCAAAGACTGTATAAATCGGACTGAGGTAGCTATGACACAAGAACATATTTTTAAAGCGCAAGAGTTGTGTTTAATCACGCAAGAAAAAGCAATGATTATCCCAACAAAAAACTAATTTAGCTCCATTTTTATACCAAACCAAAAGCTGCTTCAAAAAACCTTAATGAAGGAATTTTGATGCAGCTTTTGAATTGTATTCTATTTCATTCAAAGTAAAGCGTTAGTGAGTTGATTAAAAGGTTGTGATCGTAAATGCTACTTCTTTTTCTTCGCCTGCGTTTAGTAAAATAATACCTTCTTTTCTTCAAGCGTTCCTACTTCTCCTATAATATCTGGAAGTCCGTAAAACGGTTCAATACAGATAAAAGGTGCATCTATTTGTTCTTTAGTCCATAAACACAAGTAAGGGAATTCTGAAATATCTAACGTTACCCCATGCTTATTATTGGGTGAAGCTAAAGTGACAGTCTCAATTACAGTTTCAACATCATATTCTAATTTAAGTATACTATAGATAACGAATGAAAAGTTGCGGACAGGTTGATTCTACTATATAAATCTAATAATAAAGACTAGCTTAATAGTCTTTAATTGCAGATAAAGACAGAAATCATTATACTTTAGATTGGAAGCATAAAATAAAAGCGTAGTTTATGTGTTACATAATTTATATCATGGCTTGATAAGGAGAAAAAATGGATAAAAAAACAGGGAAATTATTGATTAAAATGGCAAAAAAGAAGAGTAAGTTTTATGAAGGTGTATTTGTAAATCCTATCTTTTGGGAAGTAAATGGAAAACGGTATTATATGGCTGGATTCACTGTAGGAAATACACCAAAAGCTACCGCTTATTTTACAACAGTTGGGGATGAAAAGAGAGAAGAGGCAGAAATTGCCCATTCTTATTTATCGCTTTTTTCAGATACGAGTAATAATATTTTCCGTGTTGGCGGTGAACATTTAAAAATAGATACCGCTTATTATACGAAACCGCTGGAAATCCCAGTAAATTCATCAGAGATTGCTGTAATTGAAGGACACGAATCATTCAAGCATCTATGGGAGGTGCAACAGAAATTCAACCAGCTGACGAATGACTATCACCGTTATCATGATGGATTGTTGCAAAGAGAACAGTTAAGACAAAAAGATATTGATCATAATATCGATATAGTCAATTGGGTCAATCTTTATCAATACGAAACATTGTCTATCTTGGTAGATCAAAATGATAGACTACGAGCATATTTTGATTATTTAGAGACCACAAAAGAATGGAGAAATTTATCACGTGACCAACGTACATTTGTTACCGGGATTACTAAAAATGTTGCTAAAATGCAAGAAAATCTTCGCTCTTTAAATCTTATTGAATCGAACGATCCAGAAAAAATGATTGCATTAAATTTAGAGAAAGCAAAAAGTGATCTTCGCATTGGGATTGAAAAACAAAAAGCATATATTCGCTATCCAAAATAGACAAAGAATTCGGGTGAATGGAACAGAAGGGTATACAGAAATATTCTAAATTTAAAGTACCTATATAATTCTTTACTTAATAAAAAAGCTTGATTTCTCAACAGACCAGTTTGAGAAATTAAGCTTTTTGAGGTATGAAAAATTATATTTAAAGTGAAAATTATTTTATTTTAGTAGCTCTATTTTTTATTTAGATACGTATTCTGAATTGTTTAATAGATTGACTTTTAAGGAAGAATCTTCCAAAATAAGGAAAGAAATAGACGTTTGGTACCGTTAAAATACAGCAGTAAGGGAGATGGATCAGTCAATGGGACATACAGTAATACTTGCAGAGAAACCTTCCCAAGCGCAGGCTTATGCTGAGTCTTTTGGAAAGTTTTCAAAAAAAGACGGGTATATTGTTTTAAATTCATCTAATGATGTGATTACTTGGGGATTTGGACACTTAGTCGAGTTGGCTTCTCCAGAGGAATACAAGGATGAATGGAAGAAATGGAACATGAAAGAGCTGCCTATTATTCCTGAAATATTTAAATTTAAAGTAGGACAGGGAAAAGCCAAGCAATTTAATGTCGTAAAAAAATTGTTACAAGAAGCTGATCAAATCATCATCGCTACCGATAGCGATCGCGAAGGAGAAAATATTGCGCGTTCGATTATCAATCAAGCTAAAGCGGGGAATAAAGAAATTAAGCGATTATGGATCAATTCACTTGAATCTGATGAAATCCAAAAAGGTTTTTCTGATTTAAGAGATGGAAGAGAATTTTATTCTTCATACATTGAAGCCCAAACACGGCAAATAAGTGATTGGTTGGTGGGCATTAATTTATCTCGTATGTATACTCTCTCTTTGCAAAAAAAAGGCATTAATGAAGGAGTATTCAGTGTCGGACGCGTTCAAACACCGACACTTTATATGATTTACACGCGCCAGAAACAGATTGAAAACTTTATTCCAGAACCCTTTTTCGAATTACATGCAACAGTAAAAGCTGAAAATGGGCTATTTAAAGCTAAGTACAGTAAGAAATTCTCAACAAAAAAAGAACTGCAAGAATTAATCCAAAAACACGGTTTACTGGCTAGCAATCCTGGTATGATTTCTTCTGTTGAAACTAAACGGATATCACAGCCTTCGCCATTTCTGTTTTCGTTAAGTGATTTGCAAAGTTTAGTAAACAAAAAATATAAAGTGAGCCCTTCTGATACGTTGAAACATGTACAGTCGCTTTATGAGGCTAAATTAGTAAGTTACCCCAGAAGTGATTGCAGATATATCACTGATTCAGAGTTTCGATATTTGTTAGAAAGAATAGAAGGGTATCAAGGTATATTAAACCACACCATTAAAGAGCCAAATACAAGCAAACGAAAACGCTATGTAGACGGTTCAAAGGTTCAAGAGCATTATGCTATTATTCCAACTAAAAAAGTACCTACACAAAAAGCATTAGAGAAGCTGCCATCTATTCAAAGAGAGATTTACTTTACTATTTTAAGGCGATCAATGGCTATGTTTGAGACAGACTATAAATATGATGAAACAACTGTCACTGTAGACATTAAAACTGTTCCGTTTATAAGCAAAGGAAAGGTGATATTGGATAAAGGTTGGCAGCGATTAGAATATGGTGCAAGCAAAAAGTCGAATAAAGAAACAACTAGTGAATTACCTTTAGTAAAAAAAGGGGAGTTAGTAGAAGCAGATCTAAATACTTCAGAAGGATTTACTTCGCCACCGAAAACGTACACAGAAGGTACGTTGATTACCGCAATGAAAACTTGCGGCAAAGAATTGGAAAATGAAGAAGAAAAAGAGATCTTAAAGGCAACAGAAGGTATTGGGACAGAAGCAACAAGAGCGAATGTTTTAGAAACCCTTAAAAAGCAGAACTATATAGAGATTCAAAAAAACAATGTGACGGTTACTCAAAAAGGGGAAATCTTGTGCCAAGCTGTCGAAAATACCCTCCTAAGCAGTCCTGAAATGACGGCTAAGTGGGAAACCTATCTAAAGAAAATTAAAAATGAAGACGGCACCCAACAAGCTTTCTTAGACAGCATTCAAAAATTTATTGCTCATACCTTAGATTCAAGTGCACAAGTTATTGAAAAGAGAGATTGGTCTACTCATACCAATAGTATCAACCATTTGTCGCAGAAGACAATTGGAAAGTGTCCAGTTTGTGGTCAGATGATGATCGACAAAGGAAAGTTTTATGGATGTAGTGGCTATAGCAATGGTTGCACCTTCACTTTGCCCAAAAGGTACGTAGGGAAAACACTTTCTGAAGCAACACTTAAAAAGTTACTAGATACGAGAGAAACGCAGTTATTAAAAGGATTTAAGAAAAAAACTGGACAAACGTTTTCAGCTGCCCTTATATTGACAGAAGACAACAAGTTATTGTTTAAACCTTATGAAAAAACAGAAAAGAAATGATAGTAAGGAAAAAGCAGTTCGTTTTGTTGCAACTAATGATTAAACAAATTGGATCGTAAAAATATCACTAAAGTTGGTTCTTCGTTAAATGATATAGATGACTCTTTTAGTAGATAAAATTTCTTCCTTAATGCGCCCGAACTCTTTTACCCTATAATCCACTCTATTTTTAAGTTCCGATTATGAGCTAGGCCTCGTCTAGTGGATAAAACGGATGATTTTTTGTATGAGATTATGAGATAAACTTCTTTTATCTCATAATCTAGTCGATTTTTAGGTTCAATTATGAGCTACAACTGCTTTAGCTCATAAACTCATCTTATTTTCGCACAGTTTTGTGAAGTAGAATCTGTATAAATCATACTAGATTCTTTTCTCTATCTAAAATTGTGTGGTAGCCTCTCTTATCTCATCCTAAACTGCTCAAAAATTTTATGGTGTTCATTCATCAATACAAAAAAGAACTTCATGTGCATAAGGAATGTTACACGAAGTTCTTTCTTTCAAAAAAAAATAGTTGCGTATAGATAGAAAGTCATCTATATTAAAAAGAGTAGAAAAAAGAAAGAGGTTTAACTATGGACTATGAATCTTATGCAAAAGTGATGAAAGCTTTGTCCGATCCTAAACGTGTACAAATAATAGATATGCTTTCTAATGGTGAGTTATGTGCTTGCGATATTCTGGAGCAATTTGATTTTACACAGCCTACGTTATCTCATCATATAAAAGTTCTTTTAAATGCAGGTTTAGTTACAGTAGAAAAAATTGGAACATGGCATCATTATTCATTAAATGAAAAGTGTATTAATCAACTAGTATCTGATACTAGTCAACTTACTTCTGCAACTACACAGCAAATAGGAGGAGAAAATTCATGAAAATTATTGTGATTGGATCCGTTGCTTCAGGTACATCTGTAGCAGCTAAAGCTAGAAGAAACACTGAGGAAGCTGAAATTGTCGTTTATGATCAAGGAAAAGACATTTCTTATTCTGTCTGTGGGATTCCTTATCAAATTGGTGGAGAAGTAGAAGAATTAAGTGCCTTAACTCCTAGAGATGCAGCATGGTTCAAAAAGAGATACAATGTCTCAGTTTTCACCGAGCATAAAGTGACAAAGATTGATCAGACCAACAAACAAGTAGAAGTGACAGATCTTGTTTCTGGAGAAAAGAAAAGTGATCACTATGATGTATTGGTTTTTGCAACAGGTGCTTCTCCATTCACTCCACCTCCATTTAACCAAAAGAAATATGACAATGTGTTCCAAGTTCGAAACATTCAAGACGCCCGAGATATTGGAGCCTATTCAGTTAAACAACCCAAAAAAGCATTGATTATTGGAGCTGGATTTATTGGTTTAGAAATGACGGAACAATTGATTCATAAAGGATTGGAAGTAACCGTTGTTCAATTAGAAGATCAAGTGATGCCCCCAATGGACGCGGACATGACTTTCCGTGTCGAGGAGCATATGCGCGAGAAAGGCGTGAATTTGATCCTTAGCGACACTGTGAAAACGATTGAAGGAGAAACATCAATCGAGAAAGTTATTACGACAAATGGCGTTACGATTGAACCAGATATCGTTATCCTATCTGCAGGTGTACGCCCTAATACAGAATTAGCTAAAGAAATGGGCGTAGAAATTGGAACTTCCAGAGCCATTGCGGTAAACAAAAAAATGCAAACCAATCTTCCAGATGTCTATGCGGTTGGGGATGTGGCAGAAAGCTTCTCCGTTATTACAGGCAAACCCATCTATCGTCCACTAGGCTCAACAGCTAATAAAATGGGTCGAATCGCTGGAGATGTGATTACTGGTGGCGATTTAGAGCATCGAGGAGTATTAGGGACAGGGATTTTTAGAATCTTTGATCTACACGTTGGTCAAACAGGATTAACCGAAAAAGAAGCAAAAAAAGAAGGTTATGATGTTGAAATTTTATATAATATCAAGCCAGACCATGCTGAGTATTTAGGTGGGAAAGAATTAACGATCAAAGCATTAGCAGATAAAAAAACCGGTCGCATTCTAGGTGCGCAAGCTATTGGTCAAGGTGGCGTCGACAAACGAATCGACGTAATCGCAACAGCTATCACCTTTAAAGCAAAAGCTGAAGATTTATTCCATTTAGATTTGGCTTACGCTCCCCCATTTGCGACAACGAAAGACCCTATTCTTTATACGGGCATGGCATTGGATAATGCCTTAAAACGTAATCCATTGATGACACCAGCTGATTTAGTGCAGCTTCAAGATACAGGTGAGACTCTGCAAATCGTCGATACACGTTCAAAAAAGGATTTTGAAAAAGCTCATGTTAAAGGAGCGATTCATATTCCTCTTGCTGAATTAAGAGAGAGAAGTACAGAGTTAGATCAAGCTTTAGTAACAATCACCTACTGCAATAAAGGAGTTACAGGTAATGCTGCTCAAAATGTATTGATTCATCATGGCTTTACAAAAGTGTACAACTTATCAGGTGGAAATAAAAATTATCAAAATTACCTCAAGATGATGAGACTAAAAAAATAATACCACAATCATAACTACTATTCGGGACAAATAGGAAGTTTCCTTTCTATTTGTTTTTTTTGTGGTGTGAAAAGTAATGATGTTAAAAAAATAGTAAGCAAAAGAAAGGAACTAAATAATGTTTAATACGTTAAAAAAATATGGCTGGTTTTTTAAATTGCGTTGGAAAAGCTATTCTTTTGGTGTTTCTGCGCTAATTATTTGTGCCATTTTACAAGTGATGAATCCTAAAATTATTGGGACTATCATTGACCATTTTATAGCAGGAACGTTAAGTTGGAAGATATTACTTTTTTGGGTGAGTTTGATCCTTATTTTTGCCTTAATTATGTATGCCTTACGTTATGGATGGAGAATGGCTTTATTTGGGAATTCAACATTAATTGAATCTATATTGCGCAATCGGTTGTTTTCATTTTTCACACGTATGGATTCAGAATTTTTCCACAAATACCGGACGGGTGATTTGATGGCACATGCCACAAATGACTTGGCAGCTATTCGATTTGTTGCAGCGGATGGTGTATTGACATTGACTGATGCCTTATCATTAGGTGGTGTAACACTCTTTTCAATGTTCTTTTTCATCGATTGGAAACTAACACTAGTGTCAGTTTTACCTTTACCTATTTTGATCATTGTTTCAACGTATTTAGGAAAAATGATCCATGCACGTTACCGTGGTGCACTACAAGCTTTTTCATCAATGAATGACCATGTTCAAGAAAGTGTAACAGGAATGAAGGTCTTAAAAACGTTGGGTGAAGAAAAAGAAGATTTGTCTGCTTTTAAAAAAGAAACGCAACATGTTGTCGATGAAAATCAACGTGTCTACAAATTAAAAGCAGCTTTAAATCCAAGTATAGAAATCGTCATGGGGCTAACTTATGTGATTGCTTTATTAGTTGGTGGAAATTATGTTCAAAGTGGACGGATATCGATTGGAGATTTAGTAGCTTTTATCAGTTACATCGGTATGATGCAGTGGCCGTTGCTCGCAGTAGGTGGACTAATCAATACCCTTGAAAGAGGAAGTGCAGCTTATGATAGAGTAGATGTTTTATTAGCTTATACCCCTTCTATTGTAGAAATGGAAAATCCTTATCGTCAAGCATTAGAGGGAGATATTATTTTTGATATCAAATCGTTTACTTATCCAGATGATGAGAAGCCTGTTTTAACCAATATTTCTTTTCACTTAGCAAAAGGAAATATGCTGGGAGTTGTCGGCAGAACGGGTGCTGGAAAGAGCGCACTCTATAAATTGTTGTTACGTGATTACGATCAATATGAAGGTATGATTTCATATAACGATATTAATATAAAGGACTATGCTTTAGAATCGCTAAAAAAAGGTATCGCCATCGTCCCGCAAGAAAATTTTCTGTTTTCAACAACCATTAGAGAAAATATCCGATTTGGGAATTCAAATTTAACGCAAGAAGAAGTTGAAAAATATGCAAAATTAGCGAATGTTCATGAAGATATTTTGCAGTTTCCACAGGGGTACGATACAGAAGTGGGTGAAAGAGGCGTTTCTTTATCTGGTGGACAAAAACAACGTATTGCTATTGCTCGCGCTTTAGCAGTAGAGCCAGATTGTCTGATTCTAGATGATTCTTTATCAGCTGTAGATGCTCATACAGAAGAAGCTATTTTAAATTCATTGAAAAAAGAGCGAAGCAACAAAACAACGATTATTTCTGCGCACCGCATCAGTTCAATCATGAACGCAGATGAAATCATCGTGATGGAAAAAGGAAGCATTAGTGAACGTGGTTCTCACGAGCAATTAATCGAAACAAAAGGTTGGTACCGTGATATGTATCAAAAACAACAGCTAGAGAAAAAATTAGATGGGGAGGGGTTATAATGGACAAACAAAAACAAACGGCTTTTTCTACTAAAGAATCTTGGCGTATTTTACTTAGTCTATTTCGCTTTGCAAAGCCCTATCAGTTCTTATTCCTCATTTCATTTGTATTCCTAGCCTTGGGTTCAGCTATCGCTGCATATTTACCCATTATTATTCAGCGCTACATTGATACGTATTTAGCAAATGGTACAGCAACAATCGAAATTACGGTACGTATAGTAATTTTTTACGGGATATTAACCATTCTTAAAGCCGTATTTGCTTATGTAAAAGACTTTCTCTTTAACACGGCTTCAGAAAGAACCGTGGGCAATATTCGAAATCAATTGTATGAAAAGGTTGTTTTACTTGGCATGCGCTATTTCGATCAGACCCCAGCGGGGACAGTTGTTTCCAGAGTGACAAATGATACAGAGACAATCAAAGAATTTTGGACTGTCTTTTTGACCATTGCTACTGGGGTATTCAATGTGTTGTCGATTACAATTGCTATGTTTGCACTGAACTGGAGAATGGCTTTAGTTTTTCTACTATTTACACCGGTTATTGTTTGGATCGCAGGGATTTATCGAAAGAAGAGCACACTTGTTTACAGTCGTATGCGAAAAGTACTAAGTCAGTTGAATGCCAATTTAAGTGAATCTATTAGTGGGATGAGTATTATTCAAAAATACAACCAAGAAGAGCGATTAGTAGATGATTTCAATACGATCAATGAAGAATATGTCGTTTCTCGTCGTTCTATGTATAGTATGAACGCATTATTATTGGCACCCGCAATCAATGTGATTGAATCGGTCGCTCTAGTAGCGGTGCTGCTTATTTTTGGGTATCAAGATTGGACTCAAGGGAACATCAATATAGGTTTGGTATATGCGTTTACAGCTTATTCACGATCATTTTTCCAACCAATCAGCCAAATGATGAACAGTTTAAGTTCGTTACAAGATGGAATTGTATCAGGACACAGGGTTCAAGAGTTGCTGAAAAGTGAAGAACTTGCTCCACAATCCAAGCCAGGTACCACGGATATGATCACAGAAGGCCATATTCGCGTAGATAACTTGAACTTCTCATACGATGGCAGTAAGCAAGTATTGCGTAATATCAGCTTTGAAGTGAAACCAGGAGAGACAGTTGCCTTAGTCGGTCAAACGGGATCAGGGAAAAGCTCTATTATTAATGTACTGATGCGGTTCTACGAGTATCACGAAGGAGAGATCACTATTGATGGTCACTCACTGAAGGACATGCCAATAGAAGGTCTTCGAACTAAAATGGGATTGGTTCTGCAGGATAGTTTCCTATTTTATGGGAATATCGCTGACAATATTCGAATGTACAATAATGACTACACAGAAGCTGAAGTTAAAAAAGCAGCTGAGTTTGTTTATGCAGATGAGTTTATATCTGAAATGGAACATGGTTACGCATCAAAGGTCATCGAACGTGGTGCAAGTTTATCTGCCGGAGAAAAGCAATTAATTAGTTTTGCTAGAACCATCCTACGTTCGCCGCGTATTCTAATTCTTGACGAAGCAACAGCTAATATTGATACTGAAACAGAAGAGAAAATTCAAAAAGGTTTGGCCAATATGCGCAAAGACCGAACATCTTTAATCATTGCTCACCGATTATCCACTGTAAAAGATGCAGACCAAATTTTAGTTTTGAGCAACGGAGAAATTGTGGAAAAAGGGACTCATGATGAATTGATCGACAAAAAAGGAACTTACTTTGATATGTATGAACTGCAAACGTATCAAGAAAAAACTGGTGAAATGTAACATTAGATTGAATAATTAAAAGAACGGGCTGAGATTTTTTATCTCAGCCCGTTCTTTGCATAGAGATTATTATTTAGGACGGGCTCAAATAGTAGAGTGAGACCAAAAAAACGTTATTTTCCTTTGAAAATGGCTCCAATTTGATACTAAAGCAAGTTTTTCTAATTTTATCAAACTTTCTCACTTACAGAAACTTCCTTTTTACGCTGCGTTAACATAAAGGCTGTAAGGCAAGCAGTAATCGGTATGATCAGAATTGCGCCTGTTCCAATACAGAATATGGAAATGACTTCTGAGCTAAACACTTTAGAATTGATCACTTCACCAAGCGAGTAAGATAAGTCTTTAAACCAAACGATTAAAGCTAAATAACCACCAATAAATGCGAAATATAAAGTGTTTGTGGTGGTGCCCAGAATATCTTTTCCAACATTCATACCGGATTTAAAAAGATTGTAGCGGTCCATGAATGGATTATGGATAAAAATCTCGTTCATTGCGGAAGAAATAGAAATAGAAGTATCTGTAATAGCTCCTATAGAACCCATTATGATAGTACAACTAGCAATTTCAAGAAAGTTTACCCCAACATAGAGATTGAAGAAAGAAAGTTCTTCTATCTCTTCTATACCAAATCCCTGTATCATAGATTTTTCAACAAATATAAAAATAAGCCCGACTAAAAAGAACAATGTCATCAGTGTTGCAATAAATGAAATAACGGATTTAAGATTTATAGTATTTATATAAAAGAGGTTGATGCAACTAATAAGGATACAAGCAATCATGGTTAGAAAAATTGGATTAAATGCTTCTCTCGTCATTAAGAGTATCGTCAAAAGAGTGATACCAAAGTTTAAAAAAAGAGCAATAAACGATCTTGTCCCTTTTTCGCCACTGATCAATTTCATTAGTACAAATAAAATAATCGATAGGCATACTAAGACATTCATTTATGTGGCCTCCTTTTTTGAATGAAATAAATCGCAGTATAGATACTTATTGGGATGGTCAGTACAATTCCAATACTTCCAACAAGCGCGCGGGTCAATTCCAAGGATAAATTCATCGCTAGTGTGTAGCCCAGCGTAGAACCGTTTTTTAAGTATAGAAGAATCATCGGTATGCTTCCACTGACGTATGCAAAAAACAAAACATTTGTCATAGTGCCCATAATATCTGCACCGATTTCCTTTCCAGAAGCTTTTAAGTTCTTTATTGGAATGGAATTGTTTTTATCGTACAACTCATAAAGAGAAGAGGTAATCGTAATCGCTATATCCATTACAGCACCCAAAGAACCAACTAGAATACTAGCTAAAAATATCTTTTGTGGAGATCTAGTTATAAAAGCCATCTCCTCATATCTAAGTCCCTTTTCAGCGGTTAACTGCATGACAATATAAGCAATAAGAAGAGCGGAAAATGTTCCCGTCAATGTGGCTAAGATAGCAGCATATGTTTTCTCGGTATTTCCACTAACTAAGAATAGAGAAGTAATCGTGAAAAAAACGACTAAACCACTGCATATAAGTAGTAAGTTAGCATTTTCTGAATTTGCGTAGACAGTTAATGCGAGTGACAATACTAAGACATTAATGATTAAACTGACTATTGAAAACCAACCGCTTTTCTTTCCAACCAGTAGTACCGTTAATATAAATAACCAAGCGGCTGCTAAAACATAGGTATCTCGTTTTGGACCATCAATGCTTCCTCTTAAATCACTACCTGAGTTCTTTTGGATTGAGACAAAGAGTTCGTCTCCTATTTCATACTCGTAATCATATGCTCCAGATAGAGAATAAGTGTTTTCTAATGTGATTAATTCACCCTTTTGTTCGCTATTTACTAGTTTCCCAACTAGAGTTTGATCAAACAAACGATCATTAGTAGTTGAATTGTTAGAGCTTTTTTGTTCGTTAAGGGTTACTGTTACGACTTCTGCTATGGGATCATCATATAAATAAAAATTATTTTGTACAAATAACATAGACAAGATGATACACAGCAAAATACTGCCGTATAAATAAAAAGCTTTTTTATTCAAATAGATACCTCCAGTATAAAGATGTTTCAAGCAAAATAAGCATGTTTATTGTAACATATATTGTTTTAATGACTATTCCAGCTAAAAAATTAAGTGAATTTGATTTCGCGTAGCATGACCCATATAATAGCAGTGTGATAAGAATAGTGGGAACAACAAATAAATGAGTGGATTATCCAGTAGAATGATTTGCCCAAAAGGAGTGTAATATGAAGCAGAAATTTATAACTGATTTTGAGATTATGATTCAAAGTATTCAATCTGTCTCGTCTCAACAATTTGCAGGTACAATACTTTTATTCGTAGTCGAAGGAAATTTTATGGTTTCTATGGATGGAAAAGATTACCACTTGCAAGAGAGCGATATTCTAATTATCAATCGAAATACCATCTATAATATTTCTGGAGATTCAAACAATGTTCTTGTTTCTCTTTCAATTACGAATCACTTTTTTAAAATGCAGTATGAGGCTTATTATCATTATATATTTGAATGCTTCTCTAAAAATATTGATACCGGTCGTGAGGAAGTTTTAGCACAATTGCGTCGATTATTAGCTAAAATAGTTATCTCTCATTTACAGAAAAGTGAAGATAGTTCCGTAAGTGTTCAAAGTGATCTTTATCAAATTTTATTGATGATGATTCGTTTTTTCAAAAAAAGTATTCCTTATCAAGAACAAATTGAACTCGAGGATGAGCGAATCACACGCATTCTAAACTATATAGAACACCACTATGGTGAACCTCTATCACTGACAGATATGGCAAATCAAGAATTTCTATCGTCTTCTTATTTTTCTCGTTATTTCAAACAATTTGTAGGCATTAATTTTTCGAAATACTTGACTAGTGTTCGACTTAAGCACAGTAAAGAAGATTTGATCCATTCTTCAGATTCGCTCTTTCAGATTGCATCTCGTAATGGATTCACTACCGCAAAACAATTTGCACTTGCTTTTAAAGCAGCTTACCAGCAGACGCCAGCTAATTATCGGAAAAAACATAAATCTGCTGCTCTTACAGAAGGAGATATTACTAGGAATAGTAGTGGAGAGTCTAGTGTTTTAGATTCTCCAGAAGTGCTGGTAAAATTGACAAAGTATTGTGATAAAGAAGTGAATCAGTCTCTTTTAGGGAATGATTTTACAAGTGAAAAGTTACTTGTTTCGCCAATGGAGCAAACAAAAAATACGCTTATGCATGAGAAACACATTATTTTTGTTGGTGAATTAAAAGATGTTTTAAATGAAAATATAAAGAAACAAATATTAATGACACACAGTTCAATGAAAATAGACTATATTGGTATTCGTAATTTAATAGGCGGGTCAACAATTCTGCCAGAAGTTAACACTGATGAAATGATTTCTACTACTTCAAGTTATGCCAATTCTGATCTGGCTTTACGGACAATTAAAGAGTTAGGATTCAGTGTATTTCTGCGCATTAATGTAAATGAAATACTTTATTTTAAAGATTATTTTTCTAGGTTAAAAGCATTTTTAAATCACACCATCCAAGTATTCGGGAAAGATTTTGTTAAACATTGGCATATTCTTTTTTATGTACCAAAAGAAACCAAGCTGGATCCTTTGATACTAGAAGACTTATATGAGACTTTGCACGGAATTTTAAAAAAGAAATCGTTGCATATTCAGTTGGGTGTTTTTTTACCTTTTGATGAAGAAAAGATGAAAACTGTATCCAGTCATGAGTGGGTGTTGAAAAAGACACACAGTATTGATTTTATCAGTTTTGATGCTAATCGGAATACGGATATTAATTTTGATGAAACAAGTGATCAAAATTTTATTAACTCACAAAATTACCACATAAATAAAACAAAAAAATTAAAGCAATTTCTTCAGAAGAATGGCATTAGAAAACCATTATTCCTTGATATGTGGAATACATTAACGGGAGATTCACGGTACATCAATGGCACATTTTTCCGTGCAGCTCTCATTTTTAATACTGTAATAGAATTAAGTCAAGAGGTACAAGGGTTAGGCTTTTGGATCAATAATGAAATTCATGAGCGCACTCATAATAGTACAGATCTAGTTTCAGATGGACTTGAACTTTTTCATTATTTTAATGGGAAACGCCCAGTTTATTACGCGATGTTTTTTAAAGAACGATTATATGGAACCATCTTATCAAAAGGTGAAAATCACCTGATGACAAAAAATGAAGATGGGTACCAAATAGCCATTTTTCACGAGCGGAATTTTAATCCTCGTTATTCAGTGGATGAATTATTTTTGAAACAGCACAGCAAAGAACTACAAGTGACCCTTGATAGTTTAGATCCTGGTGAGTATCAAGTTACTCGGTTTAAATTTGACCGTAAAAATGGTGCTCTCTATGACAACTTAAGAAAGATAAATAGTAAGCATGGCATTAATCAAGACGTGATGAAGTATATTATTTCTACCGCAACTCCAGATGTGGAAATAAAAGATGAAATCATTAATGGGAAATGGTCTTTTTATGCTTATATGGATATCAATTCCATTCATTTTATTGAGTTGAAAAAAATTGAATTAGATCTTTAAAAATTACAATAAAATGTTTTGAAAAATAAAATGCTCATTCTAGTTGATTATCAGCAGAATGGGCATTTATTTTTTTAAAAAGCAAAAAGATAAAAAAGAAGCACATTTCTTGACCTGGTATAGACCATTTAAAAAGAATGAAGGCAAAAAAGAATCCTTTTGGGTAAAGTTTTGACCTACTTTTTTTCTAAATCAGATCTAAAATAGAGTAGTAATGAACGAATGAGCAAATTCATTCGCTTCGAATATAAAATAGGAGGTTACATTATGAATGAATCAATAAAAAATAGTCTGTTTGAAAAAATGAACGAGAAACAAGATCGCATGATTGACATACGTCGTTATTTACATGAGAACCCTGAATTATCTTTTCAAGAAGAAAAAACGGCAGCTTATATTGCAGATTTTTATAAAGATAAAGATTGTGACGTACGTACAAATGTAGGAGGACGTGGAATAGTTGTAACAATTGATTCAGGTAACCCTGGAAAAACAATTGCGATTCGTGCGGATTTTGATGCCTTGCCGATTAAAGAAGAATCTGATGTTCCTTTTCAATCAAAAAATCCGGGAGTGATGCATGCTTGTGGACATGATGGTCATACGGCATACATGTTGATTTTAGCAGAATCTTTAATAGAAATAAAAGAACAATTAAACGGGAAAATCGTTGTGCTGCATCAACATGCTGAAGAAATGCCGCCAGGTGGCGCGATTCAAATGATTGAAGATCACGCATTAGATGGTGTTGACAATGTTTTTGGGATTCATGTGATGTCTCAAATGGAATCAGGTAAACTATTTTACCGTCCTGAAAATATCCAAACTGGACGTGCGAATTTCCATGTTAAAATCCAAGGTGTCGGTGGACATGGTTCTTCTCCACACAAAGCAAATGATGCAATCGTAGCAGCAAGTTATTTTGTAGTAGCCGTGCAATCTATCGTGAGTCGTCGTTTGAATCCATTTGATGTTGGTTCAATTACCATTGGGAATTTTGATGGACGTGGATCATTTAACGTCATTAAAGATTCTGTTCAATTAGATGGCGATGTCCGTTCAATGTCTGAAGAAGTGCGTACAATAGTTGAAAAAGAAATTCGTGCTAAATTAGATGGTATTGCAGCCATGTTTGATGTTACGTATGAGTTGCAATATGAAAATGATTATCCTGTCTTATATAATGACCCAGATCTAACAGAAGAAACGATCAGTCATTTGAAACAAACAACAATTCCTGAGTTAAAAGGAATTGAAATGTGTGATGCACAACCCCCTTCAGAAGACTTTGCGTATTATGCAAAGGAACGTCCAAGTATGTTCTTTTATGTTGGTGCTGCTCCTGAAGAAGGCGAAGCTTATCCGCATCATCATCCTAAATTTAAAATTAGTGAATCAAGTTTAATCGTTGCAGCAAAAGCTATGGGTTCAATTGTAGTGGACTATCTAGTAAAAGGAGAATAGAAAGAAAATGGAAACAAGTTATAAAGGTTCAAATAGATTGATAGTTGGGATTGTTTTTGGGGTAATTACGTTCTGGTTGTTTGCTCAAACCATGTTAAATATCGTACCTGCTGTACAGGCTGATTTAGGCATTTCGTCAAGTCTTTTAAATGTAGCAATCAGCTTAACAGCCCTGTTTTCTGGGATGTTTATGGTAGGATCAGGAGCGATGGCCGATAAATTCGGTCGTGTGAAACTGACAAAGATTGGATTGCTTTTAAGCATTATCGGATCTTTGTGTTTGGTATTTGCAAATGGACCAGTATTGTTGATCATTGGTCGTATAATTCAAGGTTTTTCAGCCGCGACGATCATGCCGGCAACATTATCTCTTATGAAAACTTATTTTGATGGAGCAGAACGTCAGCGTGCTCTCAGCTATTGGTCTATTGGGTCCTGGGGTGGTTCAGGAATTTGTTCATTGTTTGGTGGAATGGTAGCTACTTACTTAGGTTGGAGATGGATTTTTATCTTCTCAATTATCTTTGCTATTCTTGGCTATCTATTAATCAATGGCACACCCGAAAGTAAAGTTGCTACGAAAGATAGCAAAAAATTCGACTTTGGTGGATTGTTTAGTTTTGTGATCATGATGTTAACATTTAATCTATATATTACAAATGGTTCTTCTATTGGTTGGTTTAGCCCAGTAGCAATTGCATTTATCGTGATATTTATTGTTTCAACTTTGATTCTTATTAAAATTGAAACAACCAATACAAATAGCTTAATCGATTTTTCATTGTTCAAAAATAGAGCATACAGCGGTGCAACATTATCAAATTTCTTGTTGAATGCATCTGCGGGTACTATGTTCGTTGCAAATACGTATGTTCAAATGGGTAGAGGGTATTCATCATTCCAATCAGGGTTATTAACCATTGGCTATCTAGTATGTGTATTGTCATCTATTCGCTTAGGTGAAAAAGCCTTACAAAAACACGGCGCTCGTAAACCAATGTTATTGGGCACAAGTCTTGCTGGTGTTGGAATTCTACTAATGTCTTTAACCTTTATACCTGGAGCTATCTATTCTGTTTTTGTATTTATAGGCTACGCTTTGTATGGTCTAGGACTTGGATTTTACGCAACACCTTCTACAGATACGGCAATATCTGCAGCCCCTGCGAATAAAGTCGGTGTAGCATCTGGAGTATACAAAATGGCGAGTTCTTTAGGTGGAGCTATTGGAGTAGCTATCTCATCTAGTGTCTATTCAGTATTATCAGCTAATAGCTCTTTCGAAATAGCTGGTATGACTGGATTATTGGTTAATGTATTGTTTGTGGCAATTGCTGTGATTTCTGTAGTGATTACAGCTCCACGTGAATCAGAAAATGCTTTACCAAGTACAATTTAAATTTTTAGCATGAAGAAAAGATCTGGAGAAGCTCACTTAAACGTGATTCTGTAGGTCTTTTTTTTGTACAAAAGAAAAACACAAAAGTGAATCCAAAATGATAAGGATTACATTTGTGTTTTTGATTAAAGAAACTATTTTTTAAAATTAAAGAGTTGCTTTTTTACGTTTTTCAGCTAGGATAGCTGTATTTTCAAGAACTTGTTTTTTACCTAATGGATAGATGAAGAACAGGCTTAGAGCAACCAGTAAGTAGGCAATTGCTGGGATACCAGTAGACACATTGTAAACTTTATCTAATACGTCAGGAGTTTGAATGGAAGCCGCTGAAACGTATCCAATAGCTGTTAATGCAAATCCGCCTAATCCACCAGCCAAAGCTTGACCAAGCTTACGAGCAAAAGAGTAGACCGCATAAATGGTTCCATCTTCACGTTTTCCGGTGCGAATTTCTTGATAATCAATAATATCTGCAATAAATGCCCAAATGATAATGGAGAAATAATTCATGCCTAAGTTACCTAAGGTTGCAACAGCAAGGAATAACCATACATTTGTTGTTCCCATGAAGAATAAAACCGCATACATTAATGCAGAACAGATAAGTGCGACAGTACCAGATTCTTTTTTACCAAATCTAGATGCAATTGTATTTGAGAATGGTGCAAGCACAAGTACGCCTAAAGCTCCTGCAACACCAGCGATTGATAACGCTTTAAAATTTTGGAAGTAGTCAGCGTATAGATATGCATTCATTGTGCCTACCAGTAATTGTGCTAGCAATAAGAAAATGGCAGCTACAATAATTCCAACTAATGCACGATTTGTTGTTAATCCTTTGATAATGGCTTTTACTTGTATGCTAAAAGATTCTTTTGGTTGATCACTAGTGTCGGGTAATTGAACACGTTCGATTGTAAAGTGATAACAAATTTGATACAGAATAAAAGCAATCACTCCGAAAGCTATGGCTAAGATAGTGAAACGTTCCCCAATAACAACTTGCGCGCCATTTGAATCTGTTGTGTAAACAAAGATAGGAACAATAAATGAGATAAAGATACTTGCAATACTTGCACCAACACTACGGAAGATTGAAAGAGAAGCTCGGTGATCTGGGTTATCGCTAATAACAGAGGCCATTGATCCATAAGGAATATTTATTGCAGTATAACAAATACTGCCCCAAAAGATGTAAGTAACAAAAATATAAATAATTTTCATATTCATGGGCCAATCTTGAACAACATTTAAAAATAGCAAAATTCCAGAAAGTACAGCAAACGGTGCAATACGCTTGATCCAAACTCTGAATCGACCATTCTTGGAAGGTTTTAACGTATCAATTAAACGTCCCATACCAATATCTGTGAAAGCGTCTACAAATCGAGCTGTTAAGAATAACATACCGACTACCGCTCC
Source organism: Carnobacterium sp. 17-4 (assembly GCF_000195575.1). NCBI lineage: Bacteria > Bacillati > Bacillota > Bacilli > Lactobacillales > Carnobacteriaceae > Carnobacterium > Carnobacterium sp. 17-4. The sequence continues at coordinate 2,214,464 of NC_015391.1, read as the reverse complement.
GCTTATGCCTAAAACTTTTGTATAAAAGAGCATTAAGAAGGAACTAGAAAAGATAAAAAACATATCATTTCCGATATCTCCGCACATATAGGCAATTTTATCAAGGAGACCAAATTCTCTTACTTCTACTGGTACTTTTTCTTTGCTTGCTTCAATCATTTTATTACCACCCTTTATGTTAATAATGAAAGTATAATACAGAATCCTGTAAAAAGAAAGCGTTTTTTGAAAGCGAATTCCATTAATTGAAATAAAGTATCGTATTGTGATACTAAAGGCCGGGTTTTATGTATCTTTTAATCCTCAATTATTCATGCTAAGATAGTGGTAGACTTACTTTTACTTTATTTTTTAGAGAGGATTATTTTTTTGTTTCTAAATAAAGACGAAATAAGGAAATTACTATATTACATAGATAAAGGCTCACTGTATAGCGTGAAATGAAAGCGTATTTAAAATTGTGTTTTTTATTAGTAAAAATACAGTAGAGGAACTTAGTTGGAAGATGAAGCTCTAAAAATGATAACAACTAAAAGCAGTTTAATAAGGGATAAAATAAATTTTGAATATGAGGAGATAGAGAGATGTCTGAAAAAGAACGAATGCTAGCAGAGAGATTGTACCTTGCACAAGGAGAAGAATTAAAAGCAATGCGACAAAAAGGACAACAATTAATTCGATTATTTAATGGTACTACTGAAGAGGAGAAACCATATCGTACGCAACTGTTAATGGATATTTTTGGTGATGTAGCAGAGGGCATCTATATTGAGCCGACTTTACGGGTTGATTATGGGCAAAACATTACTATTGGTAAAAATTTTTATGCAAACTTTGATTGCGTTATGATAGATGTTGCTCCAATCAAGATTGGAGATAATGTTATGTTTGGGCCGCGAGTATGCTTGTATACAGCAGGTCATCCGATTGACCCAACTGTACGCAACAGTGGATTGGAATTTGGGACGTCGATTACTATTGGAAATAATGTTTGGATTGGTGGAAGTGCAGTGGTGAATCCCGGTGTGATAATTGGAGATAATGTCGTTATTGGATCTGGATCTGTTGTAACGAAAGACATTCCATCGAATACGATAGCCGTTGGAAACCCTTGTCGGGTTATTCGAGACATTACCCAAGAAGACAAAGAATTCTGGGAAGGTAAACAAGCTGCTTACTGGACAGAAATCGCGAATGAACAAAATACCATAATTAAGGAAGAGGTTTCTAAATGAAAATTGCACATGTAGCATTGTGGACCAAAGATATTGAACGAATGCGCCAATTTTATGAAACTTATTTTAAAGCTCAATCAGGAGAACGTTATGAAAACACTAATCGAGGTTTTGCCAGTTACTTTTTAACTTTTTCTGAATCAGAAGTTCGATTAGAATTGATGCAACAACCCACTATTACACATCAACCAGAAGAAACACCATTAGGTTGGGCACATCTGGCTATTAGTGTGGGTAGTGAAGAAGCAGTCAATGCTTTAACCACGACTATTTCAGATGATGGGCATACGGTTATTGGTCAACCTCGTTGGACAGGAGACGGGTACTACGAAAGTGTTGTGGCCGATCCTGAAGGGAATTGGATAGAAATTACGATTTAAAACATATAGGAAAACGAGCTGGTACTTTTTTGAACACCAGTTCAACGTAACTAATAAAAAACAAAAAAGAGGTCAGGTGGTAATCTGACCTCTTTTTTGTATGAAGCATTTTATGGTTAGAGTTTAAAATAATGTTTCGGTGTTACACCAGTTACTTTTTTAAAAATAGTACAAAAATAATTCAGATTTTCAAAACCAACCTTTAATGCGACTTCAGTGATAGATAGTTGATTTTGTTTGATCAACTCTTTTGAATGATTGATTCGAAGATCTTGGATATAATGGGTAAGTGTTTGTCCGGTTTCTATTTTAAATCTTTTTGAAAGATACGTAGCATTTATGTTTAATTTTTTGCTGATAGTAGAGAGTGAGATTTTTTCAAAATAATGGAGTTGAATATGGGTGACAGCTTCTTTTATAACGGGACTGTATTTTTGAGAACGATCTGTTTCAACTAGTTGACAGTATTCAGAAATCATAACGGTTTGTATTTTTTCGAGTTCTGAGATAGTAGTCAAGTTTTCAATTAAAATAGCAATCTTATTAGATAACAAATGAATATAAATTGGGCTGATTCCTACTTTTTCAACGGTTATGCGTAGTGACGTATTTAGTGAAAATCCAAGATTTTTATACGTTCGCAATGGATTTCCTGGTATTCTATAGGTTAAATCAATTTTAAAAAATTCTAAAAATCTTAATGCTTCATCACGGTCGCCTTTTTCGACAGCATGTAAAATTTGCTTTTCAATACGGTAGATTTTTTCAACTTCAGAATACGTATTTTCATTAACCGCTAAAGAATGTTGAATTAAGTTAAGGTCACCTATATCGGATGAAATCAGATTAGGTTGTAGAATTTTTTTTGGAATAAGATTGGTCAGTAAATAACTAATAGACTGCAAACGGTTCTGGTCAAGAATGATTATGCCTTCAAAGTATTGTTTTAAATTAAATAAAGAATCATCTGAAACTGAAAATTGAGACGTCAATTGTTCTAAATAGTTACGGTTTAAACTATCTGAAATGAAAGGTCCAATCACAATAGTTCCTTTATATAAATGGTCTTGCCACATACCTTTTCCTAAATAATGAAGTTGTAGTGTTTCATCTTTATAGTAGCAAACATCATTTTTTTCTTGCTGAATTAAAATATTTTCAATTGAAAATAATGATTGTTCAATGTATTCTTCTAAAAAATTAGGCATATAGGTGTTTGTTAACCGTTTTCTTTTTGTATGGGAGACATTAAAATATTCGGTATCAATTTGAATGATATTGTGTATTAATTGACAAATATCAGGTATGGAAAATTCCTTTTCTCGATTCATGTTGTTCTCCTTATAAAAAATAATTTAACACTAAGATATAATTATAGAGTAAAAACAAAAATATTGAAAGTATGTTGATAGCGGTTTCTATAAGATGAAAGGGTAAACAAAATAAAAATTGAATTGTTAGGAGATTGTTATGGGGAAATTAGTAGATTTAAAAGCAAAACCGTATAATTTAAACGAGGAACAAATCAAATGGGTAAATGATACTATCGGAACTATGACGGATGAAGAAAAAGTGGGACAATTATTTACAAACTTATTCTTCTTTGGAAAAGACCAATTCAGTGGTAACGATTTAACAAATAAAGATATTTTAGAAAAATACCACATTGGGGCTGCTCGTTACCAAGGTGGAACAGCTAAAGAAGTTCAAGAATTGATTAACTCTTTACAAAAAGACTCGAAAATTCCTTTATTAGTAGCTGCTAACTGTGATGCAGGTGGTAATGGTGCTGCTAAAGCTGGTACGTACATTGCTTCTGGAGCACAAGTAGAAGCTTCTGGGGATACAACTGTTGGATACAATGCCGGATACGTTTCTGGACGTGAAGAAGTTGCAATGGGAATCAATGTAAACTTTGACCCATGTGTGGACATTTTGCAAAACTGGAGAAACACGATTGTTAATACACGTGCTTACGGTACAAACGCTGACAATGTTATCAAATACACAAATGCTTACCTTGAAGGTTTAGATCAAAGTGAAGTGATCAAATGTATTAAACACTGGCCTGGTGACGGTACTGAAGAACGTGACCAACATTTAGTATTAGGTGTGAACGAATTATCCGTAGACGAATGGGAAGATTCATTTGGCCGCGTTTACCATAACCACATCGACAACGGTGTTGAAATGATTATGGCTGGACACATTGCTTTACCAGAATACCAAAAAGCTTTGAACCCTGAACTACAAGACAAAGATATTTTACCAGCAACATTAGCACCTGAATTAATCCAAGACTTATTGAAAACTAAGTTTGGTTTCAATGGTTTAGTTATTACAGATGCTACTCATATGTTAGGTATGACAGCTTCTATGCGTCGTGAAGAATACGTTCCTCTATCGATTGCTGCTGGATGTGACATGTTCTTATTCTTCAATGACATTGATGAAGACTTTGGTTTCATGCTAAAAGGCTACCAAAACGGAATCATCACTGAAGAACGTATGAAAGATGCTTTACAACGTATTTTAGGATTGAAAGCTAAACTAAACTTACACAAAAAACAAGCAGACGGTACTTTATTCCAAGACGAATCTGCTCTAGAAGTTGTTGGTTGTGAAGAGCATTTACAAATGCGTGCTGATGCAGCTGATAAAGGGATCACTTTAGTGAAAGATACTCAAAACAACTTACCAATCAGTCCAGAAACACATAAACGCATTCGTCTATACATGCTTGAAGGTGAAAAAGGCGGAATTTACGAAGCTGGATCTGACGTAGCTCAATCCATCATAGATGAATTGACTTCTCGTGGTTATGAAGTAACCTTAAATGACGGATCTACTCGTATCAAAGGTAAAACGGTAGAGTACCGTGAAAATGTTGACTTGGCATTAGAAGTTGCTGATATTATGGGTTACAGTGCACAAAACAACTACCGTATCCAATGGAGTACAGCAATGTCTAATGAAGTTCCTTGGTTTGTGTACGAAGTGCCGACTGTATTCGTATCATTAAACTTCACGACTCATTTACATGATGCAACAATGGTGAAAACATTTATCAATGCTTACAATGATAACGAAGAAATTATCAAACAAGTGATTGACAAGCTAGAAGGCAAATCAGAATTTAAAGGAACTCCAAACGAACTTGTTTGGGCAAACAAATGGCAAGCTAAGTTATAAGATAGAAATAAAGGAAAAAGGACATTACCTCATTTTAAAATGAGGTAATGTCCTTTTAAATTTTAGGTATAAATCTAATTTCTCGAATGAAATAAAAAAATCGATGAATTAAACTAATAACAAACCATCTAAATCGACTATTTGAATTTGTTTATGTGTCAATTGCTTGATATAACCTCGGTCTTCTAGCTCGTTAAATTTACGGCTGATCGTTTCAGGTGTGGTTCCTAAATAAGAAGCCAAGTCTTTTTTGCTCATGGGTAAAGTGAGTTCATCTGTTCCAACTGTTTCTTTATCGAGATAATCCACTAAAAATAAGGCAATACGTGTATCAACTTTTTCTGTTGCAAAGCGAGAAGACTGCTTCTCAGAAGCTTCAAGACGATGTGAAAATTCAGCCAAAATTCTTAAAGAGATGGAAGGATATTTCACTAAGAATTCTTGTAAATCTAAACGGTTAATCATACATATTTTTGTATCCACCATTGCTTCTGCATAAGCCTCATGTGTGGATTCAGAAAATAAGGCCATCTCTCCAGTAAAATCTCCGGGATTCAAAATCCGAACTAATTGTTCTTTCCCAGATTCCGATAATCTGTATATCCGAACTTTTCCTTTGTTAATAATATAAAGAGCATTAGACTCGTCTCCAGCATGATAAATAAGTTCATGTTTCTTATATGAAACTGAATGAGTGGTTGCCATGATTTCATCTAACTGTTCATCTTCTAAATGATTAAAAATCGGGACTAAGGAAACGCAAGCTTTATGTGATTCAACGGAATGATTATGGTGCATAGTGTCTTTATTCATTATAGTCCCTCCATTAACATAATTTTTAAGCCTATTCGATAATTCAAGTATAACAATCTTTGCTGCATTCTTCGAGTTAAGATTGTTTTTTTACACTTTTACCGCTGCTCCAGTTAGCTCAACTGATTTTGTAGGCTTAAGGTTAAATCGAATCAGACGCATAGCATTTAAGATAACCACTAGCACACTAGCTTCATGTATGAACATTCCAGATGCCAAATGAACATTTCCCATTAAGACGCCACCTAATAAAAGGGCTACGACACTAACTGCAATCAAGATATTCTGTTTCATATTACGGGTGGTTGCTTTAGCTAAAGAATAGGCATGAGAAAATTGCATCAACTGATCTGCCATTAAGACAACATCAGCTGTTTCCATTGAGATATCCGTTCCGCCTTTACCCATTGCTAGGCCAATATCAGCTGTTGCAATAGCGGGAGCATCATTGACGCCGTCTCCAGCCATAGCAACAATATGACCAGAACTTTTTAATTGTTTTACATAGTCTACTTTATTTTCTGGCAACAATTCAGCATGAAACTCATCCAACCCCAACTCAGTTGCTACAGCTTCAGCCGTGTGTTTGTTGTCGCCCGTCAACATGACAATTTTTTTTATTCCATTTTCTCTCATTTGTGTTAAAGCTATTTTGGCATCGTCGCGGATTTGATCAGCAATAGAGATGATACCAGATATTTTCCCATCAATTGCAATGAAAATGGCAGAGTTACCTGCTTTTTCGCGAACCACTGCGTACTGATCAACAGTAGCTTCTAGTGAGATATTTTCGGCCTTCATTAATTTTCGGTTTCCAGCAATTATGTTGTGGTTGTTTACGATAGCTTTGATTCCATTTCCTTTGATTGCTTCTCCATCCCTTAATTCTATAGTAGAAAGATCCAGCTTACGGGTTTGGGCTGCTTTCACAATCGTTTGTCCTAAATGGTGCTCAGAAATTGTTTCTGCTTTAGCCACGAGTTCCAATAAAGTATCTTGATTGATGTTGCTAAAGGTATGAATATCGGTAACTTCAGGTTTTCCTTTGGTCAAAGTACCTGTTTTATCAAAGACTATGGTATCTACTTTAGAGAATGTATCCATTATTTCTCCACCCTTTATCAGTACACCTTTTTTGGCGCCATTTCCGATACCAGCAACATTTGAAACAGGCGCTCCAATCACTAAAGCACCAGGACAGGCAATGACTAGGAAAGTGATGGCCAAATGAAGATCTCTGGTAAAGAGGTAGACAACGATTGATAAAATGACGACAGACGGCGTATAGATATTGGCAAATTTATCTAAAAATTTTTCTGCTTTTGATTTGGATTCTTGTGCTTCTTCGACAAGTTCAATGATTTTAGCAAAGGTCGTATCGTTTCCGACTCTTTGAGCAATCATTTCAATGTAACCATTGTCCAAGATTGTTCCACTGAAAACGAGATCATCAATTGCTTTTGATGCCGGAACAGATTCACCGGTGATAGCTGATTCATTAATTGAAGCCTTACCATAGACAATTTTACCGTCAACTGGAATTTTACCGCCTGGGTGAACGAGGACACGATTGCCTTCTTTAACATCTTCAACGGGAACGGTTTCTGTTTGGCCATCTGCACGCAATAAAGTTGCTTCTTGAGGAGCTAGGTCAACCAGTTCTCTTAATGATGAGCGTGTTTTTTCTAAAGTTCTCATTTCTAAGTAATCGCCGAATAAAAATAAAAAGGTTACAATAGAAGATTCCGTGTACTCACCAATATATAAGGCACCAAGAACGGCGATACTAACGAGCAGATCAATACTGAATGCTTTCATCCGCAAAGCTTGAAGGGCTTTAATGAAAATAGGTATACTGGCAATAATGGTTGCAATAATCAGGGCAATATCCTGTAGGTTTTTAGTTCCCATGAAACCTGAAATAAAGCCGATAGCGATTAAACTACCTGATAAAATAATGATGTGATTTTTATGATGATTGATATGAGTAATCATTTTTTTCCTCCTTATTTTTACGCAGTTATTTTTGAATAAATGGGATGACCTGTTTGTAGAATGGTTTCTTCAACTTTAGAGAGTGATAATTTTTTGCTGTCGAATGAGATAAGTATTTTTCCAAGTTGTGGAAAGACTTTGACAAAGTCGATTCCTTTTAATGTATTGACTTGATTGGCTATTTTTTGTGCACAACCGGCACATTCAAGTGGCTCAATTTGAAATAGGACTTTTGACATAAGGAACGCTCCTTTCGTTTGGTGGTTTCTTCATAAATTTATCTTACTTCATATCTAACAGTTAAAAATTGACTGTGATCAAGATTAATTGAGTTGTTTCATTCTATTCGCTCTCTTTTGTAGAAGTTGTCGCAAATGTAAAAAGTATTTTTATCAAAAAAAAATAATTCTACTTTTAAAAAGTAGAATTATTTATCATACTAGGTTTTATTAAGAGAGTATAGAAGATAAAACTGGATAACCTAGTTTTTGAATGGTTTCTTGAATCTTTCCAGCTTCGATTTTTGATTCATCGAATTGTGTTTTTACTTTACTGGAGTTGAACATCACCTTAACGGATTCAATTCCTTCCGTTTTAGTTAAAGTTGTTTCGATTTTTTTGATACAAGATGGACATGATAACGGTTCTAATTGATATATAGCCTTTTTCATAATTGCATTCCTCCTATCTGTTAATGACTTTAGTATAATGAGTAGAGGGGATTAAAAAATTGATCTTTATCAATCTTTTATAGGTATCAAAAAATAGAACCCTTCCTGATTATGAGGAGGATTCTATCTTTATACAATAGATACCAATTATGGGGAATCTAATAGTTTATACTTTCCATAGGACATTTCTTTAATGATTTTTTCTTTTTCTAATCGAGCTAATTCACGACTTAATGATTCGGAAGTGGTTCCTAGATAAGAAGCTAAATCCTTTTTAGCCATCTTTAGTTCAACAATGGGTTCTCTTTCAATAGAGTCAGCTAAACTAATCAAAAAGTGTAACAAACGGTCTCGTACTGTCTCAGTAGTAGCCCAAGTTGTTTGTTGCTCAGAAGTTCCCAATCTGTTAGCAATAGTCGCCAACATTTCAATAGACATAGTTGGGTATTGAAGGAGTAACTCACGAAACTCTATATGTGTGATAGCGCATATTGAACAATCTGTTAGCGCTTCCGCAAAAGCTTCATAAACTCCCTTCTTGAATAAAGCTAATTCACCAGTGAACTCACCTTTAGTTACCATTCGGATTAATTGTTCTTTTCCGGTATCTGATAATCGATAGACACGTATTTTGCCGCTTTGCAATACATAAAGAGAATCAGCAGTTTCACCAGGTCGGTAAATCGTTTCTCCTTTAGAGTAGTGTTTGTGATGGATCAATGAATGAATTTGTTCTTTTTGTTCGGTTGTTAGGGATTGAAATAAGGGGACGGTAGATATACAACACTGTGCTGTTTTTTCACAATGATAAGCATGGTGGTAAGATGTTGAATAAATTTTTTTCATCCTGTATTCTCCTCTATAATTCCTCACAATACTAGCCAAGTTTACCAGTTTTCTAGACTTTAGAAAAGAAAATGTTTTTTATAATTTTGCTTGTACTTGATTTAAATCAACTCTATCGAAAAAAAAATAGGCTATAGTTAATTTGTTAGACGATTTGAATTTATTCTTGTGCATATATGAACAAAGGAGTGTAAATGATGAGTATAAAATTGACCCAGCCGCAAGTGATGTTACACCAGATGGTAACAGATTTTGCTGATAGAGAAGTAAAACCATTGGATATGTTGATTGATAAACAAAGGGATTTTCCTAAGGAGTTATGGAATAATATTGTGAATACTGGATTTTTAGGGTTAACTTTACCAGAAGAATATGGTGGAGCAGGATTTGATGTTATTGCTAGTTCTCAAACCATCTATGATTTTGCTGTTCGAAATGCCAGTGTTGCCTTTACCTTAGAAGGACACTACAAAACAATTGACCAAGTATTGAAATATGCAACAACTGAGTTGAAAGAAAAATATCTACCGCAAGCAACTCATCGTATTTTTGGGTTTTCCTCAACAGAACCACAAGGTGGATCTAATGTAATGGGACATACAGCCAAAGCAGTTAAAGAGGGAGATAAGTGGATTTTAAATGGCAACAAAACCATGATTACAAATGGTGGATTAGCTGAAGTCTATTGTGTACTTTTAAAAACATCTCCAACAGAATTATCTTGTTTCCTTGTTGATGAAGATATGCCTGGCTTTAAACACGGTAAGCGTGAAGAGTTCATTGGGATGAATGGCACACCAGTAGGAGAAATTTTCTTGGAAAACGTTGTTGTCGGTGAAGAACACTTATTAGGAACTATAGGACAAGGTGTTGAAATTGGGGATAACGCTCACTATGACGCACGTATTTTAATGGGTGCGATTGCTGCAGGTATTACTCAACATGCCTTAACGATTGCGGTTGATTACGCAAAAAAACGTGAAGCAATCGATACTCCTATTATCCAATTACATTCTATTCAAACAAAAATTACAGAAATTGCCATTGCGAAAGAAAATACACAATTGCTTTACCAAGAAGCTGCTAAGTTAAAACTTGAGGGTAAATCTTATGCTAAAGTCGCTACTATGGCAAAATCATATGGTAGCCGTGCTTCGGTTATTGCTGCTGATCATGCCTTACAAGTGTTAGGTGGATATGGTTATAGTAGAGAGTATCCTGTGGAGCATTTAATCCGTGATGCTCGTGCATTACAAATTGCAGAAGGATCATTAGAAAAAATGATGATTGAAATAGCTAAAGAAGTTGTAAACGAGGGAGGGGAATGAGTTCAATGAGCTTGAAAATTGTAGTATGTATTAAACAAGTACCGGTTTCAAATAACTTGAAAATTGATCCAGTTACTAAAAATCTCATTCGCTCTGGGGAACCAGGCATGATGAATCCTTATGATAAGAATGCCATTGAAGCAGCTCTACGTTTGAAAGATGAGTGGGGTGGAGAAGTTATTCTATTATCTATGGGACCTCCAGATTTTGAGATGACGTTACGACAAGGTCTTGCTATGGGTTGTGATGATGCTGTACTTTTAAGTTCTCGTCAATTTGGTGGAGCAGACACTTTAGCAACTGGATATGTGCTCTCACAAGCTATCAAAGAATTAGGTGAGGTAGATTTAGTATTATTTGGTCGACAGTCAGTGGATGCAGATACCAGTCAAGTTGGTCCCATTGTATCTGAATTTTTAGATTGGCCACAAATTACATTTGTAAGTGAACTTCATAGCCATTCTAATAAAGCTATGACTGCAACCCGATTATTAGAGAATATGCAGCAAAAAATTGAATTCCAATTGCCAGCGGTGGTAACAGTGCGTAGTGAAATGAACGAACCACGCTATCCGACACCTCGTAATATTCAACAAAGTTACAAAAAAGACATTCGTATTTGGGATGAAAATAGTTTACCTGTTGATCCTGATAGAATTGGTTTGAAAGGTTCACCTACAGTCGTACGTAGTGTATGGGCACCCGAAAAAGAAGCGAAAGCCACAAAGGTTCTTAAAGGAACAGCTGATGAAGCAGTTCGTGAATTATTAATACAATTAAGAGCCACTAATTTACTCTAAGAGAGGTGAGGAAAAAAATGACTAGCCAAGAAATTTGGATATACGCAGAGAAACATATAGGAATTATTCAACCGGTTACGTACCAATTGATAACCAAAGCAAAAGAAATTGCTGGTGATAAAAAAGTTGTTGTAATCCTATTTGAAGCCACAGACAAAAATTTAGAAGAGAATATTAAAGAGTATGGTCCTGATGAAATTGTTGTAGTAAAGGATGATCGTTTGAAAGACGCCACTGATTCTGAGATTGCCAGTTTAATGGCAGAATTGGCAACTCGTCGCCAACCCAATAGCATCCTTTTTGGTGCAACAGTTGTTGGTCGCTCAATTGCACCACGTCTGCAGGCAAAACTTAATACAGGACTGACATCTGATTGTTTAAATTTAGCATTTGATAATGATTTGTTAGTTCAAACTAAACCGTCTTATGGGGATAATATTATGTGTGAGATCATTTGCCCAAACCATCGTCCGCAAATGGCTTCTGTACGACCAAATACTTTTGAAGCTACAAAAACAAACAGCGGATCAGTAATAGTGACCGAAGTGAACGATTTGGTCTTTAAAGAAGCCAAACGTGTGAAAATTATAGATGAAACTCCATTGCTATCTAAAAGTGATAGTATTGCCAATGCTGATCGAGTCATCGCGTTGGGACGAGGCGCTGTAGATGACAAGACAATTATTCTGGCAGAAGAGCTTGCTCGTAAACTAGGAGCAAAAATTGGAGTAACTCGTCCGTTGACAGACCATCCTAAGTTTAATGGAGAGGATCAAATTGGACAATCCGGCAATACTATTGCACCTAAATTGTTGATTAATCTAGGTATCCATGGAGCAGTTCAGTATACAACTGGAATTGAAAATGCAGAACTAGTGATTTCTATTGACAAAGATCCAGAAGCCCCTATTTTTAAACACTCTGACTATAGTTATATTGGAGATTCGGCTGATTTCTTAGAAGGATTCTTAAAAGTTGTTCAATAGGTCTATACTCTAGAGAAAAAGAATTCAAATAAAAAGAAATAATTTTATAAGAGCGAGAAGAGTAGCATCTAATTTTCAAGATGTTGCTTTTTTTTATGTTCAAGTATAAATCAAATTACTTGAAGTTTATGTCTGTTTTTCCTATCTTTAAGTTGTACTACAAATGGATGAAAGAGGAGATGTTAAGATGAGTCAAAAATTTGATGAACTGAAACAAAAACTCAAAAATGTGGACAAAGAAAAAGCAGGCCAATTGGTGAAAGATGTTAAACAAGCTCACGACGATGGCGATATTGATGAAAATGAGAAAAAAGAATTAATGAGTGAAGCTAAAAAATTGGCTGGAAGTGACGCTACTGGTGGCCTTGGTGGTTTAGGAAAATAATAATTGAAGTAGACCTATACCGATGAAGTGTATTTCGGTATAGGTCTTTTTAGTGGTCACTTTCTCTTTAGTGCTACTTCTTTTGTTATGCTGGTAGTATTGAAATTTTGGCTTTCTTTAGGTTTGTTTGTCTTAGTCCTAATTTTTATGGGGCCGTTTATTTTATTATTATGGGAACTTTTTTATACCTTTTTCTATAAGCTTTTAGTTCCAATGAATAAGATGCCTAATACTGTTCTAGTTACATAGTAGCTAAAATACGAATCTTTTTAATTTAGTAATATTTGGCAGGAAATAGGATATCATTTTCCTTTTCTGACTGATTTAGATAAGATGATAAAAAGGGGTTGTAGGTAATGAATGAAGCAATGAAAATAGAAAACATCGAAGCATATATGGAACAATTAGACGTTCCAGTAAATCAAAATTTTGTATACGGGTATACTGAACCAGGATTATTTTCTAGTTTTACATATGGAGCATTAGCATCTTTTGTAGATATGAAATTTTATTTGCTTTTTTTCTCTTCAGAGGAAATTAGTTTAGTTGGTTTGACGATGATGGGGCAATTTTCAGACCATCATGTTCGTATTCCTTATAAAGATATCGATTATCTTAAAGTGAAAAAAGGATTGATACAATATAAAATAATCATAAAAATTAAGGGAGAGAAAAAACTGACTTTCAAGTCAAATAAAGTTATAGCTGGTATAAAATGGCAAAAAAACAACTTAACTTTTCTCGACTCAGTTGACTGGTACAATAGCAAGCCAGAATAAAAAATAACTAATAGAGTAAGCACCCTATAGAAATGTATAAGTGTGTTTTTTCTTTTTTTAGCTAGTTGAAGTCAAATGAAGACATATGATTTGAAATTATAGGGTGAAAATTTTAAGATAACTTTAGTCATTACTAATGAAGAGGAGAGAGAGAAATGCAAAATAAAAAGTTAGAAAATCCATTAAATCAATTTTTTACTGAAGACTTTCCAAAGCAATATCAAGAACCTCCTGCATTACAAAGTAAAATGGACCCGCGTCCAGATTGCGGTGAAAAATCTTACAAAGGAAATGAACAACTAGTTGGACGAAAAGCTCTTGTAACAGGAGGAGACTCTGGTATAGGTCGTGCTGTAGCTATTGCTTACGCACGTGAAGGAGCCGATATTGTATTGAACTACCTTCCAGAAGAAGAATCAGATGCACAAGAAGTGAAGCAATTGATCGAACAAGCTGGTCGAAAAGCCATTCTTATCCCAGGTGATTTAAGTGATGAAACCTTTTGTAAACAACTTGTTGATCAAGCACACAAAGAACTTGGTGGATTAGATATACTAGCTTTAGTGGCTGGGAAACAACAGGCTGTTGAAGACATCTTAGAACTCACGACAGAACAGTTAAGACAAACATTTGAAATTAATGTGTTCTCTCTATTTTGGGTAATAAAAGCTGCATTGCCTTATTTACCAGAAGGTTCTTCCATTATCACAACATCCTCAGTGCAAGGATATAATCCAAGTGCTAATTTACTAGATTATGCTTCAACTAAATTTGCAATCAATGGATTTAGCCGAGGTCTAGCAAAACAACTAGCGCCAAAAGGCATTCGTGTTAATGTGGTAGCTCCTGGACCTATCTGGACACCGTTACAAATTTCTGGAGGTCAGCCGAGTGAAGCTATTCCAACCTTTGGGCAAGATACTCCGTTACAACGAGCAGGTCAACCGGTAGAACTTTCTGATATCTATGTTTTCTTAGCTTCTACAAAATCAAGCTACGTCACTGCACAAATTTACGGTGTAACCGGCGGTACCGAGCTAGCTTAAAAATAGTAATAAGATAAAAAGTAGTAGAATCTATTGATCTAGAGGATACTGCTTTTTTATTTTTTTGAATAGGCTAGTTTATTTAGAAAGTACATATTTTGTAAGGAGAGCGGTTTCATTAATGGTAAAATAAATTGACTATATCTTGATGCATTCTTACTTAATACTAGAATGATAAGGATGTATACTAAAGTATAAATGACAGATAAAAGGGTGATGGGATGAAAATACTATTTGATGAAGTCATAAATTGGATAAATAAGTCAGAAAAGCCAGTGATAATTGGTATATCAGGTCATGGTGCTGCAGGTAAAACAACTTTTTCTACTAAGCTGGCACAATTGATAGGACTAAATGAAGTATCGTATATCAATACAGATCCATATATTATTACGTCACAATTACGAAAAGACACCATGATTTCCTATCACTATCAACATAAAAGCTATCATTCAAAAATGACTGCTTGCCATCCAGATGCTCATCATACATCGTCTCTAGAAAGAGATATTCAAATGATCAAATCTGGATTAAAATTTTATACCATAGATACTGATTACAAAAAAAGTGAGTTGATATCTCCTAAAAAAGTCACGATCGTAGAAGGAATGAGCGTCGCATTTATTGATCCTAAGTTAATTGATCTGAAAATTTATTTTTACACAGATGATGAAACAGAGTTAGTAAGAAGAGTTGGAAGAGATATTTTAGAAAGAGGTACGGACATAGCTGCTTTACGTCAGTCTCATAAACAGAGACGAATTCAGTACGAATTGTTTATGCATCCATTCAGTCAGAACTTTGATATTATTATAAAAACTTCAAATGAAGAAGTATGCATAGAAAAAAATCTTTTTGTGAAGGAAATAGATTAATTATGATTAACCATTAAGCTCAGTGGCACAATTAATTGTCATTATTTTTTTGAATAAATAAAGATTGACTAGAGTTCTTAAATACAAAGGCTTTAGTTCATGCTTTATAAAAAAACCACTCTATTATTTAGTTGAACTTATTGAACAAAGTGTTTTTTCTGTAACTAAATAATAATAGAAGATATACCTTTAAATAAGTATTGCGTTAATAGGAGTTCGTTGTTAAAATATTCACATGTAGGTTGTGATTCTTAAGAAAGTGAAGGTGGATGATATGGAGAAATGGTTGAAAAATTATCGCGAATTATTTTTTTACATCCAGCTATTCTTGATGCTCTATTTTTTATTGTTCTCGACTAACTATACGAATATGGAGTTGGCTGGCTGGTTAATAATCAGCTGTATAGGTCTATTTATAGTGGCTTTTTCTGTTAGAGATTATTTAGTTAAGAAGAAAATGAAATATGTTTTATTAGGTATTTTTTTGTGCTCTATCAGTTCACTAGTTTTGATCATGGGTTTATGGATAATCGCAATGCTCACATTGAATATGGGAAATTAAAGTAATAGGTATCAAAAGTAATGTTCAACCGGTTTTTGTCAAAAAAGCTTTATGAATAGTCTTTTATCAGTCTACGTATAAGGAGTGATTGAAATGACTGATCCACGCAAAAACGTACAAACTAGCAATGGTAAATACATTAAAAGTATTGTTTACGGAGGATTGGATGGCATTGTCACAACTTTTGCTGTGGTAGCAGGAAGCGTTGGTGGAGAATTATCGCTTAAAGTTATTTTGATTCTAGGATTTTCCAATTTGTTGGCTGATGGGTTTTCGATGGCAGTCGGAGATTACCTTTCAACAAAATCTCAAAACGAGTATGAAAAAATGATACGGCAAAATGAACAATTAGAGATAGTGAACCATCATGAACAAGAAGTGAAACGAATGATGAATTCATTTGTAGACCAAGGGGTGGAGAAAGAGGACGCAGCCTTAATCGTAAAGACACTTGCAAAGTACGAAGAACCTTTTGTAAAACAAGTAAGGAAAGAAAAATATGGGACTGACTCAATAGAAGAAATGCCTTTAAAAAATGCTTTAGCCACTTTTTTGTCTTTTAGTCTCTTTGGTGTTGTTCCACTCTTAACATACGTATTTTCACTGGGTTTACCAATTTTAGTTCAAAATTCTTTTTTGATTGCTTCTATACTTACCGGAATTACATTATTCATTCTGGGGGCAGTAAAGTCTAAAATCAATCACTCAAACTGGTTGAAGTCTGGTATTGAGATGTTAGTAGTTGGAGGATTGGCTGCTATAGTTGCCTATGTTGTGGGTGTCGTTTTAGGAAATATTTGAAGTAGAAGAGCATCCATTTTTAAGAAACTAGAAAGTTCCATGAGCAGCGTAGAGTTGCTTATTTTTTTTGATTTTTTCTCATTTGATTTTAATTTTAACTAAGGGATAATCATGCCATAAATCCTAATTAGATAAATAAAACACAGTTAAACACGAACGATATATTTAAGTTATGTATATTAATTCGTTAAAATGATTGTTCAATCTCTTTTTTACGGTTATACTGATTTGTGTAGAAACATGAATGTTAAGAAATAACAGAAATGATACAAGAGTTCTTTTTATTGACTCTTGATCTTTTCGTTTGTTAGGGAGGATTTATCTTATGTCGAAAAAAATCCCGTATCTAATACTAGCACCGGGATTCATCTTACTTATTTTCTTTTTATTGATTCCATTAGTGTCAGTCATTTGGCCAACATTTTATAATGGATCATTCTCAATTGAGTCTTATACTTCTTTTTTTCAGGACTCATACAATGTCGGTATTTTTATCCGAACGATTCGTGTTTCACTTATTGTAACGTTCATTTGCATTATCCTTGGAGTTCCTACTGCTTACTTTATAGCTGGAACATCTCCAAAATGGAGAGGGTTATTAATGGCATTTACATTATTTCCGATGTTGACCAATTCTGTTATTCGAAGTTTTGCATGGATCAATTTACTAGGACAAAACGGTGTGATCAATAAATTAATGTCCAGTATTGGGCTTATTTCTGAGCCATTGCCCTTACTATATACTGAGTTTTCAATTATTATTGGATCAATTTACTTATTTTTACCCATTTTGATCATTACATTAGTAGGTGTAATGGAAAATATCAATCCAGAAATTATGGAAGCGGCAGAAACGCTTGGTGCAAGTCGCATTAAAGCGTTCATTAAAGTCGTTTTACCTTTGAGTATTCCTGGGATTATCGTAGGGAGTGTTCTAGTATTTACAGGTACGCTAACTGCTTATACAACTCCTCAATTACTAGGAGGCAATCGTAATATGATGTTGTCAACGTTTCTTTACCAAAACGCTATGACATTGGGAAATTGGGAAGACGCAAGCGTTATTGCATTGATCATGATCATTACCACTTTACTGGTTATGAAAGTTTTTAATTTAATTGCCAATAGAATCGACAAGCGAGGTGAACAAGATGCGTAAACAAAGAGGGTTGTCATTATTCGCCGGAGCTGTATTTGCATTCTTATTTATTCCCTTAGTTATTATAACGATAACAGCTTTTGGAGAAAATTCGACCATTCAATTTCCAATTACTGGATTTACATTTAAGTGGTTTACAGCTGTTTTTGAAAATCAATCTTTTATAGACAGCTTCTTGTTGAGTTTAAAAATTTCCTTACTTGCAACTTTATTGGCTTTGGTTGTTGGAATTCCTGCTGCGTATGCCTTAACTAGGCATGGAGTGAAAGGGAAAGATTGGATAAAAAATTTCTTTTTATCACCAACTATCATACCTGGTGTTGTAGTAGGGTATTCTCTATTTCAATTTATCGTTATCCGCCTCCAAGTACCACTATTCCACGGATTGTTGTTAGGGCATTTTTTAATCAGTTTGCCTTATATTATTCGTGTAGTGGGCTCGAGTTTAGAACAATTAGATTTTTCAATAGAAGAGGTGGCATGGACTTTAGGCAGCACTAAATTCAAAGCTTTTACGAGCATTGTATTGCCAAATATCTCTTCCAGTATATTTGCTTCTTTTATGTTGGCATTTATTAATTCGTTTAACAATATACCTGTTTCACAATTTTTATCTGGTCCTGGTATTTCGACTTTACCTACCACTTTAATGAATTACATTGAATACAATTATGATCCAGTCGTTTCTGCTTTGTCTGTACTTTTGATGCTGGGAACAATCATCTTGATGTTTTTAATTGAAAAAACCCTTGGACTAGCAAAAGTAGTCTAGTAAATTACTTGCACAAAAGACAAATAAATTAAGCAAAAAAACTAGATTCGCATTTAACTGCTCACTCTATGAGTCGTTTTGTTAAATACCATTAAGGAGGACATGTACTGTTATGTCATTTGTTGACTTAGAAAATATTCGTGTTAGTTATGATGGAAAAAATAATATATTAAAAGAACTCAATTTATCTATGGAAAAAGGGGAACTGATTTCGTTACTAGGACCATCAGGTTGTGGGAAAACAACGACTTTACGGGTCATTGCAGGCCTGATTGAGCCTAATGATGGAACCTTTACTGTAGGAGATACCAATTTGACAAAAGTTCCTGTCCACAAACGTAATTTTGGAATGGTTTTTCAAAGTTATGCGTTATTTCCACATTTAACTGTTAAAGAAAATATTGGTTTTGGGTTGAAGTTGAGGAAAGAAAAAAAAGAGGTCATTGAAACTAAAGTGCAGGCTATTTTAGAATCTACTGACTTATCAGATTATGCTGAACGTTATCCTAAGCAACTTTCTGGAGGGCAGCGTCAACGTGTAGCTCTTGCTAGGGCTTTAGTGATTGAACCTCAATTATTGTTACTAGACGAACCTTTGAGTAATTTGGATGCTAAATTGCGCATTAGTATGCGTATTGAGATTAAACGCATTCAACGCAGATTAGGTATAACGACGGTTTTTGTAACACATGATCAAGAAGAATGTTTTTCGATTTCAGATAAAGTAGCCGTTATGAACAACGGAGTAATTGAACAGTATGATTCTCCGGAAGAAATTTATAAAAATCCTAAAACCGAATTTGTAGCTCGCTTCATTGGATTTGAAAATTTCTTTGCTTTAACCAAACAAGATACAC
This sequence comes from Carnobacterium sp. 17-4, assembly GCF_000195575.1. NCBI lineage: Bacteria > Bacillati > Bacillota > Bacilli > Lactobacillales > Carnobacteriaceae > Carnobacterium > Carnobacterium sp. 17-4. The sequence goes on along the minus strand of NC_015391.1, from coordinate 2,194,982 downwards.
ATACTTACACAACTTCGGATGGAACGTTAATTGAAACAATGCATCCAGCAGATAGACAACAAGCAACAGGAACGATTCGTCCAGATGATATTTTACTTTCTGCGAATGAACAAGTTGTACCGTCTAATAGTCTAGCTGGCACTATAAGAGTTCGTACGTTTTTAGGCAAGAGTTATCAATATGAAGTAGAAACAGCTATTGGAAAACTATTAGTTAATGATGTGCGAGTACCCGGTTACCAAGTAGGCGATGACGTTTTTGTCGTCATTCCAAAAGAAAAATTGATTTTAGTTTAACCAATTATAAAAAGGGGGAATTTTAAGTGATGAAAAAGAAAGTAATTTTGGCAAGTTTGACAGTGATGAGTGCAGCTGTTTTAATGGCGTGTGGTCAAGAAGCGAGTGGAGAGAACAAAGAATTAGTAATTTCTACCTTTGGATTAAGTGAAGATGTTATGCAAGAAGATATATTTGCACCATTTGAAGAAGAGTATGGGGTAGACATTGTAGTAGAGACAGGTACAAGTTCTGAACGGTACACTAAATTTGAAAATAATCCTAATTCGACTGTTGATATTATTGATTTGCCACAATCAAATTCCTCTCAAGGAGCGACAGAAGGGTTATTTGAAGAAATCGATACAGAAAAAATTCCGAATTTAGCTGAATTGATTGATAGTGCAAAAGTGTTGAGTGAGAACGGATCTGGAGCAGCGTATACAGTAAATAGCATTGGAATTATTTATGATGAAGAAGCTGCTGGAATGAAGATCGATGAGTTTTCTGATTTATGGGATCCATCACTTCAAGGGAAAATTTCTATTCCAGATATTACTACCACGTTTGGACCTTCGATGATGTACGTAGCTAGTGAGTACAAAGGGGTAGACATTACTACTGATAATGGAGAAGCAGCTTTTGAAGGACTGGAAGAACTTTCTCCTAATATCGTCAAAACGTATGCAAAGTCTTCTGATTTAGCTAATATGTTTCAATCGGGTGAAATTGTTGCAGCAGTTGTAGGCGATTTTGCAATTCCAATGATTTCAGAAGCTCATCCAACTGTTCAATACGTTGTTCCAGCTTCTGGAACGTATGCCAATTTTAATACTATAAACATTAATGCGAATTCCAAAAATAAAGAAATGGCGTATGACTTTGTAAATTGGAGACTCAGTGAAGAATTACAAACCATCACAGCTGCTTCATTAAATGAAGCTCCAACAAATAAAAAGGTTGAATTAACTGGAGAAGTTGCCGAAAACAAAACGTATGGCGATATCGCTGAGTTAACTAAACCAGTAGATTTTGAATTTGTGAATACCCAAATGGACGATTGGATCAAAACATGGAATAGAACGATGAATCAATAAAAAAACCAATAAAATAGTTGGAAAAATAACCTCTGCTCTATATAAGAGGTTATTTTTATAGTAGAAAGGTGAATGACAGATGAAAGTAGATAAGATCATTAAGAATGTACAAGTATTTAATAGCTTTTTAAAGAAATTTGAATGGAAAGATGTGGCCATTCTTAATGGGAAATTCTTTTTGATAGGAATAGAGGCAACGGTAGATTTAAAATCAGATGTTACTATTGATGCGAATGGTAACTACATGATACCTGGATTGATCGATATCCATATGCACATTGAAAGTTCCATGGTTCCTCCTTCGATATTTTCGAGAGCTGGGTTGACTCATGGAGTAACGACGATTGTTGCGGATGCTCATGAAATCGTTAACGTATTTGGCGTGGAAGGAATGGATGCCTTTATGAACGAAGAAACGGAAATGGATATTTTTTATGCGATTCCATCTTCTGTCCCTTCAACGATTCCAGCATTAGAAACGACAGGCGGATTCATAGGAGTAGAAGAAGTTCATCAATTATTAAACCACCCTAAAGTAATCGCTCTTGGAGAAGCTATGAATTTTGACGGTATTGTGAATGATCCAAATTCTTTAATTCGCCAAATTTTGCATACCATTCAAGAAAAGAAACCTTTTATGCCTATTGAAGGACATGTGCCGCTCGTCTCAGGATTGGATTTGGCTAAATTTATGTACCAAGGTATAACGGCAGATCACACTCAGCAAAGTCCAGAATCTATCTACGAGAAAATTAGCAACGGAATGTTTATTGAATTGCAACGCAAATCGTTAACTAAAGAAAACATGGAAGTAGTAGTGAACAATCAATTTTATGAATACTGTGCCATTGTGACGGATGATATTATGGCAGATGAATTGCTAAAGGGCCATTTAAATGCAAATGTTCAACTGGCTATTGAAGCAGGTATTCCGGTTGAAGAAGCGATATATATGAGCACATATACTCCAGCAAGAAGGATGGGATTTCAAGATCGAGGTGCGATAACTTCTGGTTTTAAAGCCGATTTTATTTTGTTGGAAGATCCTGCAACAATGGAAGCTTCAGCTGTTTACAAAGCTGGGAATTTGGTGCATAAAAAAGGGAATGAAATAGCGTATCCCGAAACTAAACCAGTTTTTCCGGCTTCCTTTTATTCATCCGTTCACTGTGAAAAAGCTAAATGGGATGACTTTAAAATTCAAGCTGAAGGACAGACTGCTGTTTGCAATGTGATTCGTATAGCTGAAGTAGGAACCTTTACTGAATGTGTTCAAAGAGAAATCCCAATAAAAAATGGTTATTTGGATTGGGAATCAAGTGGCCTAGCGTTAATTGTAGTAATGGAACGCTATGGGAAATCTGGGAATATAGCGTATGGTCTTGTCGAAAATGCACTGACAGAAAAAGGAGCCATAGGAACAACTTGGGCTCACGATCACCATAATCTAATGGTGATGGGAACTTCAATTGAAGATTTAGTAGTAGCGCAAAATAAATTAGTCGAAATACAAGGCGGTTACTTAACCGTTAAAAATGAGATAGTCGTAAGTTGCTGCCCACTTTTGATTGGCGGAATCATCAGTGATGAACCTATCCAAGTTATTGGACAAAAATTAAGTGAGGTACGACAAGGAATGATTGATTTGGGCTACCGCAATGCTAATGAAATTATGTCTTTTTCAACATTGTCTTTACCCGTTTCTCCAGCTATAAAAATTACGGATAAGGGACTGTTTGATGTGCGAAGTCAACGTCAGATTCCATTAGTGGAGGAGATTAGATGAAGACTTTGATTAAAAATAGCCATATCTTGACGATGGATGCCAAGCGTACTGAATATTCTGATGGTTACTTAATTATAGAAAACAATGAAATTTTGGAAGTAGGTTCATACGATCAGCTCTTACAATCAGAAAGTAACTTTGATGAAGTAGTCGATGCTCATCAAACGATTGCGATTCCTGGCATGGTGAATACCCACACTCATATTGGCATGATTCCTTTTCGATCGTTAGGTGATGATTGTCCTGATCGGTTGCGACGCTTTTTATTTCCATTAGAAAAAGCTTGTATGACGAAAGAATTAGCTTATCACAGTGGCAAATACGCAATTGCTGAAATGCAATTGGCTGGTATTACGACATTTGCAGATATGTATTATTTTGAAGACGCTCTAGCACAAGCTACTGATGAAATGAAATCTCGAGCCATTTTAGGGGAGACTGTTGTTGATTTTCCATCCTGTGATGCTCCAACACCTCATGGCGGCATTGAGTATGCTAAAAAATTCATTCCAAAATGGATCGACCATGAATTGATTACACCAGCGATTGCTCCTCATGCACCAAATACTAATGACCCAGAAGCATTAAAAGCAGCCGCTGAGCTAGCAGAAGAATACGGTATTCCAATGACCATGCATGTAGCAGAAATGGATTATGAAATGAACCATTTTAGAGAAAAGTATGATGCTACACCTGTAGAGTTTTTACAATCAATTGGCGTTCTTAGTCCACGTTTTATCGCTGCTCATTGTATTTATGTATCTAGTCAAGATCTCCAAATCTTAAAACAAGAAGGAGTCGGAGTTGCTCATTGTATTGGAGCGAACACGAAATCAGCTAAAGGAGTCGCTCCAATACAAGAAATGCTTGATCTAGCTATTCCAGTGGGCTTAGGAACAGATGGACCAAGCAGTGGCAATACATTAGACTTATTTACGCAAATGAAGCTCGTGGCTAATTTTCATAAAACTGCCTTACACGATAGAAAAGCTTTTCCTGCTAAAGAAATTGTAGCAATGGCCACTATTGAAGGAGCAAAGGTATTGAATATGTCCGATAAAATTGGTTCATTGGAATCTGGAAAAAAAGCCGATATCGTATTAATGGAAACAACTTCAGTCAACATGTTTCCAATTTTTGATCCTTATGCAGCGCTAGTTTATTCTGCAAACTCGTCAAATGTACGTGATGTCTTTATCAATGGGACAGCGGTAGTTCGGAACAAACAATTGGTGAATAATGAGTTATCTAATTTGCGTTCCAATCTAGCAGCTGAAATGACAGATTTTTCAAAAAAAGCCAAAGAGTTAGCCTGAAAAAAATCATGCTTTAGACCGATACATTTTAGACTGGCTATAGTTATACTAATTGTAGTCAAAAAAAATGGAGGTCATGTAAAAATGAAAATGAAGACAAAGCAAAATAAGACCCCAATGTCACAAGTGAAGTCTCTCATACTTTCTTTATTTAATACAAAAACAAGCGGGAGAAAGAAATTAATGGTAGCAGGGATCATCCTCTATATCATTAGTCCAATCGATTTTATCCCCGACTTTATTCCAGTAGTGGGATATGCAGATGACGTCATTCTTCCAATACTCTTACTCGTTGCCAATAAATTACTTTCAGATGATACCCAAACAAACACTGCTCAAATAAGAAAAGAAGCTGAGAAAGCTTAACTACTAATTGGATATAAAAAGAGAGCAGGCTGAGATAACGTTCTGCATCTCAACACGTGTAAACCTTACTTTTCTTTGGAAAAGTAAGGTTTTTTGTTTCACTTGTCCATGAAATCCCCTTTCATAGACAAGTGAGGGTCTTTTTCATTCTCACTCTTCCATGAAACGGTTCTTCATGGACAAGTGAAGTTCGTTTAGCACGCCACTCTTCCGTCAAAGGTCATTTCATGGAAGAGTGATACTACATAGCGAATGAAAAAGCTAGAAAAACAGTTAATCGAAAAAACTTATCCACATTTCCGGTGAAATAAACCATCAAAGTGTGGATAAGTTTCCTAACAGGAATTTGGTTCCCACAGTTTTTGGAGTTATTATTTAATCGGTTTCTTTGCATTGGCCATGAACTGTGAGGGAGTTAGACCTGTAACTTTTTTAAAGACCTTTCCAAAGTAGTTCGGATCATTAAAACCAACGAGTAAAGCAATCTCAGTAATCGTTAAATTCCCTTTTTCTAGGTAATGTTTGGCTTCTTCTATCTTTTTAGCATGAATAAACTGAGTAGGAGTCATGTTTGTTTCGCTTTTAAATTTACGCGATAAGTGAGCAGGATTGACATAGATATTTCTTGCAATTTCTTCTAAAGTTAAGGGATAATCAATGTACAAGAGAATATAATGAATCGCTTTTTTTATAACAGAACTGTACTCTGAATTTGAGTACTGCCAGATACTCTCACTGTATTCGGTTAAGAGGACGCGACTAATTTCATATAAGCTTGGTAAGTCCTTAGTACGTTCAATCATGAGGGCAAATTTTTCAGAAATACTATCCAAATAAATCGGGTGTACACCACCTTTTTCAGCAGCTTTGCGACTAAGTGTATTCAATGTAATCAAAAGGTTCTTATACACACGGACAGGATCAGAGCTGTTGCGACTTGAAAAATCGGTTAAGTCTAAATGCTCGTTCATAAGGTTGACGGCTAAAGCGCCATTTCCTTTAGAAATAGCCTCCATTAAAGTGTTTTCGAAATGGTACCGTGCTTCAATAACTTGCTGAATATTCTTTTGTTTGTAACGTACTTCGCGTTTAGTAGAAGTCGGTTGGATAGGTTCAGCGGAATGCATTTCCGGTATAATGTAAGAATGAGCGAATAAATTTATTAGAAGAGCATTTAATTGATGCAGTTCTTGAGTATGTACGACTACTAAAGAATCATAGAAATTTTGCAGTGTTTTACGAGTATGAAGAGGCAAATGATTTGTGAGGACTACGCGATCAATCACTTCTGAATTTGGTATAGTTGAAAGAAAAGGCCCTACTAAAATAGATCCTTGAAACGTTTTTTCTTTCCATAAACCAAGCGCAATGTATTCAAGTTCAAAGCTAGTAGTAAAAAAGTAACAGCAATTAGGCTTTTGTTTTTGCAATTTTTTTTCTACTTCTTGAAAAGAGGTGATCGTCGTCGAACGGATTTCATCAGGAAAGTTTTGTTGAGTCATTTGTACAAGAATATTTCCATCACTATCGATGTATTGGATGGCCAAATGTGATAAATCATAAAATGAGGAACAAAGCGTGTAAATTTCTTTTGAGTGTCTATTTTTGTTAGTCATAATCAGCCTCCTAACTGAATAGTACTAAGGTTTTAAAATGAATGCAATAATTTTACTTGTTTTGTTAAATATATACGAGATAAACCAAAATGAAAACGCTACAATGAAACTATTGAGAAAAAAGGAGAGTGTAATATGCTATATCCAATTACAACAGCTACTCGCACATTAACAGATTTAAGTGGAATCTGGAAATTTATGATTGATAAAGAACTAAAAGAGATAGATATTAAACAACCCTTGCCAACAAAAGAGGTTATGGCAGTGCCTGCGTCATTTAATGATCAAGGTGTCATTTCTGAAATTCGTGAACATAGTGGTTTTGTTTGGTACGAAACAGATCTGTCAATTGCAAAACCGGTGTTAAGTGAGCGTTTAGTAGTGCGGTTTGGTTCTGCAACTCATGAAGCGTGGGTTTACATCAATGGAGAATTCGTGGTGCATCACAAAGGTGGATTCATGCCATTTGAAAGTGAAATCAATGAATATGTAAAACTAGGGAAAAATCGTTTGACTGTTCGGATAAGCAACATGTTAGATTACACGACATTGCCAGTAGGAAACTATACGGAATCAATAGATGAAGACGGTCACATTGTTCGTAAAGTAGATGAAAACTTTGACTTCTTTAATTACGCTGGATTGCAACGTCCAGTCAAAGTGTATTCAACTCCTTGGGACTATATTCAAGATGTGACGATTGTTCCTGAAGTTGATATAGTCGCAAAAAGGGCAAAAGTAGCCTTCACTGTCAAGACGGTAGGCGAATTTGATGAAGTAAAAGTAACGGTATTAGATGAAGAAGGAAATGTTGCAGCAATGGCTTCTGGAAAAGAAGCTGAAACTACTATTGAACATGTACACTTATGGCAACCCATGAACAGCTATCTTTATACCGCAAAAGTAGACTGTATAACGGATGGAGAAGTGGTAGACACTTACGAGGAACCTTTTGGTATACGAACTGTTGAAACAAAAGAAGGCAAGTTTTTAATTAATGGTGAACCGTTCTACTTTAAAGGTTTCGGAAAACATGAGGACACTTATATCAATGGACGTGGGATCAATGAAGCCGCTAATGTTTTAGATTTGAACTTATTCAAGTATATGGGAGCAAATTCATTCCGTACATCTCACTATCCTTATTCAGAAGAAATGATGCGACTATGTGACCGTGAAGGAATTGTAGTCATTAATGAAACAACAGCCGTTGGATTACTTGAAGCCTTTAATTTTAATCTTGATGCAATGAGCGCAGATAAAGGGAAAGATAATAACACATGGTCAATAATGCAAACAAGAGAAGCACATGAACAAGTGATTCGTGAGCTGATTGCTCGTGATAAAAATCATGCCAGTGTTGTGATGTGGTCGATTGCGAATGAACCTGCAACCCACCAAAGTGGTTCTTATGAGTACTTTGAACCGTTGTTTGACCTGGCCAGAGAATTAGATCCGCAAAACCGTCCTTGCACATATGTAAATATTATGATGTCTACCCCAGAAGCAGATAAATGTGAAGCTTTGTGTGATGTTATCGCATTGAATCGTTATTATGGTTGGTATATTCAAGGTGGAGATTTAAAAACAGCAGAAGAAAGTACACGCGAAGAGTTATTAAAATGGCAAGAAATGTATCCTGATAAACCCATTATGTACACTGAATATGGTGCAGATACTATTCCAGGAATGCATGGAATTGAAAACCAATTGTTTACTGAAGAGTATCAAGTGGATTATTATGCCATGAATCATAAAGTCTTTGATGAAATCCCTAACTTTGTGGGCGAGCAATTATGGAATTTTGCTGATTTTGAAACGAAACAAGGGATAAACCGTGTTCAAGGAAATAAAAAAGGAATATTCAATCGTGCTCGTCAACCGAAAATGGTTGTTCGTTCATTAAAAGAACGTTGGGAATCTATCCCTGATTTTAACTACAAAAAATAAATACCATTGTCAGAGAGTTGAGGATAACTTGACTCTCTTTAAAAAAATTGATTAGGAAGTGTAAAGGAATGAAAAAAGATGTTGTTTTAATAGGAGAAGCAATGGGTTTATTTAGTGCAGATGAATCTGGCAAACTAGATGATGCTCTATACTTTTCTAAAAAAGTTGCTGGAGCAGAAGTGAATGTCAGCATTGGTTTATCTCGCTTAGGAATGGACGTGGAATTACTTACTCGTCTAGGACAAGATTATTTTGGCCGATATATTTTGAAATTTTTAGAATCTGAAGGAATTGGAACGGAATTCATATCATTTGATGAAGACAGCAACACAGGTTTTATGTTGAAAAGTAAAACAGATGAAGGAGATCCTGAAACGGCTTATTACCGAAAAGGCAGTGCTTTTTCTGAACTTTCTATAGAAGATTTAATTGGAGTAATTGATTTTACACAAGTTAAAGTGTTGCACATTACTGGAATTCCATCTGGAGTCAGTCGTTCCGTTAGAAGCGTCATTTATTACTTAATGAGTAAGGCAAAAGAAGCAGGCACATTTATTACATTCGATCCCAATTTGCGTCCCGCATTATGGGAAAGTGAAGAAATTATGAAAAAAGTGCTGAATGAGTTGGCAACCTATGCAGATGTCATTTTACCTGGAATTTCAGAAGCAAAAATACTAACGGGCTTAGATGATCCAGATGAAATAGCTGATTTTTATTTCGAAAAAGGTGTGAAATATATCGTACTTAAAATGGGCGCTTCAGGAGCTTATGTCAAGGGTGTTGGCAAGGAAAAGATTTTTGTTCCTGGTTTTAAAGTTGAAAAAGTAGTCGATACGGTAGGAGCGGGAGATGGTTTTGCGGTAGGGATCATTAGTGGTTATCTTGATGGATTAACTGTAGAAGAATCGGCTATTCGTGCAAACGCGATTGGATCCATTCAAGTCCAAAATCTAGGGGATAATGAAGGTTTGCCAAATAGAGAGACTTTACTAAATTATATAGCAGAAAATTCTTTAATCAGCTAAAATAAATCACTCTTCAAATCCGAATAAAAATTATTAAGGTGGATCAAAAGTTAAGCAATTAGCTAACTTTTAATCCACCTTTTTTAGGAATCATTAGGAGGCGAGAACGGTTGCTTTATGCCTAATTATTTAGTACGCTTGCCCTAAATAATTAGGCATAAGTACTTTAGAAGGAAGGGTTAAATGAAAAAAATTAAAGTATTATTTGTAGAATGTAACTAAGACAGCTAGATTCATTAGGCAATGACCTCATAGTTAGTGGATAGAGTCCATATTTGATGCATAACACGTATTTTAAATCTACAAATGTAAAAAAGGGTATGACAAACTGTTATTTTGATGATACAATAAAAACGCTTTATGAAATATGGTTTCATTATATGATACTAAGTTTTCGTGATTCTAAAATAAAGGAGTTGTATTCTACAAATAGTTGAATAGTGGCCTCAAGCAAGATATCTCTAAAAAATGACTATTAAAATTAATATTCGTTAAGTTTTTTATAGGTAAGTGAAAACGCTTTTTATTTATGCTGAATTTGTCATCCTTATTTACTGGATGGGAACAACTAAAAATACAATCAAAGGAGATTTTTATTATGAAAGTAAATTTACAAGAAAAACCGTATAACTTAGATGAATCTGGAATTAAATGGGTAAATGACACAATTAAGAATATGTCAGATGAAGAAAAAATTGGTCAATTATTTATCAATATGGGTTCAAGCCGTACTGAGGAATATTTAACGGGCGTTTTAAATGACTACCACATTGCTGGAGTTCGTTACAATCCAGGTAAAGCTGAAGAAGTTTATGAACAAAATAGAATCTTACAAGAAAATAGTAAAATTCCATTGTTGATCGCTGCAAATACTGAAGCAGGCGGAAATGGTGCTTGTACAGATGGAACATATGTTGGTGTAGAAGTTAAAATTGCTGCAACAAACGATTCTAAGTATGCGTACGAAATGGGACGTGTTTCTGGTGTTGAAGCTGCGGCTATTGGATGTAACTGGAGTTTCGCTCCAATCGTTGATATCAACCGTAACTGGCGTAACCCGATTATCTCAACTCGTACGTGGAGTGGAGACGTTGATCAAACAATCGAATTATCTCTTGCCTACATGAAAGGGATCCAAGAAAGTGGAATCGCTCCAGCAGCTAAACACTTCCCAGGAGACGGAATTGATGAACGTGACCAACATTTATCTTTTGCACCTAACCCTTATTCTGTAGAAGATTGGGATGCTACTTTTGGAAAAGTTTACGGATCATTATTTGATGCTGGACTTCCTTCTATTATGGCTGGACACATTTCTTTACCTTCTTATGTACGTCATTTCAAACCAGATGCAACTTTACAAGAAGCTACTCTTCCAGCTACGATCAACAAATATATTTTAACTGATTTATTAAGAGATAAAATGGGCTTTAATGGTCTTGTTGTTACTGATGCAAGTCACATGGTAGCATTAACAGGATCAATGAAACGTAAAGATATGCTACCTGCTTCAGTTGCTGCAGGTTCTGATTTGTTCTTATTCTTTAATGATCCAGATGAAGACTTCCAATGGATGATGGATGGATACAAGAATGGTGTCATCACTGAAGATCGTATGCAAGAAGCGTTGACTCGTATTTTAGGGACAAAAGCTGCTTTAGGTTTACACAAAAAAGCGAAAACAGAACTTTTACCTTCTAAAGAAGAAGCAATGGCTAAAATCGGTCTTCCAGAAAACGTTAAAATTGCTGAAGAAGTGGCAGAAAAGGCTATCACTTTGGTTAAAAATAATGAAGACATTTTCCCATTATCCCCACAATCTCATAAACGTGTTCTATTAGTAGACGTTAAAGGAACTCAAGGTGGATTTGGTGCTATGATCGGTGAAAACGCAAGACCGTCTGCTAAAATGAAAGAATTGCTGGAATCAGAAGGATTTGAAGTAACTATTTGGGAAGCTGCAGAAGAAAAAATCATGAAGATGCCCGAAGAAGAGCGACAAGCAGCATTAAGAAATGTATATGCTCAAAAACGTCCAATTGCTGAATTAACTGAAAACTATGATTTGATCCTTAACTTAGCTATCGTTAACCCAAATACAGATCAACGTATCCAATGGCCAGCTTCAAAAGGTACACCAGATATTCCTTTCTACGTACATGAAGTGCCAACAATTTTTGTTTCATTACAATCTCCATTCCATTTAGCTGACGTACCTCAAGTACAAACGTACATCAATGCTTATGACAGTAAAGAGTTTACAATGAAAGCTTTAGTTGACAAATTCTTAGGTCGTTCAGAATTCAAAGGTGTTTCACCGGTAGATGCATTTTGTGGATTTGAAGATACAAAATTCTAAGAAATTACAAAAATTTGCAAACTAGTTAACGAGTAAAAAAACCTTTATATAGGAAAAGACTGCTTGATTTAACAAAAGTCTTCCTATATAAAGGTATTTGTGGTGTTTTTACAAATGTCCAAAAATAAATCTAAAATAAACAAATAACCTCAATGGATTTTTAAAATCCATTGAGGTTATTTGTTTGGCAGTAATTAAAACTGACCTAATAAACGAGAAATTTTATTTGACGTTTCAATAATTTTTTCAATGTAAAAAGGTTTTTTTTCAGTGTCAGAAGCAGGAATAGAAATGCTTATGGCACCAGCTGAAAGGTCTTTATAGCTAGAAAATACAGCACCTATACAAACAACACCATATTCATTTTCTTGGTTGTCGATCGCGTATCCATTTTGACGAACCGTTTCAATTTCTTTCAAAAAGTCATCAAGAGAAGTGATAGTGTGCTCGGTGTAAGAGGTAATGTCGCTTTGATTCCACATCTCTCTAATTTCTGCATTAGATTTTGTTGCTAACATCGCTTTCCCAACAGCTGTGACATACATTGGAGCCTTTTGACCAATTTTTGAGCTTAAGCGATTTTCATTTCCACTGGGGTCGTGTTTATCAATATATAAAACTTCACCATTGTCTTCAACAACTAAATGAACGGTTTGATTTAGTTCTTGTGCTAATTGACGAATCATACTTTTAGCCACATTTAAAAAATCAATATTTTGGACACGGCGATTCCCAATTTGGAAGAGTTTTAAAGAAATCTTGTATTGTTTTGTTACAGGGTTTTTTTCAATATACCCATTTTCAAGAAGTGAATTAACAAGACGATGAGTCGTTGCTTTATGTAGATGGACTTTTTCACTAATTTCCATCAAACTAAGCATGTCATAATTTGAAAGCGTTTCAAGTATTAAAAGAGCACGATCAACCGATTGTACTCTATTGGGCGAGTTTGCAACCATTTTTATTACATCCTTTTTTTAGAGTATAGGTATTCTGATAGTTAAGTTTTATAATGTGATACGAGATATATAAGCTAGTATAGGATAGTTTAAAAAAAAGCACAAGCCTCTCAAAAAGAATAAAGTTAAGTTCAATTAGATAGAGTGAGAGCTTCAATGAAAATTCCAAGCTAGATTAAGTTACAGTAAAAATAAAGTGAGTATAATTTATATTAAGGATAGCATCTGCAAGGTTAAGGGAATCTTTTTTTATTAAACGCAGGGTTGTGTTGACTATGCTTCTTAAAAAAGTTATAATTAACCCGTATTATGAAATAAGGTATCGCATTATGAAACTATCGATTAAAAGGAGGATTTTAGTTGAGTATTAAAAGAGAAACATTAGCAAAACTAGAAGAAAATTTTTTATTCGCGGTCGTACGTGGAAAAACGGAAGACGATGGTTATGAAATTTCAAAAGCAACTTATGAAGGTGGAATAAAAAATATTGAAGTGACCTTCAGTACACCAAACGCAGATAAAGTTATTTCTCGTTTAGCAGCTGATTTTGCAGGAACAGATATGGTAATTGGTGCAGGAACAGTAATGGACGATATAACAGCAAGAATCGCTATACTAGCCGGCTCTAAGTTTATTGTCAGCCCGCATTTTGACCCAGCAATTTCAACTATATGTAACCGCTACACTATTCCTTATTTGCCAGGTTGTGGTTCTGTAACAGAAATCGCAAATGCAATGGCTACTGGAGTAGAAGTTGCTAAAGTATTCCCAGGTGGAATACTAGGTGCAGGCTTCATTAAAGATGTTCACGGTCCAATTCCTCATGTGGAATTAATGCCATCAGGTGGAGTAAACCTTGAAAACATGCATACTTGGGTAAACAATGGAGCATGGGGCGTTGGAGTAGGTAGTGCTTTAACAAAAGATGTAGCTACAAAAGGATATCAAGCCGTAACTGAAACAGCAAAAACTTTTGCTGACCGGTACAAAGAAATTCGTTCAGGTAACTAATTCTTCTAAATAGGTCTGTTTATCTTAAACGAATTAAGCAAGCTGATTATTGGAAGGGGTATAGTAATGTCATTTATTAATAGAGATTTTATGTTACAGAATGAAACAGCAAAACAGTTGTATCATGATTTTGCAGAATCATTACCAATATTTGATTACCATTGTCACTTAGATCCTCAACAAATTGCTGGAGATTATAAGTTTGCCGATGTAACTGAATTATGGTTAGCTGGAGATCACTATAAATGGCGCGCAATGCGTGCTCATGGGATTCCAGAAGGAAAAATTACTGGTAACGCCAGTTCAGAAGAAAAATTTCAAGCATGGGCACAAACGGTAGAATCTGTTGTAGGAAATCCTTTGTATCATTGGACTCACCTTGAACTGAAACGCTATTTTGGTGTTGATGAATTATTAAATTCAAAAAATTGGAAATTGATTTACGATCAAGCGAATCAAGCTATTAAAGAAAACGGATTAACAGCTAGAACATTGATCAACAACTCAAATGTTACCTTTATTGGAACAACTGATAATCCAACAGATTCTTTAGAGTTTCATGAGGTTATTCGTGAAGATGCAGATTTCACAGTTGAAGTTGCTCCTTCGTTTCGTCCGGATGAAGCTTTTGCAGTTGGAGAAGAAAAATTCTTGAATTTTGTTGATAAATTGCAAAAGGTTTCTTCTAAAGATGTAACAACTTACAAAGAATTGATTACAGAAATTGAGGCTCGTGTAGATTATTTCAACGAACGTGGGGCTATTATTTCAGACCATGGTCTAGGAAAACTACTCTACGCAGAATCGAGTGATGAAGAAATTGAAGCAATCTTCTTAAAAGGATTGGCTCAAAAAGAAGTATCAGCAGAAGAAAATGCCAAATATCAAACACGTTTATTATCTGATTTAGGAAAAATGTACCATGCAAGAGGATGGGTTATGCAGCTTCATTTTGGAGCAATCCGTAACAACAACTCTCGTATGTTTGACTTAGTAGGAGCAGACGCTGGTTTTGATTCAATCAATGATCAGACAAATGTTGCTTTTGCGTTAAACAACATTTTAAACGCACTGGATAAAGAAGATAAATTGCCTAAAACGATTGTCTACAACTTGAACCCAACATACAATGATGTGGTAGCAAGTACAGTTGCAAATTTCCAAACAAATAATGAAGGAATCAAAGGGAAAATTCAATTTGGTTCTGGTTGGTGGTTTAACGATACCGAACAAGGTATGTTGAGACAAATGGAAGCATTAGCAGATCATGGTTTATTGATGCATTTTGTTGGGATGTTAACAGACTCACGTAGTTTTGTTTCTTACCCACGTCACGAATATTTCCGTCGTATCCTATGTAACTTCATTGGAGAACGCGTTGAAAACGGAAAATTCCCTAATGATCAAGAACTATTGAAGAAACTGGTTGAAAATATTTGTTACAACAACGCTATGGAATACTTTAATAAAGTAAACTAAAAAACATATAAAGAGGAGTTCAATTACAATGAAAATGACATTTAGATGGTACGGTGAATCAGATCCGATTTCATTAGAATATATCCGCCAAATCCCGGGAATGAAAGGAATAGTTTCAGCTATTTATGATATCCCAGTTGGAGAAATATGGCCGTTAGAAAAAATCCAAGCATTAAAATCATCAATCGAAGCAAAAGGATTAGAACTTTCTGTTATTGAAAGTGTTCCTGTTCATGAAGACATCAAAACAGGAAAACCAACACGTGATAAATACATCGAAAACTATAAAACAACGTTGAAAAATTTAGGAGAAGCTGGAATTCCAGTAGTATGTTACAACTTCATGCCAGTTTTTGACTGGACTCGTTCTGACTTAGCTTATCCACTTCCAGATGGTTCAAATGCCTTGATCTTTGATGAAGAACAAGTAAACAAAATGGACCCTCGTACACTTTCTTTACCAGGTTGGGATGAAAGTTACACTGCTGAAGAAATGAACAACTTAATGGATGAATACAAATCAATTGATAATGAAAAACTTTGGGAAAACCTAGAGTACTTTATCAAAGGAATTATGCCAACAGCTGAAGCTGCAGGCGTTAAGATGGCCATTCACCCGGATGATCCTCCATACAGCATTTTTGGCTTACCTCGTATCATTACTGGACAAGCTGCATTAGATCGCTTCATTAAATTGTACGACAGCGAATACAATGGCGTTACTTTATGTGTAGGTTCATTTGCATCTGATCCTAAAAATGACGCAGTAGCTATCTTAGAAAGTATGTTAGAAAAAAATCGTGTTAACTTTGTTCACGCACGTAATGTTAAATTAATAGGTGGGAAATCATTCCAAGAATCTGCTCACTTATCTGAAATGGGTTCAATTGACATGTACCGTGTAGTTAAAGCATTAAGCGACCACGACTTTAAAGGTGCTATCCGTCCAGACCACGGACGTATGATCTGGGGCGAAACTGGTAAACCAGGATACGGTTTATTCGACCGTGCTTTAGGCGCAACTTATCTTAATGGTTTATATGAAGCGGCTCAAAAAGCCAAAGCTGACGCAAAATAAATAAAAACTATTCATGATAGTTTGGCCTTCTACCAAATAAGAGAAGGTCCAAGCTATTAGATAATAAAACCAACAGATATTAAGAGGAGGAAATTAAAATGACATCACCATTCACACATGACTTAACAGGTAAAGTAGCAGTAGTAACAGGAGCTGGTGGAGTATTGTGTTCTTTCTTTGCTAAAGAACTAGCTCGTGCGGGTGCAAAAGTAGCTTTATTAGATTTAAACGTTGAAGCAGCTCAAAAATACGCTGACGAAATCGTTGCAGCTGGTGGAGAAGCTAAAGGATACAAAGCAAACGTTTTAGAATTAGAAAGCTTGCAAGAAGCACATGACGCTGTTGTTGCAGACTTCGGTGTTGCAGATATTCTAGTTAACGGAGCTGGCGGAAATAGCCCTAAAGCATCTACAGAAAATGAATTCCACGAAATGGAAGGAATGGAAGGCGTTAAATCTTTCTTCGAACTAGACAAATCTGGAATCGAATTTGTTTTCAACTTAAACTACCTTGGAACATTGCTTCCAACTCAAGTATTTGCTAAAGATATGCTTGGAAAAGAAGGAGCAAACATCATCAATATTTCAAGTATGAATGCTTTCACTCCATTAACAAAAATTCCTGCATACTCAGGCGCTAAAGCAGCAATCAGCAACTTTACAGAATGGTTAGCAGTATACTTCTCACACGTGGGTATCCGTGTAAATGCTATTGCTCCTGGATTCTTAGTAAGTACACAAAACCAAGCATTGTTGTTCAATGAAGATGGAACTCCAAAGGATCGTACACACAAAATCCTTGCAAGTACACCAATGAACCGTTTTGGCGAACCTGAAGAATTGATCGGCGGATTATTATTCTTAGCTGACGAAAAAGCTTCAAGTTTCGTTAACGGAGTTGTATTACCAATTGATGGTGGATTCCATGCGTATTCAGGTGTATAATTAAAAACGTAAAACGTTTTCAAAGAAATGAGGATAGGGACACTAGAATATAACTATTCTTATGTCCCTTCCTTTCTGTAAAGATTTTAAATCATAAAAAGAGGGGTTTACTCATGGAAAAAAATATTTTTAAAAAGAAAAAACAATTTTTAATCTGTGTTGATTCAGATGGCTGTGCAATGGATACTATGAATATTAAACATGAAAAGTATTTTGGACCATTAGCAGCAGAAGTTTTCGGAATTAAAAATCGTGATGAATTCTTAGGAATTTGGAATCGTATTAATTTATATTCTACGACACGAGGCATCAACCGATTTAAAGGGTTGGTATTAGGATTGCAAGAGGCTGTTACAAACGGAGAAGAAGTAGGAGATATTTCTAATTTAGTTGAATGGATAGAAACTACTAAAGAACTATCAAACAATTCTTTAGAAAAAGAAATCGCTAAAAATCCAGCTGAAGATCTTAAAAAAGCTTTAAACTGGAGTCAAAAAGTAAATACTGGAATCGAGGAGCTAGCTGGTAAAGATGCACCATTCCCTAATGTATTAGAAGTTCTAAATGAATTACATGAAGTGGCAGATATTGCAATCGTAAGTTCTGCAAACAGTGAAGCTTTATACAGCGAATGGGAAAGACATCTTTTATTGCCACATGTTGATGTTGTATACGGTCAAGAAGCTGGAACAAAAGCTGCTTGTATTAGTGAATTAAAAGACTATGGCTATGCTGAAGATGAAATTTTAATGGTAGGAGACGCCCCTGGAGATTTAAATGCTGCTCTTAAAAACAATGTTTTGTATTACCCAATATTATTTGGCAAAGAAACGTTCTCTTGGAAACGTCTTTCTAAAGAAGCAGTGAAACACTTTACAGGAAAAACATATACGGGTGCATATCAAGAAGCTGTTATCACTGAATTTGATGACTTGTTAAAACAATATTCATAAGTAGTTTTTAATCAGGATGATAGGAAAGTAGTGTACTCATGGTAAATGGGATACACTACTTTTTTTAGTGTGAAAAAAGCACTTGTTATTTCTAGCAAACGCGGATATAATTGCAGTATTGTGCTAATTAGTACAGATGAACAAATAAATTATCCACACCCTTAAGTTTTTGGTGTGGTAAAGTGTCTTTTTGTTGCTATTGTCTATTCTTTTTCCAGTTTTTACCATTGTGGATAAAAGAGTACACAATTTTTTTGTTTAATTGCTATTAATGAGTACAGCAATTATCAGTGTGTGGCGTCATTTGTAAGTAAATTATGTGTTTTTTTAACTGCACAAAATTTTGTTTCATAATACGTTTTACCATCTGAAATAGAATCTATGGAGATGTTAAAAAATGGAAAACGAAACAAGATTGCCAAGAAATGGTAAAGAATTTTTACTATTTTTAGGTGTTATATCAATTATTTCAGTAAATATTATTGCCCCTATTATTATGGCTTTTGAATTTGGCGGGATGACTAAAGAAGTGTATATGATGGCTTTAAAAACAATGCCATTTATCTGGATTTGTGTAGTTCTATTGGAAGGACTGCTTGTTGGACCTTTGGTAGAAAAACTCGTTGGAAAATTCACTAAAAAAACAGATAGCTTTAATGCTCATATTTTATTCAATATCTTATTTAGTGTAACGATTCTTTCATTTTTACTAACAATAATTGGAACATGGATTGGGACAAGAACGATTAGTTTAGATCCAATTAGACATTTATTCTTAAATTGGCCAAGAAACTTTTTCATTGCGCTTTGGGTTGAAACATTGATTGCACAACCAATTGCACGTTTTGTAATGAAAAAATTCCACGAAAAACAAAGCAACGCTATCGTAAAAACCGAAAACTTATAATTTGTTGAATTTTAAAAAGACTTGTTAAAGGGAGTAAACACTTTAACAAGTCTTTTTTTATTTCTTCCATTATTAGCTATCTTTGGAGAAAGGTAGGCTAATCTTCACAGTTCTATTCAGAAATAGTTAAAGTTACTGTACCAAAATGGTCAAATTCTCCCTTATAGGTACCAGCAGCTAACACTTGAGGCATAACAAAAGTACCAGAAGAAATAAACATACCAGGTTGGAGTGAAAGACCTTGTGTACTCAATTTTTTTAGCAACCATTCTATTGCTTTTACAGGATGCCCCATAACAGTTCTTGATGAGTCTTGTGCAATGATTTGATTATTATGAATCAATCGACCTTGTATATTGTCTAAATCTTTATATGTAGCTTTTTTTGATGAACCATAACAAACATACCCGCCTACTGCTCCATCGATACAAACCTGTTCTTTGGACATTTTTGGAAACCAATCCTGGAAACGAGAATCTGGTACCTCTAGCCCTGGTGCTACTGTAGTCTTTTTAAGAATATCCTCAATTGAATCTTCAGAGGAGAGTTTTTCTTGAACAAGAAAGACTAGTTCCAATTCTATTAATGCATGGGCTGTATCTTTTGATAACGAAAGGGTGTTACGAACCCGATTACTTGTTAACTGCCCGTATAACGGTTCAGAGGCATCAAAAAGAGCTTGCGTTTCCGGACTTGTCATACTAATTTTATACCCTTGAAGTTTTTCACCATTGTGTTCTTTTGCTGCTGTAAACAAGTGTTGCATAGTGTAAGCTTCTTCTAAACTAATATTACTAGGGAATATTGCTTTGTCTAAAGAATCCACGTCTTGATAAGCAGGATAAAGGGTATGAGTTACGAATGTTGAGTGTACGATGACAATTCCTCCAATCTTTTTGTTATCTTTTTATAATCTAATTGCCATTATAACATGTGGAAATAACAAATGGTAATACAAACAAATACTTTATTCCTAACGGGTTCCTTTTTATAAAGCACGTAAAATTTTAAAATTATAATATAAAAGAAAAAGAGTAGCTCCTTTTCAGAAGTGACTCTTTTTTATTAAGGCTAAAGCACCTATTCATAGTATTTTAAACTTAATCATTCTGCCAACTTTTTCTTGTAGAACATATCCCAGTAAATTTTACCTAGTCCAATATTTCTACGGGTTATTAGATGGCATTTTCTTAAATCTTTGTCTTTGTGTTCATACAAACCATAGCGGTATAAATTTTGTTTAAGTTCATTTATTAGTGGGCTATTCGCATTCTCTAAGGTGATTAAGAGAAATAAAGAAGAAAGTGTTAATTTGATATAGTAATCTTTAAGTATGCGTGTATCGATTGAAGGGTCTTGTGTTAATAGATCAATGGCTTGTTCTATTGCAGTTAACCCAGTTAATTTCCCTTTTTTTTGTAACACACTTATTGGCAAATGACGACTAAGGTAATAGTGGTAATGAGGTGGTGGGCTGTAAATAATGGTTTGGCTTTTTAAGAAACATTGCATAGCGACTAGTAAATCTTCATAATAACTTATTTTTTCATCAAAACGGATAGTGGGATAGGAGTTGAATAAGTCTAATTTAAAGAGTTTATTACATAAAAAACCATAAGCCCTAGTTTGAGCTAGACAGAGTTGAAGGGCTTCATTTTTTGATAGAGTTCTTATTTCATCAGGACCAGGAACGAGATAGAGTTCTGAGATAGTATCTTCATAGTATCGGCAAGTAATCATGTCGGCATTAAATAGGCTATTCGTCGTAATGAGGTGTTCCAACATTTCTGCGTCAATCCAATCAACAGCATTAATAAAGCAAATATATTCTCCCGTAGCATGGGATAGCCCAATGTTCTTTGCCACAGAAAGATTGCTGTTCGGAAGGTGGATAACAGTGAATCTAGAATCGATTTTTGCGAATTTTTCACAAATTTCACCACTTTTATCAATTGAATCAATATCAATTAAAATGACTTGCAAATTATGATAAGTCTGATCTTTAATACTTTGTAAGCACTTAGTTAAAGATTTTTCAACATTACGAATGGGAACAACAATTGAAATCATAACGCTCCCTCCCAACTTTAGTAGTTTTGAATAGACGGATAAATTGGTAGTTTAAAAAATAACGCTAGCCATTTGTAAGGGTTCTCATTAAGTTTACGAATTTATGAACTATTGTCAACAATTAACAGTTAAATGAAATGTTAAGGCTTTATGAACAACAATAAATCCGTTAGGGTTGACTGACCGAATCTATCCTGCTAAATTAAAAGAGAAATGGGGTGGAGTGAATGGAAGAATATAGTTATGTACTAAGTTGTAACAATCACTTAGAAGGAACCCGTATCCTTTTGCGACCAGTTGTTTTGTCGGATGCGGAAGATATGTATGAATATGCTTCTGATGAAGAAACTGTTCGTTTTGTTTTTGAAAAGCATCAGAATTTAGAAGAAACGAGAAGAAATATTGCTAATTATTTTATGAAAGAACCGCTTGGGAAATACGCCATTATTTTGAAAGAAACTGAAAAGATGATTGGTACAATTGATTTCAGAGTAAAAAAAGAAAATTATAGCGCGGAGATTGGATACACATTAAATAAAAAATATTGGGGAAATGGGTACATTACAGAAGCAGGGAAAATGATTCTTGAGCTAGGATTTGAAAAATTGGGACTGGAACGAATTTTTGCTTACCATGATAGTGAAAATCCAGTATCTGGAAAAGTAATGGAACGCTTAGGTATGACTTATGAAGGAACGTTAAGGAAAAATAGAATTCACAAAAAACTATATGTAGATGATGTTCATTACTCTATTCTCAAACAAGACTACTTATCTTAATCAGTTTTCGTACTGTTTTTGGAGCTGTGAAACTAATTCTTATCAAAAATCTTATAATGGATAGTTAACTTATAGAAAGAAGATTAAAAAATGAATTCATTTACTCAAGCAACATCTATGGATCAAGTTGTCCAATTTATCAATGAAAATTCTCTTGCTTTTGTTTATATTTCAAGAGAAGATTGTGGAATCTGTCATGCTATTCAGCCACAAGTACAAAATATGTTAAAAGAATTTCCGGCTATTCGACCTATTCAAGTCAGTGCAGATACTATTCCTGAAGTAGCTAGCCAATTTACAGTATTTAGTGTTCCAGCATTATTGTTATTTAGTGAAGGGAAGGAAGTTATTCGTGAAGCACGATTCGTTGTAATGGATGAATTGCATAATAAGTTTCAGCAAGTTAGTGAAAATTTTACAAGTAGATAAAATAGCCTCGCTATCTAAGCAGAATTCAATCAGTTAGATAGTGAAGCTATTTTAATAACGGTTACTATTTATCTTGAATTAGTCCCTTTAATGATTGTGGATCAATAGGTGGATTGCTTAGGACTGCACGCACCTTATCTAAATCAGGCTCTACATTCCAAGTTAAAATGCCTACAGGAAGATCATCCTCTAAGTAATAAACTACTTTACCATTACCGACTTCATCAATTAGCGTAGTTAAGGAAGAGTCCAATGTGCCAATTGCTTTCCATGAAATAGAGAAAACCACAGAATAGAAGTAAGGTGTATAAGCATAAGAATCAGTTGAACCAGCCATTGCTTTACCGGCTACTTTACCAGATTCTCGGGCATGATCCACATGCTCGATACGAGTTCTACCCAAAATTCTATCCGGATAATAGGCAATATCACCAGCAGCCCAAATATCTGGATCAGTTGTACGCAATTGTTCATCAACGTATACACCATCTTCTACTTTAAGACCACTATTTTCAGCTAGTGAAACACGCGGTGATACACCTAATCCAATAACGATTGTATCGCCTTCAACAGTAGAACCATCATTAAGTTGAAGAATAAACTTTCCATCTTCTTTTGTATAAGAATCAGCACGTCTACCATTTAAAAGTTTCACACCGGCTTCGCGGAAAGAATTTTCATATTCTTTTGCTAGTTCGCTCGGAAATTGACTGCCTCCTAACACCTCATCAGGATAAATAAGCGTCACTTTCGTGTTGTTTTGAATCAAGCCAGCGGCTAGTTCTGATCCAATATATCCACCGCCTACAACTACAACATGTTGATTATTTCCTGAAAAATCACGTAGACGTCGATAATCAGACCATTCTCTAAATAAAATCACATGTTCATCCTCTGGGCCATCAATTTTTTTTGGCTCTCCGCCCGTAACGAGTAGTAATTTTTTATAACCAATTGATGTGCCATCTTTTAGTTGAACTCTATGCTGATCTCGCTCAATAGCGGAAACAGTGGTATTTAATCTTAGTGTTACATCTTTAGTTTCTTTTGCAGTATTAAGTGTAATTTGATCTTCAGCGAATGATGGATCAGTCCATAATTTTTTAGATAAAGCTGGTCTTGTATAAGGTTCATCGCTATCGGAAGAAAGCATTCCAATACTGCCAAATGCATCATGTTCTCGAATACCTCTAGCTGCCGTATCTGCAGCCATTCCTCCACCAATAATTAAATAATCGTAATAGTTAGCTGAAACTTTAGGATTTAATTTTTTTGTCGTGTAATTTTCCATGATTTATACCTCCACTTTGGTTGCTAAATTGTTGCTACAGAACCTGCATCTACACGGTAATTTGAGCCATTTACAAACGAAGCTTTATCCGAGCATAGAAAGGCAATAACTGCAGCGACTTCTTCTGTTTGACCACGACGCTTAAGTTCAAGATAAGGCCTCTTTTGGTCAAGGAAAGATTGAATAGCTTCATCTTTTGAGACCTTTAATTCTTCAGATCGTTTTTCCATCATCGCATCCGTCATCGGGGTTTCGATAAAAGCAGGTGAAACAGAATTGACTAATAGACCTTCACGGGCATATGTTCGTGAAAGTCCTTTTGATAGTGCAAGAATACCAGCTTTTGCACAACAATATGGAAGTTCATCATCATAAGGTTGGACCGCATCCTCAGAAGCAAGGAAGACGAGTCTTCCCCAACCGCCAGCTCTTAAGTCGGGCAGAAACTCATTTACCAAACGAACAGGGCCAAGTAGATCCACTTCTAGAGTTGTTGTCCAGCCTTCGTCGTCTAATTCGTGGAAAAGCCCCTGAGCGCCTGTGATGCCTGCAGACTGAACTAGAATATCAATCTTTCCAATTTTTGCAGCAATTTTTTGATGAAGTTTTTTTAACTCTTCTATATTTGTGATATCTGCGGGGTAAAAGAAAACTTGATTCGGATGTCCAATTCTTTCTGCAGCTATAGCTAATTTTTCTGGATCTTTATCAGTGAGGATGACTGATGCACCTTCTTCTAAAAGAATACGCGCAGTTTCCCAGCCAATGCCTGAGTCAGCGCCAGTGACTAATGCAATTTTTCCTGAAATACCCAAATCCATAACAGTTCCTCCTCATGTATGATAGTTTAAGATGTCTTATTTATTAGAATGGAACAAATAAGCTCTTTTTCTATTGAAAGTTTCATATTTATTCTCTATATAAACAGAGGTAGGTATCAAAAAAAGCACCAATAAGGAAATTCCTCTATTGATGCTTTCATTTCTTCAATCTAGAAAAATCACTTTATTTTATAGAGGTGTAGTGTCATCTTCATCTTCAACTCTAACATCTCCATGTGTTTGTACATCTAAATTCTCTTTACGAACAGTATCCGTAACTTCTTTGACGTCTTCTTTAGTATCTTTATTGATGGTTACTTCATCAGTAACAACGGAACGTTTGGTAACGTCAATCTGTTCCTCTGTCACTGGTATAACAATTGTTTTCTCGTCTAGTTCAAGTGACTCCTCTACAGGAGTACTATCCGTTACAGGATGTCTTTCAATAGTGACTTCTTCGTGTTTGACAGGTACATCAACGGTTTTTGTTTCTTCATCAACCGTTTTGTTAATGGTTACTTCGCCAGTTTGAACTTCTGTCGTATCAACATCTAAACGCTCTTCTTTAAGTTGAATTCTTTCATCATCTGTTAATGAAGGATCTTCTGTTGTAGCGTCCAATGTGGAATAATCTGTCGTGTCGATTGTGTCTAGTGTATCAGCAGTATCTATTGAATCAGAAGGCGGTACAGTATTAGAGGTTTCTGCTTTACCAGATGGTGTGCTGTTTTCAAAGTCTTGTGCACCGGGTTCAAGGCCAAAATCATCTACAAGAACAACAATAGACCCATTGCTAATCTCATCCTTGTACTCGATTAAGACAGCTTCATCCGCTTCATAACCTTCATCGGTTGAATCAATCGTTTGGTCATCAGTATCGTCATCAGAAGAAAAGAGATGTTTCACTTTATCTATGAAAGACTCATCTTCCTCTTCGTTTTTTTCTGAATGCTCGGTAGAAACTCCTACATCTAAATCATTAGGCAAAGTATCAGCAGTTTCCCTATTTGTGACAAGAGTGATTAAATTTCTGTCATAACCTTCACTCGCAACTTCATCAACAGCTATTCTTGCTTCTTCTATGGTGAGGTAACTTCCTTTTACAAATTTACTCATAATATTCTATTCCTCCCTAAGATTTGTTTTGTATGATTCACACTCATTATATAAAATAAAAACAACTGAAAGCAAAGGAAAGAACTTGGGAAAAGAAAACGTTTACTAGTGATTTTTATTCAAGCATGAGTCTTAAAAAATTAAATTTTGAGAGTATTTCAAATCCATAATTGTACCAATTCAAACGATTAAACTTGATAGGAGATTTACGTACAGGACTTAAGTAATTATCAGAGTTTGGTTTGAGAAATTACTTTGCGGACTTCCTCTAGGGAATGTGTTGCAAAATCGCCTGTTTTGAACATAATACTAACAAATAAAGCGTCTATTAAACTTAGTTGTGTGATACGAGAAGTTAAGGCCTCGGAACGATAGTCCGTTTCTTCAGCGGTTGATAATAACAAAGCATCTGCGAACTTCGCTAAAGGAGAAAGTGAATAACTTGTAATAATGATCGCTTTGGCTCTTTTTTCTTTAATAATTTCAGCCAACTGAATCGTGTCTTTTGTGATACCAGAATGGGAAATAATAATCGCACAATCGTTTTCGGTTAAACGAGAAGCTTGCATCATTTGGATATGAGTATCTTGTGTATAGGTAGAGTTTAGTGGGGTACGCAAAAATTTATGGTAAGCGTCCATTGCAATAATACTAGAGCCGCCAACGCCAAAGAAACCGACCGTTTTAGCAGCCGTTAAAAACTGGACAGCTTTGATGAGCTCTTGCTCGTCTAATAATTTTTTTGTGTCGTTTAAGGACTTGATATTGGAATCAAAAACTTTTTGTGCCATCAGTAATTCATTGTCTTCTTTAGAAATATTTTCGTGTATAGACAAAGAACTCGTTACTTTTTCTGAAGCTAAGGCAATTTTGAAATCTTGGAAACCGTTATAACCTAAGCGTTTACAAAATCGAAAAAAAGTAGCATCCGCAACTTGGATCGTATCTGAAATGTTGCTGATGGTTCCGTGCATTACTTCTTCAGGATGTAGAAGAATGAAATCTGCAATCATTTTTTCTTTGCTGCTTAAATCGCGATAGATTGATTTGATTTTTAAGTTAATATCTTGTGTTTTCATATTTCCACCTACTTAAAAGAGTTTAAATAAGTATAGCATAAAACCGCTAAGAAAAAATATTTTTTTAAATGGTTGCAAAAAGAAAAAATATTCCATATACTGAAACCATAAATACATAAGGAGTGGTGAAATTGGAAATTGGATTAGTTGGATTAGGAAAAATGGGTTACAATTTAGCCTTAAACTTACAAAAAAATGGCCATCATGTGGTAGGTTACGACAGTATAGAAGCAGTAAGAAAACAAGCTGATGCAAATGGAATCAAAACCGTGAAGGACTTAAAAGAATTGGTTGGTAGTCTTAATCAAACTAAAATTATATGGATTATGGTTCCAGCAGGAGATCCATTAGAGGCTGTTTTAAGTGAAGTGAATGAGTTATTGGAAGCAAATGATATCATCATTGACGGAGGAAATTCACACTACAAAGATTCCATCCGACATGCTAATGTATCTGCAACAAAAGGCATTCATTTCTTAGATATGGGAACATCAGGTGGTACGAGCGGTGCAAATGCAGGTACTTGTTTAATGGTTGGAGGCAATTCAGAAGCATTTGCAGTGATTGAACCCGTTTTAAAAGGTATTTGTGTAAAAGATGGGTATTTATATACTGGGAAATCTGGTAGTGGCCATTACTTGAAAATGGTTCACAACGGTATAGAATATGGCATGATGCAAGCGATGGCTGAAGGTTTTGAAGTTGTTGAAAAGAGTGAATTCGAATATGATTTGGCCGATGTATCAAAAGTATGGAATAACGGATCGGTCATTAGAAGCTGGCTAATGGAACTGGCAGAAAGTGCCTTTCAAAAAGATGCTCATCTTGATGAAATAAAAGGAATTATGCAATCTTCTGGTGAAGGAAAATGGACGGTAGAAGCAGCTTTGGATGCAAAAGTTCCAACACCTGTGATTGCACTCTCATTAATGATGCGATACCGTTCTTTAGAAGAAGATACTTTTACTGGGAAAGTAGTTGCAGCGCTTAGAAATGAATTTGGCGGTCATGAGGTTACGAAGAAATAAACGAAGCAAAAAAAAGTTGTTATTTCAGATTTTGAAATAATGACTCTTTTTGATTTAACAGACTACATACTATTTTTTTAAAACTTGTCAAAAGGAAATTGACAAGTTTGCATTCATTGTTCGTTGTAAGCGGAAACAAACGCTTGTAAGATAAACCTATCAAAGAAATAACGGAATTCAAGGAGGAAACCAATATGGAAGCTGTAAATAGTAAAGAAAGAATAAAAGATAAAACGACCATTAAAGTCGGGGCACAAAAAGTAGGGACTTTTTTAAGTAATATGGTTATCCCAAATATAGGGGCCTTTATAGCTTGGGGAATAGTTACAGCATTATTTATTCCTAAAGGGTATTTGCCAAATGAGAAACTTGCTGAATTAGTAACACCGATGATTACATACTTACTGCCATTGTTAATCGGATATTCTGGTGGGAAAATGATTTCAGGACACCGTGGTGGGGTAGTAGGAGCAGTAGCATCGATTGGTGTTATCGTTGGAACGGATGTGCCTATGTTTATCGGCGCAATGATTATGGGGCCATTCGGTGGCTGGGCAATTAAAAAGTTTGACGATATGTTTCAATCTAAGATAAGAGCTGGTTTTGAAATGCTGGTCAACAACTTCTCTAGTGGGATCATTGGCTTTATATTAGCTATTATAGGGTATTTAGGAATCGGACCCATCGTTTCAAACATAATGGCTTTTTTAGGAAATGGAATCGAATTCATGATCAATGCAAATTTATTGCCATTGGTTAATCTGTTTACTGAACCTGGTAAAGTCATCTTTTTAAACAATGCAATCAATCATGGGATTTTAGGACCACTTGGCGTTGAGCAAGCAGCTCAAACAGGAAAATCAATATTATTTATCTTATCTGGAAATCCTGGTCCTGGTTTTGGAGTCTTATTAGCGTACATGTTGTTTGGTAAAGGAACAGCTAAAGCTTCTGCACCTGGTGCTGCAATCATCCAGTTTATTGGAGGGATACATGAATTGTACTTTCCTTACGTGCTGATGAAGCCTTTAATGATTTTGGCAGTCATGGCCGGTGGAGTTGCGGGAACGTTAACATTCACACTATTTGATACAGGTTTAGTTGCTACTGCGTCTCCTGGCTCAATCATTTCAGTCATTGCGATGACGCCTAAAGGTGAATACTTGCAAATCTTAGCTGGTGTGTTAGCATCAATTGTTGCGTCCTTTGTTGTTGCGATGCTTATTTTAAAAGCAGACCGTTCTGAAAATGAAGACTTTGAAAGCAATGTTACTAAAATGCAAGGAATGAAAGCTGAATCAAAAGGTGTAGTTCTGAATACAGCTTCTGTTAACACCAAAACTGAATCTGAAAGTGTTGGACAAACGATTTCTTCAGCAAATGTTAAGCGAATTATTTTTGCTTGTGATGCAGGAATGGGTTCCAGTGCAATGGGAGCTTCGATTTTGAGAAATAAAGCAAAAAAAGCCGGGCTAGAAATACCGGTTACGAATTCAGCTATTAGTGATTTGGAAGATGAACAAGGAACGTTAATTATTACGCAGATAGAATTAAATGCTAGAGCGCAACAAAAAACACCAAGTGGAGTGCATGAAACAGTCGATAATTTTTTAAGTAGCCCTAAATACGATCAAGTTATCGAAAGTTTACTCCGTTCTTGATGATATAATAAAAGAGTAAGGAAAAAAGAGAGCAGGAACGAGGGAAAGAAATGTATTTTTCAATAAAAGAAAAGCAACTATTGGAATTGCTTTTACTGAATAAAACAGGAATTTCTTTAGAGGTCTTGGCTAGAGAACTGGAAGTGAGCAGTCGAACAATTTATCGTGAACTTGCCCTAGCTGAAGATACGCTATCTCTTTATCAGATTGCTCTTAATAAAAAAATAGGTACTGGTTTTTATTTAAGTGGTGAAATAGAAGAGTTAAATCGATTGAAAAAAGACTTACTAAGTACAGACCTGATCTTTGATTCAAAAGATCGCCAGAGTTATCTGATTTGTCAGTTGCTACTGGCAAAAGACAACGTTAAATTAATAGGCTTAGCACAAGACTTTAATGTTAGTCCGGGAACGATTAACAATGATTTAACCAAAATCACAGAAATTATTGAAGGATTCCAAATGACTTTACAACGAGGTAAAGGCAAAGCTGTTTCCATTAAAAGTGATGAAGAGTCTTTGCGACTAATCGTCAGCGGGATCATTACTAGCAAATTGAATGAATACGAATTTTTAAATATTTTTCAAAATGAGTATGATGAGGAGCACTTTGAAAGAGTACAGAAGACGAGAATGCCATTTTTATCTTTTCTAACTTATCGTTATTTTAAAATAGCCGTCCAGACTACATTTCGGATGAAACAACACTTTTTTGAAGATATATCAAATAGTGGCTTAATGCAATTTATCGTTATTTTGACCTTGATGATTATGCGTTTATCCGAAGACAACCAGTTGGAAAAAATTCATTTTGAAGAAAAAGAAGACACTACTCTCACTAATAACATAACGGAATATGTGATTAAAGATATTTTTCAAGAAACGGAGTTACAACTTTTAAAATCAGAACGAATTTTTTTAAAGAAGGCTGTAAATGGTGTGCGTTTTTTTCAAAAACAAGATTTGTTTTCGGCAGACTACAATATGGAACTAACTTATCAAATTAAAAATTTTATTCACCTAGTTGAAACAGAAGCTCATTGGGAATTTAGCAAAGATCATACGCTGTTTTCGGGTTTGTTGACACATCTGGAAGCTTTACTGAATCGCGCTTTTACACCAGTTCTCCAAGTAGAAGATAGCCTATACGCAACCATTCGTGAACGGTATCCAGAAATTTATAAAGGCATAATAGTAGGGCTAGCAGGTGTCTTTCCAGATAAACGTTTTTCAGAAAATGATTATATTTATCTAGTTATTCATTTTGCTTCTTCCTGGGAAAACTACAAAAAAATATACGGTTTAAAAGCAATGGTCATTTGTACTAGTGGAATTGGAACCTCAAGAATTTTAGAAAACCGATTGAACAAACATTTTTCTGAGTTGAAAGAAATAACGGTAGTTTCTCTTTCTGAGGTAAATGACTATAAATTAACGGACTTTGACTTTATCTTTTCAACTATTTTCTTACCACATTTTACGGTACGTTACCATTTGATCACGCCCATGCTTTTGAGTGAAGAATTAGTCAAGATCAAAGGATTAATCGATGAGTGCATTGATCAAAAAAAAGATTACACATTGTCTGATTCGATAAAAGAAATAAACAAACAAAATAGTGAAAAGATACCTACAGAAAAAACGTTAAAAGAAATTCATCATTTATCTAAAACCGCATTAGGTATCTTAAATTATTTCTCTATTGAGTCTATTAATGGGAATCAACCGATAGAAGAAAGCTTGCTATGGATTTGCCGTCAACTTCAAGATATAGGAGTTTTAACAGATGCTGAAAATGTCCAACAAAAGTTAATAGAACGAGCAAATGTTGCTCCGGTAGGCATACCCGGAACTCAAATGGGGCTTTTCCACGTGAGAAATACTCATGTTGTTTCTAGTTATTTTGGAATCTATGAATTAGAGCAAGAGGTACCCATCATAGGGATTGATAGGAAAGATATGGGTTTGAAAAGGATATTGATAATGGTCGCACCTTATCCGTTAAATGTAGTTGAACGGGATTTGTTAGGCTTGGTTAGTAGTATGGTAATCGAAAATGACAGTACCACAGCTTTATTTGACAAGGGCGAGGAAGAAGCGGTTCGAAAGAAGATTGAAAAGGAATTTAAAGCCTATGTATTAAGAAAGACTCATTAAAACTAGAGGAGTGAATAAAAATGGCAACATTAACCAAAGAATTGATTGAATTAGGAGCAACAGCTGAGACAAAAGAAGAGGGTATTCGTTTAGTAGGTAATTTATTGGTTGAAAGCGGAGCAGTAAATACAGATTATATCGAAAGTATGCTGGAAAGAGAAAAGACTGTTTCTACCTATATGGGAAATTTTATTGCGATTCCTCATGGTACTGATAGTTCAAAAAAAGATATCTACAAAACAGCCATTTCGGTAGCAACCTTCCCAAATGGAATTGATTTTAGTGAAACAAGCGATGAAAATAAAGTCTTTGTGTTATTTGGAATTGCAGGTAAAGGCGACGAACACTTAGACTTGTTATCGTCTATTGCTATTTTTTGTTCAGAAATTGAGAATGTGCAAAAATTGATTGATGCCAATACGACAGAAGAAGTGATTGAATTATTAGAAACTGCAAATGAATAAGGGTTAATAAAAAAGAATAGCGATATAAAACTTAATAATTAAGAAAATAAAAAGGAGCCGCTGAAGCAGCTCCTTTTTTCTATGGATATAAAAGAATAATAGACAGCTTTGATTATAGAAAAGCTCTAGAATAATTGAGTTGAATATTTTTTCGAATTTTGAAAGCAATTATTTTTTAACTTGGTTAAATAAAGGGTATACTGTTAATAAGAATAGTAATTCAGTTGCCTTATATAAGAACGTCAACTGTTTATGGGGTGGAATATATGTTTACAGGAAGACGGTTAACCGAAGCTTACAAAAATGCTAAAGTGGAAGAATTTGATGAGAATTCAAAATATATTTTCTTTAGTGATGTCCACCGAGGTAATGGGAACATATCAGACGAATTTACGCGAAACCGTAACATCTTTCTACACGCTTTAAAGTATTATTATAACCAAGGGTATACTTATATAGAAGCAGGAGATGGAGACGAATTACTAGAATATTCTGATTTTACTTATACAAAAAATGCTCATAGAGAAGTATTCGATATGATTAAAAAGTTTTTTGATAACGATCGATTGATAAAATTATATGGCAACCATGATATTGCTTTGAAAAATCAGAAATTTGTTGAACAAAATTACTACACTAATTACGATGAATACACGGAAGAATTTTTTGATTTTTTAAAAGGGTTACAGCCTATTGAAGCACTGGTGCTGAAATACAAAAAAACAGGGCAAGAAATTTTGACAGTACACGGACATCAAGGGGATGCACCGAATGATCAATTTGCATTTTTTACAATGTTGTCTTTAAAATTCTTCTGGCGCTTTCTCCATGGATTTGGAATTAAAAACCCTTCGAGTCCAGTAAAGAATGTAACCAAAAGACATAAAATCGAGAAAAATTTTGGGAAATGGATAAGAAAGAATAAAATAATGCTCATTTGTGGGCATACACATCGATTTAAATACCCAAAAAATAAAGATCTCCCTTATTTCAATACTGGTTGTTGTGTTTATCCAACGATCATTACAGGAATTGAAATAGCTGAAGGTAAAGTTCGATTAGTACGTTGGCAAACGAAAGTAAGTAAAAAAGGCGTATTGACTATAAAAAAAGATACCATGCGCGGGCCTGAGCCAATTGAGGAATTTGACATGCAGTTGGAAGGTTGGAATAAAAATAATAGTCCACTATAAATTCTTTAAGCTAAAAATTAAATCTAAAAAGTAAAAATAAATTTGCAAAAGAAATTCCGATTGAAGGAGCCACTCCAGAGGCGTTAAAAGCTTTTGATCTTAAAGTAAATAACCAGTAAGGCAAGAATTTTTTTGATTTTTTGTGTAAACAAGAGTATAGTGTACAAAGTAAAAACACAACGCGTAAGTCAGAGGGCTTTCCTCTGTTACGCGTTGTGTTTATTCTGTTGCTTCGCACCACTTATGATCAAGTGATAGAGGCGTTGTAAATTTGTTTGATGGATTCCTTTAATAAGGTATTATATTCTTCGTCTGACTGACTAGCACTTAACCCCTCAGATAAAGCTCTTGAAAAACTAGCGATCAATCCATGGTTGTGTGCTAAAGCTTCATCAGCTTTTTCACGTGTATAACCACCTGAAAGAGCTACTACTCGCACAACTCTAGGATGTTCAATCAATTCTTCGTAAAAATTATCAATTGTAGGAATAGAGAGTTTTAACATGACATTATCTGATTCGCTTAAGTTATCAAGTTGAGACAGAATCTCATTCTTTAAAAGAGCTTCAGACTTCTCTTTGTCTTTGCTGTTAATATCCACTTCTGGTTCAATGATGGGAATAAGACCTGCTGCAATGATTTGTTTGCCGACTTCGAATTGTTGGTCAACAACTTTTTTTATAGCTTCAGGATTGGCTTCTTTAATTAATGAACGCATTTTTGTTCCGAAAATATGGCGTGCATTGGCTCTCTGCAACAATTCATCTAAGTTAGGGTTAGGTTTCATTAACTGAACACCGTCAGTTTCTTCTGCTAAACCTTTATCGACTTTTAAGAAAGGAACTACGCCTTTCTTCTCCCATAAATAATCGGCTGTATAAAGGTCTTCTACTTTGCGATCCATTGTTTGCTCAAATAAAATAGCACCTAAGATTGAATCGGAATTAAAAGCTGGAGAAGTCATTAGACGAGTTCGCATGTCATGGACTAAATCAAACATTTCAGTTTCATTTGAATATGCGTCAGGTGCAATGCCATAAAGTTCTAAAGCTTTTGGAGTACTTCCACCACTTTGGTCCAATGCTGCAATAAATCCTTGTCCGTTTTTCATTCGTTCAAATTGTTCTTTTTGCATAATTTCAGCTCCTTAGATTAATTTTAAGAACGGTAAATAGGAAAGCTCAACCCACGTTATATGGGCATTGAACCTTTCACTATTTAGTATAGCACTACAGGATTTAAATTGAAAAAATAAGCCATTTTAGAGCACCTTTCCTTTAGTTATTTAGCTAGTAAAGAAAGGTATAGCTTATAAAAATTGAATAAAGGGGAAATAGTAATGATTCAAGAAGAAAATCAAAATATGTCGTTTGGACATGTGATATCTATTTTAGGAGTTATTTTGATGGGGTCGTTCGTGACTATATTAAATCAAACTCTTATGAGTACGGCTTTACCAAGTATTATGAAAGAATTTTCGATTACAGCTACACAAGGTCAGTGGTTAACAACTGCTTATATGTTGATCAATGGGATTATGGTACCTATTACAGCATATCTGGTAAATCGATTTACAACACGTCAATTGTATCTCTTTTCGATGATCGTTTTCTCAATCGGAACACTTGTTGCTGCTACTTCTAGCATTTATAGTGTATTGATTGTTGGAAGAATGATTCAAGCAATAGGAGCAGGAATTATTTTGCCGCTACAAATGATTGTTGTATTGTACCTTTTCCCAATTGAAAAAAGAGGTTCAGCAATGGGGTTGATTGGTTTAGCAATGAACTTCGCTCCAGCTATTGGACCAACATTTTCAGGTTGGGTAGTACAAAATTACCACTGGAACATGCTATTCTACTTTATCTTACCCTTTGCCATTTTAGATGTTGTAGTTGCCTTCTTCGTCTTGAAAAATGTTGGTGAAGTAGGTCGCCCTAAATTAGATTTAATCAGTGTCATCTATTCAACATTAGGTTTTGGCGGATTATTATTTGGTCTTAGTAACGCTTCTTCACACGAGTTTATGAGTATTAATGTAGCCTTACCTCTAGTTGTAGGGATTATGGCTTTAATTTTACTAGTTAATAGATGTAATCATTCAAAAGAACCATTATTAAACTTTGGTATTTTTAAATACAAAGGATACCGTTTAAACATCATTATTTCATTCGTATTAACGGCAGGAATGTATGGAGCTATAATTTTATTGCCAATTTACTTCCAAACAATACGCGGAATGACACCGATGGAATCAGGAATGATACTCTTACCGGGTTCACTTGTTATGGCTGTGATGAGTCCAATTACTGGTAGAATGTTTGATAAATATGGGTCTAAAAAATTAGCTGTGAGTGGATTGATGTTGGTAACAGTTGGAACATTTATTATTGGATTAATAGATATCAATACACCTATTTATGTTATTGTTTTACTACAAATGGTTCGTACATTAGGTTTTGCATTAACATTAATGCCAATTCAGACAGCAGCGTTCAATGCTGTACCATTAGAATTAGCTTCACATGCTGCAGCAA
This sequence comes from Carnobacterium sp. 17-4, assembly GCF_000195575.1. Classification (NCBI taxonomy): domain Bacteria; kingdom Bacillati; phylum Bacillota; class Bacilli; order Lactobacillales; family Carnobacteriaceae; genus Carnobacterium; species Carnobacterium sp. 17-4. The sequence continues at coordinate 2,159,234 of NC_015391.1, read as the reverse complement.
TGTTTAATACTCAACGCCAATTAGCCGGATCAATGGGAACAGCGTTATTTGTTGTTGTGATGATGCTTGTTTCTCAAAATAAACTAGCAGAACAGGTCACAGGTCAACTAGCTGATTTAGCAGGTTTTCAAATGGTCTTTAAATTAGTAGGACTATTGTCATTAGTAGCATTCATTATGACATTGTTTATTAAGGAAAAACCCTATTTACCTAAAGGGAAACTAGTTGAGAATAATTAAATTCCTAGAAAAGTAGCTTGGCTTAAATGACAAGGATGTATGATTAGTCAAACGAAAACTTTTTGGTGCTTATTTAATTAATAAATCTACTTTATTAGTCCAATGAAAACTTGTTAGGATACTCATGTAATCAATAAACTTACTTTATTAGTCAAATAGAGCCTTATTCAGCGCTTGTTTAATCAATAAACCTAAAAAAATCCTTTTTATATTTAATACGCAGTTAGAAAAATGCAGAATATAAAAAAAGAGGCCGGGAGCTATTCCAGCCTCTTTTTTAATGAGTAAGCAATGTTGTTTTTGATTGGATAACTTGAAAGTTAGCAAATGTGCTAGGTTGAATAGGGGAGTATTTGTTGAAATATTCTGCAATAAGTTCGGTCATATCAACGGTTACTTCTCTAATGATTTTATCAGCGCTAAACATATCATAATTTCCACCGCCAACTGCACGATATTGATTGATAACAATTTCTAATCGATCGTCTTCTTGGATCAGTTTGCCATTGTAACTAAGGTGGCGTATGCGACTGCCAATTGGAAGTGAAACGTCAATGGTATAATCGATTCCAGCATACATATCGTAGTTGTATTGTTGAGCTTTAGGGTAGAGAAAAGCCGGACTGACTTCAAGCTGGCCGTTTGCTGATGGACTAAAGTAGCTGGCTGATTTTTCTAAAGCTCGTTTTAAGTCATTTCCTGTTACTTCTACGACTGCCAGCGTATTCGGATAAATGTAGTTCGTAACGATATCACGCATGGTTACAGTTGGTCCAAAACCTTTGCTATCATTTGTGAAAAGAGCTGTACCAGAAATGGTGGTTCCGGTTGCCTCCATTTGAACTTTATGAATAAAATCAATATAAGGATGACCGGTTAAACGAACTTGAAAAGGATCCTTGATCCACATGTCACCCTCTATGTCTCCTATTTTTTGATCTAACCAATCTTCGATTTCATTTTGAAAACCATTGTATTTTTCTGCCATATTGGAACTGGTTATAGTATTTTTAGCAGAAATAAGTTCAGCTTTCTTAGAAAGAATGGCGGATTTTCCATCTTCCTTTTCAATGGTTAAAGAAACTTTTCCAATGTTGTGTCCTTTGTCTCCAGGTTGCACGATAGCGACTGAAGAATTTACAGCGGCTATTTCACGGTGTTGATGTCCGGTTAGCAGAACATCGATTCCTGGAATTCTTTTTAAAAGTTCGAATCCTTCGTTTTCACCGGTTAAAGCTTCGGTAGGTTCACCAGTGGTTAAGTCTTTTTCAAAACCACCATGATAACTAACAATGACAATATCTGCCAATTCTTGTAATTTTGGGATGTATTCTTGGGCACATGTAACGGCTGACTGAAATGATAATCCAGTAATAGACGCAGGTTGTTCCCAATTTGGAATGTATTGAGTTGTCAGTCCAAGTACAGCTACAGTTAAGTCGTTAAACGTGAATAATTCATAAGGTTTACCAAATGCCGGCTGACCTTTATCGTTTAAAATATTGGCACATAAAATAGGGTGATCAAGTGTCGCTATAGCATCAGCCAAGTATTCTTTTCCATAATTAAATTCATGATTGCCTAATACTCCTGCATCAAATCCGATGTCATTAAGAATCGATGTATAACGTGCAGGATGTTTTGTTTGTTTGGCCGTGTAGTAAGTTAAAGGGGAGCCTTGTAAGAAATCCCCATTATCTATCACCAATACAAGATCCGTTTCTTTGGCTCTTATTTCTTTGATGATCGAGTTGATTTTCAATAATCCGAATGGCAAATCTTGATCTCTTTGTTTGTAATCGGTTGGGTAAATATACCCATGGATATCGCTTGTGGATAGAATAGTTAATTTCATAAAAAGACTCCTTTAAAATTCATTGGTTAACCTTTGACGAGGTTTGCTCTCATCTTGTTGGAGAAGAACTCCACTAGTAAAATCAAGACGATCAATCCAATCAGTATAGATCCTACTTCATTCCAGCGGTAAGAATTCATTGCGAATATCAATGGAGCACCTACACCACCAGCACCAACCAGTCCTAGTATCGTAGCGTCTCGTAAGTTCATATCAAAGCGGTAGATCGTAACCGATAAAAAGTTTGAAAAAAGCTGGGGAATGATCCCAAAGCGAATCTTTTCAAAAGTTGTACATCCCATTGAAGTCAATGATTCCAAAATACTGGTATCTAAGTCTTCAATAATATCTACATATAATTTTGAAACCATCCCAATCGAAGTGATAGACATCGTCAATACTCCGGCAAATGGACCTGGACCAGTAACGCGGATAAACATCAAGCCATATACTAAAGCAGGAACAGTTCGGATGGCGATAACGACTAAGCGAACCAGATAAGCTAGTGGAGCAGGCACGACGCTAGGAGCCATTAAGAAAGCAATCGGTATGGCTAAAATAGCTCCAAAAATGGTTCCTAAAAAGGCAATACAGATTGTTTCGAATAAAAGATAAAGGACACCACTAGTGGTAAATCCGAATAATAAGTTTAAATCTGGATTTAAAAGACCTTTGAAAATATTTGATGCGATTGTCAATCCACTATCGTTCAGGCTTAGTACTTCAATAGAAGAAACAGACCAAGTGAAAGCAATTAACAAAATGGCGATTATACTCATTAAGTATAAGCCTTTTTTAGGTTCTTGTTCAAATTGAGTTTCGATCATTTCCGACATGGGTTACACTCCTCATTGTAATTTCTTTCTAAAATGTTCACTGATGCGTTCAATAATAAAGACCGTTACAGCCAAAACAACTAAAATCATGCCAACGCTGGAATAATCACGCCAACCTAGTCTTTCGTTTAAAAGCAGCCCAAGACCTCCGGCACCGACATACCCTAATATAGAAGCGTAGCGGACATTTCCTTCAAAACAAAATAAAGACGTGGATAGATAAGTCGGTAAAATTTCTGGAATGATTGCGTATCGAAAAGATTGTAGTTTGGTTAACCCCATAGATTCTAATGCTTCAAATGAACCCATATCGATATTTTCGATTTGTTCGTATAGAAGTTTTCCAATATAGGATAAAGTGAACAAAAAAATTGCAATCGTTCCAGCCATCGTACCTAACCCAAAAACAAAAGTAGCAATCAATGCGGTAACTAAAGTAGGTAAAGTTCTCAGAACGCTGAGAATAAATTTGAAAAGACCGGCTGTGATCTTACTTTTGATAATATTTGAAGAAGCCAATAGTGCGAAAACAATAGCGACTAACGAGCCAAGAAAGGAACCGACTAAAGACATTTTAATAGTATCTAACAAAGGTTTCCAAATGTTCGGCAAGTAATCGATATTTGGTGGAATCATATCATTTAAAATGACAAAAAATTCTTGCCAACGATTTAGAAGAGTAGCGAAGCTGAACCCCGTTACATTTACAGAGATGACAAAACCGATTGCGATTAAAACGAGAATAAAAGGTGTTTTGGTTCTTTTTTCTTCAACTATTTTATTGTTGGCCAACATAATTTTTTTAGGTGGAAATAACTTGTCATAAATCATCATTTTCATGCACTCCTAAGATTGTGGTTGTAAAGTTGGGTTTACACTTAGTTCATCTTGAACTTGAACATGTCCGTAAATAAGATCTAAAATAGGCTGAGTAACGTCGCTTGCTTTACCATCATAGACAACTTGTCCTTTACGAATGCCGATTACGCGATCCGCATAATCTAAAGCCAACTCTACATGATGAATATTTAAAAGGATCGACATGTGGGTATCTTTATTGATTTTTTTGAAATCATCCATCACTTGTTTAGCGGTTACGGGGTCTAATGAAGCAACAGGTTCATCTGCTAAAATGATTTCTGGTGATTGAGCAAGTGTTCGTGCTAAAGCAACACGTTGTTGTTGTCCGCCAGAAAGTTGGTCTACACGCATGAAAGCTTTATCTAAAATTCCAACTTTATCTAAAGCGGTTAAAGCAGTAAGCTTAGTTTCTTTAGGGAAAATACCCAATACTTTTCTCCAAAAAGGCAGTTCAGGAACAGAAGACATTAAGACGTTATTTAAAACCGTTGTTCGTGTAACTAAATTAAAGGATTGAAAAATCATGCCCACTCTTCTGCGGTATTGTCGAATCTCTTTGCCTTTTAAGGCACTAACATCGATACCATTAACCATTAATTTGCCGCTATTAATATCATGCATGCGGTTGACACAACGAATAAGCGTAGATTTTCCAGCACCAGATAGCCCGATAATCGCTACAAATTCTCCTTGTTCAATTTTTAAGTTTACGTTGCTCAATGCGGTCACGCCATTTGGATATGTTTTGTTTACATCAATAAATTCTATCACGTAATCATTAGTCCTTTCCAAAAATAAAACTATGAAAAAGTAGATTAACTTACTTTTTTCACAGTTTCATTTGGTTTATTTTTAGTTAGTAAAGCCAGTTGAAACGATTTATTGTATGCCTAAATCTTGAACGATTTTTTGAGCAGCTCTTTCATCATCGTATTCTGCATCTTCAGTTACTTTGTACCCTTCGTGACTATAGACAGAAATAACTTCTTTTCCTGCATCAGTTTCAGCAATGTTAATAAATGCTTCTTGTAAAGCTGTTTTTAATTCGTCATCCATTTTGTCAGAGTTTTTGCTGACGCTGATTGTATCGTTGTAAATTCCTGGAGTAACACCAACAACAGCCGTTTCATCCCAAATGTTTTCTGTTCTACCGTATTCTGAAGTCCAAGTATCTTCGTAATCTCTTCTGCCATCAGCAAATGTAACCAAAAGGTCAACTTGTTCAGAAGCAAGACGAGCAAATGAGCTTCCATATGAATCAGCTTGAACTACTTTTTCTAAGTCCGTAATAGATTTTCCGAAATTCTCATCTAACCATAACGTTGGATAGATGTAGCCTGCAGAAGAAGATGAAGACATTACGCTCCATGAAGCACTATTCATGTCTTCAAATGTTAATTCTTCACCACTATTAATTTTAGCAGCTAACTCTTGGCCTTTTTCAGAAGGACCTGCAATAATCAGTGAACGATAAGAAGTCACTTGTTCGTCGATTGCTTCAGTTGGTGTATTTTTATTCCAGTCAGCTGGATCATCCGAATCATTACTTAATCCGGCTCTTGTAGAAGTTAAAATTACTTCAGCACCGTCATCGTATAATACATAAGTTCCACCAGGGATAAAGCCAACATCTAATGTACCCGCGGAAAGAGATTCACCTACAGCTTCATAGTTGGTTCCAACTGTGATATCAACCTCATCGATGTCATAACCTAAAGTTGACATTTCATCAATTAGTAAATCTTTTAAAGGCTCTGTTGCCGTAACGATTTCTTCAGGATCTCTCGAAGGAACAAAACCGATTGAAAGAGTATCAAGTTCGATTGCTCCATTTGTGTTCGTAGCTGCTGTTTCGCTGCTGGCAGCTTCGTTGCCACATCCGACTAATAACCCCGCTAATAATGCTGTCCCTATGTACTTACCGAATTTCTTATGCATGTAATTAAATCCTCCTGTAATTTTTTTATTTTTACAACATTTAACACAATAAAGATTGTATAATTCGTGTTATTAAAAAGATAACTTTTTTTAATTAGACATAAAAAAGGCGAAAACAATATTTCAACTGGAATTGCTTTTATACCAACTTTATATTTTTTTAAAATAATCTTTATCTAACGGGTTTAGTATAAAATATGAATGTTAATATAGAGTCGTTTTTATATGTTTTTTGTGTAAAAGTGTAGTAGAGTTTTGAAATTTTTATTATACGAGTGCTATTCTTGACAATTTTAGTCAATAGGTATAAAGTTGAGAAACAACAACGATTACAAATGTAAACGTAAAATGAAATTAAAAAAGGAGATACAGTTATGAGAAAAGATCAAGATCAAGCTAATCATCCGAATCATAGCGAAGTGGATCATGAGGGAATGGACCACAGCAAAATGGACCACAGCGAAATGGATCATACCAGTATGAACCACGCTGGTGGACATGCAGGGCATCACGCAATGATGATAAAAGATTTCAAAAAAAGATTTTGGGTTTCGTTGATTTTAGCAGTTCCCATTTCTATCTTGTCTCCAATGTTCCAAATGCTTTTTGGATATGAGATTAGCTTTTTAGGAGATGACCTCCTTTTGTTTATTCTCTCAACAATTCTTTTTTTCTACGGAGGAAAGCCTTTCTTAGTTGGAGCATGGAGCGAATTGAAATCACGCACCCCAGCCATGATGATGCTGATCTCACTAGCTATTATTACTTCGTATGTTTATAGTACTTTAACTACATTTTTTATCTCTGGCAGTGATTTTTTCTTTGAATTGGCTACGTTAATTGTCATTATGCTTCTTGGGCATTGGATCGAAATGAGATCAGTCATGGGGGCTTCAAAAGCCTTAGAAGCATTGATCAAATTAATGCCAAAAGAAGCACACAAAATTGATAAGTCGGGTAATATTATTGAAGTTACGGTAGAAGATTTAAAACCTGGTGATAAAATTCTTGTTAAGTCAGGTGAAAAAATCCCTCTAGATGGTAGTATTTATGAAGGGACATCTGATATAGACGAATCTATGTTGACTGGAGAATCTGTGCCAGTAGAAAAAGTTCCTGGCATGAATGTTATTGGTGCATCAGTTAATGGTGAAGGGGTATTGAAAATTGAAGTCAATAAGATTGGGAAGGATACGTATCTTTCTCAAGTTGTGCAATTAGTCCAAGACGCTGAAAAAACAAAATCCAAAGCTCAAGGATTTGCTGATATTGCTGCCAAATGGCTCTTCTATGTAGCTGTTGTTATTGGTTTACTAACGCTTATCTACTGGTCAGTCACTGGCGACTTTGATTTTGCTTTAGAACGGATGGTAACCGTGTTGATTATTGCTTGTCCACATGCATTAGGGCTGGCAGGCCCATTAGTCACTTCAAGATCGTCTTCGATTGCAGCTAGTAAAGGGTTATTGATTCGTAACCGTATTGCTTTCGAAGGAGCACATAAAATTGATAAAATCGTTTTTGATAAAACAGGTACGTTAACAGAAGGTAATTTTGGTGTAACAGATATTCAACCTGTAGATGCAGTGAGCGAAACTGAGTTGCTAACTTTAGCGTATTCAGTTGAAACACAATCAGATCACCCGATTGCTAAGGGAATCGTTAAAGAAGGAAAAGAACGCAAACTAGAAATTTATGATGTTAAAGACTATCGTAACCTCACAGGTAAAGGATTAACGGCTACTGTTAAAGATGCAGAAGTTTCAGTTGTTAGTCCGGGAACGATGAAAAACAATCATATATCATTTGATGAAAAAAACTATGAAGCATTGGCTCAACAAGGGAAAACGGTTGTATTTATTTTACGAAACAATAAACTGCAAGGAATAATTGCTTTAGCCGATATCATAAGAGAATCCTCTTATAAAGTTATCAAAGAGTTGAATGATCTAGGCATTGAAACTATTATGATGACAGGAGACAACAAACGAGTAGCTAATTATGTAGGTGATAAACTAGGACTCTCGCAAGTAATTGCTGAAGTTCTTCCTCATGAAAAGTCTAAGTATGTGTCCAAATTGAAAAAAGATGGTAAAAAAGTTGCTATGATTGGAGATGGTATTAACGACGCTCCAGCGTTAGCAGAATCGGATGTTGGAATTGCAATTGGAGCAGGGACAGATGTCGCTATTGAAACAGCCGATATTATTTTAGTGAATAGCAACCCAGTAGATGTGTTGACTATTATTAAATTATCTAAGGCTAGTTACAAAAAAACAATTGAAAACTTTGTATGGGCAGCGGGATATAATGTGATAGCCATTCCGTTGGCAGCAGGTATTTTAATCAATCAAAACATATTGATTACGCCAGCTATTGGAGCGGTAGTTATGTCTCTAAGTACCATTATTGTTGCAATAAATGCTCAGATGTTGAAAATCAATTAAATAGACTAATCAGCTGAATAATAGTGTTTTTGAAAAAAAATTGAAATAATTGTTACACTGTAACTAACAGGGGCAGGTTTATTGGTTAGTACTATCAAGATAGCTTGATACTTGAAAGGATGGTAATGATGAAAAGTAAAAAAATATATTTAGCGGTAGCAACTTTAGCAACATCTTTAACCTTAGCAGCATGTGGGACAGGAGATGAAGGAACCGACACCTCTTATTCAGAATCCAGCAGTTCAACCAGTATGAATATAGAAGACTCAAGTATGATGAATTCTGAATCACACATGGATATGGAAGGTATGATGCATGATGATTCTGGTGAGATACCAGATGGTCTTAAAGAAGCTGAAGATCCAACCTATGAAGTAGGGAGTACCGCTATTATTCAAGCTGACCATATGGAAGGCATGAAAGGGGCAGAAGCCACAATTGTGGGAGCATTTGACACTACGGTTTATGAAGTTTCCTATCAACCAACGACTGGTGCAGAAAGAGTTGAAAATCACAAATGGGTCACTCAAGAAGAAATTGAAGAAGCTGGAGACGAAGTTATTGCAAATGGTGTTGAAGTGACATTAGAAGCTGATCACATGGAAGGTATGGATGACGCGCCAGCAACTATTGAAGCTTCAAAAACAACAACTATCTATATGATTGATTACGAACCTACAACGGGCGGAGATACGCTTGAAAATCATAAATGGGTGACAGAAGATGAGCTTTCGACAGAATAAAAAAATATGGAGACAAGACTATTAAATCAGAAAGAGCTTTAAATCAAAGACTAAGAATCTTTGTTTAAAGTTCTTTTTTATTTCAGTTTTTTAATGGGAAATTTCCCAGGAAATGAAAAAAGTACCTATTAAGGAATGCCGATTTTTTTGAAGGTCAGAGGATTGAACTAAAAAAATGCCGATGGTATTATTTGTTTATGGAAGCGATTCTAAAAAGGATAAGGAGATGAAAAGAAAATGATGCAAAAAATACAGTGGTTTGGCGGTGCGATGTATACCCCAGTTTTATTATTTGCTTTCTCCGGTACCTAATTTGCCGTTACTATTAACAGTAATCAGTTGTATTTTAGCAGTAATATCGCTATTCGTGTGTTTTGCGTTTATCCGAATTACCTTAGCTTAAAAAATAGTTGAGTAAAGCCACTTTAAACAGTGGTTTTTTTTTGGATCATTTTAGTTAAATGGTATAATAAGTCATAAATGAATCTATCTGCTTCAAAAAGAGGAGGATATCCAATGATTTATACAATCACTTTAAACCCAACCATTGACCGTCTGTTGTATCTGGATGGAGAGATGACTAAGGAGAAGAACAATCGCCTAGAGAGCATTGCATATGATATAGGAGGCAAAGGGCATCATGGTTCTTTTGCTATGAGTAAATTGGGCGTGGAAAATCAAGCATTAGGTTTTTGTGGCACGACCAATAAAGGACAATTAGATAAAATTTTGGAACAAAAAAATATTAACCACGACTTTGTGGAAATCTATGGCAAACCAACAAGAGAAAGTTACGTCATCTTAGAAAAAGGAATCAGCGGTAGTATTCTGATTACTGAAAAGGGATACGATGTTTCTAGTTACGCTAAATCTTTATTATTTGATAAAATTGAAGAAAAAGTGGAAGCGGGAGATATCGTTTTAATAGCGGGTTCTATGCCTCCAGGTTTTGAAATTAAAGACTTAGAAAAATTAATGATGCTATTAAATAAAATTGGCTGTTTTATTGCTTGTGATCTTTCAGGGGAAGCTTTAAAAACAGTCGTGAAGTCTGGCGTGAATTTTATTAAGCCAAACCGATTTGAAATACAAGAACTATCCAAACAAGGTCAGACGCTGGTAGAAACGGTAAAAGAACTAACAAAAACAATTGACTATGTCATCGTGTCACAAGGCGGATCAGGTAGTCTATGTGGGCATGCAGATGAATTGTATCAAATCAAACCTCCTTCTGTAGTCGTTAAAAATGATACAGGTGCTGGCGATTGTTTTGTCGGATCATTTTTAGCTTCTTTAACGCAACAAAAGTCTTTTGTTGAATCTTTAACATTTGCTACAGCTTGTTCAGCCAGTAAAGTGCAATATAATGATAGTTCATCCTTTAGTGTCAAGGACGCTGAGAACTTACAAAAAAAAGTAGTAGTAGAAAAAATAGACTAATTAATAGCGTATTGTTCATTTTACGCAACTAAAATGAACAGTTGACAATAAAATTGGAGATTGTTACAATGAGTCTACTTTAACCGTGTGAGCGCTCACCATTAAAGAAAACTAAAAAAAATAAACTAAGAAGGAGGAAGCGAATATGAAAAAGATGATCTGTATGAACGTGTTGTGTTGTCCATGTTGTATGAACCACTCATGTTATCAGCAATCATCTTTTACTAGAGCTTCTTTCCTATTTAACTAACTAGGGTTAGCTCTATCAATAAGGACAAAACACAACTAAGCTGTTTTTGGCATACTTAGGGCGTTTTTTCGCTAATTGATAAGGTGATCCAACTGTGTGCATGAGTGTATATCGCTCATGCACTTTTTTTGTACTCTTTATTAAGCGATTGGAGGAAAATAGAACATGTCAGAAAATAGTAGAACGATGAAAAAGCCAAGCTTAATGTTGCAAGTCATTATTGGGGCTGCGGCAGGTATAATTGTAGGGTACTTCAGTAAAAATGCCGGGCTTCAGTTAGAAATACTCGGGACGATATTTATGAACTTGATTCAAATGATTATAGTACCACTTATTTTTCCAGTTATTATTTTGGCTATCGTTAATATTAGTGATTCTAAAAGTTTTGGAAAAGTGGCAGGTAAGTCTTTTGTTTATTTCTTTTCTGTAACAACTGGGCTAATTATACTGAGTATTTTAGCGGGGAAATGGACTGGAATTGGCAGTAACTTCCAAACTGGGAGCATTTCAACTGAGTCACTTGATGGGATAGCGAGCGGGATTGACTTTCAAAGCTTTTTCTTAAGCATCGTACCAAGCAATCTATTTCAAGCTTTCGCAGATGGCAATTTATTGCCGATTATCTTTTTTGGTATTTTTCTGGGACTATCTTTAGTATCCATAGGTGAAAAAGGAAGACCAGTTATTGTATTTTTTGAATCGTGGTCGCAGGCGATGTTTAAAATGGTAGATTATGCAATTTCTTTTGCTCCCATTGGTGTATTTGGATTTCTGGCATACGATATAGCTGCTTATGGTATTGGAAATTTACTTTCTTTAGGGCAATTCGTCTTGTTTACGTATCTTGCGTTCATGGTCGTAGTCTTACTCGTTTTTCCAATGATTGCTTGGTTTTTCCATGTACCTTACTTCGCATTACTTAAAGAAATTAGCGATCTGATTGTTCTTGTCTTTACGACAGGTAGTTCAAGCGTTGTTTTGCCATCTCTTATTGATCGCTTAAAAAAATTTGGCGTATCGCCGGCGGTTTCTTCTTTTGTAACACCGCTTGGTTACTCATTTAACTTAGATGGGGCATGTGTTTATATTAGCTTAGCGACGATGTTTATTGTTAACATGTATGATGTAACGCTAGGATTTGGTGAGATTGTCGCACTTGTTTTATTTTTAACTGTTATAACTAAAGGCATTGCAGCCGTTCCTTCGGGAGCAGTAGTAGTATTGTTAGCAGCAGCAACACAACTTGGCTTACCTGCTGAAGGAGTTGCACTGATGGTTTCAGTAGATTTCTTTATCAACATGGGCCGGTCAGCGGTTAACGTTGTTGGAAATGCATTAGCACCAGTTCTAATTGCTCAATCAGAAACTGCATTTGAGTATGAGAAAAACGGAGATTTCACTAAAGAAGCCTTTGAAGCTAAGAAATAACAAGGAAGACATAAAATGAATGAGGAGAGATTAAAATGAAAAAAATATATATTATTCATGAAAATAACGATTGGACAAGACATTTGACCGCACGCTTAGATGAAATCAATGCCCCTTATGAACTGTGGGATTTATCTGATGGATTGATTGATATCCAAGAAGAACCACCTGAAGGGATTTTCTATAATCGAATGAGTGCTTCTTCTCATACGCGTGGCCATCGATACGCGCCAGAATTAACGGATAATTTGTTGACTTGGCTGGAAAACCGCAATGCAGTTGTATTTAATGGGACGAAAGCCATTGAATTAGAAGTCAGTAAATTAAAACAACACTTAGCTTTGCAAAAATATGGGATTCAAACACCTGAGACATATGGGGCAGTTGGAAAAGAACATATCCTTAAAGCAGCTGAAAAGTTGAATAAATTTCCATTTATCATCAAGCACAATCGTGCAGGAAAAGGTTTGGGCGTTCGTTTATTGCAATCGATTGAAGAACTAAAAGTTTATGTATCTGGTTCGGAATTTGAAGATTCAATTGATGGCATCAGCTTAATTCAAGAATACATCAAGCCAGCCGACGGAACGATCGTCCGTTCAGAGTTTATTGGTGGGAAATTCTTTTATGCTGTAAAAGTTGATTCAAGCGATGGTTTTGAATTATGCCCAGCAGACAGCTGCCAAATTGGAGATGTGCCAGTAGTTAATAAATTTACAATTATTGATTCATTGCCAAGTGAACAACTTAAACAATATGAACACTTTCTTAAAGAACAAAAGATTGATGTTGCAGCTATTGAATTTATTTTTGACGCAGATGGAGTAGCTTATGCATACGATGTGAATACAAACACGAATTACAATGCTGATGCTGAAGAAGTTGCTGGAAAGTATGCGATGTTAGCATTAGCATACTTCTTGAAATCAGAATTGGAAAAAGTAAACTAATAACCTATAATTATCTAACGACTCAAGGCTTACTTGAAGCGACAACTGTGGCTTTGTTTTCAGTTCCAAAGAAGCAGATTGATAGGAATTTTCCGATTAAATTGTTATTATATCAGTAAGGAGATGATTATATGTTAGCTAAAGTAAAATTAGGTTTGATTAGTGGAAGTGCTCTTGCGCTATTAGCCGCTTGTGGAACGGAAACACCTAATGAAGAAACACCGACTTCGACACCAGAATCAGAATCATCTAGTTCGATGGAAAGTTCTGCTACGTCAGATTCAAGTTCTGTGTCATCAACAAATTTTGAAGGGAAGAGCTTTTCAGTAACCTATGAACAAGCAGTTGCTGATTTCCAAGAAGCTTACCCAGATGCAGCTATTTCTTCAGTGGATTTCGATAAAGATTTTGGCGAGTATACTTTTGAAATCAATGGTTTTGATGACACTCAAGAAATTGAGTGGGAAGTTAATGCTGAAACTGGAGAAGAAACAAAAAACAATACAGAAAAGAAAGACTCAGACTTTGACGATCAAGAATTGATGGTAGATGATGTAATGGCTATAGATGAATTGATTGCTAATTCTGAAGAAGAAGCCCCTAACGCTACTATGGTTTCTTGGAACCTAGAAGTTGATGATGATACAAAAACACCTGTCTTTACAGGAGAGTTTGAAGAAGGAAACAATGAAGTAGACGTACTTTTAAATGCTGAAACTGGTGAATTTTTATCTACAGATAACGATTAAATTAGATAAGCTGCCAACCTTTTCTTTTGGGTTAGGCAGTTTTTTGTTATCCTAGATTTAATGGACATATGCTTTTAGTAAATCGTTCATACATAACTATTATCCAGGAGGAAGATAAATGAATACACCGCTTTTAAAAATGAATCAATTAGGCTATGAAGCAGAGGGGAAAGTTATTTTAAAGGGTATTGATTTTTCTGTTGAAGAAGGAGAATTTGTGACGGTTACTGGTCCGTCTGGAAGTGGGAAAAGCACGCTCTTAAAGATTATTGCTTCTATGTTATCACAAACTTCTGGGGAGATTCTTTATCAGAATAAACGAGTTGAAGATTATGAGCCGACTAGTTATCGAAAGGAAGTGTCCTATTGTTTTCAAACGGCCACACTGTTTGACAAAACAGTAGAAGATAATTTAGCCTTTCCCTATGAAATTAGAAATCAAACCTTTGATAGGCAAAAGGCTTTATCCGCTTTAAACGAAGTCGGTTTAGGAGCCGAGTATCTAGCTAAAGCAGTGAACACCTTGTCAGGTGGAGAAAAACAAAGAGTCGCATTGATCCGCAATATATTGTTTTTACCTAAAGTAATTTTATTAGATGAAGTAACAAGCGCTTTGGATTCAGAAAATCAAGAAATTGTTCGCAAGTTGATTCATACACTCAATCAAGATCAAGGAGTGACCGTATTATGGGTGACACATAATCCAGTGGAAATTCAATTATCTAGTCGCATTATTCACCTTGTTAATGGTGAAATGGAGGAATCTAAATGAATCTAGCTATTAATAATACGTCGCTATTATTTGCCACAGCGTTAGTTGGAATAGCGCTTATGATTGTTTATAAAGAAAAATTGGGATTGGGGAAAGATATACTCCTTAGCGTTTTTCGAGCAGTTATTCAATTATTTGCAGTTGGTTATTTATTAGGCTACGTTTTCAAGTTAAACAATACTGTAGTAACATTAGCACTCGTTTTAGTCATTATTTTTAATGCTTCTTTTAATGCAGGGAAGAGGAGCAAAGGGTTATCACATGCATTTAAAATTTCATTTATTGCTATTTTTACTGCAACGAGTTTAACCTTACTCGTTTTAGTGATGTCAGGTTCGGTGTTATTTATACCTTCACAAGTGATTCCAATCTCAGGAATGATTGCCAGTAATTCTATGATTGCTATTGGCATCTGTTACCGAAATTTAAATGCAAAATTTACTGATCAACGACAACAAGTTTTAGAAAAATTAGCTTTAGGCGCAGATTTAAAGCAAGCATCTCGTTCAATTGTGCGTGACAGTATTCGTGCAGGCATGTCGCCAACAATTGATTCAGCAAAAACGATTGGGATTGTCAGTCTACCCGGAATGATGTCAGGATTGATGTTTGCTGGAGTGGATCCAACACATGCAATCAAATACCAAATTATGGTAACTTTCATGCTGTTATCTACTACAAGTATCGCATCCGTTAGTGCAAGTTATATGGCATATAAGGAATTTTATAACGAACGAAAACAATTAAAAAACTAACCACAAAAAGCTGGACTGCATATAGTCCAGCTTTTTGTAGTTAGTTTTAAGTTAAACCATTTCAAGTAAATCATTCATAGATTCACTCATTGTAGGGTGGGTGTAAATACCGTCTCGTAAACTCTTATATGAAATGTTTTCATTGATCGCTAATGCAATTAAGTTGATCATTTCGTGAGCTTCATAGCTGAAGAAGCTTGCGCCTAATATAAGGTCAGTCTCTGGGTCAACTAATATTTTCAAAAAGCCACTTGTTTCACGCAATACTTGAGCTTTAGGAACAGCAGCAACGGGCATCTTAGCAACTTTATAATTTTTACCAGCTTCAGTTGCTTCTTTTTCATTAAAGCCTACCCGTGCAAATGTTGGATCCACAAATGTTGCTGTAGGATAAACACGGCGCGTTTCTAAATTATAATTGGATTCTTCTCCTAGCAATTGAGGCAAGACAATACGGTAATCATCCAAAGAAATATAAGTGAACTGTGGTCCGCCCTTAACGTCACCCACTGCCCAAATGTGTTCAACAGAAGATTGCAAGTGCTTGTTGACCTTGATTTCTCCACGAGCGCCGAGCGCCACGCCAGCCTTTTCAATATTTAATTTACTTGTGTTAGGAATACGGCCAGTGGCAACTAAAATTTCATTTAATTCAGCAGATTTTTCTTCGCCGTTTTGTTCAAATGTTAAACGTACACCTTCATCCGTATCTTGAACACGTTTAGCTTGAGCGTTAAATTCAATAGTTACTCCTAATTCTTTTAATCTTTCCAAAACAGCTGCTGCATCATCCTTATCTTCACGCGGCAATAATGAGTCATCGAATTGATAAACGGTTACTTCAGAACCAAATTCAGCAAAATAAGAAGCGAATTCTAACCCAATTGGACCAGCTCCGATAATGCCTAGTTTTTGTGGCAGATCCGTTAACTCTAAAATTTCTTCACTTGTGTGGATGTGTTGACTGTTTTGATTGTTTTCAAACTCTGGAATAACAGCCGTAGATCCAGTTCCAATAATGATATTAGCAGCCGTAACTTTTAACGTCTCTGTACCTGTATCCACTAACAAAGTGTGGTCATCTTTGAAGTGAGCAAAACCGTCTAAGACAGTTACGTTCTCTAAATCAGCAATTTTATGGTAATTTTTTTTGTTTAATTTGGTCACTAATTCAGTTTTATAGTCCATGGCTTGTTTGAAAAACTGGTTGTTGATCTCAGCATTTCGTTCAATGCCAAATTCTGATAATTGATCAATAATTTTTGCACTGTGTGTCAACGATTTAGTCGGTAGACATCCCACATTAATACAAGTTCCACCATACATTTTAGTTGATTTTTCAATCACGGTAACGGCTTGTCCTTTTTTAGCTAAAGCACCCGCTAATGTTTTCCCTGCTTTACCAAAGCCAATAATGGCTACGTCTGTAGTGTATTCATTCATATTTTAGTGCTCCTCTCATTTTGTATTGCATATAATTTTACTTCCATATCTTTTAATGTAATTGTTGCTAGTTTTGCTACTGCATCTTTATTCAGCTCGACATAAAGATCATCCATAGCTTCTGACATACCAGACGAAATCATACATTGTTCATTGACATCACCTGAATGCCAAGTATTTTGGATGATAGGGATTTGTATCGCCTCATAAACATCTTTCAAAGTGATAGCTTCTAGATTATCGGTTAAAAAGTATCCGCCATGCACACCTTTTTTTGTTTGAACTAATCCTTTTATCCGGCATTTTGACAGAACTCTGCGAACACGAACTGGATTCGTACAAATGTTCTCAGCTAATGTTTCACTGGTAAAACTTGAATTATTATGACCTAAATAGACCAACCCATGTACTGCAATCGTAAATTCACTCAAAATTATTCACCTTCTTTATAAGTAACTTTGAAAGTTACTTTATCTAAATTAAGTATACACCTAAAAGATGAATGTAAAATTAATCGTTGCTTGATTAGTAAATAAAATGGTTTACGATGTGTCAGAACAAAATTTTAGTTACTGCATGGCTAATATGACAAGTTTATCAAAGAGTAAAATGATTTTTTGCAAACGTCAAAATAAAATAGTGATTTAATTTTTCAAAAAAAGAGGCTGGGACAAAAATCCCGGCCTCTTCTCTATATACGGATATCTATTCTAAAACGTGCTCCAAAAAGCAGGCCCGATGTCCACTTCACGAATAAGCGCAGTATGGTCGATGACTATACTGCGCTTATTCGTTCCAGAGATTCGGGCCTAAACGCTTTTTGTTCCACTCTCTTTTTGAAATTGGTTTGGAATTAAAGCTATTTATAAACTAATGAGTTATTTTTCTAATAAAAATTGGACCGAAATCGCTTCTAGACCTGCATGCGTCATCACGCTAGGACTAGCGTAAGAAACCATGGGTTCAACATGCGGAAAGGTTGTTTTTAATAGCTCTAAGATAGTAGTTGAATAGTCGCTCATACCAATATGAGTAAAACCGATAGCAATAACTTTTTTTGGTGCATCATGAAGGGTATGACAGATTTCCTTATAACGCTTCACAATTGACTTCGTTCCACGTCCTTTAGAATCTGAATGCAGTTTTCCATCCGTCATTTCTAACGTAGCTTTGATATTCATTAAAGAAGTTAATTTGCCCATCGTTTTACCAATTCGGCCACCTTTTATCATGTTCTCAAGGTTTGCAATGCTGATATAAAGGATGGTTCTAGATTTTATATCTTCTAAATGATCAAGAACTTCCTCTATTGATGAAGATTTTTCAGCAAATTCAGCTGCAGCAAGGACTTGAAAAGCCATCCCGCGCGCGCAAAATTTAGAATCGATAACGGTTACATCTCCATCAGCTAACTTGGCGGCTTGATGCGCTGATTGAACTGTTCCACTTAAGGTTTCAGTTACATGAATAGATAAAACTTCACTTCCGTCAGATGTTAGTTCATTGTAGGTCTCTAAAAATTTCCCAACAGGTGGCTGAGAAGATTTTGGCAATGTAGGCGATTGTTGCATCTTTTGTAAAAATTCTTCATTTGTTATTTCGATATCATCATGATAATCAACTCCATCAATTGTAGAAGATAAAGGTACGATCGTGATACCGTAACGAGCAGTTTCTTCGTCGGTTAATTCAACGGTTGAATCGGTTACAATTTTTAATTTCATTAATAAGCTCCTTAAATAAGTTATTGCTTTAGTATAAAGGAAAATACTTAAGAAAAGTATAAATTCTCGTTATACAGTGATTTTATGCAAAATTAGATAAGCAAAAACAACCCTGTTCTTTCTAAACAGGGTTGCTTTTGCTGGATTTCATTTAATTAGACTTATTTTATAGAATCAATAGATGCATATTTAAAACTTCGACTACCAAATACTGGACGATAGATATCTTTTACATAAGGCTTCTCAAGATAAGCTTCAGCTGTTTGGTAAACCGGAACATGAACATAATGTTCACCTAAAGCAACTTTTTCAATTTCGATCAGAGTGTTCCATCTTTCTAAGGCATCATCGTATTGTTGATTGCTTTGATCGATGAGTGCATCAATGTCTTCAAATGAATAATTTCCGCGATTAATATCTGTATCAAAACGTTCAACAAAATTAATAGGATCTGCAAAATCAGCTAACCAGTAAGAGGTTGCTATTTCGTAGTTGCCAGACTTAATATTGTCTAGTCTAGAGTTATCTGGCATTTGACGAATATCAATCGTTAAACCAGGTAAATTATTTTGCAATTCGCTTTGAAGAAATTCAGCTAATTTTTTACTGTCTTCAGAATCAGAAGTCGTCAATTCCAATGAAATACTCTCCGTACCTAATTCCTCTAAACCAGTTTGCCATGCTTCTTGAGCCGTTTCTACATTGTATTCCACGACATCTCCAGCGTCTTCGCGAAAATCAGCACCTGTCTCAGGATTTTTTGCTAAACCATTTGGAACATGGCCAAATGTTGGCTGAGAACCATTTAAGAGGACATTATCGGTAAAACCTTGACGATTGATGGCGTAAGTTAACGCCTTACGAATATTTTCATTCGCTAATTCAGGAACGGCATGATTCACTTCAATGTAGTTGATCCATGCTTTGCCATTCGTTTTGAAATCAGGATTTTCTGTATACTGAGCGACAAAATCACCAGATAAAGTGATAGAGTCTAGTTCGCCAGATTCATATAAATTAAGCCCTGTACCAACTTCTTTAACGACTTGAGTATTGATTTCATCTAATATAACAGTATCTTTATCCCAATAGTCATCATTTTTTAGATACTTCCAAGAATCACCTGAAGCAGCATCCCAATCAGCAAGTGTAAAAGGACCATTATAAATAGCATTTTCTGCAGTCAGACCATAGTTCTCGCCTTGTTCCATTACAAATGCTTCATTTTGTGGGAAATAAGAGGGAATCGTCAAAACATCAAGGAAATAAGGAACAGGTTTTTCCAATGTCACTTTTAATGTCTTATCATCAAGGGCTTCTACTCCTAGTTCATCAACAGATGTTTCACCGTTCAAAATACTTTCAGCATTGTTAATGATTCCAGAAAATAAGTAAGCATATCCAGAACCATTTTCAGGATCTACCATTCTTTTCCATGCAAAAACAAAATCATCAGCTGTAACTGGTGTTCCATTTGACCAATTAGCATCCTCACGAAGAGTGAAAGTATAGGTTAACCCGTCTCCAGATACTTCAGGCATGGTTGCTGCATTTCCAGGTACTAAATTTCCGTCTAAATCATAGGTGATCAAGCCTTCAAAAACATTGTTCATAGGTGTGAAATTGGTAGTAGATATCGTGGTATCCATCGTATCCATTTCGGAATCAGCAGCTAAATTTAGGATTTGCTGTTCTTCACCAGCATTTTCTGTATTTTCTTGTTCTGTATTTCCGCATGCACTTAACACTGCCAGGGAAGCAAGTGTTAAAAAACTAAGTTGTTTAACTGTTCTTTTCATATGACACACTCTTTTCCTTAAAAAGTATAGAGGAATATTTCTATACCAATTTGATTTTTTCTCTTTTATTGTATCATGTAAAGTCTTTTTTTGAGTAACAATTGCAACTAATTAATCATTGATCATTACAGCTGGATAAAAAGGGATAAGGTAAAGAATAAAGAAGCGTTATCTTTGGAAGCGTTTCTTTTGTTTGATATGATATAAGAAATATAAAAAAGACATGAAAGGTGTGAAAGTAAATGAAAAAAATTCAAGCAGCTTATCCTACAATTGAAGAAACAACTGCAAAAGTTGAACAATTGTTAAAAGAAGGCTACAGGTCAGATAATATTACCGTAGTGGCAAAAAAAGAAAAGATCGAAGCGATTAAAAGTCTAACTATAGCAGAGGTTGAATCGGTCACTACTGTAGAGGAATCAGCTTCTGTATGGGAAAAAGTAAAACAAGTTTTTTCAAATGAAGAGGACAGCCCACTTAAAAAGTATCACTTTAGTAAAAAACAAACAGAAGAATACACAAAGGCCATTAAAAATGGGGAATATGTAGTGATTATTGATGATGATACAGATCATGCGGATGAGAATAGAAAAAAACAGGCTATTCCTATTGCACCGACTGGAAATAATACGGCTTCAGGATTCGGATCAATTCCTATCATTCCAGGTGTTGGGGTGAACCCTGGAGCAGCAAAAGAGGATACAGAGAAGGATAATCTAGATGATCCCACTCTGCCACCAAGATAACTATACCCATGACTAGATGTTCAATTCTTTAAAATACCTAATGGAGTTACACAAATTGTGTGACTCTTTTGGTGTTCTATAAAAAGGAGGAAATCAAATGCTTTTTGTGATCGACATGCAAAATGATTTTGTAGATGAAGACAAAGGAATGCTTTCAGTTACAAATGCTGAAAAATTAGTACCAAAGATAATTAATAAAATACAAGAACAAGACGAAAAAGGGGAACCCGTTTATTACACGTTAAATCAACATGAATTAGAGGACGATGATCGATCCAATCAAGAAAAACAATGGGGTTTGGCATTATTTGGCCCGTTAAAAGAAGCCTTGAAAAAACATAAAGCCATTAAGAAAAAATTCCATTCTATTTCTCCTGAGGATGCAGCAGGATTAAGAAGCCAATATGAAGATGATCCAGATAGAGTCATTGAGTTTGTTGGTGTAGAAACGAATGTGTGTGTCTTATCAAATGCAATTATGCTGCATAATTCTTTTCCACTTGCGACTATAACAGTGTTTAAAGACTTATGTGCAGGTTCTACTGAGAAATTGCATAACGAAGCCTTAGACGTGTTGGAAAGTTTGAAAATCGAAATCCATTAATTGTAAAACGTTCAGTTAATGAGAGCAGAGCAACAAATGCAGCTTTCATTTAGAAGGAATTTATATAACGGTTAACTAGTAGTTCACTTTGTTGGGACACTGAACAGGTATGTGGTAATCTTTCCTAGTAACCAAAATAAGCGTGATTTACGTTGAAGGAGAGTAGGATATCTAGTGTTAGTTAAGTACAGGAACAGCCAAAATAAAATGGCTTTAGGTTTGCTATCACTGATGCTAAAAGAGCGTGAAGTACAACAACTCCAACAAATGATGCAACGCTATGAGCAGAACCCTGATATGGAAATGTATTTTTGGAAAGAAGAAGAGAAACACATTGGAATAATCGGTATTGAAGTCCAAGAAAAAGAATTTATTATTAAGCATGTGGCAGTTTTACCTACCTTTAGAGGAGAAGGTATTGGTAGGGCAATGATAAATGAGGTACAGAAATTGTATAGTGATCTTAAAATGACTACAACAGAAGAAACAGAATCTTTTGTTCAATCTCTGTATTAACTAGTGAGAAACGAAGTTATCTTTCTTAAACCAAGCAACACACTAGGTATTTATCTACTAATCGTCTTAGAAATAAAAAAATAAGGAGTGAAGGAAAATGAAACATGTAAAAGCTTTAGTAATAAAAGCTTTTATGATTTGGGCTATCTTATGGATAATATTGATGGGGATATATGATATTAGTTTTATGGATTCAACTATTGTTGGGGTTATCATTGTCGTTCTTCTTTATATTTTGGGAGACTTAGTTATCTTAAGGAAAATTGGGAACGTTGTGGCTACAATTGCAGACTCTGGAGCAGCAGCAGTCATTTTATGGATCTATCTTACTTCAATAGACTATACAACGGACTTATGGATGAAGGTGCTGATTCCTGCTATTTTAATTGGCGGAGGAGAATGGTTTTTCCATAAATGGTTATTAAAACAAGAAATTGTACCAGATGAAAGAAACATGAAATGAATTTTGCGATTTTATCGGAAGGTCTAGGACGAAAAATAGCCTAGATTTTCTTTTTATATAGTCAAATAAGTATTATAGCAGTCTTTGAATAGAAAAAAGTCGAATTTTCTTAATAGAACTTTGTATTCAGAAGGTATATATAGTTGAAAGGATAGTTTGGCTTGACAATCCTAATTGAATAACTCATGCTAAAATAAAAACAATCTGCAATGTGAAAGGAAAAACCATGAACCTATTCGTTCGATTGATATTAAAGGTCGTATCTTCGCCAAAAATCAATATGCAAGAAGATTATATCTGGGTAAGGAAAGCACAACAACTATTTTCAAAAAAACCTAAAAAAGACTATCGAATAATGGATAAGAAAATTTATTCAGAGGATCAATCACATGATATTCCAGTCCGCATATTTTACCCAAAGGAACCATTGAATGAAGATGTCCTAGTTTTTTTTCATGGAGGCGGTTGGGTAATAGGTGACATTGATACATATACGAGTGCTTGTATTAATATGGCTGATTTAACGGGAAGAGTCGTGTATTCCGTTGATTACCGTCTAGCGCCCGAATTTCCGTACCCATCAGGACTGGAAGATTGTTACCAAGTTGCAGAAACATTAATGGCTCAACTAGAATTAAGTGGTTTATTAGATGCATCACAAATTACATTGATTGGAGATTCAGCCGGAGGAAATTTGGTTGCAGCTGTTTCTTTATTATTGAGAGATAGAGGAAAAAAAACTCCGACTAAACAAATACTACTGTATCCCGTAACTTACTGGGACCATACCAAAAACTCGCCTTTTAAATCGATTCGTACGAATGGATATGAATATGGATTAACTTCAAAAAAAGTTCAGGAATACATGGAAATGTATGAACCTAATAAAGCTAACCGTAAAAATCCTTATATTGCACCGCTGATGGCAAAAGATTTAACTCACCAACCTAAAACCTTGATTATAACGGCTGAATTTGATCCTTTACGTGATGAAGGAGAGATGTATGGTATAGCTTTAAAGGAAGCTGGAAATGAGGTAGTCATCCAACGTATTGGAGGTGCTGTGCATGGATTTATTACTTATCCTAAAATTGCAGCCCCGGTGATAGCTACTTATCAAGCAATAAATGAATTTTTAAATTAATTTATTGAAGGTTTATTCAAATGAAAGGAGGAGAAAAATGAAAAGAACCAAAAGAAAAACATGGGTCCGCTTAGATAATGCGTCCAATATTTTTCTTGCAGCAATGACTGATTTTGATACAAAAGTTTTTCGTTTAAGTGCGACTATGGAAGATTCAATTGATCCAGAACTTTTGCAACAAGCTCTAGATAAGACGTTCGAATCTTATCTGCTGTACCATAGTGTACTGCGTAGAGGCGTATTTTGGTATTACTTAGAAGAAAGCAATCTTAAGCCACAAGTGATGTTAGACGAACAACCACCTTGTTCTCAATTGTATCACTATGATCGCAAAGAATTGTTATTTCGAGTAATCTATTATCAAAATCGAATTCATTTGGAAGTTTTTCATGCTTTATCAGATGGAACAGGAGCATTGTGGTTTTTTGAAGATTTACTGAGTGAATATGTTTTACTTCGGTATGCTCATCCATCTGCTGAACTAAATGAAGAAAATTCTCGTTCAATGCACCCTATCGAACAGATGGATACAGATAGTTTTGTTCAATATTTTCGCCATAAGGGCCAACGCAGTTACGCTGAAGCGACTCAATCTGCTATCCGAAAATTAACAGGAGCCAGCAAGACGGTTGGGAAATTTGCATTGCGTTATGGGAAAAAAGCTATTCAAAATCAAAATGAAACAGCACCCGAACAGAAAAATGCGAAGAAAAAGAAAGTTTATCAAGTGAAAGGCAAGAGAACCATTGATAACCGTACTCATGTTGTTGAGTTGGATATGCCAGTTCAACCTGTACTGGCATTAGCACATGAACAAGAGGCTTCACTTACTATTTATTTAACAGCATTATTTATTGAAGCAATTCGAAAAACAAATCCAGCTGTACAAAATGGAATGACGATAGCGGTATCGGTTCCAGTCAATTTAAGGCAATTTTATTATTCAAACTCTGCACGGAATTTTTTTAGCACTACGCGATTGGAATACACATATGATCCGTCAGAGGAAACAACTTTAGCTATTATTTGCAGAACGCTTAAAGAACAGCTTCAACAACAGCTTAGTCCAGACAGTTTAGAAAAACGATTGAACAACTTGATAGCCTATGAGTTTAATCCCTTCACGAGAGTAATTATCCGTCCTATTAAGGATGTTGTTTTAAAAGTGATCAATTATTTTAATAATCGAGGATTGACATTTGCGATGTCTAACTTAGGTAAGGTACATTTGCCTCAAGGTATTGATGAAAAAGTTCACCAATTTTATTTTCAAACATCTGCTGTCAGACCGCAGTTTTGTGTCATTAGTCACCACGAACATTTATCAATCTGCTTAAATTCACCATTTATTGAAACAACCATAACTAAACAATTTGTTAGAGATCTAACGGCTCTTGGAATACCAGTCACCATATCAGCCAACAAGATAAGTGAGATTAATAGTGAGGAGTGAAAAATATGAGTTATTGCCAACATTGTCAGGTAACAGTTAACGGCGATTGGTTAACTTGTCCACTTTGTCATCAGCCATTAGAAAAATCTTCAGACACTCCTGTACCAAATCCTTATCCAGATATCCCATTACGTTTTAACAAAGAACAAGTTATCCGGATATTGATGATTATTTCTCTTGCGACTATCAGTATTTCATTGATTATTGAATTGTTCTGGTTGCATTCAGCCAAGGGTCTAAACATCATTTCATTTGGTATTGTAAGCATGTGGTTGGTTTTATTGATCATTATTCGTAAGCGACGAAATATTGCTAAAAGCATTGTTTATTTGATTATTTCTTTATCCTTACTAAGTATTTATTGGGATTACGTAGGCGGTTGGTCAGCTTGGTCAACGACTCATGCGGTGCCAATGATTTGCATATTTGCACTTGTTGCTATGTATATTGCAGTCCGATTAGTGAAAATAGAAGTTGGAGATTACATTTTATATTTGCTATGTGCTGCCTTAATAGGTTTTATACCAGCCATATTTCTTTTTTTTAATTGGGTAACCACTCCTTTACCATCATGGCTATCTATTGGATTTAGTACAATAATGCTAGTTATAACGATTATTTTTTATCGAGTAGAGGTTTTGAAAGAATTGGAAAAAAGAATGATGATTTAAATAGTGCATTCTGGTAGTGGAATAAGTTTTTACAGAAAGATACTTCAAAAAGAACACTACTGGAGAAGCACCATATGGCGGAAAATTCATTTATAAAGATATGCCAGAAGTAATGGGTAAAAAAACTGTTTTAAATTAGCTCCGCTTAGCTTGCACAACACTATTGAGTTAGATAAATAAAAGTAATAAAAAACTAGATCATTGACGTTAGTTACAAGACGTCAATGATCTAGTTTTTTGTATATGTTTAAAATAGTCTTGTACAAGAATAAGTAAGGGGGCTTTTCTTGCTAAGTAAAAGTTTATTTTAAGATATATGAGAAAGTTGTTTTTGCATTTCTAATAAATCAATACGACGCACTTCTCTTGGTAAAAAACGACGGATATCATCATCGTTGAAACCAATTTGCAATCTTTTTTCGTCAATCAAGATAGGTCGGCGAATCAGACTTGGTTCTTCTTGAATCAATTCCAATACTTCAGATAAAGAAAATTCATCTATCGGCACATTTAAATTTTGGAAGGCTTGTGAACGGTATGAGATAATATCTTCTGTTCCATTTTCTGTCAGACGTAGAATTGCTTTCAGTTCTGAAATAGTTAAACTTTCGTTGAAAATATTTTTTTCAATAAAAGGTAGGTTATTTTCTTCTAACCATGATTTTGCTTTACGACATGAAGCTGAGCTAGGTGTTGTATATAACGTAATCATTTTTTCACTCTCCTGTTTATAATTAAACTAATTTATAAGTGCTTAACGAAACTGAAATTCGTTTACAAGTAGTATATTACTATGAATGTGTACGAAATGCAACACTATTTGTCACATGTTGTTCACAACTTCGTGACAAATAGACGTAATTTTTGTAAAGGCTGTAATGAAATTGTAAAAATAAAATCTGAGACGAGAAATTTTGATTAAAAAGCGCTGTATGTTAATCTGATAAAAAGAATGCAACAAAACTAAAGGGGGTCATTGAAATGAAAGTCGCCGTTATTGGAGCAACAGGAAGAGCAGGCAGCTTAATTGCTAAAGAAGCAAAAGATAGAGGCCATAAGGTAACGGCCATTGTAAGAAATGCGGAAAAAATGGCCGATAAAGATATAAGGGTAGTAGAAAAAGCTTTTTTTACACTAAACTCAGAAGATATAAAAAAATATGATGTGATTGTAAATGCTTTTGGCACAGGAATGGAACAAGAAGAAGCTGTCAAACATGTACAATTTGGTAAAATTTTAATCGAAGCCTTAAAAGAAGCACCTGATGCAAGATTGATTGTTGTAGGTGGAGCAGGCAGTTTGTATCTGAATGAAGATAAAACACTACGAGTAATGGATACGCCAGATTTACCGACATTTTTTCAGCCTACAGCGATTAACCAAGCAAAAAACTTGGAGGATCTAGAACAAGCTGCTGGTATAAAATGGACTTTCGTCAGTCCAGCACTAGATTTTGATGCGACAGGAAAACGAACGGGTACTTATCAAACTGGTACAGATCAAGTGATCGTTAATTCAAAAAATCAAAGTTATATTAGTTATGCTGATTTTGCTATTGCTATCGTAGATGAAATCGAACAAGCAACGCACATTAATGAACGCTTTACAGTAGTATCCGAATCTGAATAATAGAGAAATAAAAGGAACCTAATGGGCAGTCAGCTCAAAAGGTTCCTTTTATTTGTTACTGTCGTTATCGGTTAGTCATTTTCGAGCAACTCAATACTTTCATCAAGTTTTTGACGGTCTTCTCCAGAAATTTCTGGAAATTGAGGGTCAAGATTTTCGAGTACATTTATCATTACTTCGCTAATGATGTAGCGTGCGTACCAATCGTCATCAGCTGGTAAGATATACCATGGCGCATAATCTGTGGAAGTATTGTTCAACATATCTTCGAATACTTCTTGATAGGTATCCCAATGTTTTCTTTCTTCGATATCACTAAATGAAAATTCCCAGTTCTTTTTAGGATCTTTCATTCTTTCTAGTAGGCGACCCTTTTGTACATCTTTTGAAACATTGAAGAAGAATTTAATGACTGGAAACCCATTTTCTGTCATATATCGTTCAAAGTCGTTTAATTGACGGAAGCGAACTTTCCAAATGTCTTCATCGATCAAGTAATCGGGAAGGGGATCCTTATTCAATACATCGTGAATCCGTGGTGCGATAACTTCTTCATAGTAGGAACGATTTAAAATACTGATTTCTCCTCTTGAAGGTTTTCCTTCATGAATTCTCCAAAGGTAATCATGCTTAACTTCTGTTTCAGAGGGTTTTTTTACTGAAGTAGTCTTCAATCCTTGAGCAGTTAAATTAGAAAAAATAAAACTGATGGCTTCGTCTTTACCGCCAGCATCAATTGCTTGCAGAACGACCATAATGCCTTTTTCTTCTTCTGCATGAAGTTTCAAATGAAGATCTTGTAGTTTTTTTATACTTTCTGGAATCCGTTTATTTTTTAATTCTTCTTCACTGAAACGGTTATTGTCAGTTGTAGGATAATCTGCTAACTTAATGGGTGTTTGTTTTGAGGTGATGCGGTATTTTGAAATATCCATCCTAAGTTCCTCCTATTAAAGTATGATTCTTTATTTACTATCTTTCTGAGGTAAGTATGTCACATTTAGAAAATAGTGTAAAAGAATAGGCTTTAATGTAGATGAAATCGTATTCTTTGAATAAGGGCATGTGATATGACATAATAATTTAAAATGGAGGGATGCAATTATGGCTGATGAACGTGATAAAGCTTTAAAAATTATTGAAAAGAATAAAGTTGGAACAATGTCTACTGTCTCAGATGATAAACCAGTATCTCGTTACATGACTTTTTTTAATGAAGGATTTATTCTCCACACAATAACCGATAAACGGACACATAAAGTAGACGATTTAGAAAAGAATCCTCATGTATTTATTTTATTAGGGTATGACACAGGATTATTAAACAAAAACTATGTTGAGATAGCAGGTCAAGCTACGATTACTGAAGATCAATCACTGATTGAACACCTTTGGAGTCCGTATATGAATCTTATTTTTGATGGAAAAGATGATCCAAACATTGTAGTCTTAAAAATTCAACCCGATACAGTCACTCTAAGAGGTACAAAAGATACTGAAGTCATTTCAATTGATTTAAATTAAAAATTAAAAAAATGAGACCACCAAGCATTGTGCTTAGTGGTCTCATTTTTTATTTAGTTCAAATCAGCTAGGTGGTAATCAGCTGATTCAAGTCGATTAACTAATGGATCTTGAAGACTAGGAGCCATAACATATAACTCATGCATAGCTCGACTGCAAATGGTGTAAGCAGTAGATAAATTAGTAGTGGGAGAATGATTTGGGTAATGGAAAAGTGCAAAAGCAACATCAAATTCTAACCCTTTAGCTAATTGTACAGGGATGACAATAACTGAATGATGAGTGCTATCTGTATCTTTTAGTACTAAACTACTCTCAATCCCAGCAGTTGTTAACTCTTCATGGAAACGTTCAGCTTCGGCGTAATTTTTGCTGATAAAAGATGTACGCAAGCCATTTATTTGGCTACTAGAAACTTTTTCTTTTATATAATCCCAATAATGCTCGTTGTTAGCTGTTAAAATCAATTCTGGTTTTTTTCCTTCACGAAAAGGCGACTCAGCAGCAGCTTTTCCTTCTAAAAAGCGATTCGCGAATTGAGTGATCTCATTTGTAGAACGGTAACTCGTTAACAACTGATAGCGTTGAAAAGAGTTTCCAGTGAATATAGTATCTAAATCGTTAAAAGAGATTCTTTTCATCAAAATATTTTGATTTAAGTCACCACTCATAACAAAATTGGCCGTTGGATAAAAATCTTTCAGCATCTGCAATTGGAAAGGAGAGAAATCTTGTACTTCATCTAGGCAAATATACTTGAATTTAGTGGTACTGATGGGACCGTGCATCAATTGGAATAAGCTATAAAAAGCATCTATGTCTTCCAACACCATTTTTTTATGGGCCATGTTCGTTACAACTTGTTGGATGTGTTCTGACCACATCTCTTCATCAATTGAAAATTCGCTTAAAGAAAGCAATTTAGGTACTGCTTTTAAGAAGTGAATGTATTGATGTTGGTAACGAATAAAAGTTAATTTTTTAATTCTTTTAATAACTGGTGAGTAAGCCGCTTCAATAATTGAATCAATCAATGTTTCTTCAGCTTTTTGCTCATTTTTCGATTCACTTTCGTGCTGACGCAACTCACTGTCCGACATGGAAAGCATCGCATTTTCGACCCATTTAGCGGTTCGTTGTGTTCTTTTGAGGTGTTCTATTTTTTGTAACAATTGTGTTTGAAGAAGTCCTAATTTGCTGGCTAAAGTACCTTTGCTTTCAATACGATAAAAGAGTTCTTTGATCTCCTCTTTTGAAATAAGGATCTCACCTTGAAAAGATAGAGAAGCAAAACGCATGTAGTTCATCTTCAATTGATTTGTATATTGTTTTAAAGCCTCTGAAAACTGAAGACTTCCTTTTAGTAAAGTTACTTTAGATAATTCTTCATCCTGATTAGAAATAAGGGTAAAATTGGGGATTTTTTGATTCATGAATTCAGGGAAAGTGTAACTAGTAACGTTCATTTCGCCCAATTCTGGCAATACTTGTGAAATATACGTTTGGAAAATTTTATTGGGTGAGAACAAGATAATTTCAGATGCTTTTAATTGATTTCTGAAAGTATAAAGCAGATAAGCAATTTTTTGCATCAATACAACGGTCTTTCCAGATCCAGCAACACCTTCGATTAAAGTGATTTTAGCAGAAATATCTCGAACGATTTGATTTTGTTCTTTTTGAAGCGTTGAAATAACAGCTCCCATTTGATAAGAGGATCGGTCCTCTAAGGCTTCAAGTAAGTATGGATCGCCCATCACGTTATCTGTATCCAACATTTGAATGATTTTTGCTTTACGAATTAAAAATTGACGTTTCAACTCAATCAAAAGAGCTAATTGTTGTTCTCCAATTTTCAATGGAATCGTGTCGCCTACATTGCCTTCATAATAGAGCGAAGCAATAGGTGAACGCCAATCGACAACTAAATGATCGTACTCATCAAAGACAGAACTGATACCAATATAAATAGTTTCTTGGCCGAATTCGTCTTCATAATCAATTCGTCCAAAGTAAGGGTCGTCTACCATTTTTTCTAAAGCTACGACTCGATTTTGGTTTTTTAACAATGTTTTACTACGGATCATTAAATCTTGTTCAACTGCCCGTAATTCTCCAGCTGATTCCCACATGCTTTCACTTGAGCCTTGGTTGATCTTAATTTCACCGGATTCTTTTAAACGTTTTTTTTGTTCAGCACTGTCTTGTTCAACTGTTTTTTTTAATTGCTCCAATTCAAGTTGAATCTTTTCAACAACGGTATAGACACGTTGCTGTTCCATAGATTGGCTATCTTTCAATGAAAAAAACTCCTTTCAAAAACTGAAAAAATAAAGAATAATTTATTCAACTCATTTTTAACGCAACTAGCAGTATACCACCCAATAAGTTTGATTGCTATAAGCGGTTTTGATTCTGTTCTAAAGTATACGAAAGACTATACACTATTTAATGGAGACAGTCATTTATGTGAGCGTAAAAATAATTTTTGTCCAGAAATTTTTGAAAGACTAGTGATCTAATAGGTTTAGAAATTAAAAGAAAAACTTAGAAAGGATGACTAGAGTGATGAAAGAAAGGCGATTATGGAAAAGTGGATTAGTAACATCAGGATTAGAGTATCACTGTATGGAGTTAAATCACCATCATGGTCTTGTAAATGACCGTAGTTACAAGCATTGAATTTAGCAAGGATGAAAAATCGTGATTTTTTACTTGATATTTCTCCTTGCAAGCCGTTTAGTTCATGAAATCTTTTTAATATGAATCGTTATTTATCCAGCTAATCTTTTATGCTTTCAAGCAGCACTAAAATAGAATTATCAACTATTTATAAAAAAAGTAAGACTTGAGCAGTTTTTTTGTAAACGCTATATAAATGTGTTACGTTATTTGTGAACTTAACAGTTCATTACTAAAAAACTTTTTGGAAAGAGGGAAATTTATGTTCAAGCACACGAAAATTTTACAGTATAACGCTCTACCTGATAAACCAGATGCTTTAATGGCACGTCGGTTGCAAGAAAATCTTGGTGGGCACTGGGGTGAAATGACCGGAATGGCTGCATATTTATTCCAAGGTTGGAATACAAGTACTCCTGGAAACGAAAAGTACAAAGACTTGTTATTAGATACGGGAACAGAAGAGATTGGACACATTGAAATGCTCGCAACGATGATTGCTCATCTTCTGGATGATGCCCCTTTAAATATCCAAGAGAACGTTTATAACAGTGGAGATCCTGCCATTGCCGCAGTAATGGGAGGTATGAATCCACAACATGCTATTGTAAATGGTTTAGGTGCTAGTCTTCAAGATGCCAATGGCAATCCTTGGACAGCTGCATATATGGAGTCAAGTGGAAACTTGCTAGCTGATATGCGTTACAATATTACTCGTGAATCTATGGGACGACTGCAAGTTACTCGTCAATACCATATGACAGAGGATAAAGGAGTTCGCGATATGTTGAGCTTCTTAATGGCGCGTGAGACTCAACACCAACTGCAATTTATGCAAGCAGCGAAAGAATTGGAAGAGAAATATGGTGTAGTAGTTCCTCATGGCACAGCTGATTTACAACATTCGGAATTCAGCCATACACTTTACAATTTCTCTGAAGGTGACGAGTCTAGAGAAATTGTTGAAGGAAAGACTGCCAGAGATGGACAACCGTTCAAGTATGAAGAAGGAAAAGCCATGGCTGAAAAACCTTTTAGTAACCCAAGACCTACAGAATTGAGAAATACGGATGTTGACCAAATAATCAAAGATGGAAGAAAAATTATCGAAAATGATCCTGAGTTAAAATAATTAAATAGAATTTTTCAAGAGACTGGGAAACAGATGCTGACCCCCAAAAGTTAGAGTGAAATCTAAACTTTTTGGGGTCATTTTTATATTATTCATTTATATTAATTACAATTTATCAGAATTATACAAATAAATAAATTACCAATCAAAAGGACTCTATCGCTTAAAAGCCGTAGAATCTTTTTTTATACGATTTAGTTATATGGCTCATGAATTGTATTCTTTTCTGGATATTTTTAAGCTCCTCTATCCAACTTTTATTTACTTGAGACGTTTCTATATTGGGAGACTGAGGAATCATCCCCTGATAGTTACAATTTAATTTGATTAGCTAGCCCTGTTACAAATGATTATGAATAATAAATGATAAAAAGGTTAAAAATAAATGTGTATTGTGTTAAGATAAGCATACTTTAAATTTTTGGGGGTATAGTCATGAAAAGAAGGAAAATAGGCGTATTATCTGTAGCACTTACACTAACCACTGCACTAACTGCAGCTTGTGGAGGAGCTAATGGTGATGCAAAGTCAACGAGTTCAGGTGAATCAAGCAATGGGGAGAACCTTGCAGCAGATCAAAGTATCTCTGTGGGAGTATTAAATGAATTATCCACTGGCGATACATTGTTGGTATCGGATATCGGAACGAATACGGCAATGAATCAATACTTAGAAGGGCTCTATCGATTAGATGAAAATAACCAACCGATTCCAGCTCTTGCCGAAGAAACAATAGTATCGGAAGATGGTTTGACCTATACCTTTAAACTTAAAGAAGATGCCACATGGTCAAATGGAGAACCGGTTACGGCTCATGACTTTGTGTACGCTTGGAGACAAGCTGTCAATCCTGAAAAGGCTGCTCCATATTCTTATATGTTTACTTCTGTGGTAAATGCCGAAGAAATCATTAATGGAGAAATGACACCTGATGAACTAGGTGTAGAAGCGGTCGGAGACTATGAATTTAAGGTTCAGTTAAATGTACCGGTCTCTTATTTCTTAGGTGAAATGGCCTTTATGCCTTTCTTCCCTCAAAATCAAACATTTGTAGAAGAAATGGGTTCGGACTATGGGACAAGCAGCGACACAACACTTTCAAATGGGCCTTTTATTTTAACTGGATGGGATGGAACGAATCAAGCTTGGAGTTATGAAAAAAATGAAGATTACTGGGATGCAGAAAATATCACTTTAGAGAGCATCGATATTCAAGTGATCAAAGAGGTTTCAACAGCGCTGAATCTATTTGAGTCTGGTGGGTTAGACGATGCCATTCTTTCAGGTGAAATTGCTAAACAATATGTAGATCATGAAGCTTATGTAGTTGAACCAGAAGCTCGGACAAATTTTCTGCAATTTAATTACACTGATGTACCAATGCTTTCTAATGCAAAATTGAGAGAAGCTTTCTCTTTGGTACTAAACCGTGAAGAATTAGCAAATACGATCTTAGGAAATGGTTCACTTCCAGCAAAGGCACTTGTTCCACATGATTTTGTCACAAACCCTGTTACTGGAAATGATTTTGCAGACGATGCAGGAGATTTTTTGACCTATGATAAAGAAAAAGCCAAACAACTTTATGAAGAAGCAAAAGAAGAATTAGGGACAGCTACGATTGAAATTGCATTGGTTGCAGATGATGATGAAACAAGCAAGCTTGTAGGACAATATGTTCAGGGGGAACTACAAAATAACTTTGAAGGGTTAACCATTAATCTAACAAACGTACCGAAGAATAACCGAATTGAAAAAGGGCAATCTGGTGATTTTGATATGATTCTAGGCGGTTGGGGTGCCATTTTGCCAGATGCTATCAACTTGTTGGATATTATGAATAGCGAAACGACTTTCAACAATGGACCATATAAAAATGAAGAAGTCGATCAATTGTTAAATGATGCAGAAACAGTCAATGCGAATGATCCAGAAATCCGTTGGCAAAATATGTTGGATGCTCAAGGTCTTATGTTAGATGAAAAAGGGTTCATTCCTTTATACCATACAGCAGAAGTGCATTTGCGCAATCCAAAATTAAAAGGTGTTGAAGTTCATTCTGTAAGTTCACGTTATGATTACCGCAATGCTTATATTGAAGAATAGGAGAATAAAAAATGAATGAACGCTTACTCGAACGATTCGTCAAATATGCTAAAGTCAATACACGGTCTGATATGAATAGTCAGACCGTTCCAACCACCTATTCACAAGTTGAATTTGCTTTAAAATTAGCTGAAGAATTGCAAGAAATAGGATTGGAAGAAGTCGAATTTAACGAAAAAAATGGATTTGTAACAGCCACATTGTCGAGTAATTTGCCGCATGAAGTTCCAACTATTGGATTTATTGCTCATATCGATACGGCCGATTTTAATGCAGAAAATATTCAACCACAAGTCCACACGAATTATGATGGCCAAGATATTTTGCTTAATGAAAAATTAGGTATTGTCATGTCCACAACTGAATTCCCACAACTAGCGAATTATGTGGGGAAAACCGTGATCACAACAGATGGAACAACCTTATTGGGAGCAGATGATAAAGCGGGAATGGCTTCTATCGTTACAGCGTTGGAAGAATTTATCCAGCATCCAGAACTTCCGCATGGAAAAATACGGGTTGCTTTTGGACCAGATGAAGAAATTGGCCGAGGTGCATTGCTATTTGATGTCGCCCATTTTCAAGCTGATTTTGCTTACACATTAGATAGCGGAGTAGTTGGGAAATTCGAATACGAAACGTTTAATGCAGCTCAAGCAGAACTGACAATTAAAGGAACAAGCGTGCATCCTGGAACAGCTAAAGACAGTATGGTTAATGCGTTATTAGTTGCTGCTCAATTTGCCACAGCGTTGCCACAAGAAGAAGTACCTGAAAAAACAGAAGGGTATCAAGGGTTCTACATGCTTTCAAGTCAAGTGGGAACAATTGATGAAGTCAAAGCAACTTACATTATTCGGGATCATGATAAGATAACTTTTGAAAAACGGAAACAGCACTTCATATCATTGGTTGATCAGTTCAATGAAAAATTTGATCAACCACGTATTGACTTGAAGTTATACGATCAGTATTACAATATGCGCGATATTATTGAAAATGACTTATCTATAGTAGAGTTAGCTTTAGATGCCTATAAATCATTGGGCATTGAACCAGATGTAAAAGCTTTTAGAGGTGGGACAGATGGCAGTATTATTACCTATAAAGGATTGCCAACTCCAAATATCTTTACTGGAGCTGAAAATTTACACGGTAAGTATGAGTTTGTTTCGTTAGAAGGTATGGAGCAAGCTGCTCAAGTTGTCATTGAGATTGCTCGGATGAACGCAGAAAAGTAAAGGATACACAAAATCAGACTCAGCACTACTGGGTCTTTTTTGTCTAGGGTAAATAAATTTGGCAACCGATAAATGAGTAGTGTTATACTAGATGGGTAATTCTAATAAACGAAGTAAATAAAGTATTGGATAAAGGAGCGCGATAAAATGGCACAAGAAGAATTGAAAAATAGAGCAGATGTCTCTGAAGCATTAACCTGGGATCTTACGGGTTTATACCCAACGAAAGAAGCATTCGAAACAGCAGTAGCAGAACTGAAAGCAGCTGTTGCACAGTTCAGCACAACGTATGAAGGTAAATTAACAAATGCCCAAACTATCCGTGCGGCTTTAAAAGAATATGAATCTATTATGCAGACAGCTGACTGGACGAACCATTATGCCTTTTTGCCAGCCACAACTGATTTAACAAATCCCGCAAATACTGAGTTATCTCGTTCAATGGACAATGTGTTAGCAGAAGTAGGCGCACAGTTATCTTTTTTTGATTCAGAATTAAAAGCAGCAGATACAGCTGTTTTAGACCAAGTCGAAACAGAAGAGCCACAATTTGCTTCTTTTATCCGTCACATTAAAGAAGATAAATCGATTCAGCTGGACCCGAAAGTTGAAAAAGCACTAGCTCAACTTTCGCCTGTTCTTGGAGCGCCTGAAGCCATTTATGAGCAAGCTCGTTTGGCGGATATGGATTTTGGAACATTTAGTGTAGCAGGAAAAGATTACCCATTAAGTTTTGTTTTGTACGAAGATCATTATATGTACCATGCGGATACAGCTATTCGACGTGCTGCATTTGACCAGTTTTCAGCAGTCCTGAGTGATTATCAAAATGTTGTGGCAGCTGCTTATTACACACAAGTGCAAAAAGAAAAAACGATTGCTACGATGCGTGGTTTCGATTCT
The DNA here is from genome assembly GCF_000195575.1 of Carnobacterium sp. 17-4. Taxonomy (NCBI): domain Bacteria; kingdom Bacillati; phylum Bacillota; class Bacilli; order Lactobacillales; family Carnobacteriaceae; genus Carnobacterium; species Carnobacterium sp. 17-4. The sequence goes on along the minus strand of NC_015391.1, from coordinate 2,122,191 downwards.
GTCATCGACTATCTTTTGTACGACCAAGAAGTCGATCGTGAATTATACAATCGTCAAATCGATCGCATTATGAATGATCTAGCTCCAGTTATGCAAAAATACATTACCCACGTTAAAGAAATTAATGGGCTGGACAAGATGACTTACGCCGACTTAAAAATTGATTTAGATGCTGATTATTCGTCAACGATTACAGTGGAACAGTCAAAAGAAGTTGTGGCAGATGCCTTGAGTGTCCTAGGAAAAGATTATGTTGACCGTGTTATGAAAGCTTATCCAGAACGCTGGGTAGACTTTGTTCAAAATAAAGGGAAATCAACTGGAGGATTCTGCACGTCTCCATATGGCAAACACCCTTATATCTTGATGTCATGGAATAATCAACTATCAGATGTGTACACGTTCATCCATGAAATAGGACATGCTGGACAAGGAATCCTTTCTGCTGAAAATAACAGTATTTTGGGGGCAGAACCGTCTCTTTATTTGATAGAAGCGCCATCGACATTCAATGAATTATTGTTGACTGAATCGTTACAACGCAAAAGCGAAGATCCGCGTGAAAAACGTTATGCTTTATCAAATATGATCTCAAACACTTACTTCCATAACTTTATCACTCATTTATTGGAAGCCGCTTATCAACGTGAAGTTTATCAATTGATCGATGAAGGGAAAAGTTTTGATGCAGCTAAATTAAGCGACATCAAACGCTCTGTATTGAACCAATTCTGGGGAGATGCTGTTGAGATCAATCAAGGGGCAGAATTAACCTGGATGCGTCAAAGCCATTACTACATGGGACTGTATTCATACACCTATTCTGCAGGGTTAACGATTGCAACTCAAGTATTCTTACGGATTAAAGAAGAAGGACAGCCAGCTGTAAAAGAGTGGTTAGAATTTTTAGCTCTTGGAGATCAGTATCGTCCAGCGCCAGCTGCTAAAATGGCAGGTGTAGACATCACTACTGATAAGCCTTTATCAGATACGATTCAATATTTAGATGAATCTGTGGATACGATTATTGCCTTGAGTAAAGAAATAACCATTTAAAGACAGCTAAGGGAAATGCTTAGCCTAAAACTCATTCTTAATTTTGATGATCTCTTCATCAGGATTAAGAATGAGTTTTTTTATCTATTTTGTTTGCAAATTGGTGCCACTCTACTGAGGAATGACCGTTAGCGGAAGAGTGGAGTAGAAAAAAGGTGTCACTTGTCCATGAAACGCCTCTTCATGGATGAGTGACACCAAAAAAGACCGTCACTTTTCCATCAAAGTAGGTTTCATGGAAGAGTGAAGCTAGAAAAGGAGCGTACTTGTCCATGAAAAGATAAACTAAATAAAAAAAGCCTTTGCTATTAACGCAAAGGCTTGAAAAGGGGGTATAACTATTTATTTATGGGGGTAAATAAATAGAAGAGAAAAGAAAAGGTTTAAAGGTTTGGTATGTCTATAGTATAACTATTGGATGTGAAAAAATAATGCTCTTTTCGTCTTATTTTATGATGACGAATGAAAGAAAATGTGAAGATTCTAGGAATATTGCTTCAGGTGATCTAAGCAATTAAAAGTGTATAGATTGTAAAAGCTATAAAAGCAATGATCAGAACATTAAGGATAAATAAAAGAATTGTATAAGCTTGGCTTCTAGATTTTGATGCCAATACTAATGATAGCGTGTTTAATAAGATTGCGACAATCAGCACGCCAAGAAAAATAGGAAAGCTAAACAATGAGAATTGATTTTGAATAAAAATAGAGACAATTGTTAAGATGAAAGAAATCAAAATTAAAAATGTTGGCCATTTGGTAGTGTTTTTTTTAGTGTTATACATAAGTTTGAACTCCAGTCTTTTTTTATGAAATATCGATAAACTTAAGTATACAAGTTGAGAATCCGCTTCACAATAGTTTCTTAGAAGAAGACTTATTTTTGTAAGAATAGTCATGAAGCAATTGGAATCATTATAGATAGAAAAAAAGACCACCACCCTGATCAGAGTAGAGGTCTTAGAACATTATTTTCTTCGTTTTGTCTTAATAAGGCTTTGGTATAAGGAAGAAAATGCGGCAAAGAGAATACCGGTAATTGGAAAAATGATCCAAGCTGTTCCCCAGGCATTATAGATAAAACCTAAAAGCAGATAAACGGCTGTGGCTATTGGAAATACGACTCCTGCAATGGTATCCGTCAGCTTACTGGCAATAACTTTTTCAGGCTGATAGTCTCCTAAGGAAAGGAGTTTTTCATAGGTGGAGTACAAAACACCGTAGAAGACAAACAAGAAAACACCAACGGATACAAAACCTAGAAGAAAGATAACGGACCAAGCATTATCGTCTCCGAGAAGAACAATTGCGAGCAATAAAGAGATAGGGGCTAAGATACATAGGATAACTCCAGCCGCGATTGCTTTTGCAAAACTAGGTTTGAACTCCTGCATTTCTCGGTCTAAGTGGATACGTGTAGAGGGATCAAGAATAACTACTATTTTATCAAGGTTGTATTGTTCTTCTTTTAAACCAAAGATAATAAAAATTCCAACAGCAATAGCGATGAAAATGAAAAGTGGAATAATTGATAAGAGATTTATGCCTTCCAAGTTTGCGGGAGTAGTAAAGGAAAAGAAATTGGCTACTTCATTAAATAAGAGCATCACAGCTGGAGCGAGAATACAAAGAGCAACTCCTGTCGCAATTCCCAGTCCAAATTTTGTTCGATGATGCATGAAATCCTCAACTTCAGCCTCTGATAAAAAGACAGAATCCTTGTCAACCTCTTCCGATTCCTTCTCTAAATTGTACTCTTCGATGACTTCATCGATATTGCCAAATTCAGAGAGAACAGTTCCAATCGCTTCATTTTCACTTTTACCTTCTGATTTTAACTGAAGGTATTTATCTTCCATATTGGTAAGCATATCTTCTTTAAGTTGCTGCATTTCGGGAGTGCGGGGCAATTGAACAAAAACTGATTCGACATAATTTTTAATTGTATCCATTTTTACGATTCCTCCTTAATAAATCTATCCATCACATTTTTTGTATCCAGCCATTCGCTTACTTTATCGTTATACGTTTGTTTACCTAACTCCGTAATTCGGTAGTAGGTTCGCGGTTTGCCATTGGTTTCGGTACTAGAATAAGATTGAATAAGAGCACTTTTTTCTAATCGGTTAAATGCAGAATAGAGAGTGGTTTCCTTCATGATATATTTTCCACCTGTTATTTCTTTAATTGTATTTGAAATTTGATAGCCGTAAGAGTCTTCTTTCATCAAAATAGACAATAGAATTAAACTATTAAATCCTCGCATGACATCACTTGATATCACATTATCACCCCGTTTATTACTTCATCTATCGTAGTAATTAAAGTATACTCCTTTTACTACGACAGGTAAAGTAATTTGGACGGAATGGGCAAATAAAAAAAGAGATAGCTTATAGAAAGCTAATCTCTTAAATAAATTAATTGCTTGATAGGTTTACTATTTTTTTAGAACGAAAGATATTTAAGATAACGGTTCCTGTATGAAAGAAAAAGATAATTGTCGAATACCCCATTAAAAAAAGAATTAAATTATCTGTTGGAATGTTTAACTCATCATACAAAATACCAGAGAAAAAAGAAGCGGAAATGACTGTTATAAAGGTAGTTAATGAAGGAATCCATAACAACAGTAAATTTTTTATTGAAGTTTCCTTTCCTTTATTTATCAAGAAGGAGGCAACCAATAACGCTGTTAAGGTAATACTTAAAAATATAAAAATATTTTGAAATGAAGACCAATATAAGTTATAAATAGGATGCATTGTCAAAATCCTTTCTTCCGTTAAAATTTTTATTTGTATTCTTTATTATGGTGTAAGCGTACACTATGACCTTTGTTATGCCTAGATAGAAGGTGATAAATTAATGAAAGTTTAAAACGTAGAATTTAAAACTAGATTGTTTATTAACTTAATTTTCTATTATTTAAGAAAATTAATAAGTATTGAAGAAAAAGTATGATGACTAGAATAATTGTTGTTCCGATTTTCCCTTCTTTTGTATTTAACAGATCTGAAAAAGTATCCAGTCTGATAAGAATTCCTAGGATAGCAGAAGTGACTAGGATTGGGATAAAAGACAACCAAAGTTTTTTATCCGTTTCTTTATAAAATAGATAGAGTAAAATTCCAGAGATAGAAATGATTATTAAAATTCCTAAATTGCCATTAAGATTTAATTTTATTGGGGTAGATACATAAGAACCAAGTGTAAAACCAAGTGCGACTCCTACACCAAGTAATACCAGAAAAAAAAGTTTAAAAAATTTATTTTTAAATCGATATAAGCTAATTCCTAAAACCCATAATCCAAAGAAAACAAAAAGAATCCAGTAGACTCCGCTCACTATAAATCGTCCTATATCTAATCCTTTGTCTGGAAAAATAAGTTCTGGCAAAATACAAATAATGCTATAGAATCCTAGTGAAGTCAAAAAGATTTTTAGGGTATCAAGTAAGTTAACTGGTAGTTGTTTAATAATTTCATCAGCAATCTTTTTAGGATTTCTACCAAAATAATGTTCTGCAGAAATACCTTGATTTTGTGCATCTAAAATATCTTGTAAGACTTCTAACAGCAACTCTTCACTCTTTTTTTCATCCCTAAATAATGACATCGCTCTAACATAAATAACTAAATTTCCATAGTATTCATTGTTTTCTTTTGTTAAGAATTCCTGTAAGGTGGCGTTTGACTTTACTAGTTCACTCGTTTTCATTTAATTCACTTCCTTTAATCAAATTATCAACACTATTTTTAAGATTATGCCATTGCATAATAAACTCATTTTTTTCAGCTGCTCCTGTATTAGTAAGGGAATAATATTTTCGTTGAGGACCTGTATCAGATGGCTTCATTGTTCCTTTAATCAATTTCTTTTTCTCAAGCGAGAGTAGAAGAGGGTAGATCGTCCCTTTAGGAATATCGTTAAAGCCAAAGTCTGTGAGCTTTTCACTCAATTTGTAACCATATAGTTCTTCTTGAGAAAGTAAGAGTAGAATGCTGCCTGATAAAATACCTTTCAGCATCTGGGAGTTTACTTTGCTATCCACGGAATTCCTCCTCTAGTATGTTTTACAAGTTAGTTATATCAAATGTGAGCTAGTTTGTAAAGCAAGATAGTTAATGATTTTTCTTATTTTAAAGGTTGCCAACTGTTATAGTAAGATAAAGGTGTTTTTTAAGGATATTAATTAACCTATTAAGGAGATTAGATATGGCAATCAAACAAGTAGATGGTTATGGTTCGTATTTTCGATCACAATTTAAAAAATTATTTGCTAGCGAACTATCAAAAAAAGAGCAAGAAGACATTTATTTAGATTATATGCTTTGGCATTTATGCAGTTATCAAAAAGCTGACTGTTTAAGTGGAAAAGCTGCAGTGGAACGTTTTGAAAAAATAAAAAAGAAGGATTTTACAATATTTTTTCAATTTTCTAATACAGTTTTTGTAGTCGAAAACGAAGTGGATTTTAACAGTGCAAAATTAAATCAAACAGTGGAGTTCTTTAATACTTTTGAAGTAAGCGATTGTTATGTAATGGATAGTTACGGAGAATGGTGTTTTATTACTACTCATGAACAAGACTATGGATTAGGACCATATTTTATAGAAAATAATCACTAACAATGGATTATGATTGGTAATGGATTTAAATATCTAGCTTACATATAAAAAAATACTAATTTTTTATAAATTTAATTGATTAATAAAATAGCCATATGTAATTGACTGCAAAAAAAGATGGATCAATCTTTAATAGACTAATCCATCTTGCTTATTCAAATCTAATAGAAGCAATGATTTTAATGTCGTTCTTCTGATGGTTAAATAGTTTATACTCTAGGTGGTAAGTTCCGTCCAAAGACAAAAGCTAAAGCTGCAACGACTATACCAACTATAATAAATAATGTTCCAATAATTGGATCTCCAGACTTAATAGGTCCAAAATAACCAAAAATGATGATAATGATACCAACGATTAATAAAATCTTCCCTAAAAGGTTAAACATAGCACATACCTCCATTACCGTATTTGTCTAGTTAGTATAACAAAAAAAGGTGAGGGGAAATACTAATATGAATGCGATGGCAATAAAAACAATGAACTAAGGGAGAAAAAAAAGACCAAAATAATGGTACTTCTTTGACGATTGTAGTGAATTTGACTATACTAAACGTGAGCAAGGTTAGAACTTGTTCAAAAGTCTAAAAAAAGAAAGAAGGAGAGATTTGTGAGTAATTTATTTCCAGTAGGACGTGATTTCATGAATTTTGGCAGAAACTTTTTCGAAGACCCTTTTGATCACTTGTTAGAAAGTACATCGAACTTTAATGTAGACATTCGTGAGGAAGAACAAGCTTATATTGTAGAGGCTGAGTTACCGGGTATGTCTAAAGATTCTATTCAGTTAAAGTATGAAGACAATGTACTGTCCATTGGCGCAACTCAGGAAGAAAGCAAAGATGAAAAAGATGATAAAGGCAATTACATTCGCAGAGAGCGTTCAACTAAATCCTTCAGCCGTCAATTTCTTTTAAAAAATGTCAAAGAAGAAGATATCGACGCATCGTTTGAAAATGGAGTTTTAACGGTTACTTTACCTAAAAAAAATTCAGACGAAACACCCCCTAAACATATTGAAATCCAATAAATAAGTGCTAATATACTAAGAGTAATTGAGAGTAAAATTCTCAATTACTCTTTTTTTACATATATAGGCGAATAGTTTTACAAATTGTAAGTAAAAACAATTGAAAAAAAGTGCCCGTTCTTTTACCATTAGAAGAATGATGCTAGTTGCTTCAAAATAAATTAATGAAAAAGTAGGAGAAAATCTATGAAACAAAAATACGATCCACTGTTTGAACCTTTTACATTTGCATCAGGAGTTAAAGTTGATAATCGCCTTTTTATGGCACCAATGACGACTAATTCTTCATTTGAAAATGGTATGGTCACAACTGATGAAAAAGATTATTATAAAAGACGTGTTGCTGGACTAGGTGCTGTTGTGACCTCGTGTGCTCAAGTCATGGAAAACGGACGCTTTGCTGGGTCATTAAGTGCAGCATCTGATAACCGGATCGACAGTCTCGCGGGATTAGCGAAGACAATTCAAGATGAAGGTCCAAAAGCTATTTTACAAATTTTTCATGTAGGACGACTTGGATCAAAACGAACGTTAAGAGGTGAACAGCCGGTTAGTGCAAGTGCTGTTCCGATTGATTTTGAAGGTGCCGAAGTTCCTAGAGCGTTAACCGATAAAGAAGTACGTGAATTAGTTGATGCTTTTGGACAAGCGACTAGAAGAGCCATTCAAGCTGGTTTTGATGGAATCGAATTGCATGGAGCAAATAATTATTTGATTCAACAATTTTTCTCTCCACACTCCAATCAAAGAGATGATCACTGGGGCGGATCGCTTGAAAAACGAATGAACTTCCCGTTAGCTGTTGTTCAAGCGGCAAAAGAAGCGATTCAAACCTATGCGGAGAAACCTTTTATTTTTGGCTACCGCATTTCTCCTGAAGAAATAAAAGAACCAGGAATTACGATAGAAGATACCTTGCAGTTAGTAACTAAGTTAAAAGAACAAGGATTGGATTACATTCATGTTTCAACAAATAAATGGACGCAAGGTTCGGTTCGTGATTTATATGAAACGACACCTGTAGTCCAACGGATCCAAGAACGTGTAGGGAAAGATTTTCCGGTTATTGGAGTCGGCTCAATTATAACGCCAGATGATGCTGTGGAAACAATGGCACTAGGTGTACCACTTGTGGCGATTGGTCGAGAGTTAGTTGTTGAACCGGATTGGATTCAAAAAGTTAAGTTAGGAAACGAAACCGCCATCCGTAAAAAAATCAAACCAGAATACCGCGAAGATCTCACTTTGCCCGATGCTATGTGGGAGTATATAGAAAGCAGACCAGGTTGGTTCCCAATCGTTGATTAAAAATTCCAAAAAATCGCCCAAAAGACCTTTCACTTTAAAGTGAAAGGTCTTTTTTTGTAAAACACGAACATTAACCACTAGATAAACATGAAATAATTCGCTTTTAGGTCTTTACATCATGTTGGTTTGAGGTTATACTACAAATGAATCATCAATAAGCGAAGTATAATTAGTTTGATAAAATAAATGTTCGTATTTAATAGGAGGGTTATTTTGGAAGAAAGAATGAAACAGCCAGCAGGAACAATTGTATTACCGAAAAGAGAAGGGAAGAAAGCAAAGGTTACGCCGAAACCTGAATCAAATCTGATTTATCAAGTAGACGATAAACCAGGATTTATCTTGATGACACTTTTAGGTTTTCAAAATATACTGACTGCTTTTGGTGGAATTGTTGCTGTTCCTTTAGTTATTTCCGGTATGGCAGGATTTGGGATTGCAGATACTTCTTATATGATCAGTGCAGCTTTATTGGGTTCCGGTGTTGTTTCAATCATTCAATCTAAAGGATTTGGACCAAAATGGTTTCGTGTAGGAGCTGGGCTTCCAACAATTATGGGAACCGATTTTGGATTTGTTGGTCCTGCCAATGCGGTCATCAACACGATGGGCGGAGGCATTGCTGGTTATTTCGGTGGAACCATGATGGGAGCCCTTTTAGAAATTATCTTGAGTTATTTTATCAAACCGCTAATGAAATTTTTCCCTCCTGTTGTTACAGGTACCGTTATTTCACTGATGGGATTAACGTTGATGCCTGTTGCATTTGACTGGGTGGCTGGTGGAGTTGGTGCAGCCAACTATGGGTCACCTCTTAATTTAGCAATTGCTACTATTGTATTTTTATTGATCGTTGTATTGAATCACTATGGCAGCGTCAAAATTGGACCTGCGGCTGTACTAATTGGTATTGTAGTTGGCTATATTATGTGTATTCCGCTTGGAATGGTAGATTTTAACCAAGTAGCTCAAGCCAATTGGTTTGCTATGCCACAACTGTTTAAATATGGTGTTAATTTTGATTTGAAATTTGCAATTCCATTTATTTCTGGTTACTTAGTAACGGTAATCGAAACTGTGGGTGTGATGCAAACAATTGGAGAAGTCACAGAAACGAAATTAACTGATGATGATATTGCAAATGGTGTACGTGCTGATGGTGTCGGTTCATTTATTGGACCCGCAATGGGATCAGGCCCAGTAGCTACTTTTAGTCAAAATGCTGGATTGATTCCTTTGACTCGCAATGCTTCTCGTTCTGTTGCGATTACTGCGGGTGTTCTTTTAATGGCAATGAGTTTCCTGCCAAAATTTGCAACATTGGTTTCTATTATGCCAATGGCTGTACTAGGTGGAGCAGGAGTATTGATGTTCGGAAATGTGGCAGCATCTGGTGTTAAGTCATTGTCACGTGTGAATTTTGACAACCGCAATTTAATTATCGTCGCTGCAGGTTTAGGCGTTGGACTTGGCGTAGCTTTTCGTCCTGAAGTCGTAGCTGGACTGCCTGGAATTCTTGGTGGATTGTTCTCATCTGGAATTTCAGCTGGAACGATCGTTACGCTAGTGTTAAATATTATTTTAAAAGAAACACCAACAATGGAACCGCAAGAAGCTTAATAGAAAAAACAAAATGTTCATCACTCTAGGTACAGGTGATGAATGTTTTTTTGTTGAAGTGGATTTCATTTTTTCCTAGAATGAAAGTTATTTATTACTATAATAGGTCATTTTACGTGATAAATGACTCTGATAATTTAATTTTAAAACCATTCGAATTCGTTTTCTGGAATAGTTTTTTCCACACCATTCGTAAATCTGGCTTGTTGTCATTAAATTATCAGGAAAGAGAAGTTTGAATTCTTTTATGCTCCGCTCAATTGCATTTGTGATAGTTTCTTGATGTTCGCATGCAGTACAAAGGTAATTTTGTCTAGTATCTGTATGACTAAGCGAAAAGCAAATAGGGCATAAAATACCGTTCTTCAGTTGCCCCAATTGATAGATAGGTAGATTATCGGGACGATAATTTTCATTGTGTACCTCTTTAAGTTTATGCGCTAGATTTAAATGTTCCTGTTTTATCGAGAAGGTTTGATTGAATAGAGCATTAAGATGTTTAGGCAATTGATAGGAAAACAAGAAACGTTCATTTGGCAGGATAGAGTAGAGAGTGAATTCCGGATTAATAAAGACAACAATTGGGTGTATGGGCAATCGGTATCCTAGACGAAGCAGCACATTTTGTAAATAGGTCACACTTCTGTCGAGTTGCCTTAAGGGGTTAAGAATTTGATAGCCTGATTCTATGAAAAAAGAATCTTCTTTATAAAAGTAGGAACCGGTATAATTTTTTACTTCATATAAATAAATAGAGTCATTTGCAATAAAGAGGGAATCAATTTGAAAAACGGTGTCTCTATAATTTAGAACGAGATCATTTAGTACAAGGCCTGATTGATTAAATTGACTCATATAGAAATCGAATTGCTTTTCACCAGCCCAACCTTTTACTTAATTCTCATATTTTAGTTGTTCTTCAACAGGTAAGGTCATGCGAAAATTTAAAGATTCCAATACACGATGAGTAATCGATTTTGTTCGTTCTTTTAGTATCATGATTTCCGTGCGCTCCTTAAATTTAATCGTTCTCTCTTAATATAAGAAAAAATTAGCGGAAATCACTTTTTATGTAAGATGTTTTTTGTTGTTTTGTGTAAATTGAGTCCTCATGGAAGAGTGGCAAGGAAAAGAAGCTTCAGTTGTCCATGAAACTGCATTTAATGGACAACTGAAGCAAGAAATGGGCTTCACTTATCCATTAACAGGTCTTTTATGGAAGAGTGAACCGAAAAAAGAACCTCACTTAGCCATTAAATGACATTTATTGGAAGAAAGAGTATTCTGAAGCCAGTAGTATGACTTGAGTGAAGAATGTTCTTTATTTTAGTAAAAAAATTGGAGTAATGGTATACTGAAAACGATTTCTCATAGAGAAGAAAGAAGGTTGATGGATATGAAAAGAATGTTTTTAGGGAAAAGTGAGTTAATGGTACCAAACATTGCATTAGGATGCATGTCAATGGGTAAACTATCACCTGACAAAGCTAGTAAAGTCATCAACAATGCATTAGACCTTGAAATTGATTTTTTTGATTTAGCAGATATCTATGGTGGAGGAAAAGCTGAAGAAATATTTGGTAAAGTAATCGAAATGGATCCCTCTATACGAGAAAAAATGTTAATACAATCTAAAGTAGGGATTCGAAAAGGCAGCTATGATTTTTCAAAAGAGCATTTGATTGAAAGTGTAGACGGTGTTCTTAAACGTTTGCAAACAGATTACTTGGATGTTTTGTTGTTACATCGTCCAGATGCATTAGTAGAACCTGAAATCGTAGCAGAAGTTTTTGACGAATTAGAAAAAAGCGGCAAAGTCCGCAACTTTGGAGTCAGCAATCACAATCCTTATCAAATTGAGTTATTGAAAAATTATGTTCAACAACCACTTGTTGCAAATCAATTGCAATTTAGTGTGATGCACACCGGAATGGTCGACGCGGGAATAAATGTCAATACGAAGTTTGATAGTGGAATCAATCGAGATGGTGGAGTGCTGGATTATAGCCGTTTGGAAGCTATGACTATACAAGCTTGGTCACCGATTAAAAGTGGTGGGGATATTTTTGTGGACAACAAGAACTATCCTGAAGTAAATGCTAAGTTGAAAGAAATTGGAGAACGTTATGGCTTATCTAATTCAGCTACCGCTATTGCTTGGATCTTGCGTCACCCAGCTAATATGCAGGCTGTTGTAGGGACTATGACCCCAGATAGATTAACGGATTATAGCAAAGCTTCCGAAGTGCGGATGACTCATGATGAATGGTATGAAATCTACCGCGCAGCTGGAAATAAACTGCCTTAAAAAGTTAACGTGATTTTTTCTTACAAATTGAATCGTAAAGGACCTCTTTGATTAAAAATCAAAAGAGGTTCTTTTTTTATTAATTGAATGAGATGTGACAATCGTGAGATTAAATAAAAAAAGGAACCTTAAATGCTTAAGAAAGAAGAAAAAATACCGATATACTATTTAGTAAACGTTTAAATAAAAGTAGTGTTGAGAACTTCGAATAAAACACGGGTAAAATGTAAAAAGTGTTCTAAGGAAGTTTTACATAAGGAGGAGCAATTGGTGAAGAATCTGCGCAAAAAGAAGAGCCCGAGAAAAAAAAGTATAAGAATTGTGATCATTCCTACGTTGATTGCTATGATCACGATACCCATTATCATTTTACTAGTCATGAATTATTACAGCACGCAAAATTTGTTGTCTCAACGTGTTGAGCAAAGTGAAAAAAATCTAGCAACGCAATTTACCACGCAATTAGATTGGATTGGTCAAGAATTAGAAAATACCATTAATTCTTTAGCAGAAAAGCCAGAGTTTCAAGAAGATGCTGAGGATGAGGATACACAGGTAGCCATTCAAGAAGAGTTGCAGTTTATTATGAATAACAGTATGTACATAGGAAATGCTTATTATGCTCCCGAAAATCAAGTCGTACTTGGAACGATGGAAGATCTATCGGACTTTGATGCAACCACAGCGCCATGGTATCAAAGAGCTGTTGATCGTAAAGGTGCAATGATTTGGAGTGAACCTTACCGTGATATAAAAACGGGATTAATGACGATGACCATTTCTAGAGCAATCATTGTCGATGACGTATTTTATGGTGTTTTAGCAATTGATTTAGATTTGACGCGAATGAACACTTATTTAACATCGATACGAAATGGAAATACTGGAAACTTTTTTGTGCTTTCCGAATCAGGTGACTATTTGATGTCTAATGATCCAAAGAAAATTGGAACAAACATCGGTAGTAGTGATTTGTTTAAAGAAGCAACAGAACAAACGGGCTATATTTACACTGATCAAGAGATTGGCAGTTATTACGCTAAAGTCAGTCGTCTAGGCATGACTGTTTATGGAGTAGTTGGCGAAGATGAGATGGCTAATGAAGTAGCTGCTACAAATAAAGCTGCTCTAATTGGTTTAGCGATTGGAATCATTATAGCTGTTCTAAGTGCATTACTTGCATCTAGATACGTTATGACGATTGCAGCAACATTAACTAAAGCCTTCCGCAGAGTAGAAGATGGTGATTTAACGACTGAAATTACTGGAAATGATTTACACATGTTGCCAGATAAAAAATACTTTAAAGCAATTAGAAAACAAAAAGAGATTAATGAAAACAGCGATGAAATTGGTCGAATTGCATTTGCATTTAATCAAATGATGGTTCAGTTTAGACAAATGGTTGGAGGCATCCAACAAAAAAGCAATCATTTGATGGATATGACCCAAACACTGAATGATATTTCTAAACAAACGACTTCAGCAACAGAAGAAGTGTCCGAAACCATCACGGGAATTGCTCAAGCTACAAGCATCCAAACTAAAGACACAGAAGATACAGTCGGGAAAATGGAAGAATTATCCAAAACTGTGGGTGAAATCGATCAAAATATTCAAAAAATGGGACAACATACAGATGATACAACGATTGCCAATGGGAAAAACAATCAAATGATGTCTGAGGTTCATGACAACTGGGAAACAACGATTGATACTATGGCTAAGTTAGCCAAGAGCATTCATGCTGTAAACAAAGATATTCAAAATGTTGAAAAAATTGTTAAAGTGATTGATGGAATAGCGGAGCAAACCAACTTATTGGCGTTAAATGCTTCAATTGAAGCGGCTCGTGCAGGTGAAAGTGGTAGAGGATTTGCGGTGGTTGCCAATGAAATCAGAAAGCTTGCTGAAAAAAGTGATGCATCCACAAAAAATATCGCAACTATTATCAAAGATATTCAAGAAAAATCAAGTGAAATGGTTAATAAAGTTGAACAATCACATGCAGAAAGCGAAGTACAAACAAAAACAATCGATGAAGCTATTGATTCATCAAATAAAGTAACCGACCAGATGGATAAACTGGTTGAAAGTATTTTAAATGTTGCTAGTTTAGGCTTCGTTATTTCAGCTAAAAAAGATGAAACATTGGTGGCAATTGAAAATATTGCGGCTTCAGCCGAAGAAAACTCTGCTGGGACGCAAGAAGTGTCCGCAAATGCAGAAGAAATTTTAGCAACAATGGAAGAATTCTCATCAAGCATCGCTAAACTAGAAACGATTGCAAATGAACTAAAAGAAGAAACGAACCAATTTAAATTACAGTAATGTAGAACGTAACAAATAGTTCAGTTAGCGTGCATACTTATGAAGAGTGTGCGTCAATCAATTAAAAGGAAATCTAGAGGAGTAGAGAATAATGGAAAAGTTTGTTATTTTTAGTAGTGGCGGTCAAAGCTTTGCCATTCCAATTGAAGTAACCGAAAAAATCATACATGTTGAAGGACTAATTAGAATTCCAGATACATCTAAGTATGTGTTAGGTGCGATAGATTATGATGAAACTGTTTTGCCAATCATTGATTTAAGAGAACGATTCTTTCAAAATAAAACAGAATTAACAGCTGACACTAAAGTGATTGTTGTGAATTGGCAAGAGAAAAAAATTGGATTGGTGGTAGATAAAGTAACCACTATTCGTTCTTTTGAAAATGCAGATCGTGAAATTTCAGAAAATGCTGATCAAGAAGCTGCAAGTTACGTCATGGCTTTTATTCGAACAGATGATGGCATTATCTTACAGCTAGACGTGGACAGTATTTTTAATGAACAAGGGGAAAAAGAACTGGTATCCTTAATGAATAGATAAAAATGGTTAGATTAGAGGAATGGTGAAAATGTATGGCAGATGAATTAAGGGTTGGGATCTCAGATTATAAAATAGCAGAGCAGCCTCAATCCTTGATAACAGTAGGATTAGGTTCATGTGTCGGGATTGCATTATACGATCCTAAAACAAAAATCGGCGGATTAAGCCATATTATGCTTCCAGACAGCACTGCTTTTAGAGAGGCCACTAAAATTGAGAAATTCGCTGATTTAGCTGTTCCCCATATGGTATCAGAAATAAATAAACGAACAAATAATAATCCGCTAGTCGCTAAGATAGCTGGTGGAGCAAGTATGTTTGAATTTTCTAAAGATCTTCCACATGGCAGTATTGGAGACCGAAATATTCTTGCTGTTGAGGAAGTATTGAAACAACTAGGGATTCCTCTATTGGCCAATCATACTGGGGGAAAGATGGGCAGAACAATGATTGTAGACTTGGCCACTTTTACCGTAACGATTCGAATGGTGAATAGAGAAATAATGGTATTGTAAAAAGGGATAGGGGAGAAACAAAGAGTGAATGTAAAAGTATTGGTTGTAGATGATTCTCCTTTTATGAGAAAGGTTATCACCGAAACAATAGCAAGTATTGAAGGACTTGAAGTTATCGGTACGGCAAGAAACGGCCGAGATGCACTAAAGGCAATTCCGCAGCTTCAACCAGATGTCATTACGTTAGACATTGAAATGCCGGGATTAAACGGGTTAGAAACCCTTGAAATTATTAAAAAAGAATACTCTACACCAGTTATTATGATGAGTTCATTTAGTGGAGAAGACAACACGATTGCCGCATTAGATCTAGGTGCAATGGATTTCATTGAAAAACCTCATGATATAAGGAACCAATCGGATGCATTTAAAAAGGAAGTAGCGGATAAGATAAAACCCTTATTTGAACAAAAGAAAACAGAAATACCAGTAGAAAAGTCGTTATTACAAAAAAGTGAATTAGAAAATAGAGTGCCTAAAAAAATTAAAGCCATTGTTATCGGTGCATCTACAGGTGGACCTAAAGCACTGTTTTCAATTATTCGATCGTTACCGGAAAACTTAACTTTTCCAATTTTTATCGTTCAACACATGCCCAAAGGTTTTACCACATCCTTTTCTAAACGGTTGGATAGGGAATCAGCTGCGACAGTGGTAGAAGCCGAAGATGGTATGGCCATAAAAGGCGGCGTTGTGTACGTGGCTCCAGGTGGATACCATATGCTAATTGAAAACAACTGCATTAAATTAAATGAAGCAGATAAAATACACGGCGTGAGGCCAGCTGTCGACTACTTGTTTGAAACTGCTGCTGAGACTTACGGTAGCGATTTAGCTAGTTTTATTTTAACGGGAATGGGTCAAGATGGTGCTCGCGGACTGGATAAAATCAAAAAATCTGGTGGATTTACTGTAGCGCAAAACCGAGAAACATCTATTGTCTATGGCATGCCAGGTAATGCGGTACAAAAAGGTGTCATTGATGAAATTGCAAGTTTAAAAGATATATCAGAATTGATTAATTGGATGATAAGGATGAGAAGCTAATGTTGAATTTCGAATTTTTCTATGCATGGACAAAAGAACATTTGAATATTAATCTAGATGGATACAAAGAAAAACAGCTTCAAAGACGTATTGGAACGATTATGAAAAATACTGGTGCTGCAACGTTAGAAGAATATGCTGTGAAGATACAAGCAGATCCAATCATTAAAAAGAATTTTTTGAACTACATTACCATTAATGTAACGGATTTTTTCCGTAACAGAGAAGTGTTTGATGAATTTGAAGAGTTAATGGTATCGTATCTTGAACCTCGCTTTGGTGCTTTAAAAGTTTGGAGTGCAGCGTGTTCTACCGGAGCAGAAGCTTATTCACTAGCAATGATCATGGATAAGCATCGCATCTCTCA
Organism: Carnobacterium sp. 17-4; assembly: GCF_000195575.1. Classification (NCBI taxonomy): domain Bacteria; kingdom Bacillati; phylum Bacillota; class Bacilli; order Lactobacillales; family Carnobacteriaceae; genus Carnobacterium; species Carnobacterium sp. 17-4. Next base: position 2,105,437 of record NC_015391.1, on the reverse strand, counting down.
AGCAGAAAAAATAACAGCAACAGATATTGATGAGACAATATTGGCAAAAGCTAAAAAAGGGATCTTCTCAAGCACAGAAATAAAAAATGTAGACGATGAGAATCGTAAACAATACTTTACTTCAGAAGAGAATGTCTTTTATTTGGCTGATCAAATCAAAAATAAAGTAGCGTTTAAAAAACACGATTTAATCGGTGATCGCTTTGGGAAAGAGTATCATGTAATTGTTTGCCGAAATGTGACCATTTATTTTAAAAACGAAGTCAAAGAAGAGTTGTACCAAAAATTTAGTGATGCTCTTGTACCGGGTGGTTTATTTTTCACAGGAGCAACAGAAACGATTTACAATCCAGAAAAATATGGCTTTGTTAAACGTGCGTCTTTCATTTATGAAAAAGTATAACCAATAAAGTACACGAACCAATGAAAGGGAGGGATACTATGGACGAAAACAGTAAATACCTCGATTTGTTTTTTGAAGAAACAGATGAACATTTACAAAGTTTGAATGAACAAGTACTCGAGTTAGAGAATAATCCGGAAGATTCCAGTATCGTGGACGTGATGTTTAGATCGGCTCATACGATCAAAGGAATGGCAGCAACCATGGGTTATGATACGATGGCTAAGCTAACACACAAAATGGAGAACGTGTTTGATTTGTTGAAGCAAAAAATCATTGCGGCTGATACGGTATCTATCGCCTTGATCTTTGACTGTCTAGATACATTATCAGATTTAGTGGAAGACTTAAGAGAAGGCAATGATGCAGAGCGCGATATTTCTAGTCTTGTTCAGCGTCTGGATCATGTATCTTCTGGAGAGAGCCAAGCAGTTGGTGCTACAGTTACTGAACAAGAAACAGGATCATTGCTTAATCTAGCTTTAGAAAAAGTTGAAGATTCAGATCTAATGATTATTGAAGCAGCCAAGGAAGACGGCTACAATGCGTATGTGTTGGCTATTCAAATCGATGAAGACAGCTCAATGAAAAATGCTCGCGTTTATCTTGTTATGAGTAAACTGGAACAGCATGGAGATGTTTTGTACTCTGAACCAGGTACGGAAGTTCTTGAGAATGATGATTTTGGAAATATCTTTAAACTAATATATGTCAGTCAATTGGATGAAGAAACTGTCCATAACCTAGCATTAGATAATAGTGAAATCGAAGAAGTTTTAATTCAAACGATTCAACAATCAGACGATTTAATGGTGAAATCGGCAGAAACAGTTCAACCTGAAAAAAAACCCGTTGAAGAACAAAAATTAGAATCTGTAGTTGAACCTCAATCAACAACCAAAGCACCAACTAAAGGAAAAGCGCAAAATCATGCGATGAATCAATCGATTCGAGTAGATATTGGAAAATTAGATTCCTTTATGAATTTAGTCTCTGAATTGGTTATTTACCGCACAAGATTAGAAGATCTAAGCGATCAGTTGCAAGTGTCTGAAATGAAAGAGCCGCTGGATCATGTGGCTAGAATCAGTTCAGAACTGCAAGAATTGGTTTTGAAAATCAGAATGCAGCCAGTCAGCACAGTGATGACTCGCTTCCCTCGAATGATCCGCGACTTAGGGAACGATTTAGGGAAAGAATTTAACTTAGTTATCGAAGGCGAAGATACTGAATTGGATCGTACGGTTGTTTCTGAATTGAGCGAACCATTAGTGCATCTCTTGCGGAATTCAGCTGATCATGGGGTAGAAATGCCAGAAGACCGTGTGAAGATAGGTAAAGATCCAAAAGGAACCATTAAGATTACGGCATATCAAGAAGGCAATCGAGTAGTACTAACATTGAGTGATGACGGAAAAGGTGTTAATCCAACGATCATTAAAGAAAGTGCTGAACGTAAAGGGATCTCAACAGAAGGTATGAGTGACAAAGACATTCAGCAATTGATTTTCCATCCAGGTTTTTCTACCGCAAAAGAAGTCACTAGTATTTCTGGTCGTGGAGTAGGAATGGATGCGGTCAAACAGAAAATTACTGAATTAGGTGGAACCGTTGAATTGGAAAGTGTGGTCAATCAAGGGACAACATTTAAAATCAACTTACCATTAACCTTGTCTATCATCCAATCCTTGCTTGTGACAGTTGGCCAAGATACATTTGCGATTCCTTTAGGGATCATCAAAACAATCGTTAAAGTAACTGAAGAAGACATTATTCGTGTACACAATCGAGAAGTCTATAAATATGAAGGACTTGCGGTTCCTGTTATTCGTCTGAACCAAGCACTGAATATGGAAACAAATGAAGAATCAAATCTGCATTTGGTCTTAGTGAAACATGGAGAAAGCTATAAAGCCTTAGCAGTAGATGATTTAGTCAGGCAACAAGAAATCGTCATCAAAAAACTAGGACAAGAACTAAAAATGTTGAAGAATTACTTAGGAGCGACTATTCTAGGGGATGGCAGCATCATCTTAATCTTAGATGTATCGGCTATTTGCAACGAAAGAATTGGTGAGTATAGTGAAGTCTAACTACTCAGCAATGGAACTAGATGTACTAAAAGAAGTGATCAATATTGGTGGCGGTCATGCAGCCACTAGTTTGTCTCAATTGATTGAAAAGCCAGTCCAAATGACTGTTCCGGTCATTGAAATGATGGAATATGCAGATGTTTATGAGAAAATCATGCCGGAAGAAACCGTGATAAAAGCCATCATCATCAAGATGATGGGAGATGCAGAAGGTGTCTTTCTTTTCACGGTCGATCAACAAGTCTCTGAGACTATTGTCGCAATGATGTTACCGGAAAATACACCATATTCAGAAGCAATGGCCAATTCAGCCTTGCAAGAATTGGTAAACATACTCGTTAATTCATTCTTGAATGCAGTAATGAAACTAATGGACGCTAACCTGATTACGTCTGTTCCAATCATTATTGAGGATATGTTTGGAGCAATTATGAGCAGTGTGTATTTAGAACAAAGCCAATATGATGATTCTATCATGATCATTAAAAATGAATTTTATTATTTAGGCGATCGATTAGAATCTTCATTGTATTTCGTCCCGAAACCAGGGATAATAGAAAAGATGTTAAAAGCACTAACAGTTTGAGAGGAGAAAAACAAAATGACAAAAAATGTAATGATCGTAGACGATGCAGCTTTTATGAGGATGAAACTGAAAGATATTTTAGAAAAAAATGGCTATAATGTAGTAGCAGAAGCACAAAATGGGATTGAAGCCGTTGAAAAATACAAAACTGAAAAACCAAACCTAGTAACAATGGATATTACGATGCCTGAAATGGACGGGGTAGATGCTTTAAAAGCAATCAAAGCTTTTGATCCAGCTGCTCGTGTTGTTATGTGTAGTGCAATGGGTCAACAAGGAATGGTTATGGATGCTATACGTTCTGGAGCAGTCGATTTTATCGTGAAACCATTCGATAGTGATCGTGTTATTAAAGCTTTAGACAAAGCAAGTTTGTAAAGGTGACAAAAATATGCAGATGATTATATTTACTTTAAACGAAAATTATTATGCCTTTTCATCTGAAAACGTTGAAGAGATAACAAATAAAATGCCTTGGACCCCAGTCCCTCAATCTCCATCTTGGGTTCAAGGGCTCGTTAATTTGCGAGGGAATGTTATAACATTGATAAATTTTTATAAATTACTTTCTCCCACTGATGAAACAAAAGAATTATGGTACAATAATATTATCATTGTGAAAAATGATGAGGAAAAAATAGCATTTATGGTGGATGATGTAGCTTGGGTCTTGGATATTGAGCCATCTGCTATTCAACAGTTGGACAATAAAACTGATGAATTAGTGTCTAGCGTAATTCAAGTAAAAGACCAAATAGTGAGTGTTATCAACATGGAGAAACTATTTTTATAAAAATGAGGGATAAATAGTGAAGCAAGTTTTATCACAACAAGAAATTGACTCGTTATTGCAAGCAGTAGAGAGTGGAGAAATTGACGCTAAGGGCTTGGATGAAAAAGAACAAGAAAATAAAGTTAAAAGTTATGACTTTAGACGTCCGGTTCGTTTATCAAAAGAATACATAAGTACATTAAATATGGTTTTTGAAGAGTTTGCTAAAATTTCTGGGAATATCTTGTCTACTCAAGTCCGAACAAATGTAGGTGTTCAACTAGCTTCAATTGAACAAGTAAGTTTTGATGAGTTCGTGCATTCGGTGCCTCGATTCACACTAATGGGATTGTTTCACTCTGTTCCTTTAGATGGAACGCAAATCATTGAAATCAGTCCGCAACTTTGTTTGCAACTGGTTGATTTGTTGTGCGGAAGTACAGAAATTCGTAGCAACATAGATGAACTGTCAAAAGAAAGTTTTACGGATATTGAAATGGCTATCTTAGAAGAGATATTAAATAATTTCATCAATGCTTTTGAGCTGGCTTGGCGTGATGTGGTAGAGGTTAAAGGGAAGTTAGATTCAACAGAAACCAATCCTCAGATGATGCAGACTATGTCACCAAATGAACCAGTAGTGTTGGTGACATTCACAGTTGAGTTGTACGGGGTTAAAACGTTTATCAATTTATGTGTTCCTTATATCTTTTTTGAAGGTATATTAGAAAAATTAAGCTTACGCAACTGGTTCCATTCTGAAAAAGAAACTGACCATACAGATAGTGGGAAAATTGAAAAAAGTCTGCATTCTGCACCAGTAAACATGGAAGTACTTTTAGGAGAAACAGTCATGACGTTGGAGAACTTTCTACAATTAGAATTGGGAGACATCATTCCTTTGGATGGTAAAACATCAGATCCGCTCATCCTGTCTGTGGAAAAACTTCCACGATATTTTGTTAAACCCGGATTACAAGGAAAAAACATGGCGGTTGAAGTATTACAGTATATTGGAGGAGAGACAGACTAATGAGCAGTGGAAAATTAACGCAAGAAGAAATTGATGCAATGATGAACGGCAATGCAAGCGCCCCTGAGCCAACAACAAATGACACCCTTGATCAAACACAAACAGATATTATTGGAGAAATTGGGAATATTTCAATGTCTCAAGCCGCTACAACCCTGTCTTCTATCTTAAGTCGTCGAGTAACAATCACGACTCCGGTTGTATCTTGTCTGAAATTCCAAGAAATTATTGACGCAAGTGTGACACCAAAAGTCGTAACCACGATTGAGTTTAAAAAAGGCTTGGCTGGCAGCAACTTATTGATGATGAACGAAAAAGATGCGATCATTATTGCTGATTTAATGATGGACGGAGATGGCAATGCTGAAGGTAAAGAATTTACTGAACTCGAATTGAGTGCTGTAGGAGAAGCCATGAATCAAATGATGGGTTCGGCTGCAACAGCGATGGCTACAATGTTGGAACGTATCGTTGATATTTTACCTCCCGAAGTTGAAGTATGGAAAAATCAAGAGCAAGTAAATTATGATAGAATCAGTGGAGATACAACGGTTTGTAAAATTGCTTTTCAAATGACTGTAGATGATTTGATTGAAAGTGAGATTATGCAAATTTTTACTCTTGAAACGGTTAGAAACATTTCAAACATAGTATTAGCAGATGAAGGAGAAGTCATCACAGACCGTGAATTGCCTAAAGCTGAAGAAATGACCGCTCCAATTGAAGCAGTTAGTCAAGCAACTAGCAATGCAGATGGTAAGATTGGTATTCAAAAACCTGAGTTTCAAGAACTGACGCATGCGGGAAGCTTGAAAACACCGCGTAATTTAGATTTGATTATGGATGTGCCTTTGCAATTTAGCGTTATGCTAGGTGAAAGTAAAAAAACAATCAAAGATATTTTATCATTAGGAACGGGTTCAGTTGTTGAATTAAACAAAATGACGGACGAGCCTTTAGAAATTTATGTAAATGGGAAATTGATTGCTGAAGGTGAAGTTGTTGTGATCAACGAAAGCTTCGGAATTCGTATCACCAACATCTTAAGCAAAGAACAACGAATCAAACATTTGAACTAATTATGTACGAAAATGGGAAAAGCCAGATGAAATGTTCTGGCTTTTTTGTTTTATCTTGAATATTGGAAAAGTAACCGCTAGTATAGAAGAGTCTAGTTTATAAACATATTTACATAGGAAAAATTTTCAGAAATAGTGTTGGTATTTCAAAAGAAATTTCTTCTGGAATGGACGGGTTTGCTTGTATAGAGCCATGGGAACGCCTGAAGCCTGGGTCTTCAGACTTTCAATCCTCAAACAAAGCATAATCGCTGAAGCGCTAACGCTTTGTAATTTGCATTGAATCCTTTACACGGCTACAAGCAACCCTATTCCGCCAGAAAATTCAAGTAAGTGATTCAATCAGGTTACCAACCCTAAAATAATAGATTAAAGGCTTAAGTATCTTAAAAAGCTGCCGATAGTAAAGGTGTAAGGCAAAAATTGCCGATAGATAAAAACTAACTTAATTCAAAAACTAAATCAACTAATCAAAAACTTGAGACCATGCACTAGAAAGGAGCACTACCAATGAAAATAGGAAATAATGGCTACAACCAATACGTTAATAATGTCCGTCAAAATCAAGAAAACACACATAGCAAAGGTTTATCTAAAACGAATGCAACTGTTAATGAAGAATCTGTAACAGTTGATATCTCGGATGCAGCTAAACAATTGGCAAAGGTGAAATCAACTGATACTGCAGCAATGTCGTCAAATGTAGAAGCAATTAAAAAAGCTGTATTGAATGGGACGTATGACGTATCACCTGAAAAAATTGCGAATGGCATGATGCAAGCAATGAACAACCAAAGGGAGTTTACTGAGTAATGAATAAAGAAACGACAGCATTTGAGACATTATTGAGATTTAAAGACGTTCTTTTAGATGAAAAAGAAGCACTAATTAAAAATGACAGTGCGAAAGTAAAAGCTCTTGTAGAGCAAAAACAACTATTCTTAGACAGTCTGCCGACACTAATAACAGAAGGTTTAACAAAAGCAGACCTTATTGAAGTGGTAGAAGACATTAAAAATTTACAGGAAACAAATTTAACCCTAGCAAAACAAGCTTTGCAGTACCAAGAAACAATGATGGAAGCTATTACTAAAGGGGTTAAAACAGGTGGGTCTACTTACTCCAAACAGGGAGACTATAGTAACTCGCAACAAGCTAATCTAATCGACCAATCCCTATAATGAGGTGAAAGAATGTCAGGTTTATTCGGAACATTAAATAACGCAACCAAAGGCTTAAATGTACAACAAGCGGCTTTACAAACAACCAGTCATAACATTTCCAATGCGAATACAGTAGGTTACTCTAGGCAAAAAGTAACTATGGTAGCTGACAATCCGTATACACTAGGAGGAATTGGCCAACTTGGTACAGGTGTCAGAATTTCTTCTATTGACCGTATCGTCGATCCATATGTGAATAAGCAATTAAGAAATGAAAACTCTTCTTTAGAAATGTATGGCAAAAAGTCTGATATATTAGGTCAATTGGAAGGAATATTTAACGAACCTTCTACAACTGGCTTAAACAATAACTTAAGCAAAGTTTTTTCTTCTTGGACTTACTTAGGATCTAACCCAGAACTTGCGACTGCTAAAACAATGGTAGCTCAAAACTCAGAAACGTTTACTGATACCTTGCACCATATGTCCAAGCAAATCGATAGTCTTCACGAAGGTACTGTTCAAGATATTGAAAAAAATGTCTTGGATTTTAACGCAAAAGTAGAGCAATTAGATTCGTTAAATAAACAAATTTTTAATATGACTTCTCAAGGTCAAGCTCCTAATGATTTATTGGACCAACAAGATAAAATCTTGAGCGAATTAACGGGAATTGCTGGAGTTGAAGCTAGCTACGATAAATTTAACCGCGTGAGTATCACTGTTGGCGGAGAATCCGTATTAACCGAGGATTCTATATCTAAAATGAGTGTTGCGCCAGATTCTGATGGACAACTAGTGGTAAATGAAACCAACATAGCTATTACTTCTGGAAATATTAAAGGTTCTCAAGAAGCTTTAACCGAAATTGACACTAAAAAACAAGAATTAAATGATATAGCTTTTACATTTGCAACGGCTATGAATGAAGTACATAGTGACGGTGGGGCAGGAATACCTTTCTTCACTTTAGGAGAAGGTGGAGATTACGCTGCATCAATTCAAGTTAATAAAGAGATATTAGATGATGTTTCTAAAATTAATGCCGGAAAAGATATTAATGATGTGGTAGGTGGAGACGGTACACGTGCTCAAGCGATTGCTGCATTACAAAATACTAAATTTGGTGATCCAGTTGATATCAAAGGAGATTACGATCCAGACACGATGACAATCAAAAATAAAGAAGGCGGCTCAACAGTTGCCGGTTCTTACAATGACAGTGTCACACAAATGGGAATCGTGAAGCAACAATCGGATAATATGGTAGATAGTCAAGGAAGTTTAGTCAGTCTTCTTGAGGCTCGCAGAGATTCAGTTTCAGGTGTTTCAATCAATGAAGAAGTAACCAATACAATCGCTTATCAAAGTGCCTTTGAAGCCAATTCTCGCATTATTTCAGTGGTCTCAGAAATGCTTGATACGTTAATCAACCGAACGGGGGTATAGAAAATGCGTGTAACTGATTCGTTAATGTCAAGAAGTTTTTTACGCAATCTTTCGGCTAATACAGAAAACGTCATGAAATACCAAAATCAATTGTCAACCTTAAAAGAAGTCAGTAAACCTTCTGATGATCCTTTAAAAGTTTCAAAAATTTTGGATCTAAATAATTCGATTATTCAAAATGATCAATACAAAAAAACGATCAATGATGCTATCCAATGGACCAATGTACAAGATTCTGCTTTAAGCAGTGCTACAAAATCCCTGCAACGCATTAAGACCTTGATTCAATATTCAGCTAATGGCACGTTGAGTTCTGAAGACCGCCAAGCTAATAAAGCTGAAATTGAATCTGAGATTCAAGGTGTCGTCGATGCATTTAACACCAACTTTGGTGGACGGTATGTTTTTGCTGGAAAGAACACGACAGAAAAACCATTTGAAGTAACTAGTGTAGATGGTGAAATTACTGGGATCACTTATAGCGGAACTGCTGAAGGCAATGGAAATCTTTCGCGTGAAATTGCACCAGGAGTTTCAGTTGAACTGAATACAGATGGTCGTAATTTTATGAATGCACAAAATGCGGATGGATCAGATGATTTGGGTACTTTCTTTTCTGAAGTATTAACCGCTTTAGATGAAGATGATACGGGAAAGTTATCCAGTTTATTAGACAGAGCGGATCAAGAAATTGAAAATGTGGTTTCTAATCGTTCAAAGACGGGATCTATTTTTAATCGTCTGAATGCAACGTTAGAACGTAATGATAGCGAGAAATTAAACTTGAAAACAATGTTATCTGAAAATCAAGACATCGATTTAGCTGAAAAATACATGCAATTTACCATGGAAAAGTCAGCATATCAAGCCTCTTTATCTATGGGAACACAAATATTGCAAACAAGCATACTGGACTATCTTTAAGATAGTCTTTTTTTTTGGGGAAAAATTTAAAATGATTAGTTATTATATCAAAATTGATCAAGAAATGATTATAGGATATTGTTTGCATATTTCTACTCAGATTTCTATAGGTAAATAATTAAAGAAAAGTGCAGTCTGAGAAATTATCGCTGTATTTCTTTCAGAGATAAATAAAAAAAATTAGTTATAGGGCTAACAATATGGCTATAACTAAATTTTATAAGGGGTAAAATACTAATAGTACTAAAACTATTCCTTTTTAAAGTTTAATCCAACATCCTTTAAAACTTCCAAGATATCCAGATACTTAGTATCACTATTCTTTTCGAAAGCATTAGATCCTCCAAATCCTATTACTTCAGTAAATGCTACACCAACACCAGCATTTATAACTCCTCCAAAACAGCCCAAACGCTGCAGTATTTTTGGGATTAACTTTTTTAAAAATTATTTTTAAAAGAAGTGCAGTAGTGCTTATATCATAAATTAAAATAGTTAATCAGGAAGAGATGAAAAAAATATCCGTAAACATAATCAGTGAAATGGAATGTATGGAACTATACGCACAGTAGTAAAAAAATAAATGTATTATTTATCTCATGTTTGATTCTAATAAAGTTATAAAAATGCTTAACTTCAATTTAACTCTGCCGATATAAGAAATATAAGGCGAATTTCTTTTGGAAATTATGAATGTTTAATAAAATAAAATAAAATAAAAAACATCCTTAATTGATAATGAAACGTGCCGATATAAGAGGTAGAAGGCAACACCTTCACAAAATAGACTTTAGGAGGAAACAAAATTATGAGAATTAATACAAATACAGCAGCAATGAATACTTACTCTCAATTAACATCAGCTAACGCTTCAAAAAGCAGCTCATTAGCTAAATTATCATCAGGACTACGCATCAACAAAGCTGGGGACGACGCAGCCGGATTAGCAATTTCAGAAAAAATGAAAAACCAAATCAGTGGAATGACTCAAGCTTCACGTAATGCACAAGATGGAATTTCATTGATCCAAACAGCTGAAGGTGCTTTAAGCGAAACTCACAGCATCTTAAACCGTATGCGTGATTTGACTGTTCAATCTAAAAATGGTACTAACACAGATGAAGATACAAGTGCTATCCAAAAAGAAATGGATTCTCTTTCATCAGAAATCGGACGTATTGCTAAAGATACTGAATTTAACTCAAAATCTTTATTAAATGGTGGTACAGAAGGTTCAAGTTTTACTTTCCAAATTGGAGCTAATGCTGGGCAAGAAGTTAGTCTAGACATTAAAGACATGACTACTACTGGACTAGGATTATCTGATAGTACGACAGTAGCTGCTAAAGCTGCAGTTGATTTAAACACAGCAACAAAAGCAGCAGACGCAGCAACAACAGCAAAAACAGCAACAGCAGCAAACGTAACAACCGCAGCTGCAGCATTGGCTGCAGATGATGGATTAGATGCTGACATTACAGCTGGTCTTATAGCAGCAGACGCAACTGCAACTGCTTTAGATACTAAAGCAGGAGAAGAAGTAACTAAAACAGGAGATGCTTTAACTGCTGCAACTGATTTTCAAACAGCAAATGCAGGAAATCTTGAATTGGTACATGTAAGCAAACTTAAAGTTGCTAACACGGTTGATTCTGAAGGTAATGTAGTAGGTGAGAAATTAACTGCTGCAGACTACGATAAAGTAATCGAAACAATCGATTCAGCTATCAAATCAGTTTCTGAAGAACGTGCAAACTTAGGTGCTACTCAAAACCGTTTAGACCACACAGTTTCTAACTTAGCTACAACAAAAGAAAACTTGTCAGAAGCTAACTCACGTATTACTGACGTTGATATGGCTGAAGAAATGATGAGCTTTACTAAATCAAATATTCTTTCTCAAGCTTCAACAGCAATGTTGGCTCAAGCAAACCAAATGCCTCAAGGCGTACTACAATTATTACAATAATAATTGTTTGAAAACTTTGAAGCACAATAAAAAGCCGGCATTGTGCCGGCTTTTTATTTATAGTAAACTATACGATGTCGAGAAATGGAGTTCTCAGATATGGATATTATACAAGCTGTCACAAAATCTCTTCAAATTCGTCCGTTTGAATCAAGTACAATTAATCAGTCTACTGTTCAAAAATATAGTTCAATAGAAAATAAAAGTAAATCAGAGACTAAAAATATTGATGGAATTACTGAAATTTCTCATGAAGAATTAGAAAAATCGATAGAAAAAGCCAATCAGTTTCTATTGGGGTTAAACATTCAGTTTGATTTTAAAATCCATGAAGGTACAGGTAGAACTGTTGTTAGATTGGTCGACAAACAAACAAAAGAAGTAGTAAAAGAAATTCCACCAGAAAAAATGCTCGATGTTATTGCGGGTATTTGGGACATGGCAGGGATAGTAGTAGATAGAAAGGAGTGAAAGTATGGCTAGCAGTATTAGTTTTTTAGGATCTTATTCAGGTATTGATTCAGCAACGATTGACTCAATGATTCAAGCAGAATCTGGTAAGCTTGTTCAATATACAAATAAACAAACAAGCATTACAGCAGAAAAAAATGCTTGGAAAGACATCAACACACGTTTAGATAGTTTATTTACTAAGTTAGGTGCTCTGGGTGAGGCTAAAACGTTTCTGTCAAAAATAGCAACATCAAGTGATGCGACTAAAGTAGCTATTACAGCAAATACAGATGCGGCAGCAAGCAATTATGCTGTTGAAGTAAAACAGTTAGCGACTTCAACCCAAGCAACATCAGGAGTAATCAGTTCAGCTGATGGTAAAACAATTAAAGATAGTCTTGGATTGAGTGGCACGTTTACAATTATAAATCAGGAAAATGCTGGTCCAGAAGTAGATGGTAAACCAACTACTGGTGGCTTTAAAATTGAAATCTTAAAAGAGGACAGCTTAAAAGATATCGTTGGCAAAATCAATGAGGTTTCAAAGGAATCCGGTATTCAAGCAAAAATCGTTGATAATCGAATTGTGATGACTGACAGCAAAATGGGTGCGCGTACGATAACCTTTGACGGTGATCTAACCGTTGAAGATGGATCCGATCCTGTTAAAGGCAGTATGGCCAAAGCATTAGGTTTTGAAGCAGGTAAAATCTATGATGGTGGAAAGCCAGCTATACTTACAGTAGACGGCATTGAAATGACACGTAACACCAACAACATTACAGATGCTATAGAAGGTTTAACAATTGATCTGAAAGGTGTAACCGAAGCTTCAAAACCTGTCACAATAGGTATTAAAGAAGATACGGATACGACAATTAAAGCGTTCCAATCCTTTGTGGATCAATATAATTCAACATTAGCATTTATTGACGATCAACTGGACGTAGGTGATCCTTCTGCGGAAGATAATAAAACTGGAGCACTAACAGGGGACAGTTCTTTAATGCGGTTACAATCTAGTTTACGTTCTTTGATGACCGGAGCCGTAAATACTGGAAATGCTACATACAATAACCTAGAGACAGTGGGTATTTCAGTAGACCGCTATGGTGCGGCAACTCTTGATACAGAAAAATTGAAAAAAGCTTTAGCAGATGACCCAACAGCAGTAAAAAAAATGTTATTCCAAACAACTACAACTGAAACACCGGGTGTGGATGAGAATGGCAAACCCACTACTATAACTACTGAAACTGAAGTAGGTATAGCTCAAAAAATGCGTGCATTGGTGGATACGTATATTTCAGAAAAAACTGGGATTATTGCGACGAAATCTGAAACCTATGATAAATCATTAGAAGACCTTTCTAGCAGTATTACAAAATTCAATGAGCGTTTAGTGAAGAAACGTGAAAATTATGTTGCCATGTTTACCCGCTTAGACACGGCTATGATGGAAGCAGAATCGCAACTAGCATACTTGCAAAGTCAATTTAGTACAACAAAATAGGTGGATTCATTCAATTACTTACCTGAAATTCCTGGAAGAATAGGCATTGCTTGTGCAATGTAAAGGATTCAATGCGAATGACAACGTGTTAGTACTTCAGTGATTAAGCGTTGTTTGAGCCTTGAAAGCTTTAAGACTATGGGCTTCAGATTTCAAGCAATCCCATGATTCTCTACAAGTAAACGCGTTCATTCCAGAAGGAATTTCATTTGAAATATCAACACCATTTGTTAAACAATCAATTAAGAGAGGAGTGCTCACTATGACAACCGATACTCAATGGGCTAAACTTCGAACGGATGTATTGGAAAACATTAAGACTTTGTTAGATTCATGGAATGGTAGTGCAGAAGAAGCTGTAACACTGATATCTGAAAATGAACGAAATATGGATCAATTAAAAAAAATTGAAGAACAATTACGTGAAGATGAGGCATTTCAATACACTTCAGTTGAAAAACAACTTCTTACTGTAATCATTCCGAAACACCAACAAATGATTGCCGCTATTCGTAGCGAAAAAATAAATTTGATGAATAAAATGAAACAAATCAATCAAAAAAACAAAGTTAGAGATAATTATGTGTCAATGCAACGTGCTTCGGTCTTTGTAGATAGAGGCATCTAGTAGCAATTAGCTTAAAGAACAGGAGGTAAAATGATGTACCAAAAAAATGGATCAGCAATCTATAAAGAAAATCAAATTTTAAATGCATCGCCCAAAAAATTGATTGTCCTTTTATATGAAGGTTGCATCAAAAATTTGAAATTAGCTGAAATACATATAACAGAAAAGAACATCGAAAAAACAAATCAAGTATTGATCAAAGCACAAGATATTCTAGCGGAATTAATGAATACACTAGATTTTGAAAAAGGTGGAGAGGTTGCAGAAAATCTGTATCGAATGTATGAGTATCTCACTAGTGAATTGGTCAAAGCGAATATATCGAAAAATATTGAAGATGTCCAACGCAGTCGCAAATTAATTGAGGAACTAAGGGATACTTGGATTGAAATTGAATGAAATGTAAAAATCAACATTTGTTGTTTTTTAGACACATTTCTAAAATAATTGAAATGTGTCTGTAAATTGGGTGAACCAGCTCTGCCTTACTTAAGAAAAGTGAGGTTTTTTTTGCATGAATTAGTGATTGAGAGCGTTTTTCTTTGATGTTCAAACTATATCAATGAATATTAGGAAAAACTCATTTATTGAAAAAAGACAATCTTGTGTTTTTATGAACGTAATGATTGTGTAAAGTCTATTGCTGAATAAAAAAAAAAAGGATATACTTTCTAAGTGTTGATATACATGAATAGTTACCCATAAATATTTACAATAAACGTATATTAATTAATAACGTGTGTATTTTATTGATAAAAAGTGATTAAGAACTAATGACTAATAGTGAGCAAGATGAGAAATTGAGTATGGAGGATAAGATGATGAGTGACCCTACTTTTAATTTAATGAAAAATGCATTAGATGCAGCGTCCATGAGACAAGAAATGATTTCAAGTAATATTGCGAATGTGAATACAGCAGACTACAAAGTAAATAAAGTAGAATTCGAAAGTATTTTAGAGAATGTTTCGAATGGTACAGCAATGAATAAAACGAACGATTTACATATAGGTTTTGGGAATTTAAATGAAGTGACACCGGTTGTATCAAAAAGAACCGACACTTCGGTGAAAGAGAATGGCAACAATGTTGATATTGATATTGAAATGGCAGAAGAAGCCAGCAACAGTATTTATTATAATTCACTTGTGACTCAATTAAACGCTAAGTACTCTATGTTGCGTAGTGTAATTACGAAGTAGTGACTAAAAAAATGAAGAAGGTGTAAAAATGTCCATTTTTGATTCCATGCAGATAAATGCGAGCGGATTAAGTTTAGAACGGTTGAAATTAGATACGATTTCAACAAATATTGCAAATGTGAATACCACGCGAACAGAGGACGGCGAAGGTCCTTATTTAAAAAAAGAAGTCGTATTTGAAGAAAGTTTCAAACAAGTCGAAACGTCTTTGGCTGGTCAAGGTACTGAAAAAAGTTTTGGAGTTAAGCCGACTGAAATTAGAGAGAATACAGAGGACATCGTGATGGAGTACAATCCAACACATCCTGATGCCAATGAAGAAGGCTACGTTCAAATGCCAAACGTGAATATGGCAGATGAAATGATTGATATGATGACGACATTGCGTACCTATGACGCTAATGTAACAGCTATGAATGCCAGCAAAGAAATGCTGACTAAAGCATTGCAAATTACCATTGGTTAATAAAATGAGTTTAGAGGAGAATTTAAATGAATGTAGATGCACTTTTTAATAACTTAGTAAGTGGGCCAACACAAACAGCTTTAACCGGTGGACTGAATGAACAACCAACCGAAGCGGCAAATGGTTTATCGTCATTTTCAGGCATGTTGGAAAACGCGATGAGTTCATTAAATGAACAACAAGTTACAGCGGATCAAGGTGTCCAAGACTTAATTACTGGTAACACAGATAATTTACATAATGTCATGATTCAAACATCTGAGGCGCAATTGTCGCTAGAATTAGCTTTACAATTAAGAAATAAAGGACTAGAAGCTTACAACGAAATAAAAAACATGCAATTTTAATGAGTTTTTGAGGGAGTTACGCTAATAATGGATGGAATGAAGAAAATCTGGACTGGCATCAAAGACGGTTGGAAGAATCTAGGCAAAAGCAAACAAATTGGGTTAGTTTTTGTACTTATATTTGTCGTTAGTATTGTTACGAGTCTGACCTATTACACACAAAAGGTAGAGTATGCCACACTATTCTCTGATCTGGAAGAAGCTGATGCAGGTACGATCGTTAATGATATAAAGACTAAGGGTATCAAGTATAAGTTAGAAGATGATGGGACAACAATTTTAATTGATCAAGCCCAAGTAGATACATATAGAATTGAATTGGCTGTAAATGATATGCTGCCAAAAAGTACAACAGGTTTTGAAATTTTTGATGAGACTAGCATGATGGCAACGGATGAAGACCGTAAAATCATGTACCAAAGAGCGGTCACAGGTGAGTTGGAACGTTCCATTTCTGCGCTCGACTCTATTGAACAAGCAAAAGTAATGTTATCGTTGCCGGAAGATAGTGTTTTTACAAGTGAAGAAAATCAATCACAAGCTTCTGCTTCTATTGTATTGACTCCAATAAGTGGGTCTCAAATCCCGATGTCTGCAGTTCAAGGGATTGCGTCATTGGTTTCTGGAGCAGTCGATAATCTACCGAAAGAAAACATCAAAATTGTGGATACAGCGGGTAATTTATTGAGTACTGCATTGGAAGATGAAGGAAATCTAAATGCGACCGATTTGGTCAGCAAATACCAAGCAATTACTAAAAGTTATGAACAAGAATTGGAACAAAAATTGCTCCAAACACTGGGGCCAATTTATGGAATGGATAAAATGACTGTTGCAGTAAATGCGAAGATGAATTTTGATTCAAATGAAAGCGAGATTATCAATTACGGTGATTCTTCTGTTCGGAGCGAAGCGGTTTCTGCAGGTGGTGGAACGATTGATGTTGAAGAAGGCGAAGGGTTCGAAAATAGTATTAACCAAATTCAAAGTGGTGAAGAAGGTGGAAACTCTACCTATAATCGTACGACGAATTATGAGCTGAATTCGGAAACAACCAATACTATTAAAGCACCCGGAGAAGTGGAAAAACTAAGTGCTTCGGTTATTTTTGACGGCAATTTAAATCCAGCTGATCAAGAATCTCTTGAAGCAATAGTGGCTACCACAATTGGTTCTGTTGAAGAACGTGACACCATTTCAATACAAGGGATTGATTTTGCAACTACTACTGATGCAACCGATACTACAGCACCTGAACAATTGAAGAGCAGTATTCGAGATACACTTGTGCGGTATTGGCCTTATCTTGTAGGGGGATTAGCCATTTTAGTTATTCTTATCGTATTGTTGCGTCTACTTCGTAAACGAAATGATGATGATGATGAGTTAGATTTCTTTGATGAGGAAGAACCAGAACCAATCATAGAACCCGTGCGTCCGGTTAGACCAACCGATGAAGAAAGAAAAGCAAAAGAACAAGCTGATTTGAAGAGACAACTAAATAAAAATATGTCTGAAAAAGAAAGTACAGTAAGAGATTACGCGAAAGAAAGTCCGGAAGGCGCAGCTGACTTGATTAAAATTTGGATGAAGGATGAGTAGGTGAAGATATGAAAGAAGTAGACGGGTTAAAAAAAGCGGCTATATTGCTGATATCTTTAGGCTCAGAAACAGCAGCCAAAATCATGAAAAATTTGCCTGACAGCTACATTCAAAAAGTGAGTTATGAAATAGCGAATATTGATTATGTAAACCCAGAAGAACGCGATGTAGTCATCAATGAATTCATTGAAATGTCTCAAGCAAGAGAGTATGTGATTGATGGAGGAATTGACTACGCTAAAAACTTATTGAATATGGCTATTGGGCCTCAACGTGCCAAAGAAGTGATCGATATGCTGAATCAAATTCAGCTGCGTGAGCGTCCATTCAACATTGCGCGAAAAGCAGATCCGCAACAACTGACAAATCTGTTGTTAAATGAACAACCACAAACGGTGGCCTTAATTTTATGCTACATGCAACCTGAAAAAGCAGCAATTATTTTGGCCGAGTTTCCGATTGAATTGCAATCAGAAATTGCTGAAAGAATTGGAACAATCACGAGTACTTCTCCGGCCATTATTGAGAAGATTGAAAAAGTGATTGAGAATAAATTTTCTAATTACATTGAAAATGATTTGGAAACAGTTGGTGGCGTTCGTACATTAGTAGAGATCTTGAATTCAGTGGGACGAAGCACAGAGAAAAATATCATTAGTGTATTGGAAGAAAAACAACCTGAATTGGCTGAAGAAATCAAAGCGAGTCTATTTACATTCGAAGATATCATTACACTTGAAAAAGGCGATGTTCAAAAAGTTCTTAGAGACGTTAAGAATGACGACTTGGCATTGGCACTTAAAGGCGTATCGGATGAAATCAAGAGCTTTATTTATACCAACCTTTCTACCCGTGCGGTTGAAACGCTTAAAGAGGACCTTCAATTCATGGGACCTATTCGCTTATCTGCAGTTGAGGAAGCTCAACAACGCATTGTAACGGTGATTCGTCGCTTAGATGAAAAAGGCGAGATCTACTTGAGAAGAGGCGAACAAGATGCCATTATCACATAAAATCATCAAACAAGGACAGTCTTTTACCCAAGACAGCCGATCTTTTATCCAAACGGAAATGACAGCGGCCAAGCGACCAGAAGAGGAAAGTTACTCTAAGGAAGAGCAGATAGTGGAACCGATTGAAGCTCTTCAAGCTAGAGCTTTACTAGATGAAACGCGTAAAAAGAAACAAGTTATTCTTTCTGAAGCAGAAAATGAAGCGAGTAAATTAAAAGAAGCAGCTGAAAAACAAGGCTTTGAAGAAGGCAAAACAAAAGGTTACGAAACGGGTTACACAACGGGCTATGCTATTGGTATGAAACAAGCCGATGAGGAAAGCCAACGGATGAGAGAAACTATCCGACATATGTTAAATGAAGCTCAAGAAGTAGTAGAAAGTTATTATCAAGCGAAAAAAAATGAATTCATTGAGTTAGCAGGACACATGGCTGAAACGATTGTCCATAAAAACATTGATGCTTCATCAGACCAAGTCATGGACTTGATCAAGCCGGTGCTTCACCGTTTGAAGCGAGAAGATCAATTTATTACTTTATTGGTTCGACCAGAACAAAAAGAATTAGTAAAAGAAAAAGTTAAAGAGTTTGAAAAAGAGAATCAAGATATTCGATTTGCAGTACTGTCGGATAACACCTTAGATAAAAATGGTTGTGTAGTGGAAAATGCTCATGCAATCGTTGATTTACAAGTGAGAAAGCAATTGGATGCCATGATAGATGAGATGAAGAATGTGGAGTGACGATAATGTTTGAGATTCCTTTTGAAACGTATCACAACCAATTGAATAAAAAGGACTACTACTTAAAGATGGGAAAAGTTAGTCAAGTGACTGGCCTGATTATTAAAGTAGAAGGATTAGATGCGTTTGTTGGTGAAGTGTGCGAAATCCACATCAAGTCATCTGGCAGAATTGCATTGAGCGAAGTCGTTGGATTCGTCGACGAAATGGTCTTGTTGATGCCTTTAGATGAATTAGAAGGCATTGGACCAGGTTGTTTAGTGAAACCGACTGGCAAAACACTTAAAGTCGAAATCAGTGAAAAACTGTTGGGCAATACATTGGACGGTTTAGGTCGACCGATGGATACTTCTTTAGAAGTCGATGGCGTGTTTTATGACGTAAATAGAAGTTCACCAAACCCATTTAAACGAAAAAAAATCAAAGATGTCATGCCAACCGGGATAAAAGCAATCGATGGAACGCTGACAGTCGGAGAAGGACAACGGGTCGGGATATTTGCGGGTAGTGGGGTCGGGAAAAGTACCTTACTGGGTATGATGGCTCGCTATATTGAAGCCGATGTGATTGTGATTGGTCTGATTGGAGAGCGTGGAAGAGAAGTTCTGGAATTTATCGAAAAAGATTTAGGCGAAGAAGGATACCGGAAATCGGTCGTGGTCTGTGCAACATCTGACATGCCGCCGCTTGTGCGGTTAAAAGGAGCTTCCGTAGCGACCACGATTGCTGAGTATTTTCGAGATCAAGGAAAAAAAGTTGTTTTGATGATGGACTCGGTTACACGTGTAGCGATGGCGCAACGTGAAATTGGGTTGGCAACTGGCGAGCCACCAACAACTAAGGGATACACGCCTTCTGTCTTTACGACATTGCCTAAGTTGTTAGAACGAAGTGGGATGTCTGAAAACGGCTCAATAACCGCCTTTTATACCGTGTTGGTTGAAGGGGATGACATGAATGAACCCATCGCCGATTCCGTACGTGGAATCCTAGACGGACATATTGTGTTATCGCGAAAAATTGCTTCAGAGAACCATTATCCGGCGATTGATATTCAAAATAGTATTAGCCGTTTGATGAAAGATATCACGACGGATAAACATTCGACAACAGCTGGAAAATTAAAAGAAAATATGTCTGTGTATTCAGATTCAAAAGATTTGATTGATGTAGGAGCTTATCGTAAGGGCAGCAACCCATCAGTCGATCGAGCGGTTCAGTTAAATACACCGATAAAAGACTTTTTAAAACAACGAGTGGATGAACGGTATGCATTTGATGAGGTTGTTGATCAATTAAAAGCGCTCTTTGAAGTACAGCAGTTCGTCAATTAAAGTGACTTGGGGTGAATGACATAGCAAACTACAAATTTTCAATGGAAAAAGTTCTCGACTGGCGATCAGATACTGAGGAAGAGAAAAAAAAGAATTTAGGTCAAGTTCAACAACACAAAGATCAACAAGAAAATATTTTGCAACGGTTGATAGGCGAAAACATAAAGATAAAAAATGACAGTTTATCGACTAGTCGAATCGATGTATTGCGTCGTCAACATTTATATAAAAATATGATTGATGAGAAGATCATTCATCAAAAGAACCTTATTACTAAAGCTGAAAAAGAGGTGGAAGTGGCTCGTGTTGAGTTAATGGAAGCCCATAGAGATCGAAAAGTCATGGAAAAGTTAAAAGAAAAAGAATACATATTTTTGATGGAAAAAGAGAAACACGAAGAACAAAAACAATTAGATGAGATGGCTACCTTAAGTTTCGGAAAAACCTATTATTAATAAACTTATTCATAAGTAAATGGACTTATCATTCATTGAAAGGAGGTGAAAAAGAAATGAACCCAACTCCTGTTGTAACTACAAGTACTGGTCCGCAGCAAATACCTAATCAAAAGCAAAAAATATTACCTAAAGAATTTGAAACTCAACTTGCAGGATACTTAAAAAAAGAGCAGTCAAGCAAGATACATAAAGAGGTTTCTGATTCCGAAGAAACGACTGATAAAGAAAGTAATGAAGAACCAACCGACGAAACACTTAACTTAAATTCACCGCTGTTTTACACGGGTCTGTTTAATTCAAAGCAAGAGCAACAACCAGCAGAAGCAAGCCTGAATGAGTCATCAAAAACTGAAGTAATCCAACTGCTGAAGAGTAGTGAGCCGACTTTTGACAAACAAGTGAATGTTGAAGCTGAAAAAATCTCTGCATTTGTTCAAAATGAGGATCCGGTAACGAATAGGCAACAAAATCTTATAGAAGAATCTTTTGTGGAACTTGAAACGAAAGAAGTTATTGAACCACAAATGATTTTAAAAGACCAAATGGTAATAAATGAAGAAGCAGTAAAAATGGAAAAAATTGCTGTTTCTAAACCAACTATAGCTATTGAACCCATCATTAAAGCAAATGGAGAAAATGTTGTAGAAGATGTGACTAACCTTTTAATGAAAGAATCTAGTCTGGTTGAAACAGAGCTAGTTCAGTCTCCTGTAAAAAAAGAAACTGTAATGGCTGACACTATTCTATCAACCGGCCGTTTTTTGACTGCGGAATGGAAAAATGGGCAAATAGTTAACCAATCAATTACTGAACCTGATATTTTAACGGTAAATCCATTAAATGAATCACTAACTGATAGCGGACAACAACCAGAAATAGATGTTAATGGAAGTAAATTAACAGTGTTAACTGAATCACTTTCAACCGAAGGAGTACTGAAAGATTCAGTTTCTCGTTTGAAGAATTCAGAAAGTTATGAAGTACTAACTAAAGTCAATGAAGTTGATACGCAAGGACAACCTGTTCAACAGCAACAAATCGTTGAAGCGGCATCTGTAAAACAATCGAGTGTGGTAGAAACTGTAAAACAAGTAGGAATTCAGCAAATAAGTGAAGTGGTTACACAACAAGTTGAAACGCTTTTAAGTGGTAAACAATCTATTGCACATGTGACATTAACGCCTGAACGGATGGGTGAAGTCAACATTACAGTAGAGTTGAAGGATAATGTGTTAATAACTAAAATTGTTGTGGACACTATGGAAACCAAGGAATTATTAGCGAACGGCATGCACCAGTTAACGGATAAGCTGGATCGCCAAAATATTCGACTAGGTGACCTAACCATTCAACTGAACGACAATGCATCATCTAATTTTACTTCCCAAGAAAGACAGGAAGAAGAGAAGAAGAGTGCTTTTGGACAGCAAAAAATAAATGTTACAGCTAACGAAAAAGAGACACAAAAATCTGAGGAAATAGTAGAAAATAATACGAAAAGACTCAGTATATTGGTGTGAGAGGAAGAAAATAATGGAGTTCTCAACAGACTATATGATGGGGTCAGTCAATAATACATCTACTAGAAAAACAGGCACTGAACTTTCAACAGAAGACTTTTTACAAATCATGGCAGCATCCATAAAAATGCCTTCCATGCCGGGTGAAGGTGGCAGCGGTGGCGGGGGTGGCGAAACCGATTATCTAGCTCAACTAGCTCAATTTAATACATTGGATCAGTTGACAACTGTTTCAGAAACGCTGAATCTGAATGTCTTAATGACACAACAACAGCAAGCTCTAAGTCTACTGAATAAAGAAGTCAAAGTTGCAGGTGCAGACTCAGGTTTTGTCAGCGGTACTGTTGATAAGGTTAAATTTGATCAAGGCTATGCGACGATCCAAGTGGATGGAAAAGACTACACCTTAAACGATATTTTAGAAGTTGGTGATCAGACGTAATGTCTTTTCGCATTGAAGATGCACCACACCAAATAGTAGAAAATAAAACTAATCCGATCAATCAAAAAATTGATCGAACGTTCCACTCATTCTTTAAGGAATCATTGCAGACGCAAACATCTTCTACAGAAATGAAAATTTCGCATCATGCACAAAAACGCATGGAAGAACGAGGCATACAACTAAATCAATCTGATTTAACAACTATTGAAGGTGCAGTAGAAGAGCTGAATCAAAAAGGGTCAAAGAATTCATTGATCGTATATAAAGATATGGCGTTAATTGCAAGTATTAATAATCGAACCATTATTACAGCTATGAATGCCAGTGAAATGGAAACTATAACCAACATTGACAGTGTAAAAAAAATCAACGGATAAATCAGCTGGACCTAAAAAGAAGCTGGTATCCCATGGACCGACTGAAGTGGGATAACCGAACGGAGGAAAAGAAATGTTAAAATCACTATACTCAGGTGTTACCGGAATGAAAAATATTCAAACAAAAATGGACGTTATCTCAAATAATATTGCCAATGTAAATACGACTGCCTTTAAAACAGGAAGAGTGCGTTTCGAAGATATGTTAAGCCAAACAAATGCATCTGCACAAGCAGGTATCAACGCTCAACAAGTTGGTTTAGGGGTTCAAGTTGGATCAATTGATACAGTTATGACAGGTGGATCTTTGCAATCTACTGGTAGAGCGCTAGACTTTGGGATTGAAAATGGCGACAGCTCATTTTTCACAGTAACAGATGGCACAAATACTTTTTATACTAGAGATGGTGGATTATATGCTGATCCCAGTGGTAATTTAGTTACCAGTAGCGGACTTCAAGTCCAAGGGTACTCACAAGGAGCTCCAGCTACAAACGATGCAGCTTTCGTACCGGGCAGCTTAGGAACAACAATGGAACCTATCAATATTCCTCAAACTATTCCAAATCCTGATGGAGGAGATGCACTTGAATTACAAAGTTACAGCGTAGACAATGATGGATTTATTGTAGGATCGTACAGTGGTGGAAAATCAATGGTCTTAGGTCGTGTGGGATTAACTTCTTTCTCTAACCCTGATGGATTACAAAAGAACGGTGGAAACCTGTACTCAGCCTCTGCTAACTCAGGAGACCCAGTAGCGGGTAATCCTGGAGATGCAGGTTATGGCAGTGTGCGTTCTGGTTTCTTAGAAATGTCTAACGTGGACTTAGCGAATGAGTTTACTGAAATGATCGTAACCAGCAGGTCTTACCAAGCGAACTCAAGAAGTATCACAACTTCTGATACGATGTTAGAAGAATTGATCAATCTGAAAAGATAATTAATGTATGAGTAGGAAGGTTTTTTGGAGAAACCAAAAAACCTTTCTATCTTGTTAAAGAAACCAAAAGCAGAACGGAGTCTAAATATGCTTGCTTTAACAGCTATTTCAGGAAAAGAATTTTATTTGAATTGTGATTTGATTTATCGAATAGACCATTCTTTTGACACTATTATTACCTTAACAGATGGTAAAACGTTGAGGGTTACCGAATCAGAAAAGGAAATAGTAGAAAAAGTCATTCAATATAAAAGAAGAATATATAATGGTTTATCAGAAGGAGAGTTATGAAAAAAAATATTGTACCAATAGTCGGTTTAATCTTAGGCATTGGATTAATTATTTGGTCGATTACTTCTAGTGGGAATATTGCCAGCTTCGTAGATGCGCCTTCTCTAGTGATAACGTTAGGTGGTTCATTTAGTGCAATTTTGATTAGTTTTCCATTGAAATCGATCAAGAAATTACCGTCTATTTTGAAAAAATTAGTACTTGATCCAAATCCTGATTATGCTAAATTGATTGAAACGTTTGCATCATTGTCTAGAAAAGCAAGAAGTCAAGGGATTTTAGCGATTGAAGAAGATATTGTGGAACAAGATAATGAATTGATGGTAACTGGTCTACAGATGGTTGTCGATGGGTTAGAACCAGAAACCGTCAGAGACATTATGGAGATCACATCGGAAAATATTGAAAAAAGACATAGTGTTGGTCAGGATATCTTTTTAAAATGGGGAGAAATGGCTCCAGCTTTCGGGATGATCGGTACACTGATTGGTTTAGTTATTATGTTGGGAGAATTAAACGATCCTAGTACAATCGGTGTAGGGATGGCTACTGCTTTGATAACCACTTTTTATGGCAGCTTCTTAGCTAATTTAATCTTCATTCCAATCGCAAGCAATTTACAAATGCAAACGAATGAAGAGATGAAATTCTGTGAAATGATTATAGAAGGTGTGTTATCTTTGCAAGCTGGAGAAAATCCGCGTGTAATTGAACAGAAATTAAAAAGCTATATGCCTTTTGAAAGTAAAGAAGATGCGACGAAAGCAGCAGAAAATCTTCAACAAGAGGAACAAAATTATGGCTAGAAGAAGGAAAAAAAAAGAAACTAGCAGCAGCTCTGGTGGAGGAGGTTGGATAACAACTTTTTCAGATCTAATGTCGTTATTGTTGACATTTTTTATCCTTCTCTATTCTATGTCAAGTGTAAGCTTAGAAAAATTTCAGGAAGCATCCAATTCGATTCAATCAGCTTTTAATGGTGGAGATTCCATAATCGAAGAGAGTATAAAAGATACTGAAACAGAACCAAGCGAAGATATTACAGCAGCCCCAAGTGAAGATTCCCTTGATCCAGAATTAATCAAGATGTATAACGAAGTTGTGGCATTTTTAGAAGCAAATGAGATGACAGCTCAAGCAAGTGTTGAATATGATCAAGATGGAATCTATGTCAATATTCAAGAATCTATTTTATTTGGAAGTGGAAGTGCCATTATAGCTGAATCAGGGGAAAGTACGCTAAATGGTTTAAGTGACTTGATTCAGCAGTTCGAAAATGATGTAGTAGTAGAAGGGTATACAGATGATGTTCCAATGAATAATTCTATATTCAGCAGTAACTGGGAATTATCTACGGGTAGAGCCTTATCGGTGTTGCGTTATTTAAGTGAAGAAAGAAGTGTTGACCCAACACGTCTTTCAGCAAAAGGTTACGGGGAATACCATCCTATTTCTCCAAATGATTCAGAAGAAAATAAAGAAAAAAATAGAAGAGTAAACATTGTACTTGTTTATGATCGGCAGGGGGAATAAAACAGATGGAATCTGAAAAAAATAAAACGACTAAAGAAAATAAAAAATGGATATGGATTGCTATTGTTTTCTTAGCAATAGCAATAGTGGGAGTCGTTAGTTTTGGTTTTACTTCTGGTAAAGCTCAGGCGATTATTTCAGATTTATCTAAAGAGGAAATTGTAGAAGTAACTCTTCCTTTAGACGAATTTTTGATCAATTTAGATTCTGGTACATCCGTTAAGAAAAACTTTTTGAAGATTGAACTTTCTCTACACAGTTCAAAAGAAGGTGCTGAGGAAAAACTAAGTGCGAATGTCGCTCAAATAAGAGATTCCGTTATTTCAGTTTTACGTAAAAAAACAGAAGACACCGTTTTTAAAGAGGAAGAAAATACGTTAGTGATCAAAAAAGAACTCATCGAAGCCATAAATAATAAACTAGATGAAGATATTGTAGATAATGTTTTTATCACGAACATTGTTACCCAATAAGAAGAAAGAGGGAGGAATAGAAAGTTGGAACTTGGACTAAGTTATGTGTTAAAAAGTGTTGTGGCTCTAATTGTGATCATACTTGCAGCGAATTACGGATTGAAATACTTAAATACATTTATGACTAAAAGAAATCAAGTGATTAAAGTGATTGAGAGAACTCCAATCAGTAAAAGTTCAGCACTTAGCATTGTAGAAATTGCGGACACGTACTACTTAATGAGTTTTACAGATACACGCAATGAAATATTAAGAGAACTGACTGCAGAAGAAAAAGAAAAAATTACAGCAAGTATAGACGAAACAAAATCAATTGTTCCAGTGAAGTCTAAGAAACTGCATTCGGAAAAAAAAGCCGTTCAAGCCTTTAAAACATTACAGTCTCAGTATCAATCTTTTTATGAAAAGAGGAAATAAAGTTGCAAAAGAAAAAGTTTTTAATTTTAACCTTTACCCTCTTTTTAATGAGTAGTTTACTCTTTCCGCAAGTCGTTACGGCTGCAGAAATAACAGATGGGTTAAGCGGACTGTCAGAGGCTCTAGGAAGTGAAACAGGAGAAACCTCCCAAGTGGTGCAATTGTTTCTTTTGACGACTGCCCTTAGTTTAGCCCCAACGTTTTTAGTATTGACGACTTGTTTTACACGCATCATTGTTGTACTTTCATTTGTCAGAAGTTCGCTAGGAACGCAACAAAATCCGCCTAATTTGGTGTTAATGGGAATCGCCTTATTTTTATCTTTGTTTATTATGCAGCCTGTTTATACTGACGTTATGAATGAAGCGATTACGCCTTACATAAATGAAGAAATATCTGGACAAGCAGCATTTGAATCAGCAGAGTTGCCCATAAAAGAGTTTATGTACAAGCAAACAAGAGATGAAGACATCCAATTATTCTTAGATATATCTGAGACGGCAAAACCAGCAGATGTGAAGGAACTTCCTTTAACAGTAGCTATTCCAGCATTTATTATTAGTGAACTACGGACGGCATTCAGTATTGGATTTTTAATTTTCATTCCGTTTTTAGTGATTGATATTGTAGTGGCCAGTATATTAATGTCGATGGGGATGTTTATGTTGTCTCCGGTCATGATTTCTTTGCCGTTTAAATTGTTATTATTTGTTTTAGTTGATGGATGGTACTTAGTGGTTGAATCGTTAGTCACAGGATTTCAGTAGAGGTGTAAAAATGACAACAGTAAAAGTTTTAGACATTATAAGAGAAGCCTTTATGGTTATGATAACTGTAGCTGGACCGACATTGATCATTGCGTTAGTCATAGGGTTGATTATTAGTATCATACAAGCAACAACACAACTTCAGGAACAAACATTAAGTTTTGTACCTAAAATCTTAGCTGTGATCGTCTCGTTGATCATTTTTGGAAATTTCATGCTGAATAGTCTAATTGGATTTACGCAGAAAATTTTTGAAATGATTGCGGCACTTTGAGAGGATAAAAATGACTATACAACTGCAAACAATCATTTTAATATTTATACGGATAACTTCTTTTATAGTGGTGAGCCCAGGGTTCTCCATTAAAGGTCTACCAAGTGTAGCTAAAATTGCCTTATCTATGGGGATTACGCTTGCAGCATATTCAGCAGTACCCGTGATGGGGCAAGAAGCAGGCACGTTTTTGTTCGCTATACTGATCTTAAAGGAAGTACTGCTTGGAATAGCCATTGGATTTATTACAAAACTCTTTTTTTCTGCAGTTGAAATTGCAGGGAACTTTGTAGACTTTCAAGTTGGGTTTTCAATGGGAGCTGTTTACGATCCAAGTATGGGGATAAACGTTTCCTATTATGGGAAAATTTATTATTGGTTGTCCATGTGTGTATTTTATTTGACCAATCTTCATCATGTTGTTATTAAAAGTTTGATTCAATCTTTTCAAACGATGCCAATATCTAGTACTAATATAGGTGATTTTGGTGTTGAAGGAATGATGAAGTTATTAGGTATTATTTTTGAGTTGGCGTTTAACTTATCCGCACCAATGGTAATTGTGGCTTTACTGACGGAAGTTATCTTAGGTTTAATTTCACGTTCAGTCCCACAAATCAATGTCTTGATTTTAGGAATGCCTTTAAAAATTGTAGCCAGTTTTGTGATCATGCTAATTTTACTCCCAACTTTAGTTGAAAACATTCATAAAACATTGCCGTTAATGGTTAAATACATGAATGAATTTATTCAGTCATTTTGAAAAATGTGAGGTGAAAATGAATGGCGGAAAAAGATGGGAAAACCGAAAAAGCCAGTCCCAAGAAATTACGGGACACTAGAAAAAAAGGTGAAATTCCTAAAAGTCCAGACTTAACATCCGCTGTTACCTTTATCGTATTCATCCTCACTGCAACTTTTTTAGGAAATTACATATTGAAATACAGTTTACTTTATTTACAGAATTACTTATCGGCAGAATTTACAGTAAATGGCTTAGAAAATAATCTAGCCGATATTGGTATGAAATCGATTGTGTTTGTTTTAATATTAGCTGGTCCATTTTTAGCCATTGCATTTGCAGCAGCATTTATAGCCAGTATTTTGCAGACTGGATTTCTGTTTTCTGCGGAGCCGATTAAATTCAAGTTAAGCAAAATAAATCCGATTAGCGGATTTAAAAATATGTTTAGTAAAAAAACATTGTTTACGATGATCAAAAATGTTGCCAAACTAACATTAGTCTTTTGGATGGCGTATAAAACACTTGAAACATCCGCATACTTGATCCTTAATTCCAGCAATGTAGGAACGGAGAAATTATTTTTCTTAATGTCCGACCTTGTATTAGAACTTGGAACCCAACTGGGTGTACTACTTCTTATATTAGGTTTGGTGGATTACATTTATCAAGTTTATGACTATCGGAAAAATTTAAAAATGTCTAAACAAGAGTTAAAAGATGAGTTTAAGGAATCTGAAGGCGATCCACAAATTAAGTCTCAAAGGAGACAGCGTTACCGTCAGTTGACAAAAGGCGCGTTACAAGATGTGGAGACTGCAACAGCCATCATAACGAACCCAACTCATTTGGCAATTGCGATTCGCTATGAGAAAGGCAAAGATGAAGTTCCAATCATTGTAGCTAAAGGGGCAGATTATCAAGCTGCCAAAATTAGAGAACGGGCCAAAGCATTTGATGTTCCAATAATTGAAAATAAACCAGTTGCTAGAGCCATGTACAAAACGGTCGAGATCGGCCAACCAGTGCCAGTTGACCTTTATCAAGCCATTGCTGAAATATTAGCATTGGTTTACCAAATGGAAGAAATAAACAAACACAAGATTTAATGCTTTTTAAGATGAGGAGTTCAAAAACATGTCTACTGCTTTTTGGGGAAAAATTGAAAAACTAACTAGTTCAATGGATGTCATTGTTGCATTTTTTGTAATGATGATTCTAGGAATGATTATTATTCCATTACCTGCTGGACTACTCGATTTTATGCTGATCATCAACCTAGCATTGTCGATTACGATATTATTGCTGACTCTGTTCACAAAAAATGTGTTAGAATTCTCAACTTTTCCGACATTATTATTGATTACGACCATGTTTCGTCTAGCCCTGAATATCTCTTCTACACGGTTGATTTTAACTGAAGGAGAAGCAGGAGCCGTAATTGAAACCTTTGCTAACGTTGTAACAGGAAGTAATTTCATTGTTGGAGCGGTAATCTTCATTATTATCGTTATTATTCAAATGATGGTTGTAACCAATGGAGCAAGTCGTGTTTCTGAAGTTTCTGCACGATTTACTTTAGATGCAATGCCAGGTAAACAAATGGCGATCGATGCAGATTTGAACTCTGGACTGATCAATGAAGATACGGCTAAAAAAAGACGTTCAGACTTGGAAAGAGAAACACAGTTTTTCGGAGCAATGGATGGAGCGAGTAAATTCGTAAAAGGAGATGCTATCGCTGGTCTAATTATTACGGTCATTAACCTTATTGGTGGAATCGCCCTTCATTCATTGCAAAATGATATGGCAATCATGGAAGCCTTGACAACCTTTGGTAAGTTAACTATTGGGGACGGATTAGTTAGTCAAATTCCGTCATTATTGATCTCAGTAGCATCTGGGATCTTAGTAACCCGTTCTGGAAGTATCAAAGGTTTTGGTAGTGCTATTGGGGAAGAGTTATTCCATTCACCAAAAGTAATGATGATGCTATCAGTGATTTTGCTATTATTCGCAATTATGCCAGGCTTTCCAACTATTCCATTTTTACTATTGGGATTAGTGGCCGGAGTGGCTGGATACTTATTGATGGAAAATGAAAAATCTAAGAAATCAAACCAACAAGCCAAAGAAATTCGGTCAAAAGCTGCACAGCGAACAAGCCAAGAAAAAAGTACCGATGAATCTGTGGCTTCATTTCAAGTGGATCCCATATCCATTGAAATTGGGTATGGTTTGATTCCAATAGCGGATGAAAATCAAGATAATAACTTGATGAGCCATATCACAACGATTCGTAAACAAAGTGCTCATGAATTAGGTATCTTATTAAGCCCCATTCGAATTAGAGATAATTTGCAATTGAAAGCCAATGATTATGTCATTAAAATCAAAGGAAACGTTGTGGCTCGTGGAGAACTGTACTTAGATAAATATATGATCGTGGATCCTGGTGAAACAGAATTTGACTTTGATGGTATTCCAACTAAAGAACCAGCTTTTGGTTTGGACGCTATGTGGGTAAACGAAAGTGATCGCGAAACGGCTGATTTAAGAGGGTATACAGTCGTAGATCCGATAACGGTTTTAGTTACTCACTTGAAAGAGACCATTTACAAATCAAGCTATGAATTATTAGGTAGACAAGAAGTGAAACAATTGCTTGAAGGCATTAAAGATAAGTATAGCGTAGTTATTGATGAACTGATTCCGGATATTCTTCGTTTAGGTGAAGTTCAAAAAGTCTTGCAAAACTTATTGAAAGAAAGTATTCCAATCAATGATTTAGTCACTATTTTAGAAACCTTAGCGGATTATGGAAACACAACAAAAGATATTGAAATGCTGACTGAACATGTACGTCAAGCTCTGAAACGGACAGTGGTTAAACCTTACTTAGACGAACAAAATGTTCTTCAAGTGGTAACGATACTGCCGGATACAGAAGAATTGATCACTAGAAGCATCCAGAAATCTGCTGCTGGTTCTATTCCAATCTTGCAGCCAGAGACGGTTACGCGGATTTTTGACAGCATCACATCCATTCATAATCAACTGTCAGCAAGAGGAATTCCACATGTTTTATTGGCTTCACCAAAAGTAAGGCCAGCTATGAAAAATTTAATCTCGTATAATTTCCCTGATTTAACGGTTGTGTCATTAAATGAGGTGCCAAATGACATACCGATTGAAACAGTCGGTATGATCGAAGGATAAGTACAAATAACATGGTAAGCAGAGTGAAGGAAGGACTGGAATGTTATGAGTTCCATTCATTCCAGTTCATTCCGTTTTCTAAGGTGGAGGGGTATAAATGTATTATGAAAATGATAGGGAAAAGGAAATCATTAAATACCTTCCCTTAGTAGAAAAAATCGTTAATCGAATAGACGTTAAACGAAGTGAGTATGACCGGGATGACTTATACAATATAGGGGTTATTGGTCTTATGGATGCACTGGAAAAATTCGATAAATCGAAAAAAGTTCCTTTTGAGGGATACGCGTATATTAGAATAAAAGGCTCGATCATTGATGAAATCAGAAAGACGGCTCCTGTATCTCGAACTAGAATGGGAAAGTTGAACGAGTATTATCGTGCGAAAGAAAAGCTGGAAGCAACGCTCATGCGTACCCCTACTGAAAAAGAAATTTGCGAAGAATTGAAGATTGATGAAAAAGCTCTAACAAAAATTCATGAAACAGTACATAATCTTGCATCTATATCACTAGAAAAAGTCATGTTTAGTGATGATGGAAATTCGATTGAGTTGATTGATTTCTTAGAAGATAAGCATGAAACGGGATCTGAAGACACCTTGTTAGATAAAGAACGTCAGCAGCTGCTAACAAAAAATGTGAGCAAATTAGATAAGAGAGAACAAACTATTTTAAATTTGTATTATGTTGAAGAGTTATCACTCAAAGAAATTGCGTATATTTTCGATATTTCGGTTCCTAGGGTTTCACAAATACACGGTAAAATGATTTTAAAATTAAAAGAATTAATGAGGAGAGAATACGATGATTAGAAGTTTAACAACACTCAATAATAATTTTAATATCTTACAAAAAAAACAAGAAAATATTAGTGCAAATGTAGCCAACATTAATACCTCAGGTTACAAATCGCAAGAAATTATTCAAAGTACACGCGCATCAGAAGTGATGTCCAACCATTTAGATGGCCCGTTTTTAAACCAACAGCAAGATATAGGGGACTTTACATTTGGCAATCAGATTGATGAAATCGCTCAAAATTTTAGTCAAGGCGGTTTAAAAGCAACTGCTTCTCCAACCGATATAGCGATTCAAGGAGACGGCTTTTTTACAGTTGAAGCGCCAAATGGTGGAAATTACTATACACGTAATGGGAACTTTGCTGTTAATGATACAGGAGAACTAGTTACCCAAGAAGGCTACCGTGTTCTTGGGACAACAGCAGGTGGACAGTCTTCTCCAATCCAAGTTAATGGAACAGAGTTTTCAATTGACAACAGAGGCAATATTTCAGGAACCGGAATGAGTTTGATGGTGACTGAATTTGAGGATACAGCTGGCTTAACCAGAACTGGAGATACATTGTTCACTGGACAAGGTGGTACGGTACAAATTGGTGGAACAGTTATGCAGCAGAGTTATCTAGAAGCATCCAATGTACAAACAGTCGATGAAATCACGAACTTAATGCAAGTTTCAAGAGAATTTGAAGCCAATCAAAAAGCACTCAGTGCCGCAGATGAAACGCTAAGAAAAGCGGTAAATGAAGTTGGGAAAGTTTAGGAGGATAAGAAATTGACTATACCTTTAAGCATCAGTAAAAGCGGTATGAACGCGATCCAAAATCAAATGGATGCTGTATCAAATGATATCGCCAATATTAATACAACTGGATACAAATCTAAAAATATCAGTTTTAATGAGTTGCTGCTGAATGATCTGAATGGTGAAGCAGATTACCTATCGGATACGGTTCAAGATGCTGGGATCAATAGAGGATCAAAAAGTGGTGTAACGTCTACGAATTTTACCCAAGGATCACTTATTTCAGATCCCAATGATTACCACTTAGCGATTGCTGGAGAAGGTTTCTTTGGAGTTATTGGAGAAAATGGTGAGCGTTATCTGACGCGTGATGGGGCATTCCATGTAAATGGAGATAAATCAATCACAAATGATAACGGCGATACATTAGAGATCCAAACAACTATACCAACCAATCAATGGCCTGAAGGAGACGTATCCATTGCTGAAAACGGCGAAGTAACGATTCACTCAGAAAATGGAAGTACCTTAGTTGGAACGATTCCTTTATTTCATCCAGCGCAAACAAATGCTCTGGAGCCTGTGGGAGAAAATAAATACAGCTATAATGGAGCGTTTGGAACAGGTGAAGGTTCGATTCAACAAAATTATTTAGAAGCATCAAATGTTGACTTAGCCTCTTCTATTACTGAAATGATGTTGGCGCAGCGTTCGTATTCCTTAAATCTTAAAGTAGCTCAGGGAACAGATGAAATGGCCTCTGTGATCAACCAATTTAAACAATAGAATTTGGTGAAACAACAGATTGAGATGGTAACTTTTGGCACATGCACTATCGGATTTGGTTTGACGGATATGAAGATGACGTCAGGGAAGTATTTTAGGTAAATCAGGTGATAAAACATGATTAGAATGAAAAATGTCGTAAAAAATTACTCTAAAGGTGTAAAAGCTCTTAGAGAGGTTAATCTGACCATTGAAGATGGAGAATTTGTCTATTTGGTTGGAGCAAGCGGCTCTGGAAAATCAACATTAGCAAAATTATTGTATAGAGAAGAAAAAGCGACTAAAGGGCAAATTGAAGTCTGCGGACAACTATTATCTAAAATCAAAGAAAAAGATGTCGCTAGACTTAGACGACAGATTGGTGTCGTTTTTCAAGATTTTAAATTATTGTTGGATCGAACTGTTTTTGAAAATATCGCTTATGCATTAGAAGTAATTGGAACTGAACCAGCTGCGATTGAACCGTTAGTGATGCAGGCATTGCGTTATGTTGAATTAGAAGACAAGGCGAATGATAAACCAACAGAACTATCTGGTGGGGAACAGCAACGGGTATCGATTGCACGAGCAATTGTGAATTCACCTAAGTTAATTATTGCAGATGAGCCGACTGGTAATTTAGATCCCAAAACGGCTATGGATATTATGCGGTTGTTTTACCGAATCAATCTACAAGGGACAACTATTTTAATGGTTACCCATAATCGTCGAATAGTAGATAAATTTCGTAATCGCGTAATAGAGATTGAACAAGGAAAAATTGTTTGGGATGAAAAGAAAGATGAAGATGTGATTCAGTACGATAGCTCACTAGGAGAATATGTGGCTATTTAAACCATGAAAAATAGTAGGATAGATTCTAAATTATAAAAAAGATGAGTTGAGGCATAGATTTAGTATGCGATACTCATCTTTTTTTGTGATTAAAAGTTTGTTGAAAAGAATCTTCATTTTAGTTAAAGTTCTTTAGAAATAGACCGATATAATAAGAGATATATGAAAAGTAATAAGAAAGAATCAGTTTATCAGTAAGTGAGCTAGAATTAGATTGAAAGGGTGAAAGTAGTTGGAAAATAACATAGAAGAAAAAGCCATCACCAAAGGCAAATGGAACATAAAAAATTGGGATTTATCAATATTTAAAAAAGGATTAAACTTTAAAAGTTTAAAAACTAAAATTCTCTTAGCTTTCATGACTATTATTGTATTAGTCATTATCTTAGCGACAATAACAGTTGTAACGATATCAAAAACAAATGAGAGTACGGAAGATATGGTTGATACAGAATTAGCCTTACTAATGGCTAATGATCAATTGACGATAAGTTTGTCACAAAGAATCGCAGCAGCACGAGGATACATATTATTTGGAGATGGCTTGTACAAAAATTTATTCAATCAATACACTGAAGAAAGTCATAAGTACCAAGAACAAGTTTTAGCTTTGTCAGATAAACCAGAAACTCAAGAAGTGATCGACAGAAGCACAGATTGGGAAGAAATGGTCGTGACAGAAGTCTTTGAACGCTATGATAATGGAGATACAACTGGAGCAGCAAGCTATTTGCGCTCTTCTGTAGAGCCCTACTCAAATGATTTAATTAAAGAATTTGAAAAATTGGCCAATCTACGTATGGATTCAATTAATGTACACTCAAAATCAGTAACTGATTTAGGAAAAAGGTCTCTATTTTTAACTTTCTTTATTAGCATTTTAGTTATTGTAGTAGGGATTGCAATTGCATTATTGACATCTAATTCGATTATTAAACCGATTAATAAAGTTGTTGAACGCATGAAGGTCATGGCTTATGGAGACCTGAGTTCTGAACCTCTTGAAGTAGCATCAGAAGATGAAACAGGACAGCTTTCTCTAGCAATTAATCAAATGCAAGTTATGCAAAAAGAAGTTATGGAAGGCATGAAGATGGCTTCTGAAATGTTAACGAATCATAGCAATGACCTCACACAGTCTGCCAATGAAGTGAAATCAGGATCTGAACAAGTGGCGACGACTATGCAAGAATTAGCAACTGGATCAGAATCGCAAGCAACAACTGCAAGCAACTTGGCTGTTGTAATGGATAACTTTACTAAGAAAGTACAGACGACCAATAAGAGCGGTGAGAAAATCAAAAATTCTTCTGTTGGTGTTTTATCTATGACTAATGAAGGCAAACAGTACATGGAAGATACGAGTCGCCAAATGGCTAAAATCGATGAAATCGTTTTGGATGCGGTATTTAAAATGGCTACTTTAGACAATCAAACGCAAGAAATCAACAACTTAGTCGTGATTATCCAAAAAATTGCCGATCAAACCAATTTGTTGGCTCTAAATGCAGCTATTGAAGCAGCACGTGCTGGCGAACACGGAAGAGGATTTGCAGTTGTGGCAGATGAAGTCCGTAAATTAGCAGAACAAGTAACTGTATCCATTGCTGATATTACGGGATTTGTTGAAAAAATTCAAACTGAATCTAAAAAAGTTACTGATTCTTTACAAAGTGGGTATACAGAAGTGGTAGAAGGAAGCAGCCAAATCAAACAGACTGGTGCTACTTTCAATAAAATTAATTCTTCTGTTACAAAAATGGCACAAGACATTAAAGATATCTCTACAAATTTAGAAAGTATTCAAGCAAATAGCGAACTTATGAATAGTTCAATCGAAGAGATTGCATCTGTCTCAGAAGAGTCTGCTGCTGGAATCGAAGAGACTTCAGCTGCATCACAAGAAATCACGAGTTCTATGGAGGAAGTTGCTGGGAATTCAGAACAATTAGCTGATTTGGCAAAAGGTTTAGCTGATATGGTGGATGAATTTAAACTCTAAACTAGTGACGAAATTTTTGAAATAATAGGATAATAAATAAAGAGGCTGGGAAATTTTTCCAGTCTCGTTGTATGAATCAGCAAACAGTTGCTTGAAGGAAAAGTAACTATAGGGCTGCCTGTTAATAACAAGGCATAGCATTAAAGGTACAAGATGAATTCTTTAAGAATAAAAAAGGGAGTTAGTGATTAATAGTTCCGCATAATGCAGCAACTCTAAATCAGCTAACAAATAAGAAGGAGCAAAAAAAATGAAAAAAAGGTTTCAGTTTAAAAGTATTCGAGCAAAAATTTTAGCAGGTTTTGCAGTTACAATCGTATTAATGCTTATATTGAGCTTTTACACAATCAACTCAATAAACAAAACAAACGATTCAGTAAAACAGATATTGGAACAAGAGATGGCGCTGTTAATTGTTGACGAAAAATTAGCAACGAATATGAACAAACGAACTAGTTTGATGAGAGGGTTCATGTTATATGAGGATGAATCATATAGACAAGAATTTGAAGATGAAACAGCTGTAAGTATTGCGTTAGAAAATCAGGCATTAGAATTAAGTGATTCTGAAAAATTAAATGACTTGATCAGTAAAAAAATCGAGTGGGGCATGCTGACTGATGAAGCTCTTGCAGCCTATGATAATGGGGATATGGAAAGTGTCCGTGAGATTATGGTAGGACAAGCCCAACCAATTGAGAAAGAGCTAGTTGCAGGATTCTCTGAATTAGCTGAGGAACGCGAAAAAGAAATTAACACTATTGGTCAAGAAGCCATTGAAAATGGGGAACGCGTGGCAATAATTGGTGTTATCATAATGATACTTGTTGCCGTTTTATCAGTAGTGGTAGCTTACTTTACAGCTAACAACATTGTAAAACCACTTAATGTAGTAATGCAAAGAATGCAGAGTATTTCTGCAGGAGATCTTAGTTCAGAACCCTTAGAAATAACTGAAAAAGATGAAACAGGTAAATTAAGTATCTCTATGAATAAAATGCAAAAAACGGTCAAAAGCGTTATGAAGGGTATTGCAAAAGCTTCAGAAGATTTAAGCAGTCATAGTGAAGAACTGAATCAATCAGCAAGTGAAGTGAAGTCAGGGTCTGAGCAAGTGGCAATCACGATGCAAGAGTTGGCGACAGGATCAGAAACACAAGCAACGACTGCCAGTAATTTAGCTGTAGTCATGGAAAACTTCACGAAAAAAGTACAAAGTACCAATAAGAATGGTGAAAAAATCAAAGATTCATCAATGGGTGTTTTATCTATGACAACTGAAGGAAAGAAATATATGGAAGATACTAGCCGTCAAATGGCTAAAATTGATGGAATCGTTCAAGATGCTGTTGCGAAAATGGCTACTTTAGACAATCAAACTCAAGAAATCAATAATTTAGTCGTGATTATCCAAAAAATTGCCGATCAAACTAATTTATTAGCTTTAAATGCAGCTATTGAAGCAGCAAGAGCTGGTGAACATGGAAGAGGATTTGCTGTTGTTGCAGATGAAGTCCGTAAATTAGCAGAACAAGTCGCAGTTTCCATTGCAGACATTACTGGATTTGTTGAAAAGATACAAACGGAGTCAAAACGAGTAAGTGATTCATTGCAAACGGGTTATGTTGAAGTAGAAGAAGGAACAAGTCAAATTGCTAAGACCGGCCAAACGTTTAATCAAATCAATGCTTCTGTTACTACTATGGTAGATGGAA
Organism: Carnobacterium sp. 17-4; assembly: GCF_000195575.1. Taxonomy (NCBI): domain Bacteria; kingdom Bacillati; phylum Bacillota; class Bacilli; order Lactobacillales; family Carnobacteriaceae; genus Carnobacterium; species Carnobacterium sp. 17-4. The sequence goes on along the minus strand of NC_015391.1, from coordinate 2,066,323 downwards.
TCAAAGGGATTTCTGAAAACTTAGAAAGCATCAAAATTAACAGTGAAATCATGAATAGCTCCATTGAAGAAATTGCATCCGTTTCAGAAGAATCAGCTGCTGGAGTTGAGCAGACATCTGCAGCTTCACAACAAATTACGAGCTCTATGGAGGAAGTTGCAGGAAGTTCAGAACAACTTGCCAACCTAGCTGAAAACCTAACTGAAATGGTTAGTCACTTTAAACTATAAAAAGGTTAGAAATTAAGTTAAATAAAAGTTGGGTTCATACCAACTAAAGCTCTCACTTTTCCACGGAAGAGTGAGAGCTTTTTAGAGCTTCACTCATCCAAGAAGAGTCGTTTCTCAGACGAGTAAAGCTACTTTTAGGCTCCACTTTTCCATGAAATGCCCTTTCATGGAAGAGTGGAACCTTCATGTAAGCAAAAAATAAACGGTATAAAAAAAACATTCTTATTCTGATGAAGAGACCATCAAAATAGGAATGTTTTTTTATTATATAGTAGAAAGAAGTTCTTTAAATCGCTGTCTAAATTCTCTGCGGTTTTCATCCGTGAATGGTTTTGGGCCTTTTGTTCGTTTGCCGCTTTTTCGAACCATGGCACTTAAATAGCGAGATTGCAGCAATTGGTCGATATTTTCCGATGTGTACATATATCCTGTATGGTGAAGGACAAAACACCCTTTTCCTAATCCTAATGAAGCTAATCCGTAATCTTGTGTGATAAGGATATCGCCTTTTTCGATTAATTTTATGATCCGGTAATCTGCAGCTTCAGCTCCTGTATCAACGTATACGGTATTTACTCCCACAGGCTGCTCTTTGGTCGAGAAGTGCGAAATGCTGGTTACAAGTGTGACAGGAATATTTTTCGCTAAGGCTTCCTCAATAATAATATTTTTTACTGGACAGGCATCTGCATCGATATAAATATGCAAGATTTCACCGACTTTCTACTTATTTTTATTCTCTTAGTATATCAGTTTCTAACGTATATGTTTAGGATTACTTTAGAATACTGTATGATGGAGCCAAAGAGGAAATGGAGCTGAATAACATGACCAATAACCTTTATACATTTGAGCTTTCAACAGAAGGAAAACAATCGTTTATAAATATTGATGAGTATTTGCAACAAGCTTTATCTAGAAGTGGGATAAAGAATGGAATAATGTTAGTGTTTTGCCCACATACTACAGCAGCAATAACCATTAATGAAAATGCAGATCCAGATGTTAAAAAGGATTTGAGTTTAGGTTTAGACCAGACTTTTCCTAATAAGAAAGAATACGTTCATATGGAAGGAAACTCAGATGGACATATGAAATCATCCGTTCTAGGAGCAAGTGAAACCTTAATAATTTCTAAGGGATGTTTGATTTTAGGGACTTGGCAAAGTCTTTATTTTTGTGAATTTGACGGACCTAGGGAGCGGAATTTTATAGTGAAAATCATTGAAGGATAGAAAGCTAAAAAAATATTTATTATAATAGTTAAAAGTATTGTAGTTTAAAATTAAATGGTGTACAATTTAGTTGTGCACAACTTATTTAGGAGGAACAAGAATGGAAGGGAACAACTTTTTGTTAGAAGAACAGTTATGTTTTTCAACTTATGCTTTGTCAAAACAGTTTACGAAGCTTTATCGTCCGGTATTAGAACCCTATTCTCTTACGTATACTCAATATGTAACATTGCTTGTACTATGGGAAGAATCTGATCTGAGTGTTCAATCATTAGGAACAAGACTTGGACTGGATAGTGGAACATTAACACCGATGCTGAAGCGCATGGAGGCAAATGGATATATTACTCGAAATCGTCATCCGGAAGATGAAAGAAAAGTAATCATTGCCACTACTTCAAAAGCTGATGATTTAAAGGATGAGTTACTTGAGAAGGTTTCTGCCTGTCTGGCCCTGTTAAATATGAAGGAAAAAGAATATTTTGATCTATTAGAAAAAATAAATGAACTAACAAAAACTTTAGGAGGAATTAATCATGACTGAATCAAAATTAATGTACCAAACAACTGCAATCAATACTGGAGGACGTAACGGCGAAAGTCGTTTACCTGATGGTTCTTTTTCTGTGAAAGTATCTACTCCAAAACAAATGGGCGGACCTGGTCAAGGAAGCAACCCAGAACAATTATTTGCATTAGGTTACAGTGCATGTTTCAATTCAGCACTAGAAATTATGATCCAACAAGCTAAAATCCAAGCTAAATCAGAAGTAACAGCTGAAGTTTCTTTAAATTCAGACCCAACAGATAATGGTTTCAAACTATCTGTAGTACTTACTGTCGCTATTGAAGGACAAAGTCTTGAAACAACCCAAGAATTAGCAGAAAAAGCACATGCATTCTGCCCATATTCTAAAGCTGTTCAAAACAATATTGATGTTGAAGTAAAAGCGGTAGAATACAAATAAGAACTTAACAAAAAAACTAATCTGAAAAAAGTAAGGTGTAAAAACCCCTTTTGTTCAGGTTAGTTTTTTTTATTTTTATGTAAAATTTTTTTAAAATAAAGGCGCTAATTTTTTTTCTAAATCATCAGTAGATTGCTCAAGAATAATATCAGACAAACAAGCACATAATAACTGGGCTTCTTGTTCTGTATTTAAAACAATCAAACAAGTATCAAAGCTGGCAATTGTACCAGCAATTGCCGGTATCTTTAATTCATCCATTAGAGAAGCAATAATTTTTGGATGAGTAGGACTAACAAAAAGGATAACAAAAAAATGGACACATAGTGTGCTTACTGCGTAGTTATGTAATGATTTTTCTAGTCTGTAGTACAGACTTTTTTCGTGGAAAGCGTCGTGGAAAAATGTATATTTTGTTGTTCGGTCTAATTGTGTTACTTTGATTAAATTTAATTCTTTTATGTCTCTAGAAAGAGTTGCTTGAGTGGTTTGAATATTTTCTTTTTGCAGGTGATCCATTAATTCTTGCTGTGTAGCAATATTGTGATTGAGAATAAGTTTTTTTATCGTAAATAATCGATCTTTTCTCTTCATAATTTTTCTCCTTTCTAAAAAAAAAAATAGTTAATAAAAAATGTATAAAGAACATTCATATACAGTATAAAGATTCGTTACATAGTGAATATTCTATAAAAAGAATATATATGAAAAAGGAGAAAAATAGTGTGATGAAATCGACATTTTAAGTGCGAACTTTAAACTTTCATAAAAAAAAGGTAAACGGTATTATAGGTGTGTAATCAATAAGAAGCATCAAGAAGGGAAGGTTAAATGCAATGACAACACCTATTAATGTAATGTCTGAGATTGGAAAATTGAAGACGGTATTATTGAAAAGACCAGGAAAAGAAGTAGAAAATTTGACCCCTGAAATTATGGAACGCTTATTATTTGACGATATTCCTCATTTACCGGTTATCCAAAAAGAGCACGATGCATTTGCACAAGCATTAATTGATCGTGGAGTTGAAGTACTGTATTTGGAAAAACTAGCAGCAGAAGCAATCGATGCTGGCAAGGTGAAAGAAAAGTTTGTTGACCGGATTTTAGATGAATCAAATATTGAAACTGATGGTGTTAGAGAAGGATTAAAGAAATATCTGCTTAGCTTTGATACACAAGAAATGGTTGATGCTATCATGGCAGGTATCCGAAAAAAAGATGTCAGTATCGAAAGCCATCATTTAGCAGACGTATCAGGTGAAGAAGTTTACCCTTTCTTTATGGATCCAATGCCAAATCTTTATTTTACTCGTGATCCAGCTGCGGCAATTGGAAAAGGACTAACAATCAATCATATGGCTTTTGAAGCTCGTAACAGAGAGTCGCTATTTATTGAAGCAATCATGAAATATCACCCAAGATTTGCTAATCAAGGTGTCGAGGTATGGAGAGATCGTAATCATACGTCTCGAATTGAAGGCGGAGATGAACTTGTCTTAAACGATAAAGTACTAGCTATTGGTATCTCCCAACGAACTTCAGCTAAAGCTATTGAGCAACTAGCAATCGAATTGTTTGAACGCAGCTCGAATTTTGAAAAAGTATTGGCAATAAAAATTCCCAATGTCCGTGCAATGATGCATTTGGATACAGTGTTTACAATGGTTGATTATGATAAGTTCACCATTCATCCTGGCATCCAAAAAAATAATGGTGAAGTAGACACGTATATTTTAGAAAAAGGGGACGAACCTGGAACAGTGAAGATGACCCAGCGTTCAGATCTACAAGAAATTTTACGTGAGGCACTCGATGTACCAAAATTAACATTGATTCCATGCGGTGGCGGAGATGCCATTGCTGCTCCTCGCGAACAATGGAATGATGGCTCCAACACATTAGCTATCGCTCCTGGAGTAGTGGTCACTTATGATCGCAACTATGTTTCCAATTCATTGTTAAGAAGTCACGGAGTTGAAGTGATTGAGATAGCTTCCAGTGAATTATCCAGAGGCCGTGGTGGTCCACGATGCATGAGCATGCCTTTGATTCGGGAAGATTTACCAAAATAATAAAAAACATTTTAAAATCAGACATAAGCATATGGAGGAATAAGTAATGACAAAACAAGTATTTCAAGGACGCAGTTTGTTAGCTGAAAAAGATTTTACAAAAGACGAATTAATGTATTTGATTGACTTATCCGCACATTTAAAAGAGCTAAAAAAGAAAGGGATTCCACATCATTATTTAGAAGGGAAAAACATTGCCTTATTGTTTGAAAAAGCTTCTACACGTACACGAGCTGCTTTTACAACGGCTGCGATTGACTTAGGCGCACATCCAGAGTACCTTGGGAAAAATGATATCCAGTTAGGTAAGAAAGAATCTGTTGAAGATACAGCTCGAGTACTCGGAAGTATGTTTGATGGAATTGAATTTCGTGGATTCAAACAAAATACCGTAGAACAATTAGCAGAATTTTCGGGTGTTCCGGTATGGAATGGGTTGACGGATGAATGGCATCCAACGCAAATGATTGCCGATTTTTTGACGGTTAAAGAAAACTTTGGGCATCTTGAAGGACTTACGCTAGCTTATGTTGGGGATGGCCGTAACAATGTAGCAAACAGCCTGCTAGTAACAGGTGCAATTTTAGGTGTGAACATTCGAATCGTCTCACCTGAATCTTTATTCCCAGAAAAAGAATTAGTCGATATGGCTCAAACGTTTGCTGATCAATCTGGTAGTAAACTGATGATTACAAAAGATGTTGCAGAAGGCGTTAGAGGGGCAGATGTTTTATACACCGATGTTTGGGTATCTATGGGAGAAGAAGATAAGTTTGCAGAACGGATCGAGTTATTGACTCCTTATCAGTTAAATATGGATATGGTTCGTGCAACTGGCAAAGATGACATGATTATTCTACACTGCTTACCAGCCTTCCACGATACCAATACCGACTATGGAAGAGACGTAAAAGCAAAACACCATATTGATGCGATGGAAATTACAGATGAAGCATTCAGAAGCAAACATGCACGTCAATTTGAGCAAGCTGAAAACCGGATGCACTCTATCAAAGCTATTATGGCTGCAACACTAGGAAATTTATTCATTCCTAAAGTATAGGTCACAAAATAAATTGTATGAACCCACAAGTATGAGAAGTTGTAGTTCTCATACTTGTATTCATACGAGCAAACGAATACGACACTTTAGTTTAGGCTACACAGTAAAGTCATCAAAACTGAGGAGGAAAAATCGTGGAAGATAAAAAAGTAGGCTTGGTTCCTTTAATTGCCCTAGTTGTGGGCTCAATTATTGGTGGCGGAATTTTTAATCTAATGTCCGATATGGCTGTAGAAGCTTCTGTAGGTCCTGTAATCATTGGTTGGATTATAGCTGGCGTAGGAATGGGTTTCTTGGCATTTTGCTTTCAAAATTTATCTGCTAAGCGTCCGGATTTAGATGCTGGAATTTATAGTTATGCAAGAGAAGGATTCGGGAAATATATGGGATTCAACTCAGCATGGGGTTATTGGTTGTCAGCATTCTTAGGAAATGTTGCTTATGGAACATTATTATTCAGCTCAATTGGGTACTTTTTTCCTGTGTTTGGAGACGGTCAGAACTTAGCTTCGGTTATCGGGGCATCTGTCATGCTTTGGTTGGTTCACGCACTTATATTAAAAGGAGTCGAAACAGCTTCCTTTATCAATGCGATCGTTACAGCTGCGAAATTGATTCCGTTAGCCATCTTTTTTGTAGCCATGTTTGTAGCCTTTAAATTAGATGTTTTTACAGCTGATTTTTGGGGAACTATCTCCGGAAATTTTTCATTTAAAGAAGTGATGGATCAAGTTCAAGGTACGATGTTAGTTACGGTATGGGTATTTATTGGTATTGAGGGAGCAGTTGTCTTCTCAGGTCGAGCTAAGCATAAATCTGATGTTGGTAAAGCGACAATTATCGGTTTAGTAACCGTGATTGCCATTTATCTACTAACAACGATTTTATCAATGGCCGTTTTAACTAGACCTGAATTAGCCGACTTGCCTCAGCCTGCAATGGCTTATTTGTTAGAAAGTGTCGTCGGTAAGTGGGGTGCGGTATTGATCAATATTGGTGTGATCATTTCTGTATCGGGTGCTTGGCTTGCTTGGACTATGTTTGCAGCTGAATTGCCATTTCAAGCAGCGAAACAAGGTGCTTTCCCTAAATTTTTTATTAAAGAAAATAAAAATGGCGCACCTGTTAATTCGTTGTTATTTACAAATATACTGATTCAATTATTCTTATTTACCTTTTTAATTAGTTCAAGAGCTTACAATTTCGCTTTTTCATTGGCTTCATCAGCCATTTTAATTCCTTATGCATTTACAGCATTTTATCAATTAAAACTGTCATTGATGGAAACAAGTGACACAAAACGGCGTAATCAAAATATTTTTATTGGAATAGTAGCTAGTATTTATGCTATTTGGCTGATTTATGCAGGTGGAGTGGATTACTTACTGCTAACAATGTTGTTGTACGCACCAGGAATCATTATTTATGCTTGGGTACAAAGAGAAAATAAAGAAAAAATATTTACTAAGAGTGAATGGATTGCAGCAACAGTTATTGTCCTTCTGTTTATACTAGCAATCGTACAAATTGCAAATGGTTCAATTGATATTAGTAATATGTAGAGGAGTATGATAATGATGACAAAAAGAAAAATCGTTGTTGCTTTAGGTGGAAATGCGATATTGTCAAATAATGCAAGTGCTCAAGCACAACAACAAGCACTTGAAGAAACAGCAGAATATTTGGTGAAATTTATTGAGAATGGTGATGACTTGGTTATTTCACATGGCAACGGACCACAAGTAGGGAATTTATTGTTGCAACAGATTGCAGGAGCTACACCTAATAATCCAGCTATGCCGCTAGATACCTGTGTAGCTATGACTCAAGGAAGCATTGGGTACTGGATGCAAAATGCACTTGGTCGGGCCTTAGAGAAACGAAATATAGATAAACAAGTGGTCTCATTGATCACCCAGGTAATTGTTGATGAGGCAGACCCTGCATTTGAGCAGCCAAGTAAACCCATTGGACCATTCCTGTCTAAAGAAGAAGCTGAAGCAGAAATGAAACGATCTCAAGCCGTTTTTAAAGAAGACTCTGGAAGAGGTTGGCGCAAAGTAGTTCCTTCACCAAAACCAATCAGCATTAAAGAGCATATTGTGATCAATCAATTAGTAGAAAATGGTGTGATCCCAATAACGGTTGGTGGAGGCGGTATTCCAGTTGTAAAAAGGGATAATGAGCTAAGAGGTGTTGAAGCTGTAATTGATAAGGATTTTGCCTCTCAAAAACTAGCAGAATTGATACAAGCGGACTTACTGGTTGTGTTGACGGGCGTCGATAATATCTACATCAATTTTAATCAACCCAATCAAAAACAACTAAATGAAGTAACCATTACAGAAATGAAAGGCTATATTGCTGAGCATCAATTTGCTGCAGGAAGTATGTTGCCTAAAGTAGAGGCTGCAATTGCTTTTGTAGAAAATTCAAAAAACGGAAAAGCTATCGTCACATCTTTAGAAAATATCGAATACGTTTTAACAGAAGGAGCGGGAACAATTATTACAAAGTGATGTAAGCGTTATTAAAATGAACACATAATAAAGCAAAAAAAGCCTTTATTCAGAAGGCTTTTTTTGCTTTTGTGTTATAATTATATTGTGAATAAGTTATCTATCATTAAGTGTTTAAGGATGAACAGTATGAATAGGAGTGTTTTGATGACAACCATTCAAAAAAAGGTAATCAACTTATATGAACTACGGTATAAGCCTATTTTTTCAGAATTCACTGATCCAGAATTTAATCTTCTCCGAAAGAATATGTATCTACGCAAGTATAAAAAGGGGCAAGTATTATTTGATGAAGGAGACATCCGAGAAAAAATATTTTATTTAGTCAGTGGGTTGGTTAGACTTGAGAAATATGACGAAAGTGCTTTTTACACTTATACTGACTATGTGAAAAAAGAAACATTGTTCCCGTATGGTGGAATGTTTTCCGATGAAGCTTATCATTACTCTGCGTACGCTGTGACAGAGATAGAGCTGTATTATATTCCCACAACCCTTTTTGAAAGTATGATAGAAAAAAATCCTAAACAAATGATTTTCTTCTATCATAAATTATCTAAAATTCTTGAAAGCCATGAAAAAAGACTACAATATATGGTGGTCTCGAATGCTACAAATCGTATCATTAAAGCATTAAATTATTTAATGAAAGAGTTGGGAGACTATACAAATCCAACAATGGTCAACATACCTTATCCAATTACGATTAATGAAATAGCAAATATGAGCGGGTGTTCAAGAGAAACGGTAGGAAACACGATTAAAAAGCTAAAAGAAATGAAAAAGTTAGAATATGAGCACAAGTTGTTTGTATTTAAAGACCTGGTTTATTTTAACTCCTATACAGAATAAAGTAGGATCTATTAGGGCTATTTTAAACGGCGAATAGCCAGCAGCTATAAAGCTCTTAAAGAAGGAAACTACCTTGAAGAGCTTTTTTATTGAGCTTAATTTTACCACCTGTAAAGAGTAATTCCTCGTCTAGTACTCTTGAAAATTCTGTGGTAATATGATGGTTAAGAAAACCTTTTCTAAAATTATTACAGAGGATTATTAGGAGGAAAAAGTATGATGTATGGTGCAATTGAAGCAGGCGGAACAAAGTTTGTCTGTGCAGTGAGCGATAAACAATTAGAGATAAAAGAACGTGTAAGTATTCCTACTACTACACCAGAAGAAACCCTTAAACAAGTTTTTGACTTTTTTGATCAGTACACATTAACTGCTATTGGAATTGGATCTTTCGGACCAATTGATGTTAATGAAAAATCAGCTACATATGGATATGTAACATCGACTCCAAAAACCGCATGGAAGAATTTTGATTTCTTAGGAGCAGTTAAACAGAGATACGGTATTCCCGTTGCTTGGACGACAGATGTAAATGCAGCCGCTTACGGAGAACTTAAAAAAGGAAGCGCACAAGGAACGGAAAGTTGCCTTTACCTAACAGTTGGTACCGGAATCGGCGGCGGAGCTGTTGTTGACGGGAAATTACTAAGCGGTTTTGGACATCCTGAGATGGGGCATCTGTTGGTCAGCATGCACCCTGATGATGATTTTGAAGGAGTTTGTCCTTATCATGGAAATTGTTTAGAAGGTGTTGCTGCAGGCCCAGCTATTGAAAAACGCTATGGAAAAAAAGGGTATGAGTTAGCAGAAGATAAAAAAGTCTGGGAGATAGAAGCGTTCTATTTAGCACAAGCTCTAGTGAATTATACATTGATTCTTAGTCCGGAAAAAATCATTTTGGGCGGAGGCGTTATGAAACAAAATCAATTGCTCTCTTTGATCAAAGAACAATTTGCTCAATTGATGGCTGGTTACGTTGCGACACCTTCTTTAGATGAGTACATTGTAACTCCAGAACTTAAAGATAATGCAGGAATAATGGGTTGCTTATTGATGGCTATTGAAGAAAAATAATGAGTAAAGATCAAAGAAATGTAAGGTGATAAGATGGTGACCATAAAAGATATCGCTCATAAAGCAGGAGTAGCTAAAAGTACGGTTTCAAGGTATTTGAATGGCGGATCCGTTAGTAAAAAAACAAAAGCTAAGTTAGATCAAATTGTTAGTGAAACCGGCTATACACCGAATACTTTTGCGCAAAGTTTAAAAGCGAAAAAGACCAATATGATAGGTACCATCATTCCACGACTAGATTCCTTCGCAACAAATACGATATTGGCTAGCATCGATGAAGAACTAAGAAATAAACACTATCAATTAATTATTACAAATACAAATCAAAATGTTGAACATGAAGTTGAAAATATTTATACTCTGGCCAAACAAAAAGTAGATGGCATCATTTTATTGGCGACGGTTGTGACTCAAGCACATAGAAAAGCGATCGAAGACGTCAATATTCCGGTTTTGCTGTTGGGACAATCTGCAGAAGGATTAAATACGATTGTTCATCAAGAGTATGAAGCTGGGTTTAAGATGGGAAGTTATGCAACTGAATTAGGTCATAAAACCTTTTTGTACTTTACCGTTCTTGAAGAAGATGAGGCAGTAGGACAGTTGAGATCAAAAGGTGTTATAGATGCGTTGAACAGCTCTCCAGGTACAACTGTTGAAGTTGTCGAAACAAATTTTTCTTTTTCAAAAGCGTATGAAAAGGCGATGGGTGTATTGACAGAAACGATGGCTACGTACATTTTGTGTGCGACTGATAATATCGCGTTAGCCGTTATGAAAGCTGCGCACACATTAGGACTGAGTATTCCGACTGACTTCTCATTATCCGGCTTTGGCGGTTATGAAGTTACTTCCATCGTTACACCAACTATTACAACTGTGAAATATCCATATGAAAAATTGGGTTCAGTTTCAGTGGCGAACCTTATTGAATTAATTGAAGGCGAAGATAAAATAATTACTATCGAATTGCCAAATGAATTGATTGCTAGAGAATCAACTATTCAGTTAACTAGTAAAACTCCTTAATTTTTTTATTGAGGAGTTTTTCTTTTCGTTTTTGAATAGAAATAAAATGAAAAAAGTAATGCTATTATTTAGGATTCAAGTATATAGTAAAATAATTTACTAAAAACAACCATTTTCTATCATTTCGTTTAAAAAATCTAATTGTTAGGCTATACTGACAATAGATACAATTAATAGATCAGGAGTGTGAAAGAAATGGCGACTATAAAAGAAGTTGCACTGGAATCCGGTTATTCTATCGCCACTGTTTCGCGGGTATTAAATAATGACCCAAAATTATCTGTTGGGGATGAAACAAGAGAAAAAATATTTGAAGCAGCCGATAAATTAAATTACCGAAAAAAAATAGTGCAACCTCAAGTAAAGAATATTGCTTTTCTTTATTGGTTGACAGATAAAGAAGAACTTGAAGATGTTTATTTTAAGCAAATACGTTTAGAAATTGAAACATTAGCTAAAAAAAATAATATTGAACTTATAACTTATAAAATTACTGAAGGAATCAAAAGTATCCCAACTAACATTGAAGGATTTATAGCTATAGGTGGTTTTTCTTCTAAGGAATTAGCTCACTTAAGAAAATTGACATCGTGTGGAGTGTTTTTAGATACTGCCCCAGATCCTGATCACTATGATTCAGTCCGACCAGATCTTATACGTATAACCGAACGAGCAATTGATTTCTTCATTGATAAAGGTCATACAGAAATTGGATTTATAGGTGGAAGTTATCATAATCCTGATACAGATGAAGATGAAATGGATATTCGAGAACGGAAGTTTAGACGTTATTTAGAGAATAAAAATTTATTAAAGGAAGAATATATCTTTAGTAAACGTAGATTCTCTGTAGATTCAGGCTATGAACTAATGAATCAAGCAATCACTGAACTTGGAGATAACTTGCCTACTGCATTTTTTATTGCTGCTGATCCAATTGCTGTTGGTTGTCTGCAAGCTTTAAATGAAATCGGGATAGCTATTCCTGATCGTGTGAGTATGATCAGTATGAATAATATCAGTGTAACAAAATATATTTCGCCTCCATTAACTACGTATGCTATAGATACTCATGAAATGTGCAAAAATGCCATTGAGTTATTATTAGAACGAATTATAGAAAAACGTCGTATTGTAAAAACCGTTATTTTGGGCGCAAATTTAATTATTCGAAAAAGTACCTAATAGCAACTTGTAAGCCATTTATTCCCTTTAAAATAAAGGAATAAATGGCTGTTTTTTTGTCGGTAAAACGTTTTACTAAAATTAACTTGTAAAAATAGTAAAACATTTTATTTACTATTTTTACAAGTTGTGATATATTATTTTCAGAAAGCGGTTGCACTTTTTTGGACGTAAACTGCTTTAAAAAATGTGTGAGGGAGTGTTTAAGGATGGGAAAGTATAAAAGATTTGTTAGCTTAATTGGGGCTATTACATTGGGATTAACGTTAGCTGGTTGTGGGCCAAGCGAAAGTTCCGGTACTGAATCAGATACAACTAATAAAAAAAATAATAATGATTATGATTTACTTATTTGGGAAGATGTAGATAAGTCCGAAGGTATTGAAGAAGCTGTTGCAAAATTTGAAGAAGAAAATGATGTGACAATTGAAGTAGTTGAAAAAGCATATGCTTCTCAAAATGAAGATTTACGTTTAGATGGACCAGCAGGAACGGGTCCTGATGTTGTTACTATTCCAGGAGATCAAGTAGGAACTTTAGTAACTGAAGGATTATTAAAAGAGTTAGAAGTTGGAGAGGACATTCAATCTCTTTACACAGAATCAGCTATGCAATCACAAATTGTAGACGGCAAAGTATATGGATTACCTAAAGCAGTTGAAACGACTGTTCTTTATTATAATAAAGATATTATTGCTGAAGAAGACGTTCCAACGGATATAGATGGTTGGTTTGATTTGTCTAAAGAGTTAACAAAAGAGGATAATTATGGATTATTAGCTTTGTGGGATCAAATATATTATGCACAAAGTGTTTTAGGTGGTTACGGTAGTTATGTTTTTGGACAAGATGCTGATGGAAATTATGATGTTTCTGATATTGGTATCAACAATAAAGGCGCAATTGAAGGGGCAGAATATATCCAAAAATTCTATAGTGAAGGGTTATTTCCAACAGGTATAATCGGAGAGCAAGGAATTAGTGTTTTAGATTCTCTTTTCTCAGAAGGAAAAGCAGCGGCTGTTATTTCAGGACCTTGGAATTTAGGACCGTATAAAGATGCTGGAATTAACTATGGTGTTATGGCATTACCTAAACTTTCAAATGGTGAAAATATGAGTTCATTTATTGGAGTGAAGAGCTACAACGTTAGTTCATATTCTGAAAATGCAGAATTAGCACAAGAATTTGTAACATTCCTAGCAAATGAAGAAAATTCAAAAGTTCGCTATGAAAAAACTTTAGAGGTACCTGCTATACAGTCTTTAGCTACTGATCCTGCAGTATTAGAAAATGAAAGTTCACAAGCCGTGGCAGAACAATCTCAATACTCAGAATTAACACCAAATATTCCTGAAATGAATGAAGTTTGGACGCCGGTAGACTCAGCGCTACAAACAATCGCAACGGAAAAATCTACGCCTAAAGAAGCTTTAACACAAGCCGTTGAAACGATAAAAGGACAAATAGAAGCAAATCATAGTGGGAATTAACAAATAGATTAATAGTAAGAAAATGGGGCGAAAAAAATAAACTTTTCTAAATGTAAGAAGAGTTGTCCCATTTTTTTATTTTAATAATAAAAGAGGGTGAAAATATTGGAACACCGAAAAGTAGCTACAACGTTATCCATTATTCCAGGAATTGGTCAATTTTATAACAAACAGATTGTTAAAGGTTTGGTATTCTTGATTGGAGCAATTGCCTTTGGTATAGCTTTTTCAGATTTATTGAATATGGGATTTTGGGGATTATTTACATTAGGAACTGAAGTACCTCGAGATAACTCTATATTTCTTTTAGCGGAAGGTATTATTGCCATTATAGTAACCGTATTTGGCGTTGCATTGTACTACATAAATCTAAGAGATGCCTATACAAATGGAAAATTACGTGATGAAAACTTGCCATTAAATTCAATCAAAGAACAATACCATCAATTGATTGATCAAGGATATCCTTATGTTATCAGTGGACCAGCTTTATTCATCTTAATTTTCGCTGTTATATTTCCGATTTTATTTAGCTTTGCCTTAGCTTTTACAAATTACAATTTGTATAATTCACCACCGGCAAATTTAGTTCAATGGGTAGGATTAGACACGTTTAAAAATATTTTCACAGTTGATATTTGGCGTTCAACTTTTATAGACGTTCTAGGTTGGACAATTGTATGGACTGTTGTTGCTTCAACACTGCAAGTAGCATTAGGAATATTTATGGCTGTTCTAGTCAATCAAAAAGATTTACGCTTCAAAAAAATTATTCGAACTGTACTAGTGTTGCCATGGGCAGTACCTGGATTTGTAACAATTTTGATTTTTGCTGGAATGTTTAATGATAGTTTTGGAGCAATTAATACGACTATTCTAGCAGGTTTTGGACTTGATGCTATTCCTTGGATGACAAATGCGAACTGGACAAGAATTGCGCTATTAATGATGCAAGGTTGGCTAGGATTTCCATATATTTTTGTTGTGACTACAGGTGTACTTCAATCTATACCAGAAGATTTGTATGAAGCAGCTACGATTGATGGAGCTACATCTTTTGGTAAATTCAAACATATTACCTTGCCATTACTATTAACATCTATTGCTCCAATTATTATTACGCAATACACTTTTAATTTCAATAACTTCAATATCATCTATCTCTTTAATGGAGGTGGACCAGCAGTTCCAGGTTCAACTGCAGGAGGAACAGACATTTTAGTTTCGTGGATATATAAATTAACCATGCAATCTAGCCAATATTCTTTAGCTGCTGCACTAACAATTTTACTCTCTGTCTTCGTTATTACTATTGCGTTATGGCAGTTTAGACGGACTAGTTCGTTCAAGGGAGGCGAATAATAATGAGTAATGCAAAAAAACAAAAATTCACTCGTCTATTCTTTACGTATTTGATTTTAGCGATTGTAATGATAGCCATTATCTACCCATTACTTTGGACAGTTGGAGCAAGTTTTAATCCAGGAAATAGTCTAGTGAGTACAACCCTAATTCCAGAGAATCCAACTTTGCATCATTACAGAGAATTATTCGCGGGAAACAAAAATTTACCTTATGTTCAATGGTATATGAATTCAATGAAAATCAGTGTTTTTACTATGATACTTACGGTTATCAGTGTTTCATTTACAGGTTATGCTTTTTCAAGATTCCGGTTTAAAGGAAGGAAGAATGGGTTAACACTTTTTCTGTTATTACAAATGATTCCACAATTTTCAGCTTTGATAGCCCTTTATGTATTAGCTCAAATGTTAGGATTAATGAACAGTCATTGGTTGCTAATCGTTTTATATACAGGAGGACAAATACCAATGAACACTTATCTAATGAAAGGGTATATGGATTCCATACCAATTGATTTAGATGAAAGTGCCCGAATGGATGGCGCAGGTCCTACTAGGATATTTTTACAAATAATTATGCCACTGGCAAAACCAATGTTAGCAGTAGTTGCAATGAATGGATTTACCGGACCGTTGGGAGATTTTGTATTATCTTCAGTAATTTTGAGGAATACAGAATCCTATACTCTTCCAATTGGATTATTTAATTTAGTAAATGATGTACAAGGAGGAAGTTATACAACATTTGCCGCTGGAGCTATATTGATCAGTATCCCAGTAGCTATTATATTTGTCCTATTACAAAAAAACTTTGTTGCTGGTTTAACGGCGGGAGGAACAAAGGGATAACAGATATTTAAGAACAGTAAAGAAATTACACATACTAAAATTAGTTCTGTTAGTCAGAAAGGAGCGATATGTAATGAATGAACGAAAGAAAAAACAAGTAACTAAAGCAAATTTTTTACTGCATGGAGGGGACTATAATCCAGATCAATGGTTGGACTGTCCGGATATTTTAGCAGAAGATTTATCTTTAATGAAATTAGCAAATACAAATACGTATTCTATTGGGATATTTGCATGGAGTGCTTTGGAACCTGAAGAAGATAGTTATACGTTTGAATGGATGGATAAAATAATTGAAGATATTCATCAAAATGGGGGCAATATTATTTTAGCAACTCCAAGTGGCGCGCGCCCTGCTTGGATGTCAGAAAAATATCCTGAAGTATTGCGAGTAAATGAAAATCGTCAAAAACAACTTCAAGGAGCAAGACACAATCACTGTTTTAGTTCAAAAGTTTATAGAGAGAAAACACAAAAAATGAATCGAAAGCTGGCTGAACGGTATGGAGATCACCCAGCATTGATTATGTGGCATATATCGAATGAATATGGGGGGGAGTGTCATTGTGATCTCTGTCAAGAAGCATTTAGAGAGTGGCTTAAGAAAGAATACAACGCAGACTTAAAAGCATTAAATGATGCTTGGTGGGGGCCTTTTTGGAGCCACACATTTACTAGTTGGTCTCAAATACAATCCCCTTCCCCCATTGGAGAAAATGCAGTACATGGATTGAACCTAGATTGGCACCGATTTGTTACAGACCAAACAATAGATTTTTATGAAAATGAAATTGTTCCTATGAGAGAGCTGACACCTGAAATTCCGATAACAACAAACTTTATGGCAGACACTACTGATTTGATTCCCTTCCAAAGCTTGGATTATAGTAAGTTTGCTAAACATGTTGATGTTATTAGTTGGGATGCTTATCCCGCTTGGCACAATGACTGGGAAAGTACTGCTGAACTGGCATCAAAAGTCGCCTTTATTGATGATTTATACAGAAGTTTGAAACAACAGCCTTTTATTTTGATGGAATCTACCCCCAGTGGTGTAAACTGGCATCCAGTAAACAAAGCCAAAAGACCGGGAATGCATTTATTGTCTTCTATGCAAATGCTAGCTCATGGATCAGATAGCATTATGTATTTTCAATGGCGTAAATCAAGAGGATCTTCGGAAAAATTTCATGGAGCAGTTGTAGATCACGATAAAAGTCCAGAAAATAGAGTATTTAAAGATGTATCAGATGTGGGAGCAGTTCTCAAAAAACTAGACAATGTTGTAGGAAGTACACGTTCAGCGGAAGTTGCTTTTTTATATGATTGGGAAAGCAACTGGGCATTAGATCATGCACAAGGCTTTGGATTAGAAACAAAGCAATATCCACAAACAATCCAAAAACAATATCGCTCATTTTGGGAAAAAGATATTGCTGTTGATGTGATCACAAAAGAACAAGATTTTTCAGCTTATCGATTATTGGTAGTACCCATGCTGTATTTAATGAGTGAAGAAACCATCAACCAGTTAAAATCATTTGTCTCAAATGGAGGCGTCCTCGTTTCAGGCTACATGACTGGTTTGGTTGATGAACATGATTTAGCTTACCTAGGAGGTTGGCCTGAGCAATTACAGGAAATTTTTGGAATGAAACCTTTGGAAACTGATACACTTTATCCTAAAGATAAAAATGAAATTCAATATAAAGGGAAAAATTATCTTTTAAAAGAGTACGCTACTATAATAGAGGTTGAGGATGCAACGGTTATAGGCACTTATCAGGAAGATTTTTATGCTCATACTCCAGCTATTACGAAGCATGCTTATGGAAAAGGTGAATCATACTATATTGGTGGGCGATTAGAGCATAGTTTTTATGAAGACTTTTACGGACAACTAATAGAAGAGCTGAATTTGAAACCAAAATTATTCATTCAGCATGATAAAGGAGTATCCGTTCAAACTCGACAAACTGAAGAAGAAGATATTACGTTTGTAATGAATTTTTCAGAAGAAGAACAAAAAATTGTCCTAACAGAAACAGTAAAAGATAGTTTGAATGATACAATTTTATCTGGTGAGGTTATATTAGATCCCTATGGTTTCAAAGTGTTATCTAAAAAAATAAAGTGAAATATAAATTAAACCCAATCCTATCTTAGATACACGGAGATAGGATTGTTTTTTGATAAATATGTTACTATAAAAATTGGAATTAAAGCACTATCAATTATTTAAAAGTATAAAGTAATTTTGTAGACAAAGTAAATGAAATCGGTTAAACTAAAAACAGAAACCGGTTCCAAAAAAGAAAAGGAGGAAAAGTCATGTCGAATAATAAAGAAATAGCAAAAGAAGTTATTGCAGCAGTTGGTGGAAAAGAGAATATTCGTTCTGTAGCTCATTGTGCAACTAGATTAAGGATTATGGTGAACGATGAAAATAAAATAGATAAGAATGAAGTAGAAGGTATTGAGAAAGTAAAGGGTGCATTTTATAATTCAGGACAATTTCAAATCATTTTTGGAACCGGTACCGTTAATAAGATATATGAAGAAGTTATTGGCTTAGGTGTCAATGAAGGATCAACGGGTGAAATGAAACAGGAAGCAAAGAAACAAGGGAATGCCTTCCAACGTGTAATTCGTACATTTGGTGATGTGTTTGTTCCTATTATTCCCGTATTAGTTGCTACTGGGTTGTTTATGGGATTACGTGGATTATTGACGCAAGAACAGGTTTTAGCTGTCTTTGGAATGGTACCAACTGATATTAGCCCTAATTTTTTATTATATACTCAAGTGTTAACGGATACAGCTTTTGCTTTTTTACCAGCTTTAGTTGCTTGGTCTTCGTTTAAAGTATTTGGTGGGTCTCCAGTTATTGGGATCGTTTTAGGATTAATGTTAGTTAATCCATCTCTTCCAAATGCTTATGAAGTTGCAGGTGGAACAGCAGACCCCATCACAATGTTTGGATTTATTCCAGTCGTTGGTTATCAAGGAACAGTTTTACCGGCCTTTATTGCTGGTTTTGTAGGAGCAAAAGTAGAAAGATGGATCCGCAAACGGGTACCAGAAACGCTTGATCTTCTGCTTACCCCATTCACAACATTATTGATTATGAGTATTTTGTCATTGTTTATCATCGGACCAGTTTTCCACTCTTTGGAAGAGGTCGTATTAAATGCAACTATTTGGGTATTAGGATTGCCGTTTGGTTTAGCAGGGTTAGTTATAGGAGCAGTAAATCAACTGATTGTTGTAACAGGAATTCATCATCTCTTCAACTTCTTGGAGATTCAATTGCTAGCCAATACTGGTGTGAACCCATATAACGGAATTATTACAGCCAGTGTTGCAGCACAAGGTGGAGCTTCATTAGCTGTAGCTATGAAGACAAAATCTAAAAAATTAAAAGCATTAGCCTATCCTTCTACCTTATCTGCTTTCTTAGGTATTACTGAGCCAGCCGTATTTGGAGTGAATTTACGATATGTTAAACCGTTTGTCTTTGCATTAGTTGGTGGAGGAATCGGTGGTTTCTTCGGTGATCTAGTTGGATTGGAAGCAACGGGTATGTCGGTAACCGTTATTCCAGGAACATTACTTTACTTGAATGACCAAATCCTTCTCTATATTTTGACGAACGTTATCGCGATTGCTGTAGCATTTACACTAACTTATTTATTTGGTTACAGTGACAAAATGAAAGAAGAAATAGAAGGCTGAAAGGATGTATAGATCTATGGAACAAATCAATAAGCTGAAACAATATGAGTTGGGTTACCATATTCGACCACCTAAAGGATTGCTAAATGATCCAAACGGACTTGTTCAGTATAAAGGTGTTTATCATGTCTTCTATCAATGGAATCAAACGGATACGACACACCAGTCAAAAAGCTGGGGTCACATGACAACGAAAGATTTTATTCGTTGGGAAACTCATCAGCCTGCGCTAGAACCTGTTGATTGGTATGATCAAGACGGCTGTTACTCTGGAAGTGCCATCGTTTTTGAAGAAAAATTGTATTTATTCTACACTGGAAATGTTAGAGATGCGAACGGGGAACGCAAAAGTTATCAATGCTTAGCTGTTTCAGAAGATGGTATCCATTTTGAGAAAAAAGGACCGGTTTTAGAGCACCCAATAAAAGGCTACACCGCCCACGTTAGAGATCCAAAAGTTTGGCAAGGAAAAGACGGCAACTGGTGGATGGTCTTAGGAGCACAAAAAGAAGAAACTTTAACGGGTGATGCATTGATGTACCAGTCTACTAATTTAATCGACTGGACCTTAACTGGATCGTTGATGGATGAAACCCTCTCACTAGGGTATATGTGGGAATGCCCGGATGTCTTTAAATTAGATGACAAAGATGTATTTGCATTTTCTCCACAAGGTTTAAAAGCTGAGGGAGAAAAATACAATAATATCTATCAATCTGGCTATTTTACAGGGGAATTAGTTGATAACGGCAAATTTGTAAAGGATGAGCAACCTTTTAAAGAATTGGATTATGGTTTTGAATTTTATGCACCACAAACCTTTAGTGATGAAGTTGGACGCACGATTCTATATGGTTGGGTTGGTGTTATGGAGCCTGAAGTTGAAGCATCAGTACCTACTAGAAAGAATGGCTGGCTGCATGCATTGTCAATTCCACGAGAGGTGAAATATGAAAATGGAAAACTTATCCAATACCCCATTGCTGAAACAACTCATTTAAGAGAAAAAAATCCTGTAGTTATCAAAAGTACCCAAGATGAAAGGATTACGTTAGCTTCACTCCAACAAGATATTCTTATTGAATGGGGTTCAGCATCAACGGATTTTGTCATCCATTTAAGAAATGAAATTGAGATCAACTATCAAGCAGCAACTAAAAAATTAACTGTAGTACGAACAAATTGGCTGACCAATAATAAAGAAGAAAGAACAACTTTTTTAACAAATGATTTGATGGAATTGCGATTATTGATGGAAAGTTCAATGGTAGAGATGTTTTTGAATAAAGGAGAAGAAGCATTTACATTAAGATACTTTACAACCGAAACGAACCAGTCGTTTAGCTTTGAGCATCTAAATGAAAAAGTAGAAAAGACCATTACTAGCTATGCTCTTCGTTCATTTATAGTGAAGAATAGGAGTTAAATGCAAAAAACCATTCAAAATAAATTATTTTGAGTGGTTTTTTTGTAGAATAAAGTGATTTATTATTTATTTAGCACGAATTCAGTTACAATAATAGGATGATGAGTTAAAGGGGGAAATCAAATGGCAACATACAAATATCTGCCTAAACATATTGGTATTATTCCAGATGGCAATAGACGATGGGCTCAAGAAAATGGGTTTAAAAAGCAAGAAGGCTACAAATTTGGCATAGAACCTGGATTAGAACTGTACCATCTTTGTTTAGAATTAGGCATTGAAGAAATGACCTTTTATGGTTTTACTGTAGACAATACCAAACGACCAGCTGAACAAACAAAAGCCTTCCAAAAGGCTTGCGTAGATGCAGTCAATAAACTAAAAGACAGAGATGCAGATCTGCTGGTTGTTGGAAATACTAATTCCCCATTGTTTCCAAAAGAATTGCTCCCTTATACTAAACGGACTAAATTTGGAAAAGGGTTAATGAAAATCAACTTTTTAGTGAATTACGGCTGGAATTGGGATTTAAACTATGGTATAAAACAAAACGATTTTGATCCTAAACAAGATAGTACAAAAAATATTGCATCTTCAGATATCTCTAGAATGGATCTTATCATACGATGGGGTGGCAGAAGAAGATTAAGTGGATTCTTACCGATCCAATCAATCTACTCTGATTTTTATGTAGCTGAAGAAATGTGGCCAGATTACAATCTCAATCAAGTACATGCAGCATTGCAGTGGTATCAAGACCAAGATATTACATTAGGTGGATAAAAAGTCGAACAGAAAATTTAAGTTAGTGTAAATAAAATGAAGCAAACCTAATCTCCTGTTTTTAGGATTAGGTTTGCTTCATTTATGTAAAAATTCAAGTTGAGCACAGTAATTCAAGAAAACGATTACACAACTTGGGTTTAAATCTCATTGATATAGAATGGGTAGACTATTATAGTTGATTTATGAAGAGGAGGTACTCTTTTGTTTGATGAAAGAGCTTACAGGCTATTCGAAGAAATAACGTTACATGATAAGATAAGTAAATTTGAAGTTATGAGAGTACTAAATCTAACTGAAAGACAACTTCAATATGATTTAGATAAGGTCAATGATGCATTGCAAATGATGAGTTTACCTGTAATTAGAATAGAAAGTCAAAGTTTCTTTATAGATAATATATTAAAGAAACGAATCGAAATAGGATTGCCATTAAACATCAATGCAAAGCAATTCGTTATACCTGAAGATACTCGAAGCCTTTTGATTTACTTATACACCTATATTAGAAGTGAAGCACTATCAAATTACCACTATCAATTATTGTTAGGTGTAAGTAAAAACACTGCTTTAACAGATGTGAAAAAAGCAAAATTAAGCTGTGAAGAGTGGGATATCAGTCTAATTTATTCAAGAAAGGAGGGGTATCACTTAAAGGGGACTGAGAATAACAAATGGAAATACGCTTCATATTGTATTGATTACTTATTATCACAGCCCTTAGGAAAAGAACTGATTATTTTGATTATTAAAGCTTGGCGAAAAGAAGAAGAGCTTGTACTCGTTCAACAAGCAGTCGATAGATTAGTAAAAGAAAATCAATTAAAACTAGTTAAAAGTAGAAAAGCAGAAATGATCCTGCATATTCTCTTCGTTAAATTGAGAAATAAAACAGAAAACTTTCAATACTCTGAATTTGAAAAGCAATTATTACAAAGACAGTTATTATTTGAAAATGGAAAACAATTAGCGGCATCTTTGTTTAATGGGAAAATTGAAACTGTGGTGTATTTTTTTACTATTCAATTACTAATCACACAAGAAGAAATAAAGGATAAGGAAAACCCCTTTCTTGAGGAATTAGCAGAACAAATTATTGAAGAATTTGAAAAAAGTACTTTATTGCCTATGCACTACAAAAAACAACTAAAAATTAGTTTGTATAATCACCTTGTTCCAGCATTCTTTAGAATTACATTTGCCGTTCCATTGGTCAATCCTATGGTAACAAGAATTAAAACAGAATATGCTGATTTATTTGAATTTGTAAAAAGAGCCTTAGAGCCATTATCAGCTTTGACGGGAAAAATGATTAGTGAAACGGAAATAAGTTTTTTTACATTACACTTTGGTGGTTACCTAGAAAAAAACAAAGAAAAGGAACCAGAAAAAATAAATGCACTCGTTATCTGCTCAAATGGAGTTAGTACATCAATCATGCTTCGTTCACAATTGCAGGACATGTTTCCAAGTATTCAATTCTCTCGTGTTCATACCATTGAACAAATTTATCATATTCCAATCACTGATTATGATTTGATTTTTTCAACAGTAGAAGTGATTTCAATCAAACCAGTTTACCGAGTAAAACCCTTACTAACAGATATTGAAAAAAATCACCTAATTCAATCTATAGCTACTCAATTTCCAAGATTAAATTTAAAAAATATTTCAATTGATCAGTTAATGAAAATAGTCCATAAATATACAGAAGTAATAGATGAGGAAAAGTTATTATCAGAACTAATTACTCTCATTCATTCAAGAGAAATAGAAAAGGGGGCTTATAAGCCAATGCTTTCAGAATTATTAACTAAAGATATGATTCAATTTACAAATCAAGAAATGGATTGGAAAAATGCAATTACTAAGGCTGCTCAGCCTTTAGTTGACTCTAACAAAGTTCAATCAGGATATGTGGAAGCTATGATAAAAAATGTTGAGGAAATTGGAACTTACATTCATATAGGTAAAGGAATTGCAATCCCACATGCAAGACCTGAAGCGGGTGTGAACAGTTTAGGTATTTCATTTTTAAGAACGACTACTCCTGTATTGCTATTGGATAAAGAAGAGCATAAAATTGATATTTTTATTTGTTTAGCCGCTATTGATAATCAGGCTCATTTGAAAGCTTTAGCACAAATTACGAAACTTTTAAGCAATGATGTGACATTAAATGCTATTAAAGAATCAAAAACAGCAGAAGAGATTATTAGTATTATAAAAAAGGGAGAAGATGAATAATGAAAATTTTAGCAGTTTGTGGCCAAGGATTAGGAACAAGTTTTATGGTGGAAATGAACATTAATCAAGTATTAGGCGAATTAGGCGTTACAGATGTAGAGGTTTCACATTCTGACTTAAGTTCTGCACAACCAGGAGATGCAGATATCTTTTTCTTAGCTAAAGATATTGCTGAAGGTGGAGAACAGTTAGGAAATATTGTTATTTTGGACAGTATCATTGATATTGATGAATTAAGAGAAAAAGTAAAAAAAGCACTTGAAGAAAAAGGTGTGCTTTAAGAAGTTGTGCAAGAGAAATTAATAAATGAATAGGAGATAAAAAATATGAATACTCTAATTGATGTTTTAAGTGCACCTTCCATTTTAGTTGCTTTTATTGCGCTTGTAGGTCTCTTGGTTCAAAAGAAAAAAACGTCAGATGTTATAAAGGGCACAGTTAAAACATTTGTTGGGTTCTTAGTTATACAAGCAGGTGCAGGAATATTAGAAACGTCTTTGGCACCATTTGGTTTAATGTTCCAAGAAGCTTTTAATATTGCAGGAGTCGTTCCAAATAACGAAGCAATTGTCGCATTAGCATTAACTGAATATGGAACGAATACTGCTTTAATCATGTTTTTCGGGATGGTTGCTAATATCCTAATTGCACGATTTACTAGATTCAAATACATCTTTTTAACAGGACATCATACCCTATATATGGCTTGTATGTTAGCTGTAATAATGGCTGTAGCTGGATTTAATACAATTCCATTAATTATTGCGGGTTCTGTAGCATTAGGTATCATTATGACTTTATCGCCAGCTATCGTTCAACCATTTATGCGTGAATTAACAGGAAATGATAATGTAGCACTAGGACATTTTAGTGCAGTAGGTTATGCATTAAGTGGCTATGTTGGAAGAATTTTTAAAAAGGATAAAGAACATTCTACTGAGAATATCAATTTTCCAAAAGGGTTAGGGTTCTTACGTGATAGTACAGTAAGTATCGCGATTACGATGATCGTCATGTACTTTATCGTTGCTATCTTTGCTGGACCTGAATTTATTGAAGCAGAACTTAGTGGCGGAACAAATTTCTTAGTATTTTCACTAATACAAGCAGGTAACTTTGCAGCTGGAGTATTTGTAATCTTAGCTGGTGTTCGTTTAGTTCTAGCAGAAATTGTACCAGCATTTAAAGGGATTTCTACAAAATTAGTTCCAAATGCTAAACCAGCGCTTGATGTTCCTATTATTTTTACTTTTGCTCCCAATGCTGTATTGATTGGTTTCTTCTCTAGCTTTTTAGGAGGGATCGTTAGTTTAGCTATCATGTTGGCTGTAGGAAGTACAGTTATTTTACCAGGAGTAGTTCCTCATTTCTTTACAGGAGCTGCCGCTGGAGTATTCGGAAACACTACAGGCGGAATCAAAGGATCTATAGCAGGTTCATTTGTTAATGGCGTAATTGTTTCATTCTTACCATTGTTATTGATGCCTGTACTAGGAGATTTAGGTTTTGCAAGTACAACCTTCTCTGATGCAGATTTTGGTGTTAGTGGCTTATTCTTTGGAACACTAGCCAACTATGCAGGACCAATCGCTATCGTTGTGAGTCTGGTTGTTATTCTTGCATTAATGGCAATACCTTTTAAAAAGAAAACAGCTAAAGTAGAAACTAAACAAAGTTAATTCGAAAAAAAAAGAGAAAAGTAAATGGTTCTGTATTAAACTAGATAAGGTAATCCATTCAATCGGATTATCTTATTTTTTAGGTTCTATAATTTTTTAGTATTGATAATAGAAGAATAAATAAGCTTAGTTGAAATTTTTGGAGGAATAAGGATTGCTTGTAATCATGTTTGCATTCAATATTAATTAAAGAGCGTTAGCGCTTTAGCGATTACGTTTTTTTTGAGGCTTGAAATCCTTAAGACAACAGGCTTAAGGCGGTGCCATGGTTCTACACAAGCAATCCTGTCATTCCATAAGAAATTTTTTTTTGAACTACTAACACCATTTGGATAGTACAGTTGTTTAGAGTAGATTAAGGAGTGGAAGGTTATGTATCTTGCAGATTACCATCACCACACGGATAACTCATTTGATTCTCAAGCACAAATGAATGAAGTGTGTGAACAAGCTATAAAAATAGGATTAGATGAAATTTGTTTTACTGAGCATTTTTCCGTAAACCCTAAAGCCCCAACGTATGGTCATATGAATTTTAACCGCTATTTTTCTCAGCTAGAAGAGTGTCGTGAATTATTTGGGACGCAATTAGTAGTTAAAGCTGGAATTGAATTATGCGAACCACATTTGATGAAAGAAGAATACGAAGAGGCTTTAGCGTACTTAGAATTCGATTTTATTATGGGTTCAGTTCATAATATCAAAGAAGAAAAATTACGTACGTTTATGCTAAATAAAACGAAGGAAGAAATCTATCAACAGTATTTCGAAGAGGTTTATACAATGGTTGCTGACGCTGATATTGATGTGATTGCACATTTAGACCTAATTAAGCGTTATGCAGTAGAGTCAGTGGGCAATTATGATTTTATTACCTACAAACCTATTATCGAAAAAATAGTACGTAAAGCAATTGAACGTGGTATTGGGATTGAAATCAACACATCTGGATTAGCAAAAAAAGCATTAAATGAAACGTTACCTTCAATGGATGTTTTACGATTGTATCATTCATTAGGGGGAACGATTTTAACGATAGGCTCTGATTCACATTTCTCAGAAACAGTAGGGTCAAATCAAGAAACAGCTATTGAGATGGCAAAAGAAATTGGATTTGAAGGGATAACTGTCTTTAAAAAAAGAATTCCGAGTAAAATTTATTTCTAGTGGGTATAAAAAGAGAGAATAGCCTTAATGGGTATTCTCTTTTTTTTATTTTTAAAATATAGCGCTAACATCTTGTAATATTCCGTTTATAAATGTATACTTGTTTTATGCAAAAGACTAGACAATTAGTCTGGTTGTGAAGATAAAAAAAGGAGTGTTTAATATAATGAAGTATGAATTTCCAGAAGGGTTCTGGTGGGGATCTGCAGCTAGTGGACCGCAAACAGAAGGCGTTTTTGAAGGCGATAACAAAGGGGATAATATTTGGGATCATTGGTACCGTGAAGAACCAGAAAAATTCTTTAACCAAGTAGGACCAGAGAAAACTTCTTACTTTTATGAAAAATATAAAGAAGATATTCAACTTATGAAAGAAACAGGACATACAACATTTAGAACTTCTATTCAATGGAGCCGTTTAATTCCGAATGGCACAGGAGAAGTCAATCAAAAAGCTGTTGAATTTTATAATGATGTAATCAATGAATTGCTTGCAAACGATATTGAACCTTTTATTAACTTATACCACTTTGATATGCCTATGAAATTACAAGAAAAAGGCGGTTGGTTAAATAGAGAAACAGTGGATGCTTATGTAGAATTTGCTGAAAAATGTTTTGAGTTATTTGGTGATCGAGTTAAAAAATGGTTTACACATAATGAACCTATTGTACCGGTTGAAGGTGGATACTTATATCAATTCCATTATCCAAATGAAGTGAATATGAAAAAAGCTGTTCAAGTTGCTTATCATGAAGTGCTTTCAAGTGCTAAAGCGATTAAAGTTTATCATGAAATGAAATTAGATGGTGAAATTGGGATCATCCTAAACTTGACACCAAGTTATCCTAGAGATGAAACAAATCCTGAAGATGTAAAAGCAGCACAACTTGCAGATGCATTCTTTAATCGTTCATTTTTAGATCCTTCAGTTAAAGGGGAATTCCCAGCAGACTTAGTTGAATTATTAAAAGAAATTGATCATTTACCAGTGATTGAAGAAGGCGATTTAGAAATAATCAAAAATAATACGGTTGATTTGTTAGGTGTTAATTACTACCAACCTCGTCGAATCAAAGCGAAAGAATCCTCAGAAAAACTAGCTGATGGTCCTATGCCAGATGACTATTTTGACAATTACATCAAACCTGATCGTAAAATGAATCCATACCGCGGATGGGAGATTTACGAAAAAGGAGTCTATGATATTCTAACGAACTTAAGAGAAAACTATGGCAATATTCGTTGTTACATCTCTGAAAATGGAATGGGTGTAGAAGGAGAAGAAGCTTATATTAACCCTGATGGAAGTATAGAAGATGATTACCGTATTGAGTTTGTAAAAGATCATCTAACATATATGCATCAAGCGATTCAAGAAGGCAGCAATGTAAAAGGTTACCATATGTGGACATGTATGGATAACTGGTCATGGACAAATGCTTATAAAAACCGATATGGATTTATAGCCGTTGATATTGAAAATGAAGGGAAAAGAACGGTTAAGAAGAGTGGACGTTGGTTTAAAGACGTATCCGACGCTAACGGTTTTGACTAATCAACTTATTAAAAAGCATAATTCCCAAAAGGGAATTATGCTTTTTTTAATAAGTTTAGTTTTTTTAAATAAAAGACTAGACATATAAAAATTAAAATGATATTATTTATATGTAATCGATTTCAATTAATTGATAAAAACTAAAAAGAGGCCTCTTTTTAGTTAGAAATACTAAATAATACTTGATAGAGAATAAAAAGAGAAAAGAGGAATACTAGTGAATGGATTTATTGATATGCTTGGTGAAAAATTACTTCCTATTGCCGGAAAATTAGGCGAAAATCGTTACCTTAAAGTTTTACGTGACGCATTTATGCTTGCTTTTCCAATTACCATGTTTGGTTCGATTGTAGTTGTATTAAATAACTTGCCATTTTTCAGTGATGCTACAAAAGGTACTTTAGGGAACTTGTTCGGTAATGGACAAAATGCTACAATGTCGATTATGACCATTTTTGTTACATTTGGTATAGGTTATTATTTGAGCAAATCATATGATGTCGAAGGTATCTTCGGTGGAGCAGTTTCATTAGCTTCTTACTTGATTTTGACACCATTCTCAATGGTAACTGAATCAGGCGAAGCAGTAACTGGAGTGTTGTCTTTAGACCGTTTAGGTGCAAAAGGGATGTTCATCGGTATGATCGCAGCATTTGTTGCAGCTGAGATCTATACACGTGTTGTAAAAAAAGGTATTGTTATTAAAATGCCTGACGGTGTTCCACCGGCAGTTGCAAATTCATTTGCAGCCTTGTTACCTGCTATTATTACTTTAACAACTTTCTTGTTGCTTAATGCAGCAGTTATTGGTTTCTTCAATACAAACTTACATGATGTTGTTTATACAGCTATTCAACAGCCTTTAACAGCTCTTGGTAGTGGATTACCAGCTACATTGATTGCCGTATTCTTCGTGCAATTCTTATGGTTCTTTGGATTACATGGTCAAATTATTGTTAACTCAGTAATGGACCCAATCTGGAACACATTAGCTTTAGAAAACCTTGATGCTTATAAAGCTGGCGAAGCTTTACCACATATTGTAACTAAACCATTTATGGAAATTTACACTGTTGGTATGGGTGGATCTGGTAGTACATTAATTGTTGTATTATTGTTAGCCTTCATTATGAAGAGCAAACAAAATAAAGAAATCGGTCGCTTAGCTTTAGGACCTGCAATCTTTAACGTTAATGAACCATTGATCTTCGGAATGCCGTTAGTATTAAATGCTTCTATCTTTATTCCTTGGATTCTTGCTCCTTTAGTAACAACAGCATTCAACTACGCTATGATGTCTACAGGAATATTCCCAATTCCAACAGGAGTTACAGTACCGTGGACAATACCAGTTATTATTAATGGAATTATGGCTACAAGTTCAGTAATGGGTGGAGTACTTCAAGTTATCGATATGGCTCTTATCGGATTGATTTGGTTCCCATTCCTTAAATTAGTTGATAAAGTAAATCTAAATATTGTTTCTATGGCTGATTAATAATAGATAAAAGGCATAAAGCAAAGAATAAAGAAGAACTTGCCTCTTTAGGTAGGTTCTTTTTTACTATAGATTTTTAAGCGAAACAGTCTTTTTTTTATCAAAAGGCTAGTCTTATTATTTTAATTAAGCTATGATGATTGTGAGCGTGAGAACAAGGAGGTAACCACTATGGTAAAGTACGAAGCAATAGCAGATGAAATAAGAAATCGCATTACAAATGGCGAATATAAAGTGGAATCTCTTATCCCAGATCAAGTAACCCTATCAGAAGAATTTAAAGTTAGCAGAATGACAATAAAAAAAGCACTAGATATCTTGGCTATGGAAGGATTAATTTATCGTCAACGTGGTTCTGGAACATTTGTGATGAAAAATTCTCCTTTAAACGAAAAAAATTCTGCTGTTAATGAGTACGATGGTTTAACCAAACAAATGCAAGGACATAAGTTAGAAAGTAAAATAATTAAATTCACAGTTGAATTCCCAAATGAAGAAATCATGGAACATTTGATGATTGAAAAAAATATGCCGGTGTATAATCTAATTAGGTTAAGAATCCTTGATGATAAGCCTTATGTTCTAGAACACACTTACATGCCAACAGATTTGGCAGTCGGATTAACGGAAGACATCATTGAAGGTTCAATCTATAAATATCTTCACGATGAATTAAATATAAGTTTTAGTGGGGCATATCGTAAAATTCGTGCAGACAAGTCCTCTAAATACGATCAAGAATATTTAAATTGTGGTGTTCATGATCCTGTATTAGAAGTTGAACAAATCGTGTACTTAAAAGATGGTCGACCTTTTGAGCATTCACGAAGTCGCCATCGTTATGATACACGTAGTTTTACGTTTATAGATATGAATCAAAAATTTTAAAAGAATAGAACTCTCAAAGCAAGGGGGAGGAAAAGTGACAAATAACCGTAAAAAATTAGTATTAGATTATTTAAATGAAATGAATAAAGGTGTCACAGCCAAAGATATTGCCTTAGCTTTATCTTTGGACCGTGCAAATGTTAGTCGTTACTTAAATGAATTGTATAAAGAAAACCAAATAGAAAAAATAACTGGACGTCCAGTATTGTATCAATCAATAGCTATCAGCGAAAATGAGCAAGAAGAATACTATAAAATGAACGCTTTTTCTCGCTTAATAGGCTACGAAGCTTCTTTAAAAGAAATGGTGCAACAAGCAAAAGCGGCTATTTTGTATCCACCCAACGGGTTGCATACTATTATTTTTGGGCAAACAGGAACAGGAAAGTCGTTATTTGCAGAATGTATGTATCAATTTGCGATTGAATCGAGAGCATTGTCTAAAGATGCTCCTTTTGTAACGTATAACTGTGCAGACTATGCCCAAAATCCACAATTGCTTTTTGGGCATATTTTTGGTGTGAAAAAAGGGTCTTATACGGGTGCTACTCAGGATCGAACAGGTCTTATTCACCAAGCCGATAACGGTATTTTATTTTTAGATGAAATTCACCGATTGCCACCTGAAGGTCAAGAAATGTTGTTCACATTTATTGACAAAGGGATTTATCGTCCTCTAGGAGAAAGCAATGAAACGCATCACGCAAATGTATTGATTATTGGAGCAACAACAGAAAAATCTAATGTATTATTGTCAACGTTTACACGCAGAATCCCAATGGCTATAACCTTACCTGAGTTAATTGAACGCACAGTGGAAGAACGGTATGAGTTAATAGACAGTTTTTTGAAACAGGAAGCGCAACGCCTTAACCAAAAAATTACCATTGAAAGAGAAGCTCTATTAGCCTTTATGTTGTATCAACCAGAAGGAAATATTGGACAATTTCAACGAGATTTAAAACTAGTCTGTGCCAAAGCTTTCTTAAATGTTCGAATGGAAAACAAACAGTCTTTAAAAATTGATCAAAAAGACTTGCCACTACAAGTTCAAAAAGGGCTATTATCAATAAAAGAAATGCCCAAGCAAATGGAACGATTAATTCAGCTAGACCAAACAGAATTTACGTACATGCCAATAACGGACTCAACTGATCCCTTAGCTTATCAGCAGAAGGAAAAAGCGATTGTACCTTTGATAGAAAAAAATCTTTTGAAAAAGACAAATGAGAATCTTTTAGAAAATTATCACTTAGACGGATTAGGACATAAAGAACAAAAGACTTATTTTAATGAGTACGTCAAAACACTTTCGACAACGTCAGATGTACGCAAACACATCATTGATCCAGTATTAAAAGAATTGGTTGAACAAATGTATTCGCTTGCCAAAGAACGGCTGCATCGTTCATATTCTACTAAAATGGAATTTGCTTTTGCTCTACATTTGCAAAGTGCTCTGGAGCGAATAGAAGAAAATCAACGAATCGATTTTCCAAATTTGAATGAGATCCGAAAGAACTACTCGAAAGAATTTCAAGTAGCAATCGATCTTTCAGCTATGATTGAAGAAGCTTATTCTGTGGAAATTCCTTTTGAAGAAATTGGGTTTATCACGTTGTTTTTAACGAAACAAGAAGAGGTTGAAATGGCTCAAAAACAAGATGAAATGACAGCCATTATGGTTTTAATGCATGGAAAGACGACTGCAAGCAGCATGTTGGAAACCGTAAAAGAATTATTAGAAACGACAGTTGGCGTAGCCGTCAATATGCCATTGACTATGAAAGTTCAAGAAATGTACCAACTGGTTCGTCAAACGATTGAGGAAAATAAGGAAGTCTACCAACATGGATTACTGATTTTAACCGATATGGGTTCACTAAATACTTTTGGAAATATGTTAGCAGAAGACTTAGGCCTACGAATTAAAACACTTCCTATGGTGAGTACTTTAGTCGTTTTGGAAGCTGTAAGAATGGCTAGTATTGGCCGTACGTTAGAGGAAATTTACCAAAGTTGTCAAACGGTATTGAAAAGCAGCACAAAACAACTAACGTTAGTGGATGTAAAGAAAAAGAAAGCTATATTAGTTACCTGTTTTACGGGAGAAGGAGTAGCTAAAAAATTAGAACAGCGTATTCTTCCAGTAGTGGATTCTACAAAGGTGAAAATTATTCCTTTACAATTTTTGCACCGCGAAGCATTCAAGCAACGAATTGATCAGTTGATGGAAACGTATGATATTAAAGCTATAGTAGGGACTGTTGAATTCGACTATCAAAATATCCCCTTTTATAGCACATACGATATATTTAATGATGAAAAATTACTGCTGCTAAGCAATCAATTAGAAGAGGAGCTTCCCATAAACGAGATCATACAATCGTTGACGGGTACCTTGAAAAAAGTAGGGTCTATCCAACAACTGATGCGCTTTTTACAAAAACTAATCCAGCAAATGAAAAGTCAGCTGAATGTTATGATTCCAGCAGGCGTGGAAACGGGTATGCTGCTGCATTTGGCGTTTTTGATTGAAGGACTACAAACAGGTACGATTATTCGCGAATTTCATGGCTTAGAAGCATATGCTAAAAAAAATCGCATGACTATGGATGTAATTAAAGCGACTCTTATTCCATTAGAAAAACAATACCAAATGGCTATTCCAGAGGATGAGATTGCGTATATTGCACAAATGATTATTGAAAATCAAGTAAAAATGCATATTTAAAAATACACACTTCACTAGTGTGTATTTTTTTATTTGTAGTGTGTATGTTAAAACAAAGAAAGAAAAGGCTTTCTGAATGTGTTTACATTTAAAATTGTTGGCACGATACTTGCATTATAATAAGTGTAAAGCAAATAACTTAATGGAGTGATAAATAATGGCAGAAAAAACAATTATGTTAGTATGTTCAGCAGGTATGAGTACAAGTTTATTAGTAACTAAAATGCAAGCGGCTTCAAAAGCTCGCAATATGGATACAGAAATTTTTGCAGTATCAGCAGCAGAAGCAGATAAAAACCTTGCAAGCAAAAATATTGACGTTATGTTATTAGGGCCACAAGTTCGATTCATGAAAGGCCAATTCGAAAAGAAATTAGCTGGGAAAAATATTCCACTTGACATTATCAACATGCAAGATTACGGAAAAATGAACGGTGAAAATGTGTTGGATCATGCTATTAAATTAATGAATTAATCAGTAAGGATTATGAAAGGAAGTTTTTAAAGTGGGACAAGCAATAAATATAGAAACAATCATGGGGTTAATTATTCATGGAGGAAACGCTAAAAGCGATGCAATGGAAGCTATTCATGCTGCAAAAACAGATGATTTTACATTAGCAGCTGAAAAATTAGATGCAGCAGATAAATCTTTAGTTGAAGCTCACCATGCTCAAACGAGTTTATTGACACAAGAAGCATCTGGTGAAGAGCTAACGGTTTCTTTATTAGCTGTGCATAGCCAAGATCATTTGATGAATGCTATAACATTTAGAGATATGGCGTCTGAAGTTGTTGACGTATATAAAAAACTTGCAGGGGTATCAATAGACTAAATGTAAGTTCATAGCAAGTCATAAAAAGTCATAAGAATTTCATTTTATGGCTTTTTATTGTCTATCGAGTGAGCAAAGCTGACAGGCATAATGTTTAACTGAATCTATATATGAAGGAGAGTATAAAATTGAAAAAACAAATTCCAAAGGATTTTATTATTGGCGCTGGGTCATCCGCATGGCAAACAGAGGGATGGAAAGGCAAGAAAGAAGGGCAAGATTCATATCTGGATACATGGTATAAAAATGAAAGACATGTATGGCATGAAGGCTTCGGTCCAGGAGTTGCAACTAATTTTTATGAACGCTATCAAGACGATATTGATCTAATGAAAGAAATTGGGTTAACACATTTTCGAACTTCTATAAATTGGTCAAGATTTTTTACAAATTATGAAACTTTGGAAGTTGACGAAGACTATGCTTCATTTGTTGACCGCTATATAGATAGTTTGATTGAAGCTGGTGTAGTACCGATGTTGTGCCTTGAACATTATGAATTGCCAACTTATTTACAAGATAACTACGATGGCTGGAGTTCAAAAAAAGTTGTGGAACTATTTACACAGTACGCAGAAATTGTTTTTGACCGTTACGCAGACCGTGTAAAATATTGGTTTACATTTAATGAGCCCGTTGTTATCCAAACACGCACTTACTTAGATGCCATTCGTTATCCACATGAGCAAAATACAAAAAAATGGATGCAATGGAATTACCATAAAGTTTTGGCAACCGCAAAAGTTGTCGAAATGTATCATAGAAATAATTACGACGGCCAAATCGGTATTGTGTTGAACCCAGAGGTAACGTATCCAAGATCTTCTTCAGAAGCAGATAAAAAAGCGGCAGAGATGTACGATCTATTTTTCAATCGCATTTATTTAGATCCTTTGGTTAAGGGAACATATCCAGAAGAGTTGTTTCCGCTGTTAGAAAAGCATGGCATCCAATTTGAGTATACAAAAGAAGAATTGGCTATTATTGCACACAATACGGTAGACTTCTTAGGGATTAATTTATATTACCCGAATCGTGTGAAGGCACCAAGCTACCAATGGAATGAGCAAACACCTTTCCATCCAGCGTTCTACTATGACCATTTTGAATTGCCTGGACGAAAAATGAATAAATCTAGAGGATGGGAAATTTATCCTCAAATGATGTTTGATTTCGGTATGCGTATAAAAAATGAGTACGGAAATATTCCGTGGATGGTAACAGAAAATGGGATGGGTATTGAAGATGAAGAGCGGTTTATGGACAGCAATGGAGTTGTACAAGACGATTACCGCATCGAGTTTATTACAGAGCATTTGAATAGTTTGATTGAGGTAACTGAAGCTGGATCAAACTGTAAAGGGTATATGTTATGGGCTTTTACCGATTGTGTATCTCCTATGAACGCATTCAAGAATCGTTATGGGTTGGTCAGAATCGATTTAGATAATAACAGAGATCGCTCGTTAAAAAAATCGGCTTTTTGGTACCAAGACATCATTAAAAATAGTGTTTTTGAAGTTCCAGATAAAACAGAAATCAGATAAATAACGACTACTCAAACAGTTAATAAGAATAAGTAGAATAAAAATGGTAATCTAGTATTAATGGATTACCATTTTTTATTTTACTAAGGAGGAATTAAATAATGAGAGAAACAATCGTAGTAAATATGCTGGTTTTTGATGAGTTAGTTAAAGACGGAAAGAGACAATTGGATTTTTTTGAAGGCCTTTCTCAATTAGGGATTAAAAAAATAGAAATCAGAAGAGATTACATCAAAGAGCAAACTGAGTTTAGAGACCTTAATGAAGCGGCTAAAAAGTATGGATTTGAATTGTTGTACTCTGTTCCAGATTTGCTTTATGCAGAGCAAATGATGAAGGAAACCGATTTAAGGTTATATGCAAAAGAAGCCCATGAGTTAGGTTCTAAACATTTAAAATTTGGAGCTGGATACGCTAAAGACGTTTCAACTGAAGAGGTTACGATTTTAAATAATGTGTTAAAAGAATACGAGATAAGCCATTTTACGATTGAGAATGGTCAAGAAGATTATTCAAAAGCGGCTAAACTAAATCAACTATGTGCTCAACTAATTGAAAAAGGTGCAGCAGTTTCGATAACCTTTGACACTGGAAACTTCATATTTGTTCATGAGGATCCAGTTAAGAACGCAGAACTTTTAAAAAACCAGGTAACTTATGTTCATTTGAAAGACATCAAAGAAGATACATTGGAAATGACACTTCTAGGTGAAGGAGATATTTCTGTAGCGGAGGTTTTGAGTGAATTTCCAAATGACATTAATACAGCTATTGAGTACCCTTGCGGCAAGGACCCCTTAGCCGTATTGAAAGAAGAAATCACAAAATTAGTAACCATTAAAGAGGATATCGAAAGACCTTAAATTGGATTTAGATTTAATATTTGTTTACTTAGTGATTAGATTCTTAAGCTTCTCTTTAGATTAGAAGCAAACAGTTGTTTTTTAACTGTGAATAACTTATTATTTATTAGAATGCTTAGTAGAATAGGTTAATAGGCAGGTATACACGGAAGATAAGGCTGTATAAGAGAAGTCATTAAATAAAAAAGGGGTCCTTTCTTTTGAGAATTGGAATAGACAAAATTGGTTTTTATGCACCACATATGTACGTAGATATGAACAAATTGGCAGTAGCTAGAAATGTAGAGCCAGAAAAATTTACTATCGGGATCGGCCAAGAAAAAATGGCCATTGCTCCAATCACACAAGACCCGGTAACATTAGCAGCAAATGCAGCATTAATGATACTAGATGAGACGGATAGAGAAAAAATTGATTTTGTTATTTTTGGTACAGAATCAGGTATCGATAATTCGAAATCTGGAGCCGTGTATGTGCATCATTTGCTAGGATTAAATCCAAATGCACGTTCTATTGAAGTGAAACAAGCTTGTTATGGAGCTACTGCAGGAATCCAAATGGCAAAAGGGCATATCGCTTTAAATCCAGAAAGCAGAGTATTGGTATTGGGATCGGATATTGCGCGTTATGGATTGAACACTTCAGGGGAAGCTACTCAAGGAGCTGGTGCGGTAGCCATGGTTATCAGTGCCAATCCAAAAATCATGGCATTAGAAAATCAAAGTGCCTATTTAACAGCGGATATTATGGATTTTTGGCGTCCGGTTTATTCAGATACAGCTTTTGTTGACGGCAAATTTTCCAATGAACAGTACATTCACTTTTTCACAACGGTTTGGGAACAATACAAAGCCAAATCAGATTTAGCGTTAAACGATTTTGAAGCCATCTGTTTCCATTTACCTTATACTAAGATGGGTCTTAAAGCTTTAAGAACAGTAGTAGAAGAAGCAGATGAAGCTACTCAAGAAAAATTATTAGCTAATTATCAATTAAGTACAACCTACAATCGCAATGTTGGAAACATTTATACTGGGTCGCTATATTTAAGTTTGATTTCTTTACTTGAACAAAGTGAACAGTTGAAAGATGGTTCAAGAATTGGATTATATAGTTACGGTTCCGGTGCAGTAGGGGAGTTCTTTACAGGTATTTTGCAACCGAACTATCGCGAGTATCTACAAACAAAGAGTCATACTGAATTATTTGCTTCAAGAACAGAGATTTCGATTGAAGAGTATGAAGAAGTTTTCCAACAAACAATTCCAGTCGATGGATCCACTGCAACATTTGAGGTTACAACAGATCCAGCAACTATTTATTTGGCGGGTATGAAAGACAATATGCGTCAATACGTAAATAAAGCCAACTAAAATTATTGAGAAATGATCCCAATAAAAAAACTTATTTCCATCCCTGATGATAACGTTCATTAGAGATGAAAATGAGTTTTTTTGACTGTATTAATTGATGTGATGAGCCACTCTTCCATGAAACAGGCTTTGACGGAAGAGTTGAGCGTAAAAATAGCCTCACTTGTCAATGAAACACATCTTCATGGATAAGTGAGCTTCAAATGGAGAGTCACTATTCCATGAAAGTGATCTTCACGGAACAGTGAACTACTAAAAAAATCCAACTCTTCCGTGGAAAAGTTGGATTGAAGAATAGCACAATTTTCAGGCATCTTAGGTATTTCTGTTTAATTATGATTCGATCTCTTTGAGTAGTGCTTCTGCAGTAGCCAGATTCATATTTTTAGCTGTTTTTAACTGCTCAGCGACTTGTTCAATGTCTGCGCCGGTTGCTCCAGCACTGATAGCCAAAGAGCGAGCTTGTAGGCCCATATGACCTTTTTGAATACCTTCAGTTACTAGGGCTTTAAGAGCAGAAAAATTTTGAGCAAGACCCACGGAAACGATTATGGATTCTAACTCTTTTGCCGACGGATCGCCCAATAAGCGTTTACTGAACTGGGCAGCTGGGTGGATGGAAATCGATCCGCCAACCGAGCCAACAGGCAGAGGCAAAGTCAATTGCCCAATCAAATCGCCATTTTCAGCTTTTCTCCATGAAGAAAGAGCACGGTACTGGCCATTGCGTGAGGCATAAGCATGTGCACCAGCAGAAATAGCACGCCAATCATTACCGGATGCTAAAACCACAGCATCAATGCCATTCATAATACCTTTATTATGAGTAACTGCCCGGTAAGGATCCACATAAGCTAATTGACTAGCTTCAATCAAACGATCACGGACTTCTTCACCGGAATAACCATTTCTTTTCAAGAGGTCTACAGGTATTTGACAAAGCGCACTAGCCAGACATTCTGTCGCATAGTTAGAAAGGATACTCATTAAAGCTGATCCTCCTGTTAATTCTTCAAGATAAGTTGTAATGCCTTCCATCATAGTATTGATGATATTGGCGCCCATAGCTTCAAGTGTAGATACATGCAAATGAACCATTAAAAATTCAGGTGTGCCAGCTTCGTTGTCAGCTTCAATTACACGAATGAACAAATCTGTTGCACCGCCTCCGCGCTTAACGATAGAGGGATGAGCGGCATTAGCTTTTTTTAGAATATTATTTTTGTGTTGAGCTAAATTATTTTTGGCAAAAGTCAAATCAGGGACATCTTTTAAGGCAACTTGCCCAATCATAATGCGTTCTGAAATAGTGGTTTTAAAACCGCTCGCTTGAGCAATGATTTTTGCCCCGGCACTAGCGGCAGCAATGACAGATGGTTCTTCGATAGCCATCGGTACGACATAGTCCTTCCCGTCAACTAAAAAGTTCAAAGCGACCCCTAACGGCAGTTCATAATTAGCTAAATGGTTCTCAATCATATTATCGGCTAACTCATCCGATAAGAGTAGGCCGTTGGTTAGCAACAAGTCATCTGAAGTTAAACTACCTGCAGCAACAAGAGCATTCAGTCTCTCAGCATGATTCATTTTATAAAATTTATCTAAATAGGTTTTATCCATCTTAGTATTCTCCTTGTGATTATCTCTTATTCAAAGTTTACCATATTCTATTCTTATACTTGAAATTATTTTAGGATTAAGACAAATAAAAAACCTTCCATCTAAAGCTCGAAGAGCAATGGATGGAAGGTTTTTTATTTGTTCATTTATTAATTGATCAAGAATAATTATTTTGCTTCTTCTTCTTTTTCACCAATCAATTCAGGTTCAACAGCTTCAGCAGCCGTTTCAGGTTCTTCAGCTGATGGAGGTAATACACTCACAACAGATTGTTCAGCATCACTTAATACAGTGATTGCTTTGTCAACTTTAATATCTGAAACATATAGTGCGTCACCAATTTCTAATTTGCTAACGTCTACAGTAAATTCAGTTGGGATATTCGCTGGAAGAGTTTCGATTTCTAATTCGTTTAATGTTTGAGAAACAATGCCGCGTTTAACAGCATCAGCATTTAAAACATTAATCGGAACAGTAACCGTTAATTTTTCTCCTTTTTGAATAACTTGTAATT
This sequence comes from Carnobacterium sp. 17-4, assembly GCF_000195575.1. Taxonomy (NCBI): domain Bacteria; kingdom Bacillati; phylum Bacillota; class Bacilli; order Lactobacillales; family Carnobacteriaceae; genus Carnobacterium; species Carnobacterium sp. 17-4. The sequence continues at coordinate 2,025,919 of NC_015391.1, read as the reverse complement.
CAACGTCTAAAATTTGATTTACAAGAGTTGCATTTTGAATCTCTTTGATAATCACTTGATGAGTTTCACCATCTTGAACGGCAACATCAAAGATAGCATTTTTACCTAATGTCTTTAAAACGTTATCCAATTCTTTGCTGTCTAATAATACTGCAGTGCTTGTGATACCTTTTCCATTAACGACGGCTGTTACTTTTTTTTCTCTTCTTGCACGATTAGCCGCTGAAGATCCGACCTCTGTTCTTAAAGTAGCATTGACTTTCATATTATTTTCCCCTTTCAAACTATGGTGATGAGTGGTTTGAGTTAACCTAACTAGTTAAACTAGAAAAGCGTTTTTAAAACCCTTATCACTTATTGTAACAAAAAAAAGTGTAAAAAGCTATTTTAATGAATTTATAAACAAAAATAACAGATTGAATTTTCACATCTTTTTAATCTGGAAATTAAAATTTGAATTGCTGGTTTAAAAGAATAAAGGTAAACTGAAATTATAAAAATAGATAGTGAGTTAAGAATGTTGTGTAAGAAATTGGGTGCGTTTACAGGCAGCATGCTCAAACGAGAGGAATGAAACTTATTTATGATATTAAACCCTGAAGACCATATTCTATTCATCGGTGACAGCGTTACAGATGTTGGCCGTGAAAGAACAGATGCTGCAGATTTAGGACAAGGCTATCCTCTAATGATAGCAAATGCTTTAAAGGAACGTTATTCTGAATTAGAGCTGACTTTTTCTAATCGCGGAATTGGAGGGAATAAGCTGAACGACATGGCTGATCGTTGGGATGTGGATTGTCTTTCTTTAAATCCAACAGTTGTATCTATTTTGATTGGAATCAATGATACTTGGCATACGGTCGGAAAAGACCAGTTTGGTAGTCAAGAAAATTTGCAACAATTTGAGCAACAATACCGTACTTTGTTGAAATCACTAGTAGAGAAATCTGTACGTCGAATTATTTTAATGGAGCCTTTTGTTTTGCCTTATCCAGTCGATCGCGAAATGTGGCGCAGCGATTTAGATCCACGTATCCAAGTGGTTCGCAAACTTGCCAGGGAATTTCAAGCAGATCTAATTCCATTAGATGGCTTATTGAATGCTATAGGAATCAAACAAGGTTTTGCTTTTTTAACAGGAGAAGATGGTGTACATCCTACGAAAGAAGGTCATGAGATGATTGCGGAAATATGGCTTGATACAGTAAGAAATGGATGAAATGACCAGCTTGATAGGAGGGAAGACAAGTGAACGATATTAGTAAATTGATTCAAGGGAAAAGTCTATCCGAATTAGATATAAAAATATTGCATTATATTATTGAGAATATTGATGATGTATTAGAAAGAGGTGTACGTGGTATAGCTAAAGACAACTATACTTCTCCTTCAACTATTATTCGGTTATCAAAAAAAATGGGCTACACAGGTTTTATTGACTTGTATTACCAGCTGCTGCCAATGGTTAAGAAAACAGAAGAGCACCCAACAGACAATGATGAAGACTTTTTGCGTATTAGCCAGAAAGATTTTTTTAAAGAAAATAGCAAAGAAGACATCAACAAGTTCATTGAGCATGTTTTATATTTGAAACAAAAATACATTTTTATTTATGCAACGGGTTTTTCGGCAATAGCAGCAGAGTATTTATACAAAAAATTATTGGTTTTAGGTAAAAAAACTGTTATCGCAACTGGGACAGACTCAATAGGTGTATTTGAAAATAATTTAGAAGATATTGGTGCCTTTATTGTGATCTCAAAATCTGGGGAAACACAACAAGTGATTGATAAGTTACTGGTAGCAAAGGATCAAGGGATATTTACGATCACGTTTACAAAGGAGACAACCAATCGAGCAGCTGAGCTATCTGATTTGAACTTTAAAATTAATGACAATAATAAACTGGATGATCGCAATATGCTGCCAAATAGTTTTTTTCCTAGACTATTGATGTTAGTAGAATTTATTTTCAAAACTTATCTTGAGGAATTGCAAAAGAAAATGGTGAATGAGTGAAACGTGTTTCTAAAGTGCGGAACACGTTTTTTATGTACCCAAAAAGCTATGAAATAAACCGTTTTCAAGATAAACTAAATTTATTAAAAGAAACGAAACAATAAAAAGTTGGAGGCAAGAGGTATGAAAGAGAAATTAATGGATGGTATGCAGCGTTTTTCTAAAGCTATGTTTATTCCAGTATTAATTTTACCCATTGCAGGGATTTTAATTGCAATCGGTAATTTATTTACAAATGCAAAGCTAATTGAAACCGTTCCCTTTTTGAATAACCCAATTACCATGGGATTTGGAACGATTTTATCCGGTTCTTTAGTATCCATTTTAAATAATTTAGGTTTGATTTTTTGTATGGGTCTAGCAGTTGGTCTAGCGAATAAGAAAAAATCGGAAGCTGGATTTACAGCAGTTTTAGGTTACTTAGTCTTTATTAACGCAATGAATAAATTTATGGAAATCAGTGGATTATTATTCGAAGGAGAATCTTTACAAGGAACGGGACAAACGATGGTATTGGGTGTTCAAGTTTTAGATATGGGTGTTTTCCTTGGCATTATATTAGGAGTAGTAACAGCAATTGTACACAATAAATTTTGTGAGAAAGAATTTAATAATGCATTCCAGATTTATGGGGGTACTCGTTTTGTATTTATTCTATTGATCCCAGTAGTTGTATTATTAGCTATTGCATTCACTTATATTTGGCCATTTTTCCAAAGTGGTATAAACAGTTTAGGAACATTGATCAATCAAAGTGGGAATTTTGGGATATTCTTATATGGAATGTTAGAGCGATTGCTCATTCCAACCGGACTACATCACTTAGTTTATACACCTTTCTTATATACTTCACTAGGAGGTATTCAAGAAGTAGGCGGACAAATTTTCGAAGGTGCTAGAAATATATACTTCGCTGAGATTGCAGATCCTAGTGTCAGTATCTTATCACCAAGCGTGATTTGGGATGCACGTGGAATTTCTAAAATGTTCGGTTTAATTGGTGCTTGTCTAGCGATGTACCAAACAGCAAGTCCTGAAAATAAAAATAAGGCAAAAGCAATCTTAATTCCTGCAGTAGTGACATCATTTGTAGCAGGAGTAACAGAGCCCATTGAATTTTCATTTATGTTTGTAGCGCCGTTGTTGTTCGTTGTCCATGCAGTATTAAGTGGATTAAGTATGGTTGTATTGAACTTATTGAGCGTTCGAGCTATCGGACCAAATGGTTTTATTGATTTCCTATTGTACAATGTACCTTTGGGAATTGAGAAAACCGGATGGCCAATGTATATCTTAGTAGGACTCGTATTCTTCGCTATCTACTACTTTACTTTCCGTTTCTTGATTACAACATTCAAATATAAAACAATCGGTCGTGAAGATACCGGTCAAGAAACAAAACTTTATTCTAAGAATGAGTACAATGAAAGTAAAACTAAAAATGAAACTGCTAAAGAAGGAGTACCTCAAGAAGAAAAAGGTTTAGCAAGTACGATTGTTGCAGCTTTAGGTGGACCAGGAAATATCAATACGGTAACCAATTGTTACACGCGATTGAGGTTAACCTTGCATCAGCCAGATAAAGTTGATGAGTTAGCGTTAAAAAATGATACAGGAGCAAGCGGGGTCATCGTTAAAGACCACAATGTCCACGTTGTTTATGGCTTGCAAGTTAATAGCGTCAGAAAAGCTGTCGATCACTATTTAGGCAGAGAATCAGACGAGTAGATTAATTAGATAAAATGAAGGGAAGTCATTAAAAATGAAAAAATTTTCAATCGTAATTGCAGGAGGCGGAAGTACGTTTACGCCAGGAATTGTTATGATGTTATTGGATAATATGGATCGTTTCCCCATTAGAGAATTGAAATTATACGATAATGATGGTGAGAGACAAAGTATTTTAGGAGATGCATTAGAAATCCTCTTAAAAGAACAAGCTCCTCAAGTGAAGTTTTCACACACAACAGATCCCGAAACTGCCTTTACAGATGTGGATTTTGTTATGGCACATATTCGTGTTGGGAAATACGCCATGAGAGAACAAGATGAAAAAATTCCTTTGAAATATGGGATTGTTGGTCAAGAAACATGTGGACCAGGCGGAATCGCTTATGGAATGCGCAGTATTAGGGGAATGATGGAAATCATCGATTATATGGAAAAATATTCTCCTGATGCTTGGATGTTAAACTATTCAAATCCAGCTGCAATCGTAGCGGAAGCTTGCCGTGTGATGCGTCCGAACTCAAAAGTATTGAATATTTGCGATATGCCTGTTGGAACGTTGAGAAGAATGTCTCAAATCATCGGCAAAACACCAGACGAATTAGAAGTTCGATACTTTGGATTAAATCACTTTGGTTGGTGGACTAGTGTAAAAGACATAGCCACTGGTCATGAATATTTAGATGAAATCAAAGAATACGTTGCTGAGAATGGTTACTTGACTCAAGTAGAAGTGGATACGCAACACATGGACGAAAGTTGGCAAGCCACTCATAAAAAAGCAAAAGATCTATTGGCGATTGAACCGCGTTTCTTACCAAACACGTATTTGAAATACTATTTCTATCCAGATTATGAAGTAGCTCACTCGAATCCAGAATTTACTCGCGCAAATGAAGTCATGGCTGGACGTGAAAAAGAAGTATTTACAGCTGCTAAAGGAATTATTGAAAAAGGAACTGCTGAAAATAGCGGTTTCCACATTGACAGCCATGCTTCCTTTATCGTTGACTTAGCTCGTGCGATTGCCTTCAACACACATGAACGGATGTTACTGATTGTCGAAAATAATGGAGCCATCGCCAACTTTGATGATGACGCTATGGTAGAAGTTCCTTGTATTGTGGGCAGCGATGGTCCAGAACCATTAGCTCAAGGGAAAATTCCAAATTTTGAAAGAGCATTGATGCTGCAACAAGTTACAGCTGAAAAAATGGTTGTCGAAGCTTATATTGAAGGAAGTTACCAAAAACTATGGCAAGCATTAAGTCTATCAAAAATCGTTCCAAATGCAGAAGTGGCTAAAAATCTATTGGATGATTTAATTGTAGCAAACAAAGGTTTCTGGCCAGAATTAAACTAAAAAGAGTTTAACAAATAAAAGGCAAGAAAAGTGACCTGCATTCACCTTTCTTGCTTTTTTATTTGATGAAAAATTATCTGGAAATCCAGTATTTCAATATACTTGTTTTCTTTATAAAAAAGTTGACAAAATTGCTGCCAAACGACATGATTATAGATGAGGGAATTTTTATTTTGAAGAAAAATAGTCGCATGATTGCGCAATGAATTCGGACATATTCGGTTCAATGCAAGGGGGATTAGTGAATGTTAAAGCAACAACGGTATACAATTGGAGTAGATATTGGGACAACAAGCACAAAGGCCGTCTTATACCAAGAAGATCTTCAAGTAATAGATAGTACTTATGTAGGCTATTCTATTACTCAAACTGAAGTAGGTATGGCCGAACAAGATCCAAAAGTGATTTTTCAAGCTGTAATTTCAGTTATACGTACATTGATGGAAAAAGATAAAGGAATCAGTCATCTAGTTGATTTCATCTCTTTTTCAAGTGCCATGCACAGTGTTATTGCCGTAGATGAACAAGATGAATTGTTGACCAACTGCATTATTTGGGCGGATAATCGTCCAGCAGAACTAGTTGCTCACTTAAAAGAAACAACGAATTGGAAAGAATTATATAAAAAAACTGGGACTCCAGTTCATTCTATGAGCCCATTCAGCAAAGTTTTGTGGCTGAAAGAGTATCATCCTGCTATTTTAAAAAAAGCTAAGAAGATTATTGGGATTAAAGAATATGTTTTATTTCATTTGACTGGAGAATACAAAATTGATTACTCGATTGCTTCAGCAACAGGATTATTCAATATTCATGAACTATCATGGGATAAAGATATCCTGAAACTTGTTGGCATTGAGAGGTCACTTTTATCTGAACCTGTAGATGTTACATATAGATGGAATAAGATTCGAGAATGCTATGCTGAAGAAATGGCCATTAACTCTACAACGGACTTGGTCATCGGTGCAAGTGACGGTTGTTTATCGAACCTTGGTGTTGGGGCAATGGATCCTGGTGAAACGGCAATTACAATTGGTACTAGTGGAGCTATTCGAATGGTTACCAATCATATTGTATTGGATGCAGAAGGCAGAACCTTTTGTTACTATTTGTCGAAAGACCGTTGGGTTATCGGCGGGGCCGTAAATAATGGTGGAAATGTCATGTCATGGCTGACGTCAATCCTATACCCTGAAGGCAGCAAAATGATGGACAATGGTATCGAAACAAGGCTAGAACAGCTTAATAGATTTGCTGAAATGATACAACCTGGTGCAGAAGGTTTATTCTTTTTACCTTATTTAAATGGCGAACGTGCCCCTTTATGGGAGTCAGAAGCTACGGGTAGCTTTATCGGATTGGCTTCTAGACACACTACTGGGCATATGGTACGTGCGGCTATGGAAGGCGTACTCTTTAATCTTTACGATGTTTGGCAGATCATTCAAGAGGTTGGCGGTCCATCTAAAACAATAAATGTAACGGGTGGCTTTTTAAATTCGCCACTATGGAAACAAATGATAGCAGATATATTTGGAAGAACTATGCAGCAGCCAACTAGTTTTGAGAGCTCTTGTTTAGGTGCAGTCTTGATTGGTAAAGAAACTGAAGAAATGATTGAAACAGTAGCTAACTATGAGGAGAAAGAGCAAATAGAAGATACAGTTGAATCAAAAATCAGCATACAGTATAACGAACAAACGGTAACAGACTACCAAAAAATTATTCCTGTGTATCAAAAATTAGCAAAAGAGATGACAAAAGTTCGTGGAATGTTGAATGAAGCACACTAAATGATCAATAAAGAATAAAAAAAACTACTGACAAGGGCGTACAGTGACTCAACTAGGGAATTTTTTTACAGAGCAGAATTTTCTGTTCTGTTTTTTTATTATAAAACTAAAAAGGCTCTTATTAAAAAGAAGTAAGAATGAAATGAAAGGTTCAAATGGTTTCATAAACTATGCTATACTAAGTTGAAATTTACAAGTACAGAGAAAGCTGTAGTTTAAAGAATGCGGTTAGCCATTGTGGGAAAGGAAGAGACTATAGAATGGATTACAAAACACTAATGGATGTCGCCATACTAGCAGGGAAAATTATGCTAGAAAGTAACGCAGAAACGTATCGTGTAGAAGATACGATGAACCATATTTTAAAAATATCAAAATTTGAAACAACTGAAGCGTTTGCTATTGCTACTGGATTGGTCGCTACGCTTGATGACCCTAGCTTGGAAGATCCAATTACGATTGTGAATCGAATCAACGTGCGAGATACGAATTTAAATAACATTGCCAGTGTAAATACGATCTCGAGACAATTGACTAGTGATGAAATCACAATTTCAGAAGCTTATACAGCTTTGCAAAATATTGGGAAAGTACAATATAAGCCTATCCATAAAGATATTGCTACATCAGCTTTAGCTGCTTCATTTGCTTTACTTTTAGGTGGAGGCCTTTTTGAAATACTGGCTGCTGGAATAAATGGTGCTTTATTGGCACTGATCCTAAAAGGCGAAAAGAAGTTAGATATGGGCTCTTTTGTTCGGAATGTTTTATCTTCTGCGGTCATATCAGTGGGGGCTGGATTAATGCAGATGTTTATTTTCCCCACACTTATGATAAGTATCGTTATAACGGGTACGATAATGCCTTTAGTTCCAGGAACAGCTATTACAAATGCAATACGAGATACTTTACAAGGAGACTACATGTCTGGCGGTGCTAAAGCTTTAGAAGCCTTTGTTACGGCTCTATCAATTGCTTTAGGCGTTGCTATAGGGTTAGTACTTATTGGAGGTGTGCTATTTTGATCAGCCAAGTCATTGGTGCTTTTTTAGCAGTCGCTGCAGCAGCAATTAGCTTAGAATCGCCAAAGAAACATATTTTTGCAACAGCTATAGTAGGAGCTATCGGTTGGGGAGTTTATCTGGTTTGTCTTGAAACATTAGGATCTGTTATGTCAACATACATCTCAGGATTAGTGATTTCTACTCAATCGCATATTTTTTCGCGTATTTTTAAAGTTCCTGTAACCATTTTTTTCTTACCAGGTTTTTTTCCATTAGTGCCAGGTTCGGGAATGTACTTAACGGTTTATGAATTTATTCAAGGAAATACCGATTTGGCACAAGGCCATCTTCAAAATACCATCCAAATAGCTGGGATGATTGCTTTAGCTATTTTTACAATAGACACAGTATTTAAAGTAATAAAAAGAGCGCAATATTTAAAAGGAAAACGAACCACATAAATGAAAAAAATAGAAATCTTTTCCTAATAAACCTATTAGAGACAAAAAAGCCGAGATCTAAAATATGATCTCGGCTTTTTTGTGGTTACAAATGAGCCGGTTGATGTTCGATGATATACGATTCGACAAGATTAGCATATTCAGTCATCAACGTTTTGATGATCGGGTTGGTTGTAGAATGTAGAGGTATTTCCCCAATTGATTTGATGGGTAAAATGTTGTTTCCCGTGCCCGTTATAAAGGCTCCATCAATTTCAGGCAGTTTTGAAACAGCAATCGTTTCTTCTCTAACGTCAAAATTTAATTTGGTACATAATTCTAATGTTTTTTTTCGAACAATACCCAGCAAAACATTTTTAGCTGGAGAAGTGTATAATTTGTTGTTGTTTACAATAAATAAATTTGACCGGCTTCCTTCAGTCACATGATCTGTTTGATCAACAAGTAATACCTCATGAGCTTGTTGCTTTTTACGTTCAGCTAAAACAACTCGCTGGTAGTCTGTACGCAATGTTTTAACATTAGGATCAGTTCGTTCTAACTTTAATAATGTGGTATGCATACCATTGAGATAGTAGTCTTGTGGAGGATAAATAGACGTCGTGAAAAAAATTAATAATCCTTTTTTGGCATTTAAAATAATTTTGATGTTTTTATTAATAACATGATTTAATGATACCAAGTGGTAAATACGATTTGTTAAGACTGTATCGGAATCGTTTAAGTGTAGACCAGTAGCAGCTGCTGAAGCTCTAAAACGTTCTAAATGATCTTCTAGAAAAAGTGGGATACCTTGTTGAACACGAATAACTTCATAAATATTCTTTCCATCTAGCTCGTCAAATATAGTATTTTGTTCAGTTGGTATCTTTTGATTGTTTATAAAATAAAAGGTCTCTTCTACTTGTTCCATAATTAAACTCCCTTTTTTGTGAACGAATAAGTCGTTTGTTTTCTTCTATTGTAATGAACTTACTGCACGATTAGCAAGAATAAGATTAGTGTATGACCGCTTAATTCCTTATAATAAAGGTAAAAGTGTAGCAAATGAAGGAGGACTAATAATGTTAGATGAAATCAAAGGATTACTAGAAAACTATGAGGCAAAACCACTTACCAACCAGCAGCACTTTGCTGTGTTGGTCCCCTTAATAAAAATAAACGATGAGTTGCATCTTTTATATGAAGTACGCAGCAAGAACATTTCTCAACCAGGTGAAACCTCTTTTCCGGGTGGAAGAGTAGAAAGAGGAGAGACTTACGAAGAAGCTGCCATTCGCGAGACGATGGAAGAATTATCTCTTTCTAAGGATTCCATCCAAATCTTAGGAGAAATGGATTACATTGTTAACGAGCGTGTCATCATACGATCTTTCGTAGGGGAACTAAAAAATATAAAAGTAGAAGAAATTCAGTTTAATGAAGAAGTTGAAGAAGTGTATACAGTACCAGTGAGTTATTTTTTAACACATGATCCCGTTTATTATGTGGCTCATGTGAAGTTAGAACACGAGGAGGATTTTCCCTTTGATCGAATACCTGGTGGGAAAAAATACAACTGGAAGCAAGGGAAGCATGCAGTCCCTTTCTATACAATAAACGATCGTACATTATGGGGCTTTACAGCTAATTTTACGGATCGCTTTATTCAGCTGCTCAAAGAGCATAAAAATAAATTTTCTTCGGAAAATAAGTAAGATTAGTTTACAATAAATTTTATTCTGAGTATACTGTATCGTGTAAGATGTAAAATTTGTTTAATAAACTGAAAAAAACAAACCATTGCATTTATTATTCTAAAAAGAACGAGCTATTATAAAAGGGGGATATAACATGTTTTTAGCATGGAAAGAAATAAAGCATTCAAAAACTAGATTTGCATTGATTATTGGGGTTATGATCTTAGTGTCTTATTTGGTTTATTTTTTAACTGGATTAGCATATGGATTAGCTCAAGATAATCGTACAAGTGTAGATAAATGGGAAGCAGATTCAATTGTTCTAACCGATGAATCAAATACGAATATTAATATGTCCATGATGACATTTGAACAAGCAGAAGAAGTTACAGCAGAGGATACGGCCTTACTGGGATTAGCTCCTAGTGTGATACGAAAAGAAGGCGAAACAGGGGAATCATCAAAAGTAAATGTAACTTTTTTTGGTATTGAACCAGATAAATTTATTATGCCTGAAGTGATTGATGGTCGAGAATTTGAAAATGATGATGAAGTTGTGGCTGATATTAGTTTAAAAGAAGAAGACAATATTGAACTAGGCGATACGATTCAACTTGCTGGAAGCGATAAAGAAGTAGAAGTTGTTGGATTTACCGAAAACGCTAAATTCAATGTGGCTCCTGTTTTGTATACAACGATACCTTCTTACCAAGAAGTTCGCTTTGAAGAAGCTGATGATTCGGAAAATGGGCGAATCAGTGCAGTGGTTGTTCGAGATTCATCAGAATCATTACAAGATGTTGTCGCAGACTCTGATGACTTGGTGGCATATTCTATTGGAGATTATATCTTTAAGATACCAGGGTATAGCGCACAGGTTTTAACATTTGGATTAATGATTGGATTTTTAATTGTGATAGCAGCAGTTGTTATTGGAATTTTCATTTATGTATTGACCTTGCAAAAGACAAGCATGTTCGGCGTTATGAAAGCTCAAGGGATCTCTTCAGGTTATATTGCGAAGTCAGTTGTCGCACAAACCTTCTTGTTGTCCACTATTGGCGTGGGAATTGGATTGATTTTGACTATTATTACATCATTTGTCTTGCCAGCCACCGTTCCTTATAGTTCGAATGTTCTATTTATTGCTGGAATAACAGCTTTACTTATCATTGTAGCTGTACTAGGAGCGTTATTCTCAGTGCGTACAGTAGTTAAGATTGATCCATTAGAAGCAATCGGATAAAGGAGGAAATCAAAAATGAAATTAATAGAGTTGGATAATGTGAGCCGTTCATTTGGTGAAGGGCATAAACGAGTAGAAGCATTGAAGGATACAACTTTTTCTGTAGGAGAAGGAGAGTTTGTTGCGATTATTGGTCCAAGTGGTTCTGGTAAAAGTACACTCTTAACGATTATTGGAGGATTGCAAAAGCCTTCAAAAGGTACCGTTATGATTAATGAAAAGCCTTTTAGTGAAGTTGCTGAAAAAAAACGAGCTGCTTTACGCTTTGAAGAAATTGGATTTATTTTGCAAGCGTCAAATTTAGTTCCATTCTTAACGGTAAAAGACCAATTGAATCTGGTTAACAAAGTTGAAAAAACAAAAGTTGATAAGCAGAAACGAGACGATTTACTAGATGAGTTAGGTATCTTGGATTTGAAAGATAAGTACCCAAGTGATCTATCAGGTGGAGAACGCCAACGAGTTGCAATCGCTCGCGCACTGTATCATGAGCCGTCTGTTATTTTGGCAGATGAACCGACAGCAAGCTTGGATTCTGAAAAGGCCTTTGAGGTAGTAGAAATACTAGCACGCGAAACAAAAAACAAAAAGAAAGCAACTATTATGGTTACCCATGATGAACGATTGATCAGCCAATGTGATAAAGTGTATGTTATGAAAGATGGTATTTTGTCTTTAAGAGAATCAAACGAATAAGATTTGAAAGATGAAATAGGCACTTAGATTGGAAGGAGAGATTTAATTGGATGAAACCATGTTTGTTCGTTCTTTAGAAGACCAACTATGTTTTGAAGTATATAAAGCTTCTAATGGATTTTCAAGAATGTACGGAAGAGCATTAAAACCTTTTGGACTAACTTTTCCTCAATACCTTGTTTTGTTAGCATTGTGGGATGAAGATCATATATTTATAAAAAATATTAGTGACCGTATAGGTATGAGCATAGGAACACTTAACCCAATTCTTAATCGATTGTCAACACAAGGCTGGATTGAAAAAGTCGCATCTGATATAGACAAACGTGCCGTAATTGTCACATTAACCGAAAAAAGTCAGCAAGTAAAAAAAGCTATTTCAAAAGCCATTTTAAATGAGATTATGCATTGCAATATGACAGATATAAATAATGAAGCTTTTTTTAAAGGGTTGAAGTCTTTAAATAGTGAGTTTGAACGTTTAGAAGAAGATGAGTGATCTGAGACAAGTATAAAAAGTTTAACTGCATAAGATTAGAAAGGAGAGTTTTTTTGTCGAAAAAGATAGTAGTCATCGGAGCTGGCGTAGCCGGTCTAGCAAGTGCAATACGTTTGCAGCACGAAGGATATGAAGTAGAAATTTATGAAAAAGAAGCCATACCTGGCGGGAAAATGCATCAAATCAAAAAGGATGGTTATACTTTTGATTTAGGTCCTAGTATTGTTATGATGCCACAAATTTATAGAGAAGTTTTTGAATTAACTGGAAGAGATCCGGATGACTATATCCCAATGAAAAGACTGGATCCTATGTATACTGCCTATTTTGGAACAGAAGAAAAAGAAAAGTTTGATGTTTCATCTGATTTGGTCAAATTAATGGAGTCGCTAGAAGGAATCAGTGATGAAGATGCGAAAGGCTTTTTGAGTTATCTTCAAGATATTTATGGCCGTTTTATTGTAGCAAAAGACCATTTTTTACAACGTCCTTTCCGTAACGCATTGGACTTTTATAACCCATTTATGATTAAGCAGGCTTTGAAATTAAAAACGTTTGATAGCGCTAATCATTCCATTGGTAAATTTGTAAAAGATAAACGATTGCAGCAAATGCTTAGCTTCCAAACCTTATACATAGGAGTTTCGCCGGTTAATGGACCTTCTCTTTACACTATTATCCCTATGATTGAACTGCTTTACGGCGTTTGGTTCATTGAAGGTGGTATGTATACGATGGCCAAATCTATGGAACGCTTATTTTTAGAGTTGGGTGGAAAAGTTCATTACAATTCACCAGTAGAAAAAATCTTGATTGAAGACAAACAAGCGTATGGAATTTTATTACGCGATAAAGAGATTCTTGCGGATTATGTTGTCTGTAATGCTGATTTCCCATATGCTATAAAAAATTTGGTGCAAGACACAGCTGCTAAAGGGAAATACACAGATAAAAAAATCGATAGTATGAAGTATTCTTGTTCTTGCTTTATTATGTATTTAGGTATGGATCGTAAATACGAAGGCGTTGATCAGTTGCATAATTTTGTGTTTGCTGAAGATTTAGATAAAAATCTTGAAGATATTTTTGCTGGTAAGTTACTAGATAATCCTTCTTACTATTTATATATGGGTTCAAAAATGGATCAATCTATGGCTCCAGAAGGAAAAGATGGACTTTATCTATTAGTCCCTGTTTCTGATTTATCTATTGCGGATTATGAGTGGACTGAAGAAACAATCCAGCATTACCGAACAGAAGTTTTAAATTCGTTGAAACAACTCAAAGGTTTTGAAAACGTTGAGAATGAGATCGTATCAGAAACCTATATGACACCTATTGATTTCAAAGAAAAATTCAATGCATATAATGGTGCCTGTTTTGGACTGAGACCTAATTTATTACAAAGCAATCATTTTCGTCCACAGGCTAAAGCTAAAAATTGTGAAAATCTTTACTTTGCTGGAAGCAGTACCCACCCTGGAGCAGGAGTGCCGATCGTATTGATGTCTGCAAAAATAGCTACCGAAGAATTAATCTTAGATGATCGCGGAGTTAAGGCATAGTTCAATACTGTATGAAACTTAGTCAATACTATGGGAGGCCTGGATATGGAATTGAATGGACAAGAAACCATAAAACAAGATTATCAATACTGCGAAGAGATCATAAAAAAACATTCAAAAAGCTTTTATTATGCTTTTTCGCGTTTACCAAAAGCCAAAGCACAAGCTATATTTGCCATTTATGCTTTTTGTCGAAGGGCTGATGATAGTGTAGACTTGGTTGACACAAAAGAAGAACAACTTTTGGCAGTAGCGAATTTAGAAAAAGAATTATCTTTATTCGAACAAGGAAATCCTATTGATCACCCAATTTGGCGTTCGCTAACAGATGTTTTTGAACGTTACGATATGTCTATTGAGCCCTTTTATGATCAATTAATAGGCCAAAAAATGGATATAGATTTTGCAGAGCCAAAAGATCTATCGGAATTAGAAACTTACAGCTATTACGTTGCTGGATCAGTTGGATTAATGTTGTTACCTGTTTTGGCTTCAAAAACGCACCAAGACCTCACTCAACTAGCGATTAATTTAGGAATCGCTATGCAGTTGACAAATATCTTAAGAGATGTTGGCGAGGATTTCCAAAAAATTGATCGAATTTACTTACCAGTTTCTGAGTTGGCTGCTGAAAATTATACACGAACAGATATAGAACAAAAAATAATCAATGCTAATTTTATTCGTATTTGGGAAAAATTGGCTCAACGTGCAGAGTATTTGTATGATGATGTGCAAGAGGGATTTCGCTATTTTGATGAAGATAGTCGATTGCCTGTCAAACTTTCGTCAGCGATTTATCGCGGGTTGTTGAATGCTGTACGTAAGAATAATTATGATTGCTTTACTAAGCGTAATTATGTATCGCCATTAGAAATGCAGCGTATTTACCGATCAATAAAATAAGAATTTGTCCTTGACCAATAAGCTGTATAGCTTTAGTTTAGGACTTTTCTTGTCTATTCGTTAGAATAAACTACATGAGGAGTGGGTTAACTATGTCAACTCAAAAGAAAACAGTTATTGTTATAGGTGGAGGTTTAGGTGGTCTTTCAGCGGCTATTTCATTAGCGCAAAGTGGATACGCTGTATCGCTTTATGAAAAAAATCATCATCTTGGAGGCAAATTAAACCGGTTGGAGCAAGATGGATTTGGGTTTGATCTAGGCCCTTCAATTTTAACGATGCCACATGTATTCGAAAAGTTATTTACAGGAAGTAATCGCAAAATGGCTGAATATATATCGATTATTCAACTGGACCACCAGTGGAGATCTTTTTTTCCAGACAATTCGGTTATTGATTTGTACAGCGATTTAGAAAAAATGAACTATGAAAATAGTGAGTTAAGCGAAAAAGATATGAAGGAATATGCAGAATTTTTAGAGTATGCTAAAAAATTATACGATGCAACTGAAAAAGGGTATTTTGAAAAAGGGTTAGACAAAACAGGAGAAATTTTCCGTGAGCATGGCTTATTTGGTTCGATGAAAGACTTTGATTACTTTTCATCCATGTACGATGCTATTGAAAAAAGAATCAGTAATCAAAAAGTGCGCGATATGTTGGCCTATTTTATTAAATACGTTGGCTCTTCCCCGTACGATGCACCAGCTGTGCTAAATATGATGATTTATATGCAACATGCTCAGGGTGTATGGTATGTTCCAGGAGGTATGCATAAAATTGCTGAAGGATTAGTTAAACTAGCAACTGAGATAGGTGTAGAACTGCATACTGGTCTTGGTATTACATCCTTTATCAAGGACGAAAAAAACCAAATCAGTGCTGTAGAGCTTGCAGATGGCTCTTTAAGAAAAGCTGACTATTATATCTCTAATATGGAAGTTATTCCGGCTTATCAAAAATTACTAAATGAGGAACCTGCTTTTATTGAAAAATTAGAAAAACGTTTTGAACCTTCAAGTTCGGGATTGGTGATACATCTTGGAGTGGACAGAGAATATCCGCAACTTGCTCATCATAATTTCTTTTTCTCAGCTGATCCAGCCAATCATTTTGATACAGTCTTCAATCAGCATAAATTGCCTAAAGATCCGACTATTTATTTAGTAAATGTGAACAAAACAGATAAAGCTCAATCAAAACCAGGACATGAAAATATTAAAATTTTGCCTCATATTCCATATATTCAAGATGAACCATTCACTCATGAAGAGTATCTTTTACTTCGTGAACGTGTTTTGATTAAGTTAGAAAAAATGGGATTGACTGATTTACGGAAGCACATTGTGACAGAAGATCTATGGACACCAGATGATATTGAAAAAACTTATGGATCTCACAAAGGTTCCATTTACGGAACGGTTTCTAACCGTAAGAAAAATCACGGCTTTAAGCATGCTAAACATAGTGAACTGTATGACAACCTCTATTTTGTTGGTGGAACTGTAAACCCAGGTGGAGGTATGCCTATGGTTACAATGAGTGGGCAGCAGGTGAGAGATAAAATCGTTCAAAGGGATCAACAAGATGACAACTAAAGCTGGCGTTAGCGACAATAAGATAAACTGGTCCATTATTCAACAGCATCAAAAAACTCGCGTAGCGAATAGCAATCATCTAAATACAACTGAACGAAAACAACTTTTAGAGGTCTTGCGCTTGATGTTAATGGAAAATGAATCTGAATTGCTCACTGCTTTATATAAAGATCTAGGGAAAACACCAGAAGAAGCGTATACTTCTGAACTGGCAGTCTTGCTTCAAGAAATTGATTTTATGAAACGTCGCTTAAACAACTGGCAGAGACCTAAGCATAAACGTCATATTAAATTAGGTTCCATGAGCAAAACAACATTTGAACACCGTCCTTATGGTTCTATATTGGTTATTAGCCCATGGAACTACCCTTTACAATTAGCACTTATGCCGGTAATTGGAGCTCTTGCAGCAGGAAATAGCTGCTTTATTAAACCCTCTGAATTTGCTCCAGAGACAGCCAAGATTCTAGCTAAGTTAATAAGGGCTTACTTTTCGCCAGATGTTTTGATGGTTGTGAATGGAGACGACACAGTTGCTACTGAGTTATTAGAATTACCTTGGGATTTTATTTTTTTTACAGGGAGCAAAAAAGTAGGAACTATTGTGCATGGTGCAGCTGCTAAAAAGCAAATCCCTGTTGTATTGGAGTTAGGTGGTAAAAATCCCTGTATTGTTGATGAGACCAATTTAACGGAAGCTGTTGTGCAAAGGATTGTATGGGGGAAATTTTTAAATGCTGGTCAAAGTTGCATTGCTCCAGATACTGTTTATGTTCATCAAACAATTTATCCACAATTCCTTCAAATGGCAGTTGAACAAATCAAGCAGTTTTATGGTCTGCATCCGCTTGAAGAGGAAACGATTGGGCGAATGGCTCATGAAAAACAATTTGAAAAGATAGTCGATTTTTTAAAACAAGGAACTATTTATTACGGCGGAAAAGTTGACGCTACGCATAAAAGGGTAGAGCCAACGCTATTGACTGATATAACAGCGCGTAGTCCAATTCTTTACGAAGAAATATTTGGTCCAATCTTACCAGTCATCCCATATACTAATTTGTCAAAATTAGTAAACGAACTGAAACGAATGGATGATCCACTTGTCACATATATTTTTAGTAAAAATAAAAGAAGTATTGCGTACGTTAAAACTAAATTACGTTCAGGAGCTTTTAGTCTGAATCAAGTGATTTTACATGCAGTTAGTTCTGATAATTCATTTGGTGGAATAGGGGCTAGTGGATTTGGACGCTACCATGGCTCAGCCAGTCTAGACACATTCAGTTATGAACGAACAGTCTATACTTATCTTTTGCCATTTAATATCCAAAAACAATACCCGCCCTATCAATCTAATGATTTAAATCTGCTTCGTAAATGGAGACGTTGGTTATTTTAGGAGGAGCAATGATGCTGTTCATAATTATATTATTAAGCCTTATTTCAGTAATCAGTGGCTTTTTGATGCTTTGGAAAATTCCTTTGGTTGTTAAAGATGCTGATAATAATAACGTAAAAAAGAAAGTTTCGATTATTATCCCTGCGAGAAATGAAGAAACTCGTTTACCTGTGCTGTTGGCATCTTTAAATAATCAGTCATACAAACCGGTAGAAGTCATTGTTGTAGACGATGAGTCTTCTGATAGGACTATTGCTGTTGCTCAACAGCAGGGTGTTAAAGTTATTAAAAAGAAAAAAAGTGATGAATGGACAGGGAAATCCGCTGCTTGTTGGAGTGGGGCAAAGGAAGCAAAAGGTGATTGGTTGTTGTTCTTAGATGCAGATACGTTCTTTGAAGATAAAACTAGCTTGGAGCAGTTGTTAGCGACGTATCAATCTGTCGATTCAACTGGAATTCTCTCATTCCAACCCTTTCATAAGATAACAAAATTGTATGAAAATTTATCTGCTGTATTTAATATTATTTTAATGGCCGGTATGAATGTATTTACCCCGCTAGGTACTCAAATTGAGACGGCAGGTTCATTTGGACCTTGTATTTTATGTGATAAAGAAGAGTATTTTATTGTTGGAGGACATAAAGCTATCAAAGGAGCTATAATGGATGATCTTGCTCTAGGTGAGAAATTCAGGGAAAATAATTTTCCAGTTCGCTGTTATGGAGGACGCGGATTAATCCAGTTTCAAATGTACCCTGAAGGAATCAAGCAGTTGGTCGAAGGATGGACAAAAAGTTTTGGCACGGCTGCTCAGTCTACTCATCCCATAGTTACAGGTCTGATTTCACTTTGGATCAGTGGAGCATTTTTTACAATGGGTTCTTTAATAGTAGCTTTGCTGGCAAATGATACTAGTCTATGGATTATCGCTAGTTTAGTTTGTATAGCTTATGCCATACAATTTTATTGGCTTGCTCATCGTTTTGGCCAATTTAGTTTATGGATTTTGTTTGGTTATCCATTATTCTTTTTGTTTTTTATCGGTTTATTTGTATGGTCGCTCTTTTTAACAAAAGTACTCCACAGAGTTACTTGGAGTGGACGGAAATTGGAGGTGTAGGTCAGTGCAACTCTTAGAACTTCCCATGATATGGACTATCATTATTGACAGCATTGCATGGACAATTTTTCAAATAAGCATTTCTTTTTTTACGTTGTCTTTACCAGAAAGTTATTTTCGAAAGCAAACCTTTATTTACCCAGCAAGAAAGTGGGAAAATGAAGGACAATTTTGGCAGACACATTTTGATATAAAAAAATGGGCGAAAATTATTCCTGACGGTACACAAATATTAAAAAAAGGATTTTATAAAAAAAATCTACAGCAAAAAGAAGAAAATTATCTTGAAACATTCATACTTGAAACAAAACGAGCTGAACTTACCCATTGGCTTTCCATACTCCCTTCATTTCTATTTTTTTTATGGAATCCTGTATGGGTAGGATGGATCATGGTCATTTATGCGCTAGTATTTAATGTGCCAATTATCCTTTTGCAACGGTACAATCGTCCACGCCTTGAAAGAGTACTTAATCGCAAGAACGCAAGAAAATAAAAAATGCACTTATTCTAAGTTTAGTAGAATGAGCGCATTTTTTTTATTAGAGGAGACTTAAAAAAGTGATAAAAAAACCGATAATATACGTAGAGGTATATTAATTAATTTGTATTAAAAATTTGGAGGAATTACAGTGGGCGTATTTATTGCACTAGTTATTGGTTTTGGTTCCATGATCATTGGTTTTATGGGTGAAGGAGGACACGTAAGTGCACTAATCTCTTGGACCCCAGCAGTAATTGTTTTTGGCGGAACACTTGGAAGTGTATTGCTTGCGTTCCCTTTAGAGTATGTAAAAAACATTGGGAAAATAATAAAAGTGTCCTTCACAGCTAAATCAAAAGATTTGACGACAATTATCGTTTATTTCAGTACTTTAGCAACTAAAGTAAAAAGAGAAGGTGTACTAAGCATTGAATCAGAAGCAGCTGATAGTTCAGACGTTGACCCATTTATTAAAAAAGGAATTCAATTAGTTGTAGATGGAGAATCCTACGAAATGATACGAGACACATTAGAGTTAGAAATGGATGCTATTTCAGAAAGACATAAAACAGGAGCTGCAATTTTTAATTCGGCAGGAGGTACCGCACCAACAATGGGTATTGTAGGAACAGTACTGGGGCTAGTTCACGTATTAGGAGGCTTAGCTGATGCCGATATGTCTCAATTAGGAGCTAGCATATCATCTGCATTTTTAGCTACTCTTTATGGATTAGCAAGTGCGAACTTAGTTTTCCTTCCTATTGGAACACGGTTGAAAAAAATTGCCCAAAAAGAAGAAATGGAAAAGGAATTGATTTTAGAAGCTATTTTAATGATCCAACAAGGTGTTCGACCTAATCTAATAAATGAAAAATTAACCGGTTTTCTTAATGGTTCAGAAATCGTAGTAGATAGTAATAGTATACATGAAGGAAAGGCAGTTACTGAAGTATGAGTAGACGAAATAAGAAGCATGAAGAAGAACCAGAAAACCATGAGAGATGGTTGCTATCTTACGCAGATTTTATTACTCTTTTAATGATATTTTTTATCATTATGTACTCCATGAGTGAAATGGATAAATCAAAATACAATGAGCTGGCTTCAGTTTTTAGTATGGAAATGGGTGGAGGCGGAACTGGGATTCTTGAAGGAGAAAGCAAATCCGGTGACGGGGAAAATTCTAAGGGTTCTACAGAGCTGACAGAGGAAGAGCAACAAGAAGAAGTAAAAGAAACGATTGATGCTTACATTGATACTAGTGAGCTCAATGATAGTGTCACGACTTCTATCGAAGAAAGGGGACTGGTTTTAAGTTTTAATGATGCACTTTTTTTTGATAGTGGCAATGCAGAGATAAAAGCGGATCAACAAAATAAGTTCGTTGATATTGGGAAGTTATTAAACCAACCAGCATTAAAAGATAGTTTCATTCGTGTAGAAGGGTATACAGATTCTGTGCCCGTCTCAAATCCAAAGTATAAATCTAATTGGGACCTTTCAGTTTTAAGAGCGAGCAATGTAGCTCAAATTATTATAAATGATTCAGGAATCAACCCAAATCGGGTTTCGGTAGTAGGATATGGAGAATACCGACCAAAATCAGATAACAAAACAAATGAAGGTCGAGTTGAAAATAGAAGAGTGGATATATTAATATTAAATAGTGAATTTAATAACACAGAACAAGTAGCACAATAAAAAAGAAGCTCAGATGAGTTTCTTTTTTTTATGCATATAATTTTAATTCTAGTAGTTGACAATAAACGATTACAGTTGTAAACTAAGTGTATGGGAATGATTACAAGTGTAGTCGAAGAGGAGGAAACCCGATATGACGAATAAAATTCAACCAACTATCTCTGATGCTGAATGGGAAATCATGCGAGTAGTTTGGACAAATCATACGGTAACTAGTAAAGAAATTACCGAAATAGTAAAAGAAAAGATGAATTGGAAGCAAGCAACCATAAAAACATTGATTGGCCGTTTAGTTGAAAAAGGAATTTTAAAGACCGAAGCGATTGGAAACAAGTATTTGTATAGTCCAATTATTAGTGAAGAAGAAAGTTTTAAAAGTAAGACAACTAATTTTTTTGATCAGATTTGCAATCGAAAAGTTGGAACAACCATTGCTGAACTTATCCGTGAAGCTACATTGAGTCATGCAGATGTTCAGATGCTAGAAGAACTCGTACAACAAAAAAAAGAAGAAGCTGTTGACAGCGTTCCATGTGACTGTATACCTGGACAATGCGACTGCCAACATAGCCATTCATAAAAAAAGGAGTGAATCGAATTGACTGAGAAATCATTTACCATTGAAGGGATGAGTTGCGCATCATGTGCTCAGACTGTTGAAAAAGCGACTAAGAAATTACCTGGAGTCAAAGAAGCCAGTGTGAATTTGGCTACTGAAAAAATGCATATTCAATACGATGAATCGATTCTGACAGATAAAGATATCCAAGAAGCCGTAAATCAATCAGGATACAAAGCTGTAACTGATAAAAAACAGAAAACCTTTACCATTGAAGGGATGACCTGTGCATCATGTGCTCAAACGATTGAAAAAGCAACTGGAAAATTACCAGGAGTAGCAAATGTGAGTGTGAATTTAGCTACTGAAAAAATGAGTATCCAATATGATCCAGATCAATTAGGAGTAGCGGATATTACAAATGCCGTAAAAGAATCTGGTTATGAAGCTCATGAAGAAATTGAATCAGCCGATGCACTAGACATGGATCGTGAAAAAAAAGCACAACACATAAAAGAGATGTGGCAGCGATTTTGGATTTCAGCTATTTTTACGGTCCCTTTATTGTACATTTCAATGGGCCATATGTTAGGAATGCCACTACCTGAAGTGATTGATCCTATGATGAATGCGGGCACTTTTTCTTTTACTCAATTGATTTTGACTTTACCAGTTGTAATTCTTGGAAGAGAATTTTTTAAAGTCGGATTCAAAGCTTTATTCAAAGGTCATCCCAATATGGATTCGCTTGTTGCTTTAGGAACGAGTGCGGCCTTTGTATACAGCTTAGCTGCAACTATAGGCATATGGATGGGAAATGTTGGCTTAGCTATGGAGCTTTATTATGAATCTGCGGCAGTTATTTTGACGTTGATCACGCTTGGTAAATACTTTGAAGCTCTTTCAAAAGGGAAAACTTCTGAAGCAATTAAAAAACTAATGGGTCTTGCTCCAAAAAAAGCTAGGCTGATGCGAAATGGACAAGAGGTAGAAGTAGCAGTCGACGAAGTACAAGTAAATGATTTAATCATCGTGAAACCAGGTGAAAAAATGCCCGTCGATGGAGTAGTGGTCGAAGGAATGACGTCAGTTGATGAAGCTATGTTGACTGGAGAAAGTATACCCGTTGAAAAAACAACTGGCGATGCGATAATTGGAGCAAGTATCAATAAAAATGGAACAATTCAATACAAAGCTACAAAAGTTGGTAAAGATACAGCCTTATCTCAAATCATTAAGTTGGTTGAAGATGCACAAGGTTCAAAAGCTCCTATTGCGAAACTTGCCGATATTATTTCTGGATATTTTGTACCAATCGTTATCATACTAGCTATCCTATCAGGAGTAGCTTGGTATCTAGCTGGAGAATCAGGGGTATTTGCTCTGACAATCGCAATTTCGGTATTAGTTATTGCCTGCCCTTGTGCGCTAGGATTAGCGACACCTACCGCTATTATGGTCGGTACAGGAAAAGGAGCCGAATATGGCGTTTTAATTAAAAGTGGCGGAGCACTAGAAAAAACACATAAAATCGACACGATTATTTTTGATAAAACAGGCACACTAACTGAAGGAAAACCTGAAGTAACAGATATTGTAACTGTTAGTGAGTTATCTGAAGAGAAGTTATTGATTCTTGCAGCTTCTGCTGAAAAAGGCTCAGAACATCCACTTGGAGAAGCAATTGTTCACGGAGCAGAAAATAAGAAATTGCCTCTTCTTAAAACGCAAACATTCAATGCTTTGCCTGGACATGGAATTGAAGTAACAATAGAGAATCAATCTCTCTTATTAGGAAATAAAAAATTAATGGTCGACCGCGGTATCTCACTTGATGCAGTAGAGTCAATTTCCGATAAGTTAGCAAGCGAGGGTAAAACCCCAATGTATATTGCTAAAGATGGTCAAATGGCAGGAATAATTGCCGTTGCAGATACAGTAAAAGCGAATAGCTTGAATGCCATTGAAAAATTGCATAAGATGGGATTAGAGGTAGCAATGATTACTGGTGACAATAAACGGACTGCTGAAGCTATTGCCAAACAAGTAGGAATTGACCGTGTGTTAAGTGAAGTGTTACCGGAACAAAAAGCAAACGAAGTAAAAAAATTACAAGCCGAAGGAAAAATAGTCGCTATGGTAGGTGATGGTATCAATGATGCTCCTGCTTTAGCACAAGCTGATATTGGTATTGCCATTGGAACAGGTACAGATGTAGCTATGGAATCTGCAGACATTGTACTGATGAGAAGTGATTTAATGGATGTACCAACAGCTGTGGAATTGAGTAAAGCAACCATCAAAAATATCAAAGAAAACCTATTTTGGGCATTTGGGTACAATGTTTTAGGAATTCCTATTGCTATGGGACTGCTCCACATTTTTGGAGGACCATTGTTAAACCCGATGTTGGCTGGAGCAGCAATGAGTTTCAGTTCAGTATCCGTACTGATCAATGCACTGCGTTTAAAGAGATTCAAACCCTAATCTAAAAAAATAAAGTGAAACTATAATTATTGAAACGGAGTGATATGAAATGAAAAAAGAATTAACGATTGAAGGCATGAAATGCGAAGGTTGTGCAAGTACAGTAGTTGAAAAATTCCAATCAGTTGAAGGCATTGAACGTGTAGTTGTTAATTTAGAAACGAAACAAGCGATTGTCGAAAGTTCTAATGAAATTGATGAATCAATTTTTAACCAAGCACTAAGCGAAACAAATTATACTATAACTAGTAGTAACTAAAGACCCTGTAATGTTTAATATTGTCAGAATGAAACCTCGCTTTTCTATGGAAAAGTGAGGTTTTTTTGTTCACTTTTACGTGAAACTAAATTTGATGGACAAGTGAGACGCTTTTTTTGTTTCACTTGTCCGTTAAGAGCCCTCTAATGGAAGAGTGAAGGTAGTTTTCCGTTCCACTCTTCCATAAAGAGATGTTTCATGGAAGAGTGGAGCCCCTCCTAATCAGAAAAGTAGGAATAAATGAATCAACTTGCTAGATAAACCAAAGAAGAGTATCCTTTTAAGTAATAAATTAGGGGGAATGAAGATGGGAATCAATAACGAATTGTTAACAGAGTTTAAAGTACGGTTTGATGCAAACAATACAAATCAGGTGATTAAAGGCGCCATAGCAAAAGTTGGTATTGATGATGCTTCTTTAGATAATAATGTTTTAAGAAGGCATCCTTTTGAGTTCTCAAACGAAACCAAACGTGGTGCAATAACAAATCAACAATCCAGTGGCCGATGTTGGATGTTTGCAGCTTTAAATACTGCTCGTGTAGATACGATGGAGAAATTAAATATGGATAGTTTTGAGTTCTCACAAAATTATACGTTGTTTTGGGATAAACTTGAAAAAGCCAATTATTTCTTAGACAGCATTTTAGAAACACTAGACGAACCGCAAAATTCTAGAATTGTTTCTCATCTATTGATGGATCCAGTTCAAGATGGTGGACAATGGGATATGTTTTCGGGACTGCTAGAAAAATACGGCGCGGTTCCTAAATCTGTTATGCCAGAAACGTTTCATTCTTCTAATACAAGAAAATTAAACTCAGTACTAACCTCTAAACTCAGAGAATTTGCTTGTCAATTACGTGAAGCTTATCAAGCTGGATCTTCATTAAACGAATTAACAGAGAATAAAGAAACGATGCTGTATTTCATTTATACTGTGTTAGTCAAGGCATTGGGTGAAGTTCCTGAGTCATTTACTTACACTTATCGAAACAAAGAGGGTGAATACTGCCGTATCAATGAACTCACTCCACAAGACTTTTTTAAAGAATATGTCGGTTGGGATTTAACAAGTTTAGTCAGCTTGTTAAATGCACCAACTGAAGATAAACCTTTTGGAAGAGCTTATACTGTTAAGTATTTAGGAACCGTTAAAGAAGCAAAACCGATCCAATACATCAATGTCCCTATTCAAGTTTTAAAAGAAGCCGCTGTTGCTTCAATTAAAGACGCTCAGCCAGTCTGGTTTGGCTGCGATGTGGGCAAAATGTTGGTAAGAGATAGTGGGATTATGGATGAACATAGTTACAATTATGAATTGACACTAGGTGAGGGTAACGGATTAACAAAAGCGCAGCGCTTAGATTATGGCGATAGCTTATTGACTCATGCAATGGTATTTGTGGGAGTAGATTTGGACGAACAAGGTCAGCCTCTAACATGGAAAGTTGAAAACAGTTGGGGAGACAAATCAGGTAAAAAGGGAATATATTCCATGAGTGACAAATGGTTTGAGGAATTTAACTATCAAATTGCAGTAGATAAAAAATACATTCCTGAAAAATGGTTGAAAGCGTTAGAACAGCCTGTTATTGCATTAGAACCATGGGATCCAATGGGTGCTTTAGCTTTGGTAAAATAAAAATAAAGAGCAAGGTTTTGAAGAACAGAAACTTCAGACCCTTGTTTTTTGCTTTGTAGAGAAATAAAACATGCTATAATCTACAGTAGCAAAGAAAAAATAAGGAGTGATTTTGGTGGCAAGAGAAAAGAAATTTTCAACAGATGATATTTATTTGCAGACACATAATCTTTTGATAAAAGAAGGTTATGAAAAATTTTCATTTAGTTTGCTGGCCAAATCATTAAAAGTTTCAAGAGCGGCTATCTATAAATACTATACGAATAAAGATGAACTTATTAGTGATTACTTAGTAGGACAGATGAAACAAATGATGGAAGAGTTTCATCAAATAAACTTGTCTTTGGACTTTACAGACCAATTTGATCAATTATTCGAGTTGATTTTTAAGTATCGAGAAGTACATTTGATTTCAAATGCTCTTCCACATGACAAAATGGTCATCAGTACTGAAAAACAAAAGCAAAAAGAACTTATTTCTGGAGAGGTCCATGGACATTTCTTTAATTATATTCAACAATTTATTCAGACTGGTAAAACAAATGGTTATATAAAAAAAGAAATCCCCGATAGTTTAATTGTTGGTATTATTTTTCATAGTATTAATATACCTGATCATTCTAATTTAAGTTCCAAAGAAAGAGCTTATTTTATTAAGATGATCATTAAAAATGGTATTTTTGATATTCCAAAGTGACACAAGTGTAACTTTGTTGTATACTACTATTTGTAAAGATAAGTACTTAAAGAAATGGGGTAGGATAAATGTTTTTAGCACTGAAGGAACTAAAGCACTCCAAAGGAAGATTTATTATGATTGGGTTAATTATAGTATTTATTTCGTGGCTTGTGTTTGTATTATCTGGTCTTGGAACGGGATTATCTGATTTAGCAACTTCGACGTTAAAATATTCGGAAGCAGATTACGTTGTTTTTGAAAAGGAAACGGATTTTAGCTTTTCTAAGTCAATTCTTTCTGAAGATTTGGAGGAACAATTGCTAGACGAAAAAGGGGTTGAAGCTGTCGCTTCAATGGGAACGGTCTCGGCTTCAATACGTTCTGCTGCCAGTGATGAAGAGAATGCAACAAAAACGGATGTCCTTATAGCGGGTATTCAGCCCGGATCATTTATGGAGCCGTCTGTCAGTTCTGGAAAATCACTAATAAACAGCAATTTGAATGGTGTAATTGTGGATGAGTCGCTGAAAGAAGACGGTTTTTCATTAGGTGATACGCTAGCAATCAATGGATCTAATGAAGAAGTGGAGATTATCGGTTTTGTTCAAAATGAAACTTTAAATCATCAGCCGGTTATTTTTGCACAATTAGATAAATTTCGTGCTATTAAGTACGCTGCACCTGGTTCAGATAATGGTATAGAAAATCCAGTTAATGGAATTTTACTTCAAGGAACGAATGTAGACGTTGAAGCAATAAATGAAACAATTGATGGGATTGAAATAGGGACAAAAGATGAAGCTGTAAATGCAGTTCCTGGATATACAGCTGAAAACGGCACAATCATGATGATGCTTTGGTTTTTAATTATTATTTCAGCTTTTATTATTGGTGTGTTCTTTTATGTTTTAACCAATCAAAAAACGCAACAATTCGGTGTGCTAAAAGCCATTGGAGCAAGCAACGGATTTGTTATTAAAACAGTTATCTCACAAGTTTTCGTTTTATCAGCTGTCAGTATTTTAGTAGGAATTGGTTTGACATACCTTACTGCTGCAGTATTACCAGAGGGAATGCCGTTTAACTTGAAACTCCCTATGGTTATTATTTATAGTATCGTTTTACTAGCGATAAGTGTCTTAAGTTCGCTGTTTTCTGTAATCAAAATTTCAAAAATTGATCCGTTAACAGCATTAGGGAGGTTGGAATAATGACTGGTATTCAATTGAAAAATGTAACAAAACGTTATCAAGATAGTGAAAGTGAAACAATTGCTTTGAATCAAGTTTCAATGACTGTGGATAAAGGAGAATTTGTAGCTATTATTGGACCATCTGGTTCAGGAAAGAGTACCTTTTTAGCAATTGCAGGAGCTTTATTGAAGCCTTCTGAAGGAGAAGTATTTATTAAAGATAGAGCAATATCCTCTTTGAATGAAAAAGAGTTAGCACAAGTTCGTTTGGAACAAATTGGTTTTATACTGCAAACATCAAACTTGATTCCTTATTTGACTGTACTAGATCAATTATTGGTGGTCGTAAAAATGAAGGGTTCCATTACTGAAGATATGAAAAAAATAGCAAGAGAACTCTTAGCAGATTTAGGATTAGACAATAAATTCGGAAAATTTCCAGACAAGTTATCTGGCGGTGAAAGGCAGCGAGTGGCAATTGCGCGTTCTTTTATGAATGATCCAGATGTTATTTTAGCAGATGAACCCACAGCTAATCTAGATACTGCACGTGCTCATGAAGTTGTGCAATTGATTGCAAAAGAAGTGAAATCTCGGAATAAAGCCGCTATTATGGTTACCCATGATGAACGCATGTTGAAATACTGTGATCGTGTTTATCGTATTGAAGATGGTGTACTCAAAGAAGAGAAAACTGTATAAAACAGTAAACTAATCATTAATAAAATAGCCATTGGCTGGTATATATCGGTAGTATGCCGAGTTTATACCAGCTGTTTTTTTATACTTTAATAAGTAAGAGGACTAATTCTATTTTAAATGAAAATTTTTTTAATTAAAAAATGGTTAGAAATAAAAAAATATGTTAGGATAGTGAAGGAAGAATTTATCGATAAAAAGTAAATTCTTTTTTTGTTTATAAAAGGAGTGAATAAAAGATGAAAAGGATCAAATTAGGATTAGTAACAAAATTGCTAATAGCAATTATTTTAGGTATTATTTTTGGACAATTGGCTTTTTTGCCGGATTTCATTATTCAAATACCGGTTACAATTTCTGCTCTATTCAGTAGTTTATTAAGTTTTATTATCCCATTGATGATCATTGGTTTTGTGGTAGTGGGTATTGCGGATCTTACACAAGGGGCAGGAAAGCTTTTGGGAATCACCACATTGATTGCCTACTCTTCAACATTGATTGCTGGTTTTATCGCATATTTTATAGCTGTGAATGTTTTTCCATTATTTATTGATAGTGGATTAAGTGCTGAAGGTATTGGTGAAAAAGCCAGCCTTGCACCACTATTTTCGATTCCTATAGAGCCTATTATGGATGTTACTTCTGCCATTGTTTTTTCTTTTATGATTGGGATTTGTATCTCTTGGTTAAGAGGACAAGGCAAAGGAGATACTATGTATAACTTTTTTAGTGAATTTAGTTTGATTATCAGTAAAATACTTAATTCACTAATTATTCCGGGACTGCCAATTTTTATATTTGGTAATTTTGTAAATTTGAGTTATACAGGAAGTGTATTTTCGATCCTTTCAGTTTTTTGGAAAGTATTTGTAATTGTGATTAGCTTACAACTTATCCTTGTGTCACTCTTCTTTGTGATTGCAGGACTTTATACAAAGAAAAATCCATTAATATTAATTAAAAATCAAATTCCAGGTTATATAACAGCAATTGGAACACAGTCCTCGGCAGCAACTATTCCGGTGAATTTAGAAGTAGCTAAAAAGAATGGTGTATCGGCACAAATTCGTGAATTTGTCATCCCATTATGTGCTACGATTCATTTGTTGGGAAGTATTGTTACAGTTATTTCTTGTGTAACAGCTGTTTTATTAATGTACAATATGCCGGTGCAATTAGGCATGATGGCAGGATTTATTGCGATGTTGGGTATAGCTATGGTAGCAGCGCCTGGAGCACCCGGTGGAGCAATTATGAGTGCTTTACCTTTTATGACTATGGTTGGTATAGATCCTACTGGTGTATTGGGAAATCTCTTGATAACATTGTATTTAACGCAAGATAGTTTTGGAACTGCAGCAAATGTTTCAGGGGATAATGCTATTGCAGTTATCATAGATAAAATTTACTTTAAGCACATCTTAAAAAAGAATGAGTAAGGATATGGATAGGAAAAAAACGTCTAGCTTAACATAAGCTAAGCGTTTTTTCTTTTATTAAGAAATAAAAAGAAAAAATCTATGAATTGATTAAACAATTCTAGAAGGAAATCGTTAAGAAAAATGGTAATATAAGGATAAGATAATGAGTTTAGAACTAGCTGGAGGGATACATATGAAATTTAAAACAGATGTCACGATTGCACAAGAAACGACAATGAAACCAATAGTAGAAATTGCTAAGAAATTAGGAATCAATGATAATGCGATTGAACAGTATGGAAAGTATAAAGCTAAAATCAATGAACTAGAGTTAACGGATTTAGAGACTAAAAAAGATGGTAAGTTGATCCTTGTAACGGCTATTACGCCAACTCCAGCTGGAGAAGGCAAGACAACAACAGTAGTTGGATTAGGAGATGGGCTTCAAAAAATAGGCAAAAAAGCTGCAATAGCGCTTAGAGAACCGTCTTTAGGACCTGTTTTTGGCATGAAAGGAGGCGCAGCAGGAGGCGGATACGCTCAAGTAGTACCAATGGAAGATTTAAACTTGCATTTCACAGGGGATTTCCATGCCATCAGTGCAGCCAATAATTTATTAGCTGCTATGCTGGATAATCATATTCATCACGGAAATGCACTAGCGATTGATACACGAAATATTACATGGAAACGTGTGGTAGATATGAATGATCGCCAATTGCGGTTTATCGTGGATGGATTAAATGGTAAAACGAATGGTGTTCCACGCGAAGATGGATTTGATATTACAGTAGCTTCAGAAATTATGGCTATCTTATGTTTATCAATGAATATGGAAGAAATGAAAGGAAAGTTAAAAAGAATTATTGTAGGCTACAGTGTAGCTGGGCAACCGGTTACTGCAGGAGATTTGAAAGCACATGGAGCAATGGCAGCCTTATTAAAAGAAGCATTAAAACCGAATTTGGTTCAAACATTGGAACATACACCGGCGTTTATTCATGGAGGACCATTTGCCAATATCGCTCATGGATGTAACAGCATCAAAGCAACGAAATTAGCTTTAAAATATGCAGATTATGTTGTCACTGAAGCTGGATTTGGTGCTGATCTAGGTGCTGAAAAATTCATGGATATTAAATGCCGTTTATCAGGTTTGGAACCTTCTGCGGTTGTAGTCGTAGCAACGGTAAGAGCATTGAAAATGCATGGAGGAATGGCTAAAAAAGAATTAAAAGAAGAGAATGTGGTAGCTCTTGAAAAAGGATTGCCTAATTTAATGAAGCACATTGAAAATATGCAAACCGTTTTTGGTATGCCAACTGTTGTAGCCATCAATAAATTTCCAACGGATACCGCTGAAGAATTAGCATTAGTGAAAGAAAAGTGTGAAGAACTTGGGGTACATGTTGTTTTATCAGATGTTTGGGAAAATGGCGGTAATGGGGGACAAGATCTAGCTAGAGCAGTTGTTATTTTGGCGGAACAAAAAAGTACGTTAACGTATGCTTATGAGTTAGAGGATTCGTTGGTAGATAAAATGACTAAAGTGGTTCAAAAAGTATATGGGGGTGAAGGAATTGCATTAGCTCCTGGAGTAAAAAAAGAAATTACTCGTCTAGAAGCTCTTGGATTCGGGAACCTACCTATCTGTATGGCAAAGACACAATATTCTTTCTCAGATGATAAAAATAAACTAGGCCGACCGGAAGATTTTACAGTGACCATAAAAAAAGTAAAAGTTTCTGCTGGAGCGGGATTTATAGTTGTATTAACGGGTGATATTATGACGATGCCAGGATTGCCAAAAGTACCGGCAGCAGAGTCGATTGATGTGTTAGCGGATGGAAGAATCATTGGATTATTTTAATTTTCTTTAACTATTAAAGAAAGGAGATCATGACAATGAAAGAACAAACGATTGAACATTTTCTAACCGAACTTTCTGCAAAAAAATCCACACCTGGAGCAGGTGGTGCAGCGGCCTTAGTAGCTGCATTAGGTACTGCTTTAGGTAGTATGGTTGGGAATTTTACTATTGGAAAGAAAAAGTATCAAGCCGTTCAGACTGAAGTAGAAAAAATTGTTGAAGAGTTAGAACAAATCAAGCTGGAGCTAGAAGAGTTGATTCAAAAAGATGCAGATGCATTTTACCCTCTAGCACAAGCTTATAAGTTGCCTAAAGAAACGCCAACGGAGATCGCGTATAAAGAAAAGGTAATGGAAGAAGCTTTAGAGGGCGCTACAATTGTGCCAATTGATATTATGAAAAAGGCGTTAAGAGCGATTGAATTGCTTGAACGAGTAGCAGAAATAGGAAATACCATGCTAACAGCAGATGCTGGCACGGGAATTGTTTTTTGTAAAGCAGCTTTAGAAGGAGCAAGTTTAAGCGTCTATATCAACACGACAGAGATGCAAAATAAACAAAAAAGACAACTTTTAAATCAAGAAGCTGAACGATTAGTTGAAAAAGGGTCAACGATTGCCAGCAATGTTTATCAAATGATTAGCCAATCTTATAAAGTAGCAAAGTAATATAAGTACTCGGATAGGAAGAGAAAAATAATGACAGAAAAAATAGAAAAGCAAGGATTGCGGAAAAAAATGATTACTTTACTCAATAGCATTTCTGCTGAAGAAAAAACAGCAATTGAAATAAAACTAGAGGAGAATTTATTTAGGTCGAGCGAATGGAAGTCAGCCAAGCGAATAGGCGTTACTCTTTCCCAAGGATTTGAATGGAATACATTCGGAATCATCAAGAAAGCTTGGGAAGAAGGAAAAACGGTTTGTGCTCCAAAGTGCGTTCCAGAACATAAAGCAATGATTTTTTATGATTTCACGAGCATGGAACAGTTAGAAAAGGGCTTTTATAATCTGATTGAGCCGAAACCTGCACAAACAAAAAAGGTAGGTAAAACGGAGATTGATTTAGTATTGGTTCCAGGATTGATTTTTGATGAAAAAGGGTACCGAGTTGGTTTTGGTGGAGGGTATTATGACCGATTTTTGAAAGACTTCCCCAATCGTACGGTAGGACTTATTTACTCAAAACAAGTGACTTCAGCTCTTCCAATAGAACCATTTGATATACCAGTACAAAAAGTCATAACAGAAAAGTCCGAGTAAATAATAGTAAAAAGCCAAAGAGATTAAATAATAAATCTCTTTGGCTTTTTTGTTGTTAGCTATCCATACTAAGCATTTCTGACAACATATACTATTTTGATAAATCAACACCTAAGTAGGCATCGAATAAATCATATAGTTCCGGATGCTTTTTTTTCAAAGAAACAGGTCGATTTTCCTTGTCTAAGAAACAATGTTTGCTCTCCCCGGTCGTCCGCAATTTCCCGGTAGTTTTATCTAGAATTTGATAAGAGATCGTCAAACGAATACCGTTAAAGGCTTCAATCTTAGGTATGATATAAACACGGTCGTTGTAATGCACCATTGATTTGTAGAGGCATGCAATCTCTAGAACAGGAACAATGATTCCGAGTTTTTCCATTTGATCGTAACCAAAACCCATTTGATCTAATAGATTGGTTCTAGCTTCTTCAAACCAACGGATATAATTTGAATGATGAATAATTCCCATCTGATCCGTTTCATAATACTGAGCTAGATGTTCATATAAGTCGAAATTTTTTTTCATATCTGCGTTTCAGTCCTTACTACTGTTTACTAGTATGATAGCATAATTGACTCCTTTTATGCTCATCAAAAACAGAAGAAATAGTTAAGTTATATTAGCTGGTGTTCTCAGTGAAATATTCGTAGTATACTTCTTGATAGAAGAACCTTAAAAAAAGAGATAAGCTAAATTTTTACAGGAATGTTAACAAAGGAGAGTACCTATGCGATTATTACATACAGCAGACTGGCATATTGGGAAAATTGTCAATGAAATGTCGATGTTAGAAGATCAAGAATATTTTCTTGATCAATTAATTAAAAAATTAAAAACAATACAGGTTGACGCTTTAATTATGGCGGGAGATTTATATGACCGTGCGATGCCTTCAAAAGAAGCAGTAGCCTTAGCTAATAAAGTATTAACAAGACTGATTCAAGAAGTTGATCTTCCTATTTTGGTCATAGCAGGCAACCATGATAGCAATGAAAGAGTAGAATATGGAGCAGATCTTTTAGCAACCAACCAGCTCTATATTGAAGGAACGGTCAAAGAGGTGACAAGAAAAGTAACTCTTAAAGGAGTTAACTTTTATTTACTACCTTTTGCAGACTATGCTTATATTAGAGAGCTGCTGCAAGACGAGTCAATCAAAAGTCTAGAAGACGCTACAAGGGTTCAAATAGAAGCCATCAAAAAAGAAATGGATCCTTCAGAAATAAACGTTTTGATAGCACATGGATATGTCATTAATTTAACCAATGATACTTCTGAAACGACTGATTCAGAAAGACCGTTAAGTATTGGAACGGCCGAATACGTAAGCGTGGAGCTGTTTGAAGATTTTGATTATGTAGCGTTGGGTCATTTGCATAAGGCTCAAAAAGTAAAGCACGATCGTATTCGTTACAGCGGATCAATATTAAAATATTCGAAATCAGAAGCGGTGCATAAAAAACAAGTATCCCTAGTAACGTTAGAAAAAAATCATGTTGAGATTGAACCGATCTACATCGAATCTAAACGAGATATGCGTGTCCTCAAAGGTTTCTTTGCTACATTAATGGAACAACATTCAGACGATTATGTATTTTTTGAATTGCTGGATGAAAATTTTGTTATGGATGCAATGAATCAACTGCGTCGTCGTTATCCAAATGCTATGGGCTTGGAGTATGCGGCTCGAAAAGAACGTGAAGAAAACGCATCAACTATGCATCAGGAACACTTGAAAAAATTATCAGTCCAAGATATTTTTGATGATTTCTATGCACATTACAAAGAAAAAGATTTAACTGTTGAACACAAAAGTATCATTAACAACATTTTGCATGAAATGGAGAGAGGTGAGTAGCATGAGACCATTAAAATTAGTTATGAATGCTTTTGGGCCTTATAAAGAAAAAGTTGTGATTGATTTTACTCAATTTCACCAACAAACATTATTCTTAGTAAGTGGTCCTACTGGGGCAGGGAAAACCACGATATTCGATGCTATCGCTTACGCTCTATATGATGATGCAAGTGGAACAAGTCGTGGAAAAGATTCTTTTAAATCACAATTTGCTACTGATGAAGTGCTCTGTTTCGTAGAGTTAGAATTTGAAATAACGGGTAAAAAATATTTTATTAAAAGAAGCCCAGTACAAAAGGGACCAGGTAAAAATGGAAAGTTGAAAAATTGGTCTTCAGAAGTAGAATTTCATCATAACGGTACAGTTACAACTAAAATTAATGAAGCAAACAAAGAAATTCAGGAATTGCTTTCATTATCGTATGAACAATTCAAGCAG
Organism: Carnobacterium sp. 17-4; assembly: GCF_000195575.1. Lineage (NCBI taxonomy): Bacteria > Bacillati > Bacillota > Bacilli > Lactobacillales > Carnobacteriaceae > Carnobacterium > Carnobacterium sp. 17-4. The sequence goes on along the minus strand of NC_015391.1, from coordinate 1,990,274 downwards.
ATTGTTATGCTTCCTCAAGGCGAATTTAAAAAAATGTTGGAATCTAACAGCGCGGATAAGGAAAAGATTTTTCGGAATATTTTCCAAACAGATATGATCAAAGAATTTCAATCGATCTTAAAAGAAAAGGCCAGCGATCTAAAACAAGAAATAAACCAAAGTGAGAGTACCTTACAACAATTTGTCGGAATGATACCTGAGCACTCTAATGATATCTTAAATGAAGCTGTTGCATATTTCGATATACCAACTATTATAAAAGAATTGGGTCATGTAGTTGAGAGTTATCAAAAAAATATTGTGGACATTGAAAAAGAACTCGCAACTTTAGATGGGAAATATCATAGCAATCAACGGAAAATAGATTTGTTAACTGTTGTAGATTCTTTAGAAAAAGAAAAGAACTTGTTGGACGACAGTAAAGAAATGATTGAAACCAAACGTGTAAATTTAGAGCTTGCTAAAAAAGCAGAAGATTGTTTGGAAGTAAAACGGCAATTAGAAAGAATCGTTAACGAAAAAGAGGGCATTGAAAAAGAACAATACGCAGAACAACTGAAGTTAGCTAAAACAGTAGATCAATTAGATGAAACAGAAAAAAATTATGTTGCTTTACAAACGGCTTATAATGAATTGCCAAATAGGCGAGAAGCTTTAAACAATTTGAAAGAACAAGAAAAGTTACTGAGTGAGCGATCAACTAAGTACGATGTGCAAGCTAACTTAGAGGAAGAAAATGAGCAACACTTACAGTCGGTTCAATTTCTAAAAATCCAAGTTGACACAGTGGAAGAACAACTAAAAGAACAAGAACTTGAACTGAAAGAAATCCAACAGGCAAAAATAAATATGTTGGAGAAACAGCGCGAAACAAGTAGTTTACAGCAAAGACAATACGAAACTAAAAAACAGCAAGAGTCTTTAAATGAGCTAAGTATGTTTTTAGAAAAACAAGCTGTTAAAGCTAGTGAATTTCAAGAAATAGAAAACCAATTTACTCAAATAGAAAGACAATACCAAGAACAACGGTTGGTTTATAATCGAAATATCGCTGGTGTTCTAGCTAATGAATTAGAAGAGAATAAAGCATGTCCTGTTTGCGGATCGCTTCATCATCCTTCTCCGGCACTTGTGGCATCAGACACGATTTCAAAAGAAATGCTGGAAGAGTTAGAAATACAAAAAAATGAAGCAGGTATGAAGTTTGATCGAATCTCTATTGAGTTACAAGGATTAAATAAAGCTATTCACTCTGGTGAAAAAAGCTTAGATATTCAAAAAAGCGACGTACAAGATGAACGAAATAAAATTGAGTGCCAAGTATCCAATGAAAATAAGCAACAACAGCAATTAATAGTAGAGTTAGCTGATTTGCAAAAGAGGATAAATACAGAAGGAAAAATTGAGAAGAATAAACAAGAAAAAGTACTTCAAATAAAAGAAAAAGAATCAACCATTCAAGAACTTCAATCTTCAGTTCAATACAATAAAAAGCGGATTGATGAATTGAAAATAGAAATTGATTTGTTAAATACAACTGTAACAGAAACGGATCTATCGGTTCTGCAAAAACAAATTGAAGAAAAAACAAATGAGATCACACATATTGAAAAAGACTACGTCGAAGCTCAAGAAAAGAAAGTTCAACTAGAAAGATTGTTGACCCAGTACCAGACAAGTACGAAATCTTTTGAAAAACAAGTGAAGGCATTACTTGAACGAGAGTCTGAGATGGGAGGGAAATTGAAGCAACAATTAGCAGTAAACCACTTAGAAGATACTTTCGAAAGCTATTTATTGAAACAAGAAACTAAGCAGCAATGGGGAGAAGAAATAGAATCGTTTGATAAGAAAAAATGGACGAATCAAGCGAATATCTTGGAACAAAAAAAGCTGCTTGAAAAAGAAGGCACCACTCAATCCTATGAAGTATATGCATTGGATAATCAAGAAATTGAACGTGAAAGCAGGACGTTGAAAGAACAACAGCATGAACAGATTGGAACGAACAAAACCGTACAATCTATTCTTTCTCAAATTCAACTGAACCATCATGCAAAAAAGGATCAACAAGAAGAATATCTAATGTACAAAGAGCTAGCTGAAATGGCTAATGGATCAAAAGAAACAGATTATATTTCATTCGAGCGGTATGTTTTGGGGATTTATTTTGAAGAAATCATTGAAGCAGCGAACACACGATTCACTCAAATGACTACTAATCGTTATTCGCTCATCCGTAATAAAGAAAAAACAAAAGGTGCAGGTCCTAAAGGATTGGATCTAGATGTATTTGATAATTACACTGGCATGAAAAGAAGTGTTAAAACCTTATCGGGTGGAGAAAGTTTTAAAGCATCTTTAGCACTAGCCTTAGGTTTAAGTGATGTGATTCAAAATCATAGTGGAGGAGTCAGTGTAGACACTTTATTCATTGATGAAGGTTTTGGTACACTAGATGTGGATTCATTGGACAGTGCAATTGAAACATTATTTGAATTAAATCAACGCGGTCGATTAGTAGGGATTATTTCCCATGTTGAAGAGTTGAAAACGAGAATACCAGTCCATATTGAAGTAACAAAATCTTCTAGAGGAAGTCACGCTACCATAAAAGTATAGAAAAAAAATCAAGACTTTTGTCTTGATTTTTTTTGTTTACTCATACTATTTTCTTTATATTTATGATAATAACAATTGCGGTTTAGTTTCTTCTTCAGAAACCGTTAAAAGATAGTCCATCAATGAACCCGAATAAAGCTGTTCAAATATAGAAAGGTGGCTTAAATCTTCGGGTGTAACAAAATGCGGCTCTTTTTCAAATGTATGTATACCACTTTCATTAAGAACGGATGCTACAAATTGTGAACAAAAGTAAGAATCAGGCCTATCAAAATCGATATTTAAAGCTAAAGTAACTAAACCAATTAAATTATAACGATAGATATCTTTAGTTTGATTGTAAAAAGATAGCAATTCAACTAGGTTTTTATATTGTTCTTCGGATACTTCACAGGCATAAATGGCACATTGGGCTCTTGAAAAATAATGACGAGATAAATCTTCTTCGACAAAACCACCCCAAAAAGGATTATGCGCATATTTACGACCAAAACTGTAAGGTTTTAATAAGGAAGGTTCCAAAGCAATCGAAGCATGATTATACGTTGCTTTTGTGTACAATTTAATGGCTCTTGAAAAAACAGTATTTGTATCGGTTAACATAAGATAAATTTTCACTATAAGACCTTCTTCTCTTTCACTTACTATCTTGATAAATTAGACAAGCTAATTTTTATAAATAAGGAATAATAGGTAATTTTTTTATTTTTGAGTTTAAATTTAGTATACATTAAAAAGAAATTTTTTCTATAGTACTAAAGAACTAAAAGTCAAAGAAAGCTAGTCATTAGAGGGTGTAAACGATTGTTAAATACGCTATTTTTTCTTTTTTTTAAAGTAAACGTTGTTATATCAAGGCGTATCGTTTGTAAAAAAAAGAATAAAGAGGTAGAATTTTGTATAGACAGAATTCAAATCTTAATTAAATACTCATGATTATTTAATAAAACGATAGAAAGGATGGTTGGAAATGGGAGAAAGAAAACTAATTCCGATTGTAAGTGCGGCAGATAATAATTATGCACCTTACCTAAGTGTCACTCTAAAAACAATTTTAGATAATCTTTCAAGTGATTACGATGTAGCATTTTACATTATTGATGATCACATAACTTCTGAGAGTAAAGAAAAATTAGAACAAATTATTTCCAATCATACTGCTACAATTAATTATTTAGAAGTGGATTCAGAATTGTATGCAGATGTAATGGAAAGCGACCATATCACACAAACAGCGTACTATAGAATATCGTTACCAGATTTGTTAGACGATAAACATTATAAAAAAGTATTATACATCGATAGCGATGTTTTAGTATTGGATGATATTTCAAAATTATATGAAACGGATATTGGAGATAAGGTGGTTGGTGCTGTAATCGATCCTGGACAAGCCTTAGTTCATCCTAGATTAGGAATTGAAACAGAGGATTATTATTTTAATTCTGGCTTGTTGTTAATGGATTTGGATAATTGGCGTAAGGCTAAAATTACTGAAAAAACATTGACGTTTCTTGAAGAACAAACAGATAAAATTATTTATCATGATCAAGATGCCTTGAATGGAACCCTTTATGAGAAGTGGTATGCACTTCATCCAAAATGGAATGCTCAAACTTCTTTAGTCTTTGAAAGGCATCAACCACCAAATGAGTACTATGCTAAAACGTATAAAGAAGCTGTTAATCAGCCATCCATTGTACATTTCACGGGACATGATAAACCATGGAATTCTGATGAATACCATCCTTATACTAAAAAGTATTTGGAAGAATTAAAAAAAACGCCTTTTTATGATGAAGTAACTAAAAAAGATGCTGTTAATCAAACTAAATAAGATAAATTAGAAAACTAGAAGAGTAGCTCTTCTAAAGATGGATACTTATCTGACGATATTAAGATACCTTAGTCAAGATAAGAATGAAGCAAAATTAAGGAGGAATTACCAATGGTTGAACAAAAAAGTATTTCAATTGTCTCATCGAGCAATGAAGCATTTGTGCCACACTTGGCAACACTCTTTCTTTCACTATTAACAACAAAACAAACACATACAACTTTCCACTTTTATGTGATTGATGATAATATTTCTCTTCGTTCAAAATTTTTATTGAATCGTACAGTAGGCGAATATAATGCTAGAATCAGTTATGTCACAATTGATCCTACCGAATTTTCAGGTGCAGTAGAAAGCGATCGGATTCCGCAAACGGCTTACTACCGTATTTCAATTCCAAATCTATTAAAAGAAACTAAACGTGCTATTTATATGGATTGCGATATGATTACGTTAGAAGATATTGAAGCACTTTGGGAAGTTGATTTAGGAGATCAACTATTAGGTGCAGTTGAAGATGCTGGTTTTCATAACCGTTTAGAAAAAATGGAAATTGAGAGCGAAACAGATCTTTACTTTAATTCAGGCCTTATGGTAATGAATTTAGAAAAGTGGCGTGAAGAAAAAATAACCGAACAAGTCTTAGCTTTCATTGAAAATAATCCTGAAAAATTAAAATTCCATGATCAAGATGCGTTGAATGCTATCCTACATGATAGATGGTTAGATCTGGATCCACGTTGGAATGCCCAAACGTATATGATGTTGCAGGAAAAAGAACACCCAACGATACAAGGGCAATTAAAATGGAATGAAGCAAGAGAAAATCCTGCTGTTATTCATTTCTGTGGGCATGCTAAACCTTGGAATGCAGATTCTGAGCATCCCTTTAGAGAGCATTATTTTGACATTCGCGAAAAAACTTTCTTCCCAATAGAAAAGGAAACCAAATTGCTTTAAAATAGACAAATGATTTTAATTATATGGTTAAAAGGGCTGGAATACTATTCCAGCCCTTTTACGTATTGGATGCAGCCAATGCAATTTTTTGAGTTCATTTGCGTTATTTAATAAAGGCCGTTTTACAGTAAATGAACAGTGAAAAAATAAAAAAATAGATTTACATAGTCGACACCAGTGAGCAGAATAAGTGTATTCATATTCCTAATCAAATATAATAGAAAGGAATGAATGAGTTATTAACTCGAAGCTCGAATAGTAAATAAAGAATACTAACTTAGTTATCGCTGATAGAAAAATTTCTTAGTTTTTATCACTAATTTATGAAAAGCAATAGTTGCTTATTAGTATATGAAAAGTGAGAGTAGGGGGCATTGTTGTATGAGCAGTATTAAATGGGTTTCGCAGTACATCAAATCAAATAAGGTAAAAGCACTAGTGGGAATTTTTATGGTGGTCATTGTCGCGGTATTAAATATTGTTTCACCATTGATTGGCGGAGAAATTGTCGATCGAGTCATTGTGGATGCGCAGAGCAATCTTCTTATCCCATTGTTAGCCTTAATGGTAGGTGCTACGGTGTTGCGAACGGTGTTAAGGTATGTGTATCAGATTATGTTCGAACAGATAGGACAAGACGCAATCTACCAAATGAGAGATGCGTTGTATAAAAAACTTCAAGAACTTGATTTTGCATTTTTCAATAACACACGCGTAGGAGATATCATGGCTCGGATGTCTGGGGACACTGATGCCATTCGTCATGCCATTTCATGGTTGTCGTATAATGTTTTGGATAATCTATTGTTGTTAGTATCAGCAATCATAGTAATGGGATTTATAGAATGGCGACTAATGCTAGCTTTATTAATTGTTACACCTTTTATAGGGATTCTAACGGTTTTACTATCAGGAAAAGCAAATGCTGTTTATTATGAAATTCGAGAAAGTTTTTCAAGATTAAATTCAATGGTTGAAGAAAATGTTAGTGGTAATAAAGTTATTAAAGCTTTTGCAAGAGAAGATTATGAAAAAGAAAAATTTGATAAATATAATGAGGATTATAAACAACGTAATATGGATTCTGCTAATGTAACAAGAACGTATTTACCGCCATTAGAAACACTTGCAGGATTCTTATCGGTCATTACGTTAGGATACGGTGGATTTTTAGTAATCAATGGGTCTATGAGTTTAGGTGATTTGGTTGCGTTTAATGGTTTCATATGGATGCTGAACTTGCCAATGCGTAATGTTGGTTGGTATGTGAATGATTTACAGAGATTTATTGCTTCTTCTTATAAAATCCGTGAAATGTTAGCTGCTAAGCCAATGATTCCTATTGAAGAAAAAGAATCTGCTAAGACTATTCAAGGTGTTGTTGAATTTCAAGATGTTTCATTTTCTTTTGCGGATGATCCTGAAACGCCTGTTTTGAGTCATATTTCGCTAAAAGCTAAGCCAGGTATGACTATTGGAATCTTAGGAGAGACAGGGTCCGGTAAATCAACTTTGGTTAATCTTATCTCGCGTTTCTTTGACCCTACTGAGGGGAAAGTATTAATCGATGGAATCGATGCAAAGAAATGGAACGTAAAAGAATTGAGGAGTCACATTGCGATTGTTATGCAAGATGTCTTTCTATTTTCCGATTCGATTCAAAAAAACATTTCATTTGGAACTCCTGGAGCAGATCTTGAGCGTGTTCAAAAAAGCGCACGAGTGGCAGATGCCGATCCATTTATCCAAAGTATGCCTGAACAGTATGATACGTATTTAGGAGAAAGAGGCAGTGGATTGTCAGGAGGACAACGGCAGCGGATATCGTTAGCAAGAGGTTTGATGAAAGATCCATCTATTTTAATTTTAGATGATACAACTTCTGCTGTAGATATGGAAACGGAAGTAAAAATCCAACAAGGATTAGGCGAGTTAATGAAGGAAAAAACAACCTTTATTATTGCTAATCGAATATCTTCTGTAAAATCTGCTGATGAGATTATCATCTTGTCTAAAGGGAAAATCATTGAAAGAGGAAACCATGCTTCTCTACTAGATAAAAAAGGGTATTACTATAGAATTTATCAGAAACAATTAGGGCAATCTGATGAAGAGGAGGTAGAGACAAATGGAGCAGACTGAAAGTTCAAATGAAGAAAAGAATAAACAAGCAGCAAGTACGAACCTCTTGAAAAGAGTTGGTAAATACCTTTCCCCGTATAAAAGTGGATTTTTAAAACTCTTTTTTGCGATTTTGGTTTCCAATATAGTTTTAGTTTTAGGACCTTACTTTACAAGTGTTGTTATTGATGAAACAATTCCCAATAAAAATACTACACAGTTGATGTGGATCATTATCCTGTTTTCACTGGCTCAGTTATTTGGTGGCTGGTCTTCAAGATACCGAATAAGAAATATCACTTTATTGGGACAAAATGTATTAAAGGATATGAGAACCGATGTCTTTGTTCATTTGCAAAAGCTGCCGTTTTCCTTCTTTGATAGCCGTCCTCATGGAAAAATTGTTACTCGTGTCGTCAATTACATTAATTCGCTAAGTGATTTATTGTCTAATGGTTTAATCAACGTCTTGTCTGACGTCATGAGTCTAGTTGTTACATTAGCCATAATGTTTACTATGGATGTTCGATTAACACTTTATAGTTTTATCTTACTACCAGTTTTGTTTGTTGTGACTTTAGTGATTCAAAAGAAACAACGAGAAGCATATGAAGAAGTCAGCAGTAAACAAGCAGGATTGAATGCCTATATTCACGAAAGTGTAGCTGGAATAAAGGTCACCCAATCGTTTACACGAGAAAATGTTAATAGAGATATTTTTTCAGAAGTGAGCGAAGATCAGCGATCATCTTGGATGCATGCAGTGAAAATTCAATTCTTACTTGCGCCGTTTATTCAAAACATTGCTACTCTAACAATTTCAATAATTTATTTTGTTGGGTTAAATGGACTTGGAATAGATGTATCTACCGGTATTTTGATTGCCTTTATCGGTTATGTTAATAACTTTTGGAATCCAATGATCAACATTGGTAATTTTTATAACAGCCTAGTAACAGGTATGGTTTACTTGGAACGTATTTTTGAATTGATGGACATTGAACCAGAAATTCAAGATGCACCGAATGCCTTTGAATTGCCTCCTATCCAAGGATATGTTGTGTTTAATGATGTAACATTCGGGTATAAAAAGGATCAACCAATTTTTGAAGATCTTTCGTTCCAAGTTCGTTCCGGAGAAACTATTGCGCTAGTCGGTCCGACAGGTGCAGGTAAATCGACTATTATTAATTTAATGACTCGTTTTTATGATGTAGATTCTGGAGAAATTTTGGTAGATGGAATTGATATTCGAAAAGTAACCTTAAATTCATTAAGAAATGAAATAGGTGTGATGCTCCAAGACACGTTCATCTTTTCTGGAACCATCATGGAGAATATTCGTTTTGGTAAGTTGGACGCTACTGAAGAAGAAATTATACATGCTGCAAAAATCGTTCGAGCGCATGACTTTATCATAGCCTTAAAAGATGGTTACCGTACTGTTGTTAAAGAACGCGGAAGCACATTATCTGCGGGACAAAGACAGTTGATTTCATTTGCTCGTACCTTGCTGGCTGATCCAAAAGTACTCATATTGGATGAAGCCACTTCCAGTATTGATACACAAACAGAAATGTTACTACAAGAAGGATTGGATCGCTTGCTGGAAGGCAGAACGGCATTTATTATTGCTCATAGGCTATCAACTATAAAAAATAGTTCACGTATTTTTTATATTGCAGATAAGAAAATTAGAGAATCGGGCAGCCATGATGAGTTGATGGCTGAAAAAGGATTGTATTACCAATTGTATTCAACCCAATCTGAATTGTTGAAAAAGATGTAATGAGGTAAAGGTAAAAGACTATCCACAAGTTAATTCTCTAATAGGATATCTCAAAGACCACTAATGTAGAAAGGAGAGACTAAGCTTTTCTTAGTCTCTTTTTTCTAGCTCAGAAATTCCATGTTTAAAATAATGTGTGAAGTAAAAATGGTAATGAATAGTCTTATTTTTCAGGTGTTTTTAATAAAAATGTGCTATCCTTAAATAAGAATTTTAATAGAAATGAGGATTTTGAATGAGCGGTAAAATATACGAAAAAGAGCATCAGATTAAATATTACGAGTGTGATACAACTCAAAAAATGACACTTTCTATGCTGTTAAATATTATGCTCCATGTATCTGGTGAGCAAAGCTATTTATTAGGAGTAGGGGACGAAGTTTTAGCTGAGAAAGGATTAGCATGGATCATTCTTCAATATGAAGTGAACGTTGAACGTATGCCTGCTTTTTATGAAACAATCAACATTACAACCCAAGCTACCTCATATAACAAATTATTTTGTTACCGGATATTTAATGTATACGATGCTGAGGGCAATTTATGTGTGACTGTTAATAGCACATTTGCTCTAATGAATGTGAAAGAACGCAAAATGGCACGTGTGCCAGATGAAATTGTAGCACCATACGAAACTGAATTCACTAAAAAATTGGTGCGCAGTCCAAAGCCGATAAAAGTTGATGAAGAAACAATGATCTCTAAAGAATACCGTGTAAGATACTTAGATATTGACAGCAATCGTCATGTGAACAACTCTAAATACATCGAGTGGGCTATAGATACATTAAATCTTGAGTTTCTTACAACACATGAAATAAAAAGTATGACAATTAAGTTTGAAAAGGAAGTACATTATGGACAATTGATCCACAGTGAAATGAGTGCAACAAAAAATACAGACAACGACATGATTACAGCCCATCGTATCGTGGCTGAAGGAGTTACAAATTGTGAAGCCAGTATTGTATGGAAAACAGTTGAGTAACTAAAAAAATAAAAAAACCGTTCAGCAAAACTGAACGTTTTTTTTATTAAAAGTACTCTTCAAGTGAGCGGGTTAAGGTACCTTGGCTTAAAACCACTTGTAATTTAATACGTGCTTTAGGACCAGATAATCCAGTTGCAAAAATAACGCCAGCTTCTTTTAACTGTTTACCTCCACCTTTGTAATCATAGACATCTTGCGCAATACCGTTAAATGAGCGTGACACAAGCACTACGGGAATATGATTGGCTATCAAACGATTTAGGGCAGATAAAGTAGCAGGTGGTAGGTTCCCAGCACCCAAAGCTTCAATCACGAGGCCATCAGTGGTAGGATGATTTATAGCATCAAATAACGTTCCATCCATTCCAGCGTAAACTTTCAGCAGAAAAATATTTTTATGGACAGTCTTGATTGAATAAATTTCTTCTTCAATTAATTTTTGAAAAAAGAGTACCTTATTTTTTGAAATCAATCCAATTGGACCAAACGTAGGTGTTTGGAAAGTAGCTACATTACTTGTGTGGGTTTTGGTCACATAGCGCGCAGTATGGATCTCATCATTCATCACGACTAAAACACCTTTTTCTTTAGCTTCTTGAGATAAAGCAACCCAGATAGCACTTTGGAAATTGTATAGTCCGTCTGAACCGACTTCGTTAATTGAACGCATAGCTCCGGTTACAACAATTGGGATCGTTGTTTTTAGTGTCAAATCCAAAAAATAGGCTGTTTCTTCCAAAGTGTCTGTTCCATGAGTAATGACAACTCCATCTGCTTCATTAGCAGCAATTGCTTGTTGGATTCGATTTTTTAATAAAAGCATTTTATCAGGTGTCATATGTGGAGAAGGCAAGTGGAAAAAATCCTCGACAATCATATTCGCCACATTATCAAACAAATGCCCACGTTTATTTAAAGGGTTTTCTGAGTTTGGAGAAACTTTTCCAGTTGTTTGATCCTCACTCATTGAGATGGTTCCGCCAGTATGCAATACAAGAATAGTCTTCACTATGATTCCTCCTATAAAAAAACTAATCATTTTCGTTAGTAGTATACCACGTTTTTTTATGTTCTTATATGAAACTCAATAGAGAAACAGTTATTAAAAGGTTCGATTCCGGACATTAATTAAGTAGTTTTACTAAATTATCTCTTTAAAAGACAGTAATTTTGTGAATATGCTGTTATACTAGGAGAAACTGAACAATTGAAAGAGGTTATTATGAATAAAAAGAAAACATTTGAAGAATTTGCAATTAGTGATGAGATTATTGCCGCATTGACAAGCTTACGTTACTTTCATCCCACTAAAGTTCAAGAAGAAGTAATTCCATTAGCATTAGAAGGAAAAGATGTTATTGTAGAATCTCAAACAGGAAGCGGAAAAACAGTTAGTTATGGAGTGCCGCTATGTGAAAAAGTCGATTGGGAAGAAAATAAACCCCAAGTGCTCGTTTTAGTTCCAACAAGAGAACTGGCTATTCAAGTTAAAGAAGACCTAATGAATGTTGGTCGCTTGAAAAGAGTAAAGGCTACTGCGGTCTATGGTAAAGCCTCATTCGATACTCAAAAATCTGAGTTAAAACAGAAAAGTCATATTGTTGTAGGTACACCTGGACGTGTATTAGATCACTTACAAAAAGGAACATTCAAAATAGAAAAAATCGAATGCTTAGTCTTAGATGAAGCTGATGAGATGTTAAATATGGGATTTGCGGACCAAGTAGAAGCAATCATTAACTTTTTACCTGCAGAACGTCAAACGCTACTTTTCTCAGCAACGATGCCAAAAGAAATTGAACGTATAGCAAGTTTTTACATGAAGCCAGATAAGCAATCCATTGTTATCGAGACAACGGAATTGTCAAAACCTAAAATTATTCAATCAAGTGTCAAGGTACAAGAAGACAAGAAAGAGCAACAACTGCTCGACTTATTAACTGTGGAAAACGCAGATTCATGTATGATTTTTTGCAATACACAAGAAGCTGTGAATAACTTATACACATTTTTAAATAAAGCAGGATTGCCAATTGATAAAATTCATGGTGGAATGGTTCAAGAGGATCGTTTTTCAGTTATGGATGATTTCAGACAAGGAAGATTTCGTTATTTAGTGGCAACGGATGTTGCTGCCAGAGGAATCGATATTGAAAATGTCACACACGTAGTCAACTTTGACGTACCAGTAGAAAAAGAAAGCTTTGTGCATCGTACTGGTCGTACGGGTAGAGCTGGAAAAACTGGAATGGCTTTGACACTGGTTACACCTAAAGAAGAAAAATGGTGGAATGAAGTGAAAGAGTATGCTGGGCAGACGGTTATTGAAGTCTCATTGCCAACTACACGATTAGTTCAAAGTCATAAATCTGCTTTCGAGAAAAAATTACAAGAACGTCCACCATTGAAACAAGTACGTTCAAAAGAATTGAATCGTGGCATTACTAAAGTGTATTTTAATGGCGGTAAAAAGAAAAAAATGCGTGCAGTCGATTTTGTTGGGACCATTGCTAAAATTCCTGGAATTAATGCTGATGATATTGGCATTATCACCATTCAAGAAAATGTCACGTATATTGATATATTGAATGGAAAAGGACCTTTAGTGATAGAAGAAATGCAAGATCGTACGATTAAAGGGAAAAAATTAAAAGTGCATAAAGCTAGAAAGTAAACCAAACCATTCCCAAACCCGATTAATATAAGTACCTTCGAGAGGTTATGCTGGAAATCAGTATACAAATCGAAGGTGTTTTTACATAGAAAAAAGAAAAGTTATCTGAAGCAGAATGAAAATTGTACATTATCCTACCTTGTTTATTATAACTAACTGATTGGAGGTGTTTGCTATGCTGACATCTATATTTTTAAGCATTATCGCGAATATATCGATTCTTAGTACAGCATCTTACATATTCGTTAAATTGATTCCAAGGAAAAAAACTTATACGCTAAACGTAAAACAACATCTGTTAATGATTGGAGTCTCTAGTCTAACTAGTTTTCTATTGATGCTTTTTTCAGTTGATTTGCCTAAAGGAGCTATAATAGATCTGAGACACATTGTTTTAATTTTATTAGTTTACTATGTTGGCCCCACAGTTGCTTTTCCCACAGCTATTTTCATTTCAGCACTGCGTTTGTCATTAGGAGTGAACCTAGTATCGCTTCGAATGGCAATGATGTATGTTGTGCTGGGATGTATATTGCCAATGGTGTGCAAGAAATTAGAAAAACAATTTAATAATAAATATACCGTTTTATTGATTCTCAATGCAATATGTGTTGCCTCTATTGCTTTGAATTCATATTTTTTATACGATAATTTCTTAGTATATTTCCTTATTTATAGTAGTTTTTTGGTGCTCTCCAGCTTGGTAGTGATTTTGGCAACGGCTTTTATTGAAGATTTACTAAAAAATCTTGCATTGTATTTAAATGAAAAAGAACACGCAAAAATGGATTTTTTAACTGGTCTATATAACATGAGAGCATTTAATAAAAAATGGCAAAGGATTCAAGCGGATAAAACAATTGAAACGACAGCATTAATGATGATCGATATTGATTACTTTAAATGGATAAATGATAACCATGGTCATGAAAATGGTAATTTCATTTTACGACAATTAGCAACGAGTTTGAAAATCGGAGCTCCGGATAATGAACTGGTTTACCGTGTCGGCGGTGAAGAGTTTTGTTTAATTTTAAATGATCTTCCTTATGTTGCACAAAAAGAAATAGCCGAAAATATCAGATCTAGTATAGCTGATAAAGAATTCGTATTAGAAAATGGAACTAGCATCCAGATAACGGTCTCGATTGGATTGGCAGCATCTGCTCAAAGTAAAGATATGAAAAAATTATTCAGGTTAGCAGATCGCTGTTTATATATGGCTAAAAATCAGGGCAGAAATAAAGTAATCGGTGAATTAATGGAGAATGAATAGTCAGCTAATTTGAATTTTTGAATAATAGAACTACACCCAAAAAGTTGAGTCCAACTTTTTGGGTGTAGTTCTATTATTAGAGAGATGAGTTAACTGAATAAAATCTAGTAAAACTAAAAAAATAGGCTTCCTTAACTCTAATCAATTGGAGTTAGGGAAGCCTATTGAGCATAATTTAGACTGATTAGTTAGTGTATAAAGCTGCAATTTGTTCTTTAACAGATTTATTATCTAAGAAATCATCATAAGTTGTTTCAGCACGATCGACAACTCCATTTGGAGAAATTTCGATAATACGATTTGCAATGGTTTGGATAAATTGGTGGTCATGTGAACCAAACAAGATTGAGCCTTTAAAAGCAATCAAACCATCATTTAAAGCTGTAATAGATTCTAAATCCAAATGATTTGTAGGGTCGTCCATTACTAAAACGTTTGATTTGCTTAACATCATTTTAGATAACATACAACGAACTTTTTCTCCACCGGAAAGAACAGATACTTCTTTTAGTACATCTTCACCAGAGAATAGCATACGGCCTAAGAAACTACGTAAGAACGTGTTATCATTTTCTTCAGCAGAAGCGAACTGGCGTAACCAATCAACAACTGTTAACTTTTCATTTAAAAATTCATCAGTAGTATCTTTTGGTAAATAAGATTGAGAAGTGGTAACTCCCCATTTGAATGTACCTGTATCAGGTTCCATTTCGCCCATCAATATTTTAAACAATACTGTAATAGCAATATCATTTTTACTTGTAAAGGCAACTTTATCGTCTTTATTCAATGTAAAAGTAATATTATCTAATATTTTTTTACCATCGATTGTTTTAGAAATGTTTTCAACACGAAGCAAGTCATTTCCGATATCACGATCAGGAGTAAACCCAACGAATGGGTAACGACGAGAAGAAGGTTGAATATCATCTAATGTGATTTTTTCTAACATTTTTTTACGAGACGTTGCTTGTTTTGATTTAGACGCATTTGCACTAAATCGAGCAATAAAGGCTTGTAATTCTTTAATTTGCTCTTCTTTTTTAGCATTAACGTTTCCTAATAATTTAGAAGCTAATTGACTAGATTCTAACCAGAAGTCGTAGTTTCCAACATATAACTTGATTTTACTAAAGTCAACGTCAGCCATGTGAGTACAAACTTTGTTTAAGAAGTGACGGTCATGTGAAACAACAATAACAGTATTAGGGAAATCAATTAAGAATTCTTCTAACCATTCAATTGATTGTTTGTCTAAACCATTGGTAGGCTCATCCAATAGAAGAACATCAGGTTTACCAAATAGAGCTTGTGCTAACAAGACTTTAACTTTAAAACCTTCTGTTAACTCGCTCATTTTTTTGTCAAGCATAGCTTCTGAAATACCTAGACCTTGCAACATAACAGCTGCTTGAGGTTCAGCTTCCCAGCCATCTAATTCAGCAAATTCGCCTTCTAGTTCAGCAGCTAAAATACCATCTGCATCAGTGAAGTCAGCTTTCATGTAAACAGCATCTTTTTCTTTCATTATTTCGTATAAACGTTTGTGTCCCATAATTACTGTTTCTAAAACAGTATAATCTTCAAAACCGTAGTGATTTTGACTTAAAGTAGTCAAACGTTCATCAGGACCCATAGAAACATTACCGGTTGAAGGTTGAATCTCACCAGCTAATATTTTTAAGAAAGTTGACTTACCTGCACCATTTGCACCAATTAGACCATAACAATTGCCAGGAATGAATTTTATATTTACGTCATCGAACAATTTTCTATCTGAAAATTGTAAACTTACATTAGTTACTGTAATCATTTAATTTATTTACCCCTATTCTTTTATATATCTTGACCATTTTAGCACAAATAATCATGAAATGCGATGATAGGGATTCTTTTCTTCGTAAATTGACCATAAACTATTCTAAATGATTAAAATAATCTATTTATTTAATGAATAACCATCGTTCAAATAATTTTAAAAACAAGGGTTAATGCTAGACTATATTTTTCAGGTAGAATACAATAAGTATAGGTTAGTAAATAAAATAAATAGGAGGAATAGAATAGTGAAAAAACAAACTGAAGTACAAGAATTGTTAAATGAATTGGTTGCAACATACGGGGTCTTTAACATTAAACTGTATCAACATCACTTCTACGTAAAAGGTGCTCATTTCTTTACATTACATGAAGAATTTGAAGAACTATATAGCGGAGTGACAGAGCAATTTGATGAATTGGCAGAGCGTTTGATTGCAGTAGGTGGAAAACCTTATGCGACTTTAGGAGAGTTTTTAGAACATTCTCTAGTTAAAGAAACTCCTTATGACGGAAAAGAAACCGCTGAAGAAATGGTAGTATCAACTGTTACAGACTATAGAATCATTGGTGATAAATTAGCAAAAGGAATTGTTCTCACTGGTGAAGCAGGGGACGATGCAACACAAGACTTGCTGATTGGATATAAAACGGGTGTAGATAAAACGGTTTGGATGTTGCAAGCTTATTTAGGTAAAGATCCACTTGATGCTTAAAGTTTAATTGAAAGAGTAAAAGAGTCCTTAGATTATCTAGGGGCTCTTTTTAACGATTAATTTCTGTGAACAGATATAAAATCAATGATCCATTTAGTAAAACATGCAGTTGGTTGCGGTAATGCCGTGTTCGGTTATAAATTCTAAATTTCTGGATCTCTTGTCTAGGGAGTTCTAATAAAACATCATTTTGTAAGATAACTTTAAAAATAGGTGAAGCCGGAACAACAAGTAAGAAATCAGGTGTGTTTGATGAGTTTTCAAGGATAGCTGGAAGTTTCTCTATCAAGCGAACGGACTTAGAACGATACAAACGATCTTTTTTTACTTTTTGCTGATCCATTTCATATGAAAATAAAAGTCCATCTTGCATGGAAGGCGGATTTAAAGATAAGGGTAGTAAATATTCTTGCACACTACTAGTTAAAGAGTCGCTTAACTGAGTAGTTATAGGCAAACTACTAATAACGTGCAATTGACCTTTTAGTTCATTAAATTGAGTTTTGTACGTTATCTCAGATTGACTTCGACCATATTGAATAAGATCATGATGATCCCATATCGCTTGAGAAGCGAAGTGCGAATTTAATTGATACACACGTGTGGCAACCTGACGTTCAAGTTGCTCATAATAATAGTAAGAAGAGAGTAAGTATTCAAAAAGACCAGCTTCTCCAGCAGCTAAAGCCATTCTTCCTGTAGGCGATAAGGAGATAGAATAAACTGGCTGTTCCCAAATACGTATTTTTTCAGCGTCTTTTCTTACTAAAGAATAACGATAAAAACCAGTGTAATCTGAATAATATAAGGTATGATTAAATAAAGCACTATCGTAAATTGATTCAGAAAAAGAAAGGGTTCTTTCTAAAAATGGGGCTAATTCATCTAATGTAACGCGTAATTGTTCAGTCGGTTGTGGTTCTAAGTAGATGGGTCGATCAATTAAAGTCAATTGTTGCATCCATTTGTTCCAATTGTAGATGTTCAGGTTCTTTTGATTGGTCCACAAATAAAACTTCCCACTGTACAGTTGAAAATCATGGAAGTCACCCTCAATAATTATTTTTGTCGTCAATAAATGTTCTTTATCCATCCAAGCACCCCGTTCTAAACCTCTATCTTTCATTCTATTGTACCATTTTAGACGCTTAATTTAACAGAAAATGAAAATAGATAAGGGAAATTCTTTGCTATCTTCTTTTGTAATGAGATAATAAAAGAAAAAATGAAAAGGTGATATTGAAATGACTAAAAAAAGTATTTTATTGATACAAGAAACAACAAAAGAACAACTTCAAACGCTAAAAGAACTAGCGCCAGAATATGAGTTGATCAAAGGATGGGGAACAGATGGGAAGGATGTCTCTTTAGAATCTGTTGAAATCATATATGGATGGACAGGACAATATTCACAAGAGTTACTAGAAAATAATAAAAGTCAGTTGAAGTGGGCCCAAGGAAAAGCAGCTGGTGTCGATTTTCTTGATTTAGAAAAACTAAAACAAAAAAATATCTTACTTACTAATGGAAGTGGGATACATAGTGTTCCGATTGCAGAATCGGTTTTTGGTATACTGTTGGCTTATGCTAGAGGAATTCAAAAGGCAGTTAAAGATCAACAAACCAAAACATGGGACCAAGTAGATAAATTGATGGAATTGCATGGGAAAACGATTATGGTCGTAGGGACCGGGAAAATCGGCGTGGAAGTTGGACGATTGGCAAAAGCATTTAACATGAAAACAATCGGTGTAAATCGCAGTGGAAGAGATGTTGAATATATGGATCAATTAATTAAGCAGCCGGAGTTAGTTGACCAAGTGAAACAAGCGGACATCGTCATAAATATCTTACCGCATACGGATCAAACGCATTACTTTTTTAATAAAGATATCTTCTCCCAAATGAAAGAAGGAACTCTTTTCGTCAATGTTGGAAGAGGACCAACGGTTAAAACAGATGATTTAATAGCAGCTCTTGATAATGGTCAGTTAGCTTTCGCTGGATTAGATGTTTTTGAAACAGAACCCTTACCAGAAGAGAGCACGCTGTGGGGTAGAGAAGATGTTTTGATTACTCCTCATATTACTGGAATCGCAGAACATTTCAAAAAACGTCTATTTGCTATCTTTGAAGAAAATCTAAAAGCTTACTTAGCTGAAGAAAAATTGCCTGTAAACTTGATTGACTACGATCAACAATACTAAATTCTATTAAAATAAATAGGGGAACACCTCGCTACAATTAGGAGGTGTTTTCTTATTGTTAAGAATTATTGATCGTTAAAATAGTATAACAGTTTTTTGAACTGTTTTATTATCTATAAAAACAAAATTGCATTTTAATTAACTTTGTATAATTCCGGTATAACAATGTTTTTATTTAAATCCAAAAAAAATATTAGAGAGATAAGTGGCTTTTTAAAGGTGAAATTGACTACACAGTTAAGCGCTGTTATTCTAATTGAGGCAATTAAAAAAAAGAACAAAAGGGGATAATAATGTGTTGAAAAAAATGGTGAGTTTTGGATTAATAACTTTTATAACAATGACTTTAGCAGCTTGTGGATCAAAAGAGCCGACTGCTGATTCTTCGACAACTAAACCAGAGACGATGTGGAGCGAAATTGAAGAAAGAGGGACATTAAACGTAGCCACCTCTGGAACGCTTTACCCAAGTTCTTTCCATCAATCGGAAACGGATGAATTAACAGGATATGAAGTAGAAGTTATCAATGAAGTTGCGAATCGATTAGATTTAGATGTAGAATTTACTGAAATGGGTGTAGACGGTATGTTGACTTCTGTTAATAGCGGTGTAATCGATATTGCTGCTATGGGAATAGACCGAGATGGAGAAAATGCTGACAAATATAATTATACGATTCCATATAAATACTCTTTTGGAGCCATGGTTGTACGTGAATCAGATAACTCCGGTATTGAAACGTTAGAAGATTTAAAAGATAAAAAAGCAGCTGGTGCAGCTACAACGAGCTACATGAAAGTTGCGAGACATTACGGGGCTGAAGAAGTCATTTATGATAATGCTACAAATGATCAATATCTTCAAGACGTAGCTAATGGTCGTACGGATGTCATATTAAACGACTATTATTCACAAAAAATGGCTGTAGCAGCTTTACCGGAAATCCCAGTAAAAGTTCATAACATTTTTTACGATCCTAGTGAAACCAATTATGCAATCAAAAAAGGAAATGACATCTTAACCGAAAAAATCAACACGGCATTAGAAGAAATGAAAACTGATGGAACTTTGACAGAATTGTCTAAACAATTCTATGACGGCGAGGATGTATCGGAACAAATTGACTATGATTTTCCTGAGATCGAATTAAAGGAAGGCGAATAGAAAGTAGGTGACAGAATATGTCTGAAATCCAATGGCACTATATTTTTGATCCTGCTTTGGCAATTGACAGCTTTGGTTATATTTTAAAAGGTTTAGGGTACACTTTAGGTATTTCAATGGTTAGTATGATTTTTGGTACGATACTTGGATTTTTATTGGCTATTATGCGGATGTCAACTAGTAAAATAGTAAGTATGATTGCGCGTACGTATATTTCGTTTATGAGAGGAACGCCAACTCTAGTCTTTTTATTTATTTTATATTTTGGCTTTCCTTTTATTGGGATCCAATTTAAAGCTGTAAATGCTGCTATCATTGGTTTTAGTCTGAGTTCTGCAGCATATAGTGCGGAAATCATTCGTTCTTCTTTGCATTCTGTTGATCATGGGCAATGGGAGGCTGCTTATGCTCTTGGGTTAAAATGGTCTTTTATTATGCGGAAAGTAATCATACCTCAAGCAATGAGGATCGCTATTCCACCAATGAGTAATGTTTTTCTTGACCTCATTAAAGGAACGTCCTTAGCAGCTATGATAACTGTTCCAGAAATTTTCCAGCAGGCCAAAATCGTTGGAGGACGAGAATTTGATTATATGACCATGTATATTTTAGTTGCTTTAATTTATTGGGCTATTTGTAGTGTGTTTACTATTTTTCAAAACTACTTAGAAAAGAGAACCTCTCTTTATATAGACTAAGAATAAAAGATGATCCTCGGTTGTCAGGCCTTTCTTCACGACAATCAAGGATCATTTTTTAGTGAGATTCAATCGTATTAAGGATTTTACTTGAAGGAGAGCGCCAAAAAAGCTATTATTTAAGTTACGTGTAACACAGATACGTTAGAAAGGACGGTTATTTATGAAAAAAGGATTAACATTGTCTTCCTATCTTTATATAGGATCCATGTTGTTCGGTTTGTTTTTTGGAGCTGGTAATTTAATATTTCCCGTTCACATGGGACAAGTGGCAGGTTCAAATGTAAGTTGGGCTACACTAGGGTTTCTAGTCACAGGTATAGGCTTGCCATTTTTAGGTGTAATTGCCATCGGGCTTTCCAAAAGTAATGGGTTATTTGATTTAGCTAGTCGCATTCATCCTTATTATGGCTATTTTATGACAGTAGCTTTATATTTAACAATTGGACCATTTTTTGCACTACCAAGGTTAAGTACGGTCTCTTATGAAATTGGGATAACACCGTATATCAGTGCAAACTATCAAACTTTAGGGTTAGCAATTTTTTCTATTTTATTTTATGGTGTCGCATTATTTCTCTCTTTAAAACCAACAAAAATTTTGATATATGTTGGTAAAATATTAAATCCGATCTTCTTGGTTTTTTTAGGTATTTTAATATTAACGGCATTTATTCGTCCAATGGGTGGGATAGCAGAAGCACCTATCACTGGTAACTATGTCAATCAACCTTTTGTTAGTGGGTTTCTTGAAGGGTATAATACAATGGATGCATTAGCTTCTCTTGCCTTTGGGATAGTCGTTGTTCAAACGATTAAAAATCTTGGGGTAACTAAACCAAGTGAGATAGCAAAAGACACGGTCAAATCTGGGCTGATCAGCATTATTTTAATGGGAATCATTTATGCTAGTTTAGCTTATTTAGGAACAATGAGTGTAGGACAATTCCCAGTTTCAGAAAATGGTGGAATTGCCTTAACACAAATCTCTCAATTTTATTTCGGTTCATTAGGTAGTGTGCTGCTAGCTGCGATTGTAACAGTGGCCTGTTTAAAAACAGCGATTGGTTTAATTACAGCTTGTGCGGAAACGTTTAAAGAAATGTTTCCTCGTTCGATCAGCTACAAAGCTTACGTTGTTGTATTTAGTGTTTTAACAACGCTAGTCGCTAATGTAGGTTTAACAAATATTATTGCTTACTCGTTACCGGTCTTAATGTTCTTATATCCATTAGCAATAACGCTGATTTTATTAGCTCTGTTGTCTCCATTATTTAAGGATAGACAAGTAGTCTATGTGACAACGACTTTATTTACTTTAGTGGTGAGTGTGGCAGATTTATTTAAAGCATTACCAAAAAGTGTTCAAAGCGTTAATGGAGTGCAAGAATTCTTAGCATTTTGCAATGAATATCTTCCATTATTCAGTATTGGAATGGGATGGATTCTTCCAGCTGCAATTGGTTTTGTAATTGGGTTATTCATCAGTTGGTTTACTGAACCAACAACTCGAGTTCTCTAAATATAGAAGACAGTTAAATAAAAGCACATAAAAGAGCAATGGAAACCGTCTGGTTTCCATTGCTCTTTTATTACGAAAAATTACAAATAATCATTGATTGCCGTAATAAAATCTTCTGAAGTGCTATAAATAGCTCCATTCATTTTTATAAGTCCAACTGTGTAAAGATTGACATAAGAGAATTGAGATTCTGCAACTTCTTGTAAAGCGGCTAATTTTTGAGGATTTTTAGCACCTTGTTGACGAGCATCGGTATAGAGACCAATAATTGGAATTCCGGCTTGATAAGCAACACCAATTTCTGTAGCAACTCCGACATCGATTGTGGAACCGTCTAAGACAGCTACCATTAATTGGCTAGCTAGCAGTGCCTCAGTATCATATTTAGCTATAGCGATCGAATCAGCATAAGTATTTTTATCATTTATTTCACCTTGTTCTTGAGGAACATAAACATCTATTTCTGAATAAGTTTCTCTAATACTAAGGACAAGCTTTTCATTGTAACTTTTTTCCATCTCAGAGAAGAGTGGACTAGCAAAATAGATTTTTTTAGACATTTTTCATCCTCCTAATACGATTATTACAATTTTAGCACACTAAAAAAAGGTTTTGTAACAAAAAGTAATCGTAAAGAAATATAACAGGTCGTTTTATTGGTTATAATCATTGAAGAGCTTAAAAGTAGAAGAGAAGGGTGTTGTCAATTTGTGAGAATAAAAAAACTAGTTTCTAGCCTTATGTTGGCTTTATTATTGGTTAATGTCATTCCGACCGTTGGTTTTGCAGCGACATTAGATGAAATTGAATCGCAACAGAATACAAAAGAAAAAGAGATGGCAGAAATTGATAGTCAAATTAATAAAGCATTAACTAAGGTAAATGAAAAAAATAGTGAGCTAGAAGAATTAACTACTCAAATTGAAGTTTTAAAAGAGACCGTTCAAGCAACAAGTGCAACAGTTTCAGAACAAGAAGAGGTTGTTAAAGAACGATTGGATCAAGCAAAAGAACGAATCTTATCGATGCAAACAACAGAAGTAAATCAAAACGTAGTAGTGTCATTATTTGAATCTGAAAGTGTTACAGACTTATTTAATCGTGCTTATGTTTTAGTTACTCTACAATCAGCAGGAAATGATCAATTGGAAGTAGCTGAAGATGAAAAACAAGAATTAGCAGACTTAAAAAAAGAATTAGAAAATGATTTAGCTTTATTGGAAAATCAAACAGTAGAAGCTAAGGAACAAAAAGTAGAACTAGATACACAAGTCGCAAGTCTTCAAGAAACAATGGATGAAAATCAAGTGATTTTAAATGAGTTAGATGAACAACGTGAATTAGAAGAATCAAGAATTGCCGCAGCAGAGGAAAAAGCAGCAGAAGAGACTAAGGCAAAAGAAGAACAAGCGGCAGCAGATAAAGCAGCTGCTGAAGCTGAGGCAACACTTGCAACAAAAACCGAAAAAGAATCAGCGGTAGTAAAAACAACTGCGACTGAACCATCAAACAATCAAACAGAAATCAAAAAAACAGAACCTACTGTTGAAACTAAAAAAGCAGCAACAACTAAACCTGCTGAAAGTACAGAAACGTCTTCAAAAGGAAAATCGATTGTTGTTTCTGCAACGGGCTATTCAACAAAACAAGCTAACTTAAGTACTCATACTGCAACAGGAATCAATCTAGAAAGCAATCCTATGGTTATAGCAGTAGACCCAAGAGTCATACCTTTAGGTTCTATGGTTGAAATACCAGGATATGGGATATTTATCGCCGGCGATACTGGTGGAGCAATAAAAGGAAGTAAAATCGATATTCATTTCCCAAGTGTTCAACAAGCCAATAATTTCGGTAGAAAAACAATTACAATCAATATTTTAAATTAAGAGTTTCTTAGAAAAGGTGATTCAAATGGCGGAACAAGTAGAGATTGATTTTTATTTAGATAGTGATGAAGAAGCTTTTTTAGAATCATGGGAAAACAAATATGGACAACTTGACGGGGATCAAATAGAAAAGTTGTATCAAGCAATGGCACAAGATGTTGAAGAGAAATATAAATCAGGTGAACATAAACTTGGAAAAAAATATGTATATCAAGATATTTTAGTAGGTTACTCAGATTACAGTGCATTTAATAACTGGTTTTTATTTAGTTCTACTAAAAAATAATAAGACAAAAACAACGACAGAGTATTAATTCTGTCGTTGTTTTAGTGTTTAATGGTAAACTAGTGAATAAGGATTACAGAAGTACGCTAAAAAAGTAATGAATAATATAAGGGGAATCATAGAAATGGTTAGTACACATATTAATAATAAACTGCTGTTGCTTCCTGATTTACCAGGATGCTATTTAATGAAGAATAAAGAAAATGAAATCATTTATATTGGCAAAGCCAAAAGTTTGAAAAAGAGGGTTCGATCTTATTTTAGAGGAACACATGAAGGCAAAACCCAATTGTTAGTTGAAGAAATTGTTGATTTTGAAACCATTATCACCTCAACTGATAAAGAGTGTTTATTGCTTGAAATTACCTTAATAAAAAAACACTTACCAAAATACAATATTAAATTAAAGCAAGGAACAAGTTATCCTTATTTAAAAATTACAAATGAAAAAGACCCACAACTTATTATTACGTCTGAAGTAAAAAGAGATGGAGGGCATTATTTCGGTCCTTATCCAAATGTATATGCAGCGAGTGAGACTCAACAGTTTATCCAAAAAGTTTATCCGTTGAGAAAATGCAACGGGTATCAAAAGAGAGCTTGTTTGTACTACCATCTTGGGCAATGTATTGGCCCTTGTGATCATGAGATTCCCAAAGAAGAGTATGATGCTCAAATCGACAAAATTAGACGGTTCTTGAACGGTGATGTAAAAGAAATAAAAAAAATATTGAAAAGTAAAATGATGAAAGCAGCTGAAGAACTGGCTTTTGAACGAGCAGCTGAATATCGCAATCAAATTCAATACATTGAAACAACTGTAGAAAGACAAAATATTATTACTAATGATTTTACGACTAGAGATGTTTTCAGCTATTACATGAATAAAGGCTGGATTTCCATTCAAGTATTCTTTATTCGACAAGCTACGTTAATTAAACGAGAAGCGACTATTTTTCCTTGCTACGATACACCTCAAGAAGAATTAGCCTCTTATATTGTTCAATTTTATCAAGAAGACAATCATCTACTTCCTAGAGAAGTATTGGTTCCAAACGGTGTAGATACAAAAACGTTATCGGAAGTATTGGAAATTCCAGTCAAAGTTCCCATCCAAGGACGTAAAAAGGATATGTTGGATCTAGCGACAAAAAATAGTGAAATATCGTTAAATGAAAAATTTCAATTGATTGAGATGGATGATCGCAAAACAATCGGGGCGATTAAAGAGCTGTCAGAAGCATTAAGTTTACCTTTAGTCAGCCGTATTGAAGCTTTTGATCACTCTAACATTCAAGGAACAAACCCAGTTTCAGCCATGGTTTCTTTTCTAGATGGAAAGCCAGATAAAAGTAATTATCGAAAATACAAAATAAAAAGTGTTTCTGGTAGTAATGAATTGGCAACAACTGAAGAAGTTATTCGTAGACGTTACACACGGCTTTTAAAAGAAGGCAGACCTTTACCTGATTTGATTTTAATGGATGGTGGAAAAATTCAAGTTAATGGAGCGATTAATATCTTGGAAAATGAACTTGGGTTATCCATTCCAGTAGCAGGTATGGTGAAGGATGATAAACATAGAACCTCTTCGCTTATTTTTGGTGAGGACCTTCAAAAAGTGACGCTTAAACCAACAAGTCAAGCATTTTACCTTGTTCAACGAATTCAAGATGAGGTTCACCGCTTTGCAATTACATTCCATCGTCAATTACGCGGGAAGAATAGTTTATCCTCTAAATTGGATCGTATCGAAGGTGTTGGACCAAAAACACGTACAAAAATACTAAAACATTTTAAATCGGTTAAAAATGTAAAAGAAGCCAGTGTGGAAGAAATTAATGGCCTTGGTATTCCGCTAAAAACTGCTGTGAGAATCAAAGAAGGTCTAGAATAAAAATAAAAAAGCTGAGACTAAGGAATCAAACCTTAGTCTCAGCTTTTTTATTTACCTAATATAATGAACGATTAAAATAGTTTATTATTATCGTTATCAAGAACCGTGACGTCATCGTTTATTAACCCAGCGTCACTTCTTAAAATTAAACTATTCTTTGATTTTTTGTAATCCAAAACAACATTTTCTGATAAGTCATTTAAACGTTCTTTTTGAACGGCTATTTTTCCAATCGTTGAATCGATGGTGTCATTCAACTCTTCACTAGGACTAGTAAGCAATTTTAGTGAGAAAGTGCCCACAATTCCACAAGCATATCCACCAGTGATGCGGTTATAGTATAAAGCTATTTGCCCCGAATGTTGTTCTTGAATCTTCTTCAAACGTTCTATTGCAGTATCCGTTAGTGTTAAAAACATATAAACCCTCCGATAAGCTAATTTACTTTTATATAGTAAGTGAATTGTAGACGTGAATGAAAAAAATGTCCACTCACATGATTTAAATCTTAAGAAATCGGTTCATTGGCATCGTTAATGATCAAGACATTGTCATTGATCAAACCACTGTCACTGCGAAAAATTAAGGCATGTTTAGAGGAATTGTAATCCAGTTTCATTTGGTCATCTAAAAAAGGAAGGCTCCATCCTTGAATAGGCAAGTTACCTAAAGAAGAGGCTAAAGTTGCATCTAACTCAGAATCGTTTTGCTGAGTGATTTTTAATAAGAAAATACCATTATTTCCACACGTACAGCCGATTCTAGATTCATAATAAAATACCAGTTGTCCCTTGTGATGAGAGCAAGTCTGTTTAATTTTTTGTTGAGCGAGTTCAGTTATGTCCAAAAACATGTCAGATCGACTCCTTTACATTTAGGATAGCTTGAACTGTTAAACTTGTCTAGTAAAATTCACTTTTTTATTTTAATATAATCAAAATTTAAGAAGAAAATAGTTGTAATTTTATAAAGAAAGAGTTATATTATTCGTCGTGGACATTTAAAGTCCACAATTGAACTGTAGAGAATAGAAAGAAGGGAAAGAATGAAGTTAACAAAAGGTTTGGAGCAAGCAATCTGCATATTAGCCATGCTTTCTACTCAAGATAATTATATTCCAATTACTTCGCATGTATTAAATAGTCGTTTAAAAGGAACATCTCATTCTTATATCAGAAAAATTATTCGAAAGTTAGTTGTTAGCGGATTAGCAACATCAATTCCTGGAAGCAATGGCGGTTTTATATTAGCCAAAAAACCTGAAAAGATAAACTTACTGGAAATTGTTGAAGCATTAGAAGGTAAGATTGTCACTTATCCAAACTCAGGAATGATTAACCAGGTTTTCTCAGATGTAGGCGAACCAGCTAGTAATGGAGAAAAAACCTTAGTAACGACTTTTGAAGAGGCAGATAAGCAATACACAAATTTTCTGAAGCGTCAGACGTTAGATCAGCTTATTTGGTCATCAATAGGAAAAAATGAAATGCCTGCTATTGACTGGAATAAAAAATAAAAAAGTCGTTACATTGAAAGGGATGTACAAGTAAAATGGACATGTTAAAAATGGAATGGAAGAAATTAGTCTCTAATAAAATGTTGCTGATTTCTTGTATGGTTATGTTATTTATACCTATTATGTATGCTGGATTCTTTTTGAAATCTAACTGGGATCCTTATGGCAATACAGATAAATTATCTGTGGCTGTAGTGAATTTAGATCACGCTGTTGATTATCAAGGAAAACAGCTTGATATCGGATCTGATGTTGTTGATAAACTCAAGAAGAATGATGCATTGGATTGGCACTTTGTGTCTCAAGAAGAAGCGCAAATGGGCTTAGAAAATCGTGAGTATTATATGGTAATGACATTACCAACAGATTTTTCAACAGATGCGGCTACATTGATGGAGACGAATCCAGAAAAAATGACAATCGACTATGAAACAAACGGGTCATTAAATTATATTGGAGAAGTCATTAGTAAATCTGCTGCAAAAGATGTTAAGGCAGAGGTATCTGCTAATGTAACAAAAGCTTATACCGAAGCAATTTTTGAACAATTAGGTACAATTGGAACAGGTTTTTCAGAAGCTGCTGAGGGAGCTGGAGAAATTGATGAGGGAACTGGGAAAGTAGCCGATGGAAGCCAAGAATTAACAAAAAATCTAGAAAAGCTATCTTCAAGTACGTTAACATTTGAAGAAGGAACCCAAACGCTGGAAGTTGGACTAAAAGAATACACAGCTGGAGTGGCTCAAGTAAACAATGGAGCAGACCAACTGAATAATGGAATCAATCAACTATCTTCAAAAGTAAAACCACTAGAAAATGGGGGGGCTCTTTTAGAGAATGGTTCAACAGAACTCACAAATGGACTGAAAACTTATACTGGTGGCGTTTCAAAACTTGCTGATGGAACAAAAGTCTTGAACGCAAATTCTTCAGCCTTACAAGCAGGAACAGTTGAAGTCAGTAATGGTGTTGATCAAGTTAAATCGGGTAGCGACCAATTGTTAACTGGTTTAAACCAACTTTCTTCAGAATTAGATAAAAGTTTATCAAATGAAAATGCTGAGCAGCTGAAATTTTTAATGGAAAACTTGTCCTCAATGAACGAAGGGATTCAAAAGTTAGATGCTGTTCTTGATGTGCAAGCGGAGAGTACTGACTTTAGCGGCATTCAAACGAACTTACAACAATCTGGTGTAAGCTTAAATGAAGTTGCTCAAGATATCGGGAAAACGGGAGAAGATTTAACTAAAGTAAAGGCTGA